>NZ_AWSA01000013.1 GCF_000576595.1 Intrasporangium oryzae NRRL B-24470 | reverse complement strand
GGGAGCCGCAGCGGATCGCCGACGCGTGGGCACGCCGGCAGCGGCGCCCCCTCGTCGGGACCGACGGGCGCCTGCTCGTCGTCGCCGCCGACCACCCCGCACGCGGGGCCCTCGGGGTCCGTGGCGAGGGCGCCGCGATGGCGAGCCGGTCCGACCTGCTCGAGCGCCTCGCGGTCGCCCTGTCCCGGCCGGGCGTCGACGGCGTGCTCGGGACGCCCGACATCCTCGACGACCTGCTGCTCCTCGGGGCGCTCGACGACAAGATCGCGATCGGTTCGATGAACCGCGGCGGGCTCCAGGGCGCCTCCTTCGAGCTCGACGACCGGTTCACGGCCTACCGGGCCCGCGACCTCGCCGCCAACGGGATCGACGGTGGCAAGATGCTGACGCGGATCTGCCTCGAGGACCCGGGCACGGCGGCGACCCTCGAGGCCAGCGCGAAGGCCGTCACCGAGCTCGCCGAGGCGGGCCTCATGGCGATGGTCGAGCCGTTCCTGTCGGTGCGCAGGGGCGACCGGGTCGTCAACCTGCTCGACCCCGACTCGACGATCAAGTCGATCCACATCGCGTCCGGCCTCGGGGCCTCGAGCGCCCACACGTGGCTCAAGCTGCCCGTCGTCGACGACCTCGAGCGGGTCATGGACGCGACCACCCTTCCGACGCTCCTCCTCGGCGGCGACCCCCAGGGCCACCCGTCGGAGACGTACGCGCTGTGGGGCAAGGCGCTCGAGCTGCCCGCCGTCCGCGGCCTCGTCGTCGGGCGCGCCCTGCTCTACCCGCCCGACGGCGACGTCGCCGCCGCGGTCGACATCGCAGCCGAGCTCGTCCACGGCTCCGCACGGGACGGTGCCGCATGAGCGACAACGCCAGGTACGTGCGGCCCCTCGCGTCGGCGTCGACGCCGGAGTGGGAGGTCGCCATCGACGCCTCGCTCGACGGCTGGGAGCACACGAGCCTGTATGCCGTCCACCTCGCTCCCGGGGAGAGCCGCACGCTCGCGCCGGACGAGTGGGAGCACGTCGTCGTGCCGCTCGCGGGCTCGGTCGAGGTCACGGCCGTGGACGCCGACGGCACGAAGCACGACGCCGTCCTCGCGGGCCGGGCGTCCGTCTTCGCAGGACCGACCGACGTCGCCTACGCGGCGCGCGGCTCCGAGGTCACGGTCACCGCCACCGCTGGTCCTGCCCATGTCGCCGTCTGCGGCGCCCGCGCGACGGGACGGCACACGCCGCCGTTCCGTCACGTGGGTGCCGCGGACGTGCCGGTCGAGCTGCGGGGTGCCGGTCAGGCGAGCCGCGAGGTCCGCAACTTCGCCACGCCCGGGGTCCTCGAGGCCGAGTCGATCATCGCCTGCGAGGTCATCACGCCGGGCGGCAACTGGAGCTCCTACCCGCCGCACAAGCACGACGAGGACCGGCCCGGCGTCGAGGCGCACCTCGAGGAGATCTACTTCTTCGAGGTGCAGCGCGAGGCCGGCGCGCCGGACGGTCCCGGGCTCGACCCGGTCGGCTACCAGCGCGTCTACGGCACCGACGAGCGGCCGATCGACGTCCTCGCCGAGGTCCGCTCGGGCGACGTCGTCCTCGTGCCGCACGGCTGGCACGGGCCCGCGATGGCCGCGCCCGGGTACGACCTCTACTACCTCAACGTCATGGCCGGTCCCGGCGAGGAGCGCGCCTGGCTCATCTGCGACGACCCGGCGCACGGCTGGGTCCGCGACACGTGGTCGGCGCAGCCCGTCGACCCCCGACTCCCGCTTGGAGGCACCCGATGACGCGTGACACCCAGCCCCGGACCGTGCGGCTGACCGTGGCGCAGGCCGTGGTCCGCTTCCTCGCGAACCAGTGGAGCGAGCGCGACGGTGAGCGGCAGAAGCTCTTCGCCGGCTGTTTCGGCATCTTCGGCCACGGCAACGTCGCCGGGCTCGGGCAGGCCCTCCTGCAGAACGAGCTCGCCGACGGCCAGGAGCACCTGCCCTACGTCCTGGCCCGCAACGAGCAGGCCATGGTCCACACGTCCGTCGCCTACGCCCGCCAGAAGGACCGCCTCCAGACCTGGGCGTGCACCGCCTCGGTCGGCCCGGGCTCGACGAACATGCTGACGGGCGCGGCGCTCGCGACGATCAACCGGATCCCCGTCCTCCTCCTGCCGTCCGGGACCTTCGCGACGCGCGTGTCCGCCCCGGTCCTCCAGGAGCTCGAGGCGCCGTATGCCGCGGACCTCACGGTCAACGACGCGTTCCGGCCGCTCTCGCGCTTCTTCGACCGGGTGTCCCGGCCGGAGCAGCTGCCCTCCGCCCTGCTCGGCGCGATGCGGGTCCTGACCGACCCGGTCGAGACCGGGGCCGTCACGATCGCCCTGCCCCAGGACGTGCAGGCCGAGGCCCACGACTGGCCGGTCGAGCTCTTCGCCCCCCGCGTGTGGCGGGTGGCCCGACCGCTGCCGGAGGCGGTCGACATCGCCGACGCCGCGGCGCTCATCCGGTCGGCGAAGCGTCCGCTCATCGTCGCCGGTGGCGGTGTCCACTACTCCGGCGCCGAGGAGGCCCTCCGCTCGCTGTGCGAGCGGACCGGCATCCCCGTCGGCGAGAGCCAGGCCGGCAAGGGCTCCCTCCCGCACGGCCACCCGCAGCAGATGGGTGCCATCGGCTCGACCGGCACGACGGCCGCCAACGCGATCGCCGCCGAGGCCGACGTCGTCATCGGGGTCGGCACCCGGTGGAGCGACTTCACGACTGCGTCCCGGACCGCCTTCCAGGACCCCGGCGTCCGCTTCGTCAACATCAACGTCGCCCGGTTCGACGCGGGCAAGCACTCCGGTCTCGCCGTTGTCGCCGACGCGAGCGAGGCGCTCGCGGCGCTCGCCGCCGCCCTCGAGGGGTATGCCGTCGAGCCGGCCTACAAGGAGCGGCAGGCGAGGCTCTGGGCCGACTGGGACGCCCAGGTCGAGGCGGCCTTCCACCCGGCCGCCGAGGTGACCGACCGGCTCGCCCCGGGCCTGCTCACGCAGGGCCAGGTCCTCGGCGCGGTCAACGAGCTGTCCGACCCGCGTGACGTCGTCCTCTGTGCGGCCGGGTCGATGCCGGGAGACATCCACAAGCTCTGGCGCGTCCGCGACCGCAAGGCGTACCACGTCGAGTACGGGTACTCCTGCATGGGCTACGAGGTCCCGGCGTCGATCGGCATCCGGCTCGCCGACGAGACCCGCGACGTCTTCGCGATGGTCGGCGACGGCGGCTACCTCATGATGCCGACCGAGCTCGTCACCGCGGTCCAGGAGCGCGTCAAGGTCATCGTCGTCCTCGTCCAGAACCACGGGTTCCACTCGATCGGGTCGCTGTCGGAGTCGCTCGGCTCGCAGCGGTTCGGCACGAAGTACCGCTACCGCGACACCGCGAGCGGACGCCTCGACGGCGAGCGCCTGCCGATCGACCTCGCTGCCAACGCCCGCAGCCTCGGCGCGCACGTCATCGAGGTCCACTCGCAGGCCGAGCTCGAGCAGGCCATCAAGGAGGCGAAGGCCGCTCCGGCCGACGGCGGTCCGGTCGTCATCCACGTCGAGACCGACCCGCTCGTCTTCGCCCCCGACAGCGAGTCGTGGTGGGACGTGCCCGTGAGCGCGGTGTCCGAGCTCGACTCGACGCGCACGGCCTACGGCGAGTACCTCGACCACAAGAGCACGCAGCGCCCCTTCATCGCTCCCGCAACGACGGACACGACCAGCACAACCAGCCCGGAGACCGCATCATGAAGCTCGCACTCGACCCGTACATGTTCCGCGAGACCCCCCTGCTCGAGCTGCCGGCCCTCGTCGCCGAGCTCGGCTACGAGTGGATCGAGCTGAGCCCGCGTGAGGACTTCACGCCGTTCTTCAACCACCCGCGGGTCGACGACGTCACGGTCGCCTCGTTCCGCAAGGCGCTCGCCGTCGCCGGCGTCGGGGTCTCCTCGGTCCTGCCGCTCTACCGGTGGTCGGGGCCGGACGAGGAGGACCGCCAGGCCGCCGTCCGTTACTGGAAGCGCACGATCCAGATCGCCTCCGACCTCGGCGTCGACACGATGAACTCCGAGTTCAACGGCAACCCCCGACAGGCCGCCGTCTGCGAGCGGATGTTCTGGCGGTCGATGGAGGAGCTGCTCCCGGTCTTCGAGAAGGAGGGGATCCGGCTCGTCCTCGAGCCCCACCCCGACGACTGGGAGGAGGACGGCAAGCGCGCCGTCGACCTCATCCGGGGGATCAACAGCCCCAACGTCAGCTTCCTCTACTGCGCCCCCCACACGTTCCACCAGGGCAACGACTGCGCCGGGATCATGGACAAGGCGGGCGACCTGCTGACGATGGTCCACGTCGCCGACTCCTTCAACCACCAGGGCTCCTCGGGCCTGCGCTACATCGTCAACCCGCCCGGGTCGCAGGTCACCGTGCACCAGCACCTCGACATCGGGCAGGGCGAGGTCGACTTCGACGAGTTCTTCTCCGGGCTCGAGCGGATCGGCTTCGACGGCATCGTCACGACCTGCGTCTTCGCCTGGGAGGAGCGAGCTCGCGATTCGAGCACCTTCATGCGCGACACCATCCGCTCCTACCTCGACAAGTGGGCCACCCCGCCCACGTTCGTCGCCCCCTGAAGGCCGCCCAGCGGCATACCCCTGAACCAGACTGCAAGAGAAGGAAACTCCCATGACCACGCCTACGCGCATCACCCACCTCATCGGCGGCCAGCCGTGGACCGGCACCGCGGAGCGCACGTCCCCCGTCTTCAACCCGGCGACGGGTGAGCAGACCGGCGTGCTCGACCTCGCCTCCGCCTCGCTCGTCGACGAGGTCGTGACCCAGTCTGCGGCCGCCTGGGAGGGCTGGGCCGACGCCTCGCTCGCGAAGCGCACCCAGGTCCTGTTCGCGTTCCGCGAGCTGCTCAACGAGCGCAAGGAGGACATCGCGGCCCTCATCACGGCCGAGCACGGCAAGGTGCTCTCCGACGCGCTCGGCGAGGTGACGCGCGGTCTCGAGGTGGCGGAGTTCGCCTGCGGTATCCCGCAGCTGCTCCGCGGCGGCTTCACGGAGAACGCGTCGACCAACGTCGACGTCTACTCGATCCGCCAGCCGCTCGGGGTCGTCGCGGTGATCTCCCCGTTCAACTTCCCGGCCATGGTTCCGATGTGGTTCATCCCCATCGCCATCGCGTGCGGGAACGCCGTCGTGCTCAAGCCGTCGGAGAAGGACCCGTCGGCCGCGGTCGCGATCGCCGCGCTGTGGAAGGAGGCCGGCCTGCCCGACGGCATCATGCAGGTCGTCCACGGCGACAAGGAGGCGGTCGACGCCCTGCTGACCCACCCCGAGGTCAAGTCGGTGTCGTTCGTCGGCTCGACCCCGATCGCGCGCTACGTGTACGAGACGGGGACGGCCCACGGCAAGCGGGTCCAGGCCCTCGGCGGCGCCAAGAACCACATGCTCGTCCTGCCCGACGCCGACCTCGACCTCGCGGCTGACGCCGCGGTCAACGCGGGCTTCGGCTCCGCGGGCGAGCGGTGCATGGCGATCTCGGCCCTCGTGGCCGTCGAGCCCATCGCCGACGAGCTCATCTCGAAGATCAAGGACCGGATGGGCAAGCTCGTCACCGGCGACGGCACCCGCGGCTGCGACATGGGCCCGCTCGTGACGGCCCAGCACCGCGACAAGGTCACCTCCTACCTCGACGCGGGGGTCGCCGAGGGCGCCACGCTCGTCGTCGACGGCCGCCAGGACGAGTACGAGTCCGACGGCGAGGGCTTCTTCCTCGCGCCGACGCTCTTCGACCACGTCAAGCCCGGCATGTCGCTCTACGACGACGAGATCTTCGGCCCGGTGCTCTCGGTCGTGCGCGTGGGGTCGTACGACGAGGGCCTCAAGCTCATCAACAGCAACCCCTACGGCAACGGGACGGCGATCTTCACCAACGACGGCGGCGCGGCCCGGAAGTTCCAGCGCCACGTCGAGGTGGGCATGGTCGGCGTCAACGTGCCGATCCCCGTGCCGGTCTCGTACTACTCGTTCGGCGGGTGGAAGAACTCGCTCTTCGGCGACAGCCACGCCCACGGCATGGAGGGGGTCCACTTCTTCACCCGCGGCAAGGTCGTCACCTCGCGCTGGCTCGACCCAAGCCACGGCGGCCTCAACCTCGGCTTCCCGCAGAACGTCTGACCCACCCACGTCACCAACCCCCCGGTCGGCGGCGACGCCCCTCGACCATTCCCGAGAGGAACAGAGCAGATGGCCGACGCCAAGGCCCGTAACACCGACCCGCGCTACAGCAAGCTGACGATCGGGGTCTGTCCCGACCAATGGGGCGTGTGGTTCCCCGAGGACGACAAGCAGATCCACTGGGAGACCGCCCTCGACGAGATGGCCGAGGCCGGCTTCTCGGTCATGGAGACGGGCCCCTTCGGCTACTTCCCGAAGGACCCGAAGCGCCTGCAGGAGGAGATGGACAAGCGCGGCTTCCGCGTCGTCGCCGGCACCGGCTGGGGGATCCTGCACAAGCCGGAGGCCTGGGCCGACACGGAGAAGACCTTCCGCGCCATCGCCGAGACGCACGCGGCCGTCGGGGCGGAGTACGTCGTCCACCTGCCGCCGATGTTCCGCGACGAGAAGACGTGGGACTACACCGACGACCGCGTGCTGTCGACGGAGGCGTGGAACACCTACATCGCCAACGCCGACCGGCTCGGGCGGATCATGAAGGAGGACTACGGCCTCCAGATGGTGCTCCACCCGCACGGTGACAGCCACATCGAGACGCCGGAGGACATCGACCGGATCTTCCAGGCGACCGACCCCGACTACGTCGGCTTCTGTCTCGACACCGGCCACATCGTCTACGGCGGCGGCGACCCGATGGAGCTCTGCCGCACGTACCCCGAGCGCATCTCGTACGTCCACATCAAGGCGATGGACGAGGGCCTCGTGAAGCAGGCGCACGACGAGGACTGGCCCTTCGGCCTTGCTGTCGCCAAGGGCTGCTCGGTCGCCCCGCCCGCCGGCGCGCCCGACATGCCCTCGCTCATCGAGGCGCTCGCCGACCTCGACAAGGAGCTCTACGTGGTGTGCGAGCAGGACATGTACCCCTGCGACCCGTCCTACCCGCTGCCCAACGCCATCCAGACCCGCGAGTACCTCGCATCCATCGGCCTCGGCCTCAAGTGACGAAGGAGTCACCCCACATGACCGTACGCATCGGCATGATCGGCCCCGGAGGCATGGGGCAGGCGCACATCGACCGCATCCACAGCGTCATCGCCGGAGGCCGCGTCGTCGCCGTGTCCGACGTCGACGAGGTGCGCGCGAAGGAGGTTGCCGGCCGGATCGGCGCGACCGCCCACCCCGACTCTGCGAGCCTCATCGGCTCCGACGATGTCGACGCGGTCATGATCTGCAGCTACGGGCCGGCCCACGAGGTGGACGTGCTGGCCGCCATCGCGGCCGGCAAGCCGGTCTTCTGCGAGAAGCCGCTGACGCCGACCGCCGAGGCCGCGCTGCGCATCATGGAGGCCGAACAGGCCGGCGGCCGTCGCCTCGTGACGGTGGGCTTCATGCGGCGCTTCGACAGGAGCTACCGCCAGATGAAGGCGCTGCTCGACTCGGGCGAGCTCGGCGAGACGCTCATGGTCCACTGCGCCCACCGCAACCCGACCGTGCCCGACCACTACACGTGGGACATGGCCATCAACGACACCGCGATCCACGAGGTCGACACGATGCGCTGGCTGCTCGGCGAGGAGTTCGTCTCGGCCCGCGTCGACAAGCCGAAGAAGACCTCGCTGCGCTTCGAGCACCTCCAGGACCCGCTCGTCCTCATCCTCGAGACCGAGTCGGGCGTGCGCGTCGACGACGAGATCTTCGTCAACTGCCAGTTCGGCTACGACATCCGCTGCGAGGCCGTCGCCGAGAAGGGCACGGTCAGCCTCGCCGACCAGAACGCCATCGAGGTCCGCGACGGCTCCGGCCACCGCAACTCGATCGCCCGCGACCACAACGACCGCTTCTGGGGGGCGTTCGTCACCGAGGTGCAGGAGTGGATCAGTGCGGTGTCGCGCGGTGAGCACACGGGATCGACGTCGTGGGACGGGTATGCCGCCGCGTGCGTCTGCGACGCGGGCGTCAAGGCGCTCACCGACGACGGCGTCGTCAAGGTCGAGATGATCGCCAAGCCGGCCTTCTACGCCTGACCCTCTCAACAGGGCGTGGAGGGTTGTGGCCCCCATGAGGGCCACAACCCTCCACACTTCCCCCCGCGACCGAGGAGACCTGATGTTCCCGTCGTCGCTGCCCGAGCCGCGCACGCCCGACCCGATGGCCGCCCCGCCGCTGCGGTGGGGGATCCTCGGAACCGGCTGGATCGCCGCTCGCTTCGCCGCGTCCCTGCTCGCCCACACCCGCCAGCAGGTGTATGCCGTCGGGTCCCGTTCGCTCGCCACGGCGGAGTCGTTCGTGGGCGCGCTGGAAGGTCCGGTGGGGCTGGAACGGGAGCCGGCGGCATACGGCTCCTATGCGGCGCTGGTCGCGGACCCGGCGGTGGACGTCGTCTACGTGGCGACACCGCACCACCTCCACCACGAGCACGCGCGGCTCGCGCTCGAGGCCGGCAAGCCCGTGGTCGTCGAGAAGCCGATGGGCCTCGATGCCGACCAGTGCCGCGAGCTCGCCGGGCTGGCGGCGGACCGAGGGCTGTTCCTCATGGAGGCGCTGTGGACGCTCTTCCTGCCGAAGTTCGACGTCGTCCGGCAGCTGCTCGAGTCCGGCGCGCTGGGGACGGTGCGGACCGTGCTCGCCGATCTCGGCGAGCACTTCGAGCCCGACCACCGGATCCTGCGGGCGGATCTGTCGGGCGGGCCGATGTACGACCTCGGGACCTATCCCGTCGCCCTCGCCACCTGGGTGCTCGGCGAGCCCGCCGAGGTCGCGGCGGTCGGCACGGTCGCCCCGGCCGATCTGAGCCCGAGCCGGGTCGACGCGCAGACCGCGATCGTCCTGCGGACGGCGTCCGGCGGGGTCGCCGCCCTGCACACATCCCTGCTCGGCACGTCCCCGACGGCGGCGGCCATCGTCGGCTCCCAGGCGACGCTGACGTTCGACGGGCCGTTCTACCAGCCCGGCGGCTTCACGCTCGCCACGCACGACGGGCGGGTGCTCCGCTACGACGAGCCGCGGATCGGCCACGCCGGTCTGCACTGGGAGGCCGCGGAGGCGGCGCGCCGGATCAGCGCGGGGGACACGGAGTCTCCACTGCGCCCCCTCGCCGACACGATCGCGACGATGCGCGTGATGGACCTCGTCGCCGCTCGCCTCGCCCGCTGACCTTCCGTCCTCCCTCCGGGCTCCGCCTCCGGTTCGATGTTTTCCGGAGTCGTATACGACTCCGGAAAACATCGAACCGGAGGCGGAGGGGCGGCGGACGAGCTGGATCGGCTCCCGGGACCTTGGCCGTCTTCAGGACACGAGCGCCGGCCGGTCCTACGGTGGCGAGGTGACGACCTCCCGGACGACGTCGGAACCCGCCCCGGCCGCCGAGCCTCCCGAGCCGCCGGAGACGCGACGAGGCCGCAGCCGAGCGAGCCGCCTCCGTGCCCTCGGTCGGCCGAACTTCGCCGGCCTGCTGCTCGCGGTGGCGGGCTTCGGGGCGGCCCTGACCCCCTCGCTGCTGCCCCGACCCTGGCTCTTCGAAGGGGTCATCGCCGGCCTCGGCGCGGCCCTGGGCTACGGCGTCGGGGTGCTCGTCAGCTGGCTCGTGCGCAAGACCCAGGTCCGGACACCGCGGGCAGAGGTCCGGCGTTGGGCGTGGCGCGGTCTCGCCGTCGTCGCACCCCTGGCGGCGGTGCTCTTCCTGCTACTCGGGGTCCGGTGGCAGAACGACGTGCGCACCCTCGTGGGGATGCCCGACGAGGGCCTGCTGACCGCGTTCGTAGTCGCGCTCGTTGCCCTCCCGGTCGCTGTCGCTACGGTCATGCTCTGCCGTGGCCTGCGCCGGGCGGCCAGGTGGATCGCCCGCAGAGTCGGACGGTTCGTTCCCGCCGGGGTGGCGGCCGCGATCGGTGCGTTGGCCGTCGCGTTGATCATCTACACGCTCGTAACCGGGCTGCTCTTCACGGGCTTCGTCTCCGCGATGGACACGCTCTACGCCGGGACGAACGCCGGGACGGCCCCCGGGGTCACCCAGCCGCTCGCTCCCGAACGTTCCGGCTCGAGCGCGTCGACGGTCGCGTGGGACTCGCTCGGGATCCAGGGCCGCAGCTTCGTGGGTCGGGGGCCCGACGCCGCCACGCTCGAGCAGTTCTCCGGACGGCCGGCGAAGACCCCGATCCGCGTCTACGTCGGCCTCGACTCGGCACCGACCGCGCACGAGCGGGCCGAGGCCGCCGTCCGCGAGCTGACCCGCACCGGCGCGTTCAGCCGCAAGGTCCTCGTGGTCGCCGGGAGCACCGGCACCGGGTGGCTGGAACCCCAGGCGACCGACTCGCTCGAGTACGAGTGGAACGGCGACTCCGCGATCGTCACCATCCAGTACTCCTACCTGCCGAGCTGGATCTCCACCCTCGTCGACGTCGACCGGGCCCGTGAGGCCGGGCGCGAGCTCTTCGACGCCGTCTACGCGACGTGGTCGACGCTGCCGGAGGCCACCCGCCCCAAGCTGCTCGCGTACGGGCTCTCGCTCGGGTCCTTCTCGAGCCAGTCGGCGTTCACGTCGGCCGCCGACATCTCCGCCCGGACCCAGGGCGCCGTCTTCGTCGGCTCCCCGAACTTCTCGGAGCCGTGGTCGACGGTCGTCGCCGACCGCGACGCCGGGTCCCCGGAGTGGCAGCCGGTCGTGGACCGGGGCACGACGATCCGGTTCGCGGGCGTCGCCGGAGATCTCGAGAAGCCGGCTGGGCCCTGGGACGCGCCGCGGGTCGCCTACCTCCAGCACGCCAACGACCCCGTCGTCTGGTGGAGCCCGGAGCTGCTCAACCGTCGCCCGGACTGGCTCGCCGAGGCCCCTGGCGCGGGCCGGACACCCGAGATGCACTGGTACCCGGTCCTCACCTTCCTGCAGGTCACCGTCGACCAGTTCGTCGGGGTCAGCGTCCCCGACGGCCAGGGCCACAACTACGGGTCCACGATGCCGGCCGCGTGGGCCGACGTCTCGCAGCCACCGGACTGGAGCGACGCCGACACCGCGCGCCTCACCTCCCTGATCGCCGGGTACGCCATCGAGTGACCGTCCCCGGGTGCCCGCGACCCGGCCACCTCGGGGAGCGAGCGGTATGCCGCTGAGCGGGGCTCAGCGGCATTCGCGCGCGTCCACGTCGGCGGGGTCTTCACCCGGGCGGGGGCGAGTCCTCGTCAGCCGTTCACCTCGGCGTTCCTCGGACCTCGCTCGGCGTCGACAGGGTGGATCTCGTTCGAGGAGGACCGGATCGGGTCCTCCCACTCGTACGAGAGGCGTCTCACGTGAACAGTTCCACCCTGACGAAGGCGGGCCTCGTCGGCACGCTCGCGGCGGCCGTCGCGTTCGCCCTGGCGAGCGCTCCCGCGCAGGCCGACGACGGCTTCCGGGTCGTCGGCGTGCCGAGCGCCAACCCCAGGTTCGGCGTTCAGAACAACGTCCTGACCGCGTCCGCGACCCAGACGTCCGTCGCGTGGGGGGCGCTGCCCCTGACGAACCCCGACGTCGCGAACGGCGTCACGCACTACGGCTACAACACCCTCGACGGCGCGCCACTGACCCAGTCGGCGAACGAGGCCCACAAGACCGAGCCCGACAAGAACGTCTACCTCGTCTTCGGCGGCAAGCACTACCTCTACCAGGGTCACGAGATCGGCCCGCGAGGCTACGTCACGCGGATCAACCTCGACGAGACGGACCCCGCGAAGCGGGTCACGCTCATCTCCGACGTCGACCCGGACGGCAAGGCCTACCCGACGATCGACGGCATCACGTGGAACCCTTTCACCAAGCAGCTGCTCCTCACGGCCGAGTCGAGCTCGCCCAAGGGCGGCGTCTTCGGGGTCAGCCTCGACGCGAACGGTGACGCCGTCGACGGCAAGGCGGTCCGCCTGCCGGCGCTCGGGTCCGGCGGCTACGAGGGCGTCCAGAACGACAAGGACGGCAACGTCTGGCTCGTCGAGGACATCGGTGGTGCCGGCGCGAACGGCGGCAAGGTGCCGAACAGCTACCTCTACCGGTTCGTCCCGACCGACCGGACCGACCTGACGAAGGGCGGCGCGCTCCAGGCGCTGCAGATCACCCGGCCCACCGGGTCGCCCGCGACCGCGGCTGAGCTGCAGGCGAACCCGTCGGACGAGTTCATCACGCAGCTGCACACGTACGGCACGTCGTTCGCGACGGCGTGGATCACGATCCACACCGGGACGGACGAGGCGTTCGGTGCGACGGCCGCGGCGAAGGCGGCGGGTGCGACCCCGCTCAAGCGTCCCGAGAACGGGGTGTTCCGTCCCGGCACCGACTTCCGCGAGTTCTACTTCACGGAGACCGGCGACACGAGCGCGAAGAGCACGCTCCCGGGTGCCTACGGCGGCGTCTTCCGCATCTCGCAGTCGAGCGCGAGCGCGAACACCGGCCGCATCTCGATCGCCGCACCCGGTGACGAGGCGCACACCGGGTTCGACAACATCACCTTCGCCACCGCCGACGACCTGCTCGTCGTCGAGGACGCGGGCGACGGCCTGCACGCTCAGCGCAACGCCCTCGACTCCGGCTACGTCTTCCACCTGCCGGAGCGCGGCGCGAGCGGCGACCGTGCGATCCTGCAGGGCCAGGCCCCGCAGCCGGTGCGGTTCCTCGCGGAGGGGCGCGACGCGTCGGCGACGTTCGACGCGACGAGCGGTCCGGCATACAACGACGGCGACAACGAGATCACCGGCATCCACGTCTCCGACGGCGACCCGACTGTGGCGGGCCTGCTCGGCGCCAAGGTCCCGGAGCCGATGACCTCCACGTGGCGGACCTTCTGGACGCAGCAGCACGGTGACAACACGACGTGGGAGATCAGCTGGGCCGGCCGCGGCTGACCCTCTGCCCTCTTCCTCTCCCTTCCGGTTCGATGTCTTCCACGGTCGGATCAGACCGTGGAAGACATCGAACGGGCGTATCAGGGCCCGATGTCGAGGCGTGCGGTGGACTCTCGGGCGACCAGGGTCGGTGGGACGACGACATCCCGCGTGCTCTCGTCCCCGGCGTCGAGCCGGGCCCGCACCCGCTCGATCGCGGCCGCTCCGAGGGCCTCGACGTCCTGGCGGATCGTCGTCAGGGAGACGTGTCGATAGGCGGCCTGCTCGATGTCGTCGAAACCCACGACCGACAGGTCCTCCGGCACCCGCACCCCGTGGCGCCGCACGACGTCCATGACCCCCAGCGCGCACCGGTCGTTGAACGCGGTCACCGCGGTGGGTCGCGGCCCGGGCAGGGCGAGGAGCTCGAGCGCGGCAGCGGCCCCGTCCTCCTCGGTGAGGCCGCCGGCGAGCTCGACTCCCTCGGCCTCCACGCCGAGCCGCCGGACCGCCGTCCGGAAGCCCCGGCGACGTTCGGCCGCGCCGGCGTTCCGGCCACCGTCGAGGTGAGCGATCCGCCGGTGCCCCAGCTCGCCGAGATGGGCCACCGCCTGGGCCAGGCCGCCCGCGTCGTCGGTCCGGACGACGTCCACCCCGGCCGCCCGGACGGGCCTGAGCAGGCTGACGACCGGCACGGTCACAGCGAGCCGGACCATCTCCTTCGCGGGCAGACCGCTGCCGAGCAGGAGCAGCGCCTCGCACTTCTCCGCGAGCAGGGTCCGCACCGCGACGTCCTCCGACCGGTGCCGCGTCACCCCGCTGAGGACCACCTCGTAGTCGGCCGGCCCGGCGGACGCGTAGATGGCGTCGATGACGTCCCCGTGGAAGTCGTGGCCAACGCCGAAGACGACCCCGAGCGTCCGGGTGCGCGTCCGCGAGCGACCGAGCCGGCTCGCGCGGGTGTCGGGCTGGTAGTCGAGCTCACGCGCCGCTGCGAGGACCCGCTGACGGGTCGACTCGGCCGCACCCGGTGCGCCGCGGAACACGATCGAGACCAGCGCCCGGGACACGCCGGCCCGGGCCGCCACGTCCTCCATCGTCACCGCGCGGTTCGCCATGGGCGCCAGCATAACTAGAGCGCTCCACAAACCCCCAGGCAACCCTTGACCTGAACGAGACGACGTGCCGATACTAGAGCGCTCTAGTTCCCACGAAAGGATCTCTCATGGACGAGACGATCTCCGTCGGCCTCATCGGCGCCGGACGCATCGGCACCTCACACGCCCGCCTCATCGCCGAGCGCGTCCCCGGCGCCCGGCTCGCAGCCGTCGCGGACCCGCGCCCTGAGTCGGCTGAGGCGCTCGCCGCCGAGCTCGGCGCCCGCGCCTTCACCGACCCGCTGGCGCTCATCGCCGACCCGGACATCCAGGCCGTCGTCATCGCGGCGTCATCCGAGGCCCACGCCGACCTCATCGTCGCGGCCGCCCGGGCCGGCAAGGCGATCTTCTGCGAGAAGCCCATGTCGCTCTCGCTCGAGGACGCGGACCGGGCCGTCCGGGCCGCCGAGGATGCGGGTGTCATCCTCCAGGTCGGCTTCAACCGCCGCTTCGACCGGGGCTTCCGCGCCGCCCACGACGCCGTCACCTCCGGCGCGATCGGCAGCGTCCAGCTCATGCGGTCGGTCACCCGCGACCCCGGCCTGGCCAACCCGGCCGCCGTCCCGCCGTGGACGGTCTTCCTCCTCACGCTCATCCACGACTTCGACACGCTGCTCTGGCTCAACCCAGGAGCCGAGCCCGTCGAGGTCTACGCGACGGCCGATGCGCTCGTCGCGCCGGACTTCAAGGACCAGGGCCTGCTCGACACCGCGGTCGTCGTCATCACCTTCGACAACGGCGCCCGAGCCGTCGCGGAAGCGAGCTTCTCAGCGGCATACGGCTATGACGTCCGCGGCGAGGTGTTCGGCTCGCGCGGGATGGTGACGGCCGGCGACGGGGCCCGCAGCAGCATGCGGCTCTACACGTCGGGCGGCCTCTCGCAGGACACCGCGCGCGTCGACGTGGAGCTGCTCCACGAGGCGTATGCCGCTGAGTTCGTCGAGTTCGTGTCCGCGGTCCGCGAGGGGCGGGCTCCGTCGGTGACCGGCGTCGACGCGCGTCGGGCGCTCGCCGTCGCGCTCGCGTGCATCGAGTCCGTGAAGACGAACCGGCCGGCGCGGGTCGCGGGCGTCACGGAGGTGGCCCGATGAGCACGCCCTTCACGCTCGCGGTGTGCGCCGAGATGGTCTTCACCGACCTGCCCGTCGTCGAGCGGGTCCGCCGGATCGACGCGCTCGGGTTCCAGGTGGAGATCTGGGACTGGACGCGCCACGACATCGACGCCCTCGTCGCGACCGGGGCCACGTTCTCGTCGATGACGGGCTACGTGACCGGCGACCTCGTCACGCCGGACGGCGCCGACGAGCTGCTGGCCACCGCCGAACGGTCGATTCCCGTCGCCGCCAGGCTCGGCATCCCGCGGCTCAACCTGCACGGGACCGGCCTCGACGGGCAGGGTCTGCCGGTCAGGCCGCTGCCGAACCCGACCGGGGCTGAATGGGTCTCGGCCACCCGGACGCTCGAGCGGATCGCAGCACTGGGGGAGCGGGAGGGCGTCATGTTCGTCCTCGAGAACCTCAACACCGAGGTCGACCACCCGGGCGTCCCCTTCGGCAAGGCGGCGGACACGCTCGCCCTCGTCGATGCGGTCGACAGCCCGCACCTGCGCCTGATGCTCGACCTCTACCACGCGCAGATCGGGGAGGGGAACCTCATCGAGCTGTGCCGGCGGGCACTGCCGTGGATCGGCGAGATCCAGGTTGCCGACGTGCCGGGCCGGTGCGAGCCGGGGACCGGCGAGATCAGCTATCCCGCGGTCGCCCGGGCCCTGGCCGAGATGGGTTATGCGGGTCCGATCGGGCTCGAGGCCTTCGCCTCCGGTGACAGCGAGCTGGCGTTGGCTCGGTTCCGCGAGGCCTTCACCGTGGCGACGACTCCGGCCAACGGCTGAGTCCGCTCACCATCGGGTGTCTCGTGTGGGTGGCGCGTTCCGGGCGCCGGCGCAGTGATCTGGACTCGATTCTGGGTGGCGCTTCGGGCCCGACGGGGTCGGTGCCGGTCTCTAGCCTGATGGGATGGCTGATCAGCGCGCGAAGGACAGCGGCATCGACGGGCCGCAGCCGGAGGCGGCCCCTCCGCTCGAGTGGTTGCTCGACTCGGACCCGGCGATCCGGTGGCAGGTCCTGCGCGACCTGACGGACGCCCCGGCCGAGGCCGTTGCGGCCGAGCGCTCGCGGGTGACGACCGAGGGCTGGGGGGCTCGGCTCCTCGCGGCTCGTGACCCGGACGGTCAGTGGATGGGCGGTGCGTGCTTCCCCGGCCGCGGGGAACCGCCGAAGGACGGGAGCCAGCCGTGGACCTCGACCCTGCCAGCCATGATGGAGCTCTACGACTACGGGCTCGACCCGACCACCGAAACGGCGCGCGAGATGACCGCGCTGGTCACTGCGAACTGCCGCTGGGAGTACGACGACCTGCCGTTCTTCGACGGTGAGGTCGAGCCCTGCATCAACGGTCGCACGGTGACCCTCGGCGCCTACTTCGGAGCCGATGTCGACGGCATCGTCACGCGCCTCCTCGCCGACCAGCTCGACGACGGCGGCTGGAACTGCTGGACCGAGATGGGTGCGACCGTGTCGTCGTTCGACTCGACGATCTGCGTCCTCGAGGGCCTGCTCGAGTACGAGCGCGCGACCGGCGGGTCGGCAGAGGTGGCCGCGGCTCGACGCGGCGGTGAGCAGTACCTGCTCGAGCGGTCGTTGTTCCGCCGCAGGAGCACGGGCGAGGTGCCGGTCAGCGAATGGCTCGCGTTCTCGTTCCCGACGCGGTGGCACTACGACGTCCTGCGCGGGCTCGAGTACTTCCGCGCGGCCGACGTCAGGGACCCTCGGCTCGGTGAGGCGATCGAGCTCGTGCGCTCGAAGCGCCAGCCAGACGGGACGTGGCTGCTCGAGAACACGCACCCCGGCGCGGTCCACTTCCCGCTCGAGGACGGCGATGGCCGCCCGAGCCGCTGGAACACGCTCCGGGCGTCCCGGGTGCTCGGCTGGTGGGACTCCGGCCGGTGACGACAGCCCAAGGCTGCCGTCCGTCTGGCAGTCGAGGCGGGCTTGCTGGATCTCAGGGGTGTGCGACGGGGCGACCGACGACCATCGACGCGAGCTGGTCCGGTGCAAACGTCTCTGCCGTCTGGTGGTCGAGCTGCGCCCCCAGTCCGTCGAGGACCGCAGTGAAGAAGCACCGCGCCGACGCCGCGAACACGACGTCGGCGATGTCGGCGTCGCTCAGCCCGGCGTCGCGCAGACGGTCGACATCCTGCTGCTCGACCGAGGCTGCGTCGGCGGCAACCTTGGCGGCGAACTCGTAGACCGCGCGGTCCTGCGGGTCGAGCGCGGTCCCGTCCGGGTGCCGGACGATGGAGTCCATCGATGCCTCGTCGCCGCACACATCACGGAGGAACTTCGAATGGGCCGCGGTGCAGTAGGTGGACCGTAGGGCTCTCGCGGCGGCGATGGTCGCGATCTCGAAGCGCCGCCGGTCCATCCCGTCACGGACGGCGGTGTTGAGGGCGTTCCACGCCTGCGCGACATCAGGGCGGGTCGAGAACGCGGCGGCGTAGTTGGGGAGGAAGCCCCAGGCGGCGCGCTGTTTCCGGTAGTACTCGGCGACCTCGCCCTCGGCAGCCTCTTCGGGGACGCTGGAGATGAACATCCCGTCATTCTCGCCGTCGTGTCGCTCCCTGAGAAGGAGTCTCGTCGGAGGAGCCGTCGGCTCTCCTTGAGCGAGGCCCGCACCCGCCTCTGGCTCAGGCGCCGCGGCCGCCGGACGAGGCGCCTCCCGACGTCACTGCTTGCGCTGGTAGACGCCGGTCAGCCGTCCCTGCGCCATCGCGTTCGACTCCACCGCACGCAGGGCCCGGTCGAGCGCTGTGCCCTCCGCGAGCTCGGTCGGCTTGGCGAGCGCGTACACGCTGAAGCGATAGCGGTGTATGCCGCTGGGCGGGCACGGCGGGTAGTAGCCCGTGCCGCCTCCGGAGTTCTTCGACTGCACGGCGCCACGCGGCAGACCATGGGCCGCAAGCGCCGCGGTGCCGGGCGGCATATCGAGAACGACCCAGTGCGTGAAGGTCCCCCTGGGGGCATCGGGGTCGTCGACGACGAGCGCGAGCGCCTTGGCGCCGGCGGGCACACCTGACCACGTCAGAGGGGGCACCTTGCCGGCACCATCGCACGTGAATTGCGAGTCCAGCGAGTCTCCTTCGGCGAATGCCGTGCTCTTGACGACGATGACCTGCTGGACGCTCACGGTCGGCTCCTTCCCGGGCTGCCCAGCGGCGCACGCGGCGCTGCTCGTCAGGACGGCGAGCAGGCACAGCACGGCGCTGCGGAACCGCATGCCCCCAGCGTCTCACCGCAGGCCGAGCCGCGGTGCCGGGCGCACAAACCCACGGTGCCGGACGGCATACCGTGCTCCCGCCGTGTACCGACCGCAGGCTTGGACGCCGATGGCCGGTTTGCGCGCCCTAGGGTGGGGCGATGACGTCGGTGAGACAGGTCCAGGTCACGTTCGACTGCGCGGAGCCGGAGCGTGTCGCCCGGTTCTGGTGCGAGGTGCTGGGGTACGTCGTGCCCCCGCCACCGGAGGGCTTCGCGAGCTGGGACGACGTCGACAGGCAGCTGCCGCCGGAGCGGCAGGGTTCGGCCTTCGCCTGCGTCGACCCCGACGGCGTGGGCCCGCGGTTGTTCTTCCAGCGCGTTCCCGAAGGCAAGGTCGTCAAGAACCGCGTGCACCTCGACGTGCGCGTCGGCACCGGGCTCGTCGGCGAGGAGCGCCTGGCTGCGCTCGAGTCCGAGTGTGCGCGGCTCGTCGAGCTCGGCGCGGTGCGTGGGCAGCTCCTGCTGGCAGACGAGCACAACGAGTCGTGTCAGGTGATGCAGGACGTCGAGGGCAACGAGTTCTGCCTGGACTGATCTGAGCACGCGCCACGAAGCGCCTGGCATGCGGAAGCCCGCTTGGACGGCGGACTGCCGGTCAGGCTGAGGAACCTCGTCTTCCAGCCCTGAGTGTCTGACTCTGGACGCCCTGGCGCCGATTGCCGTGACGCCTCCACAGCCTGCTAGCGTCGTGGTGATCGTGATCTACCGGCAGGAGGTGAGACCCATGTACGCAGTGTCCACAGTGGGTGCTCCGCCGCCGTCCACGATCTCGCGACTGAGGTAGTCGCCACTGGGAGCGCCCGACAGCTATCGCGAGAGGCGACTCCCATGAACCCGACACCTTCCTCGACGCCGCACACCAGCGAGACGACACCTTTCGACGGCATACCGGTGCCGCAAGATCCTCGACACGGCAACTGGCCGAGGCTCGACCAGCAGGCCGACGCCACAGCACCAACGCCCAACGCACGCAAGAGAGCCCTGGTCCTCGCTGGGGGCGGCGCGGCCGGCAACGCGTGGGAGCTCGGCCTGGTCGCCGGCCTGTGCGATGCCGGGGTCGATGTGACCGAGGCCGACCTCATCATCGGGACGTCGGCAGGCTCCACGGTGGCCGCCCAGATCACCAGCAGCACACGGCCGACCGAGCTGTATGCCGCTGTCCTCGCCGAGGTGCGCCAGCCACAGTCCCGGGGGGCCGGGCCGGCGAGAAGGCCGGGTCCCAGCGTCTCCGGCCCGAGCTACCTCGAGTGGTCGAACGAGATCATCGCGGCGGCAGCCGACGCGTTCGACATGCGTCGCAGGATGGGCGCCGCGGCCCTCGAGCTCGATACCTCTCATGGCGCGGCCGCAAGCCACTGGCGCGACGTCGTCGCGGCGCGCCTCCCTGGTCGGGACTGGCCGCAGCAGCGCGTGCTCATCACCGCTGTCGACGCCCGCACCGGGGAACCGGTCGTGTTCGACCGCCACAGCGGGGTCGACATGGTGGACGCCGTGGCCGCCAGCACCTCGGCGCTGACGCCCTACCGCATCGGCGAGGAGCGGTACCTCAACGGCGGCTACCGACGCAGCGAGAACGCCGACCTGGCCGCCGGCTACGGGCGCGTCCTCGTGATGTCGCCCTTCAGCGGAAGGACGCGGATGCCGCTCGAGTGGCGCATGGACCTCGCGAGCCAGGTCGACGAGCTCCGCGCGGGCGGGAGCAGGGTCGAGGCCGTGTTCCCGGACAGCGGCGCGGGTGACGTCTTCGACGCCAACGCGCTCGACCCGTCGACGCGCGTGCAAGCGGCACGAGGTGGCTACGAGCAGGGCCGGGCGCTCGCCGAGCCGCTCGCCGAGCTCTGGCGCTGACGCCGGCGAGGCCGAAGGGCCCCCGTCGCGGAACGCCCAGCCACGCCTGGACACGGCTCGAGATCCCTGACGCCGGGATGTCACACCCGCGGCGCGACCGGTGTCTTCATGTCGACTCGACCAGAGACCACCCCCCGACGCTTCCACGAGGAGGAACGATGACCACCAGGATCCCGCCGAAGGAGATCACCGGCTTGTACGGCGCGATGGTGAAGAAGTTCAGCGCCAAGATGTTCGGCCAAGTGCCGGAGTCGCTGGGCGTCATGTGGCACCACGTCCCGGTGCTCAAGGCCAGCATGGGCTACGGCCAGAAGCTGCAGAAGTGGGACGAGTGCGACGAGGGCCTGAAGTCCTTCGCGCACATGGCCGTCGCCTCGCTCGTCGGCTGCTCGTGGTGCCTCGACTTCAACTACTTCATGGCGGGCAACCACGGGTTGGACGTGGACCGAGCGCGGGAGATCCCGCGGTGGCGCGAGTCCGACGTGTTCACCCCGCTCGAGCGGGAGGTGCTGGAGTATGCCGAGGCGATGAGCCAGACGCCGCCGACGGTGACCGACGAGATGGTCGCAAGCCTGTCGGAGCAGCTCGGTGCGGCCGGCCTCGTCGAGCTGACGAGTGTGATCGGGTACGCCAACCTGACCACGCGGTCCAACGTGGCCCTGGGGATCGAGTCGGAGGGTTTCGCCTCGGCCTGTGGGCTCAAGCCGATGGCCGAGCGTGCCGCCGTACGCTCGGAGGCATGAGCCGGGACCCGTTCCTCGCCCACCGGAGCCTGCTCTTCACCGTGGCCTACGAGATGCTCGGCTCGGCTGCCGACGCCGAGGACGTGGTCCAGGAGACGTGGCTCCGGTGGGCGGACCTCGGCGACGAGGGGCAGGCCGGCGTGCGCGACGCGCGGGCCTTCCTCGTGCGGATCGTCACGAGGCAGGCGCTCAACCGGCTGCGCACGCTCGCCCGTCGTCGGGAGGACTACGTCGGTGAGTGGCTGCCGGAGCCGTTGCTCACGGGCCCGGACGTCGCCGAGGACGTCGAGCTCGCCGAGAGCATCTCGATCGCGATGCTGACCGTCCTGGAGACGCTCAGCCCGACCGAGCGCGCGGTGTTCGTGCTGCGTGAGGTCTTCGACCTGCCCTACGACGAGATCGCGGAGGCGGTCGGCAAGGGGACGCCGGCTGTGCGTCAGGTGGCCCATCGCGCGCGTGAGCACGTGGCGGCTCGGCGGCCTCGGATGCAGGTCGACCGGCTGGAGCAGGAGCAGGTGGTCGAGCGGTTCATGACCGCGGTGACGACTGGCGACATGCAGGGCCTCATGGACGTGCTCGCCCCTGACGTCGTCCTCGTCGCCGATGGTGGTGGCGTGGCGCAGGCGGTGCGGCGTCCGGTCGTGGGCGCCGACCGGGTGACGGCCTACCTCTCGGTCTTCCCTCGTGTCGTCGCCGGGGCGCAGATCACCACCCTGTGGCTCAACGGCGCGCCGGCGGCCCGGATCGACACGCCCAGGTTCGGGACCACCGTGGTGAGCGTGGCCGTCGACGACGGCCGGATCACCCGCATCTTCGCGATGCGAAACCCGCTCAAGCTCGCGCGGCTGGACGAGGAGGCCCGGCTCAGCCGCTGAGCGGGCGACGACGGGACGGCACGCGGTCACCCGCGGCTCGAGCGGCATACGGAAGACGGGTTCGTATGCTGCTCAGCCGAGCCCCGGGGCCGCGTGCCCTCCCCGTGACGTCACGTGCCCGGGTCCGGGGCTGTGGAGGGTCGGCGCGCGGGCGGTCGCGTCACCGCCGCGCCGCGGAGCCTTCGGGGCCAGGCGCTGAAGCGACCGAGGAGCGTGAGGAGGGCCGGCACGAGGACCGAGCGCACGACCAAGGCGTCGATGAGCACACCGAGCCCCATGACGAAGGCCAGCTCGCGGAACTGCCGCAGGGGCACCAGCGCAAGCATCGCGAAGCTGGCTGCCAGCGTGACGCCGGCGGCCGTGATCGCTCCGGACGTCTCCGGAATCCGCTCCGCAATGGCTTTGCGGAGCGGAGTGTGGTCGGCGCGGGTCCAGACGTGGCCGACCCCATAGATGTTGTAGTCGGAGCCGAGGGACAGGAGCAGCACCGAGGCGGCGAACGGCACGTAGAACGCGACCCCGTCATGGCCGAGCCGGTCCTGGAACACGAGCGACAGGCAACCGAGCGAGGCGGCCAGCGCAAGGACGCTGCAGCCGAGCAGCAGGACCGGCGCGACGACGGCACGGAGGAACACCATGAGCAGGATGAGGTTCACGACGAGCACGGCGATCGCGATTCGCCGGAGGTCGGCGTTCGTCGCGGCCACGAGCTCGCCCGCGACGGCGGTGTCGCCGGCCAGGCCGTAGTGAGCGCCCTCGATGCCGGCCCGCTGCAGCAGGCCGGGCAGGGACAGCGACAGGTGCTCCACGTCGCTGATCGCCGTGGCGTCGAGCGGGTCGTGCTCGAGGATCACGAGGAAGCGCGCCGCGTCGCCTGAGCGGGTCACCAGCGCGTCGTGCGCCAGCTCGTCCGGGAGCGCGGAGGGGCTCACCACGCCGGCGACGCCCGGCTGGTGCTGCAGCTCACTGCCGAGGCGGGCGAGCTTCTGCGGGTCACTCCCGACGTCCCGGCCCTGCAGCAGCAGCTCGGTCGGCGCGACGATCCCGGGCGCGAAGCCCGAGGCCGCCGCTCGAGCGGCCGACTGCGGCTGACTGTCGGAGGGGAGCGCGGCGACGAAGGACACTCCGAGGCGCAGGCGGTCCGCACCGGTGCCCAGGACGGCGAGGCCGACGACACAGGCCCCTGCCAGCACGAGCGCCACGACCCTGACCGTGAGCAGCCGGGCAGCGGCGCGCGCCACCGGTGCCGAGCGGTCCGCCTTGGCGCGACGGGTCGGCCAGAACAGCGCGCGGCCGAAGATGGCGAGCAGAGCCGGCAACAGGGTGACCGAGACGGCGACGGCGGTCAGGACCGACAGCGAGAGCACCGGACCGAAGGCGCGGAAGAAGCCGGACCGCGCGACGAGCATCGACGCGGTGCCCGCAGCCACCGCGATCCCGGCGACCAACACGATCCGTCCGGTCTGGGCCGCCGACATCTTTGCGGCCGTCAGCCTGTCGAGGCCGTCGTCCAGGCCGGTGCGCATGCTCGACAGGAAGAAGATGGCGTAGTCGGTCACGATGCCCAGCACGAGCGCGAGCACGAGCGGTTTGAGCTGCTCGGGCACCCCGCCCTGCACGAACCCGCCGACATAGTCGGTGACGCGGACGGCCAGGAAGTACGACGCCGCAGCGGTCACCAGCGCCACCAGCGGGGCGACGATGGACCGGAACCTGAAGGCGACCAGCCCGATGATGACGAGCAACGTGGCGCCCTCGAGCAACGGCAGGTGTCCGTAGAGGATCTCGGACTGCGCCAGCTGCGCGGGCACGGTCCCCGTCACCCCGACGACGTGGTCGTCCGGTTGGTTCATGTGCTCGTTCGCGAACCGACCCGCGGCAGCGACCTCCTCGACGAAGCTCGTGCCCGGCTTGGTGAAGACGTAGGTCAGAGCCGTGGTGCCCTGCTCCGACGACGACGGAAAGACCCCCTTCGTGTTGGCGACAGGGATGACACCAGCGATGGGGCCGACATCACCGGCGGTGCCCTTGGCCACCGCTACCGCGCGCTCCACCACCCGCTGCTGCGCCGGCTGTGACAGGCCGTGCGCATCGCGCTGCACGATGACGGTGCGAGACAGGATGGGGAACCCGAAGGCCTTCGCGGACGCGGTCTCCGTCGCGATGGCGCGGCTGTTGGGTGGCGCGAACCCGTTCAGCCCCGCGTCGGGTGCCGACCCCGGCAGCCATGCGACGGCGGCGACGATGCCGGCCGCCCAGCCCAGCACGACCAGCAACCGCAGCTTGACGACCAACCAGGCGTAAGCCCGGGAGAGCGCGCCGACCTCCGACGTGCGCCACGATCTCATTGACCCGCCTTTCTCATCTTGAGGAGGAGTACCCGTCCTCGTGGTTCCGCAACCGTGCCCCGCTCGTGCGCCAGAGCCGCCACGTGAACGCGGTCTTCGTTCTCGAACTCACTGGCACAACGCTGAGTTCGAGAACGAACGCCGCGTTCACGTGACGGGAGAGGTGCACGAGCCGGCGAGCCCGTGAGCTGCCTCCCGGTGGGACATGACCGCAAGCGGGTACGGCGAGGTCCTGACCACCCGATGCGCCCGACCAGAGGCGCGTCACGCGCTCCGGAGGTTCGGGATGACGGCATACAGCACGACTGTTCGCACCATGCACCTGCTGACGAACGCGGCCTGGTTCGGTGGGTCGCTCATGGGCGCCGTGGCCCTCAACCCGGCCGCGCGAAAGGGCGACGACGCGCAGCAGCAGGCCGAGATCGCCGACGAGGGATGGCACCGGTGGGGTCCCGTCCAAGGGGCGGCGATCGGGCTGCACCTGCTGAGCGGCATCGCCATCGTGGCCGACAACCGGCGTCGCGTCGCCGCGCATCCGCCGACCACCGCCGCAGTCGTCCTCAAGACGGCGCTCACCGGGGTGGCGATCGCTGCCAGCGCGGCGGCATACCGCCTCGGCGCGGAGTTGGGCGACGCGCAGCGCGCGGACAGGGATGCGACGACCGGACGGACGGCGCGTCTGCTCGCCAGGCGGATGGAGACCCTCCAATGGGCCACCCCGGCCGCCACCGCGGGGCTCCTCGCGCTCGACGCCTACCTCGGAGAACAGCAGCGTGGCGTCGCGGGTCTGCTCGACCGCCCGTCCGGCCCGCTGAGTCCGTCGAGCCGCTCGTGATGCGCGAGTTCGAGTTCGCCTTCGAGGACCGCTACCGCCTGCCGGCGCTGCTCTTCGGGGTGACGCCGGAGCGGGCGCGGGTCATCGTCACCGACGACAAGCTCCTGGTCCGGTTCGGGTCGTGGCGCCTCCACACGACCCTCGCCAACGTCTCCCACACGCAGGTGACCCGCGGGTACTCCTGGATCCGCACGGCCGGTCCGGCCCACCTGTCGCTGACCGACCGCGGCGTGACCTTCGCGACGAACTCGCAGCAGGGACTGTGCATCTCGTTCCTCGAGCCCGTCCACGCCATCGAGCCCACCGGCTTCCTACGCCACCCTGCGGCAACCGTGACCGTCGAAGACCCGGAAGAGCTGGCCGCGGCCCTGCGTCACTGACGCCATGTCCTGAGGGTGTCAGCCACGGGCGACCTTGTGGCTGCCGTGAGGAGCCTCGACGGCGTGGGCAACCCAGTCAGTCGTCCATCGCCTCGATCCCGAGCTCGGCGAGCTCTGCCATGCGCTCGCGCATGTGCCGGATCCGCTCTGCCGGTGGGCGCTCCCAGCCCGTGATCTCCTCGATGACCCGCAGCGGCTCGGTCGTCCGGTAGGAGCGGGTCGGGTTGCCGGGGAAGCGCTTGTCGGTGACGTTGGGGTCGTCTTCGATCGTGCCGAGCGGCTCGACGCGGTACACCCGCCCGGGGCCCTCGCCGCGGGCAAGCTCGGCGGCGAGCGGTGCGCCCTCCCGCGTCGCCGTCAGGTAGATGTGGTTGGCCTGACGCCCCGAACCGTAGTTCGAGTGCCAGCCAGGCGTGAGCAGGTCACCGGGACGCAGGTCGGCCTTCGTCCCGTGGAAGAACGGCCCGGGGTCGTCGACCACGCGCGGCGTCGGCGGTGGGTCTCGAAGCAGGCTGTCGAGCCGTTCCATGAGGACCGCGACCCGGCTGCGCCCCTTCGGCGCTCGTGGGTAGCGGCTCAGCACGTCGAGGACGACCGGCGTGGCTCGTTTGGCGGCGGCGGTGACCACGTACTCCGCGACCACCGGGTCATCGCCCCGTGCGAGCTCGGCCGCGCGGGCGGCATGGGCGCCCGCCCCCAGGATGTGACGCACCTGCGTCGCCCTGGCCAACGGATGGAGGTATGCCGCTGCGGCCGCGTCTCCGGCAGCGCTCGCCGCGTGCCGGGCGGGTTCGCTCGGAGTCTCCTTGGCGGCGCGGTGGGCGTCGGTCGCGGCCGTCCGCTGGAGGCGTGACCGAGGCGCACCCTCGGCGAAGACCAGCGCGGCGTCGAGCGCCGCAGCCGGGCGACGGTCATCGGGGTTGGCCTTCTCGAAGATGACGAGTGCAGGCTTCGCGCACGCCACGGCATACGCGGCAACCGCCCGCAGCTCGTCCATCGTCAGCTCGAAGTCACCCGTGCGCTCCTGCATCATCACGAGTCTCGCACAGCGGCCGCCGTCCCCTTCGAGGACTCAGCGAGCAGTAGCCTGCGCGGACGACGGCTGCCACTCCCGCCTGATGAGCCCGAAGACCCACGAGTCGGAGACCTCGCCGTTCACGACGCAGTCTTCTCGCAACGTCCCTTCACGCACGAACCCGAGCTTCTCCAGCACCCGGGCCGAGGCCACATTCCGAGTGTCGGTCTCGGCCTGGACGCGATTCAGGTCCACGGTGTCGAAGGCCCACCGCAACAACGCCTCCGCGGCCTCCGTCGCGTAGCCGTGTCCCCACGCTGCAGCATCGAAGCAGTAGCCCAGTGACGCACTGCGGTAGGCCGGGTTCCACCGGCTCAGGGTGCACCAGCCGATGAACGCCCCGTCGGAGGCACGATCCACGGCCAGCCGAGCACCGGTGCCCTCCTCTGCCATCTGCCGGCAAGCCGTGATGAACTGCTCCGCGCGTGCGCGTTCGCTCCAGGGCGGAGAGTCCCAGTAGCGCAGGACGTAGGCGTTGCTCTGCAGCGCGAAGATGTCGTTCGCATCCGTGTCGTCGAAGGGACGCAGTCGGAGTCGAGCGGTGTGCAGCGTGGGGGTGGGCAGCGACATGCGCGGGACTTCCTTCTCGTGGTGGGTGGTCTGTCAACCAGACATCCTGTGCCCACCACGCGCAACGCGTTTCTCGTCGGGCGGGCAGGACGGGGATGCCGCCATCAGCAGCCCGGGGGTCGGGCGGAGGCCTCGCCCCTCCCGCCAGGTGACGGCGCTCCCCGGCCACTCGTCGCGAGCGGGGCACACGGCATACCCGACGTGCAAGCGTTCGTGCAGCGACATCGAGACGTCGTCCGCGAGCTCGGCCAGGTACGCCTCTTGGGCGGCAGCGAGTCCGTCGTCGGACGCGTCAGCCCTGAGAGTTTCGACCACGGTGACAGTCTCCCTCTCTGGCGCTGCTGCCCTTTCGTGTGCGGGAGCGGGCTGGGAGACTTCAGCGATGCGAGTGCTGTGCTCGACGACGGCGGGCGACGGCCACTTCGGGCCGCTCAAGCTCTTGGCTCAGGCGTGCAGCGCGGCCGGCCACGAGGTGCGGGTCGCGGCCCCCCTCTCGTTCGCGGGTGCGGTCGAACGCGCCGGCCTGGGCCACGCACCGTTTGCCGACGCGCCCGCTGCGGCGATGGGGGCCGTGTTCGAGACGCTCCCGGCGATGACCCTGGAGCGCGCGAACGGGACCGTCATGGCCGAGGTGTTCGGCCGGCTTGACGCTCAGGCCGCCCTTCCCGCCTTGAGAGCGGTTGTGGACGACTGGCGGCCCGATGTCGTCCTTCGGGAGTCGGCGGAGTTCGGCTCGCTCGCCGTCGCCGAAGCGGCAGGGATCCCGCACGCGGAGGTGGCGATCGGGGTCGCGGCCCTGATGGACTGGGGTCGGGCCCACGTGGAGGAGCCACTGGCTGAGCTCGACGAGTTGTCCGGGCTCGAGCACGGGCACCTGCTCCGGGCGGCCGGCGGTTCGCCGGTGTTCACGATGGTCCCCGAATGCATGGACGACGCTGTCCCGGGCTCCGGACGCGCCGAGGGGGCGGCCCGTGTCGTGGTCCGGTTCCGCGCGGAACGCCGGGTGGGTGGTGGGAGCCTGCCCCCGTCCTGGGGAGACCCGGACGCCCCCCTGGTGTATGTCACCTTCGGGACGGTCGCGGCTGGCCTGGGCCACCTCAGCGAGGTCTTCACGGCAGCACTCGGCGCCCTGTCGGACGTTCCCGCCCGAGTGCTCATGACCACCGGGTATGCCGGTGAGCTGGCGTTGTCCGATACGCCGGCGAACGCGCACGTGGAGCAGTACTGGCCGCAGGACGAGGTGATGGCGCTGGCTGCGGTGGTCGTCGGCCACGGCGGGTTCGGGACCACGATGTCGGCGCTGTCCGCCGGGGTCCCGCAGGTCGTGCTGCCCTTGTTCACCACCGACCAGCAGATGAACGCCGATGCGGTGTCGGCTCTCGGCGCGGGCCTGAGCCTCCCAGGTGGGCCAGAAGGGGTGACCGCCTTGCCCGGGGCGGTAGCACGCGCACTGTCGGATCGAGACCTCCGCGCAGGGGCGGCCGAGGTCGCCGCACAGATCGCCGCACTGCCGGGCGCAGCGGGTGTCGTCGACGAGATCCGGCGGCTTGCGGAGCTGGGTCCCGGCAGCCCACGTGGACGCTGCCGTCGACCATGACCGACCGCGCATCGTCGCGGTCACGGCCAGGGCTGGCCACTTGATTCGCCTGCGGGAGTGCTGCGCCCGGCGTAACGTCGAGGCGGACCTGCGTGTGCCGGCCCGTGTCGCTCGAGGAGGTAGCGGTGCGTAAGCGAGCCATCGTTGTCGCTGGTGTTGCGTGTCTGGCCCTGGTCGTCGTTGCAGGGGTGTCCCCGTCCGTGGCCTCCACGGTCGTGTCGAACGGCTTCGTCACCAACGACCTGAACCGTGACGCCGAGACGGACATCGCGATCAACCCGGTCAACCCGGCGAACCTCATTGCCGCCTGGGGCGATTCGGGAGCGAAGTCCTGCGGGGTGGGCTACTCGATGGACGGCGGCCAGACCTGGCAGGTCAGCTGGATCCACGGGCTAAACGCAGCGGAGGGCAACCCCGACTTCGCGTTTGCCGGTGACCCGTCCGTGGGGTTCCTCAACGACGGGACGGCGGTCGTCGCCTGCGACGCGTGGGGGCCCGGGCTGGCGCCGAGCGCCCTGTACACGAGCCGCTCCACCGACGGCGGGCAGACGTGGGAGCCCGCAGTCGAACTCGCGAGAGGCAAGAAGGTCGGCCACCTGCACGACCACCCGATGCTGACGATCGACCGGTACGGCGACCGGGTCCTGCTCGCCTACACCGTGTTCCTCGGCACGAAGAACAGCTACGCCCGCTCCTACGCGCTGGTGTCCGCCGACGGCGGGCTGACCTACCAGGGGCCGTACGAGATCGCGGCCGACTACCGGGCCGACGCGCCGTGGCGGTTCGACGTGTCGCTGGCCGGCGCCCCCGACGGCACCATCTACGCCACCGCCGGGATCTGGAACGACATCTCGATCTACAGCGAGCAGGCGGTCGTGGTCAGCCAGCTGCGCCCCGGTGAGGCGAGGTTCACCCGCAGCGTCAAGGTGCGCGACCTGGTGCCCGCACCCGAAACCCTTCCCAATGAATTGTGGCGGACCTCGATGCAGGCGTCGATCGGCGTCGAGGCAGACGGAACGGTCGACCTGATGACCGGTGACTACGCGACCGGGAACCTCGACATCTACCTCGCCAAGTCCACCGACCACGGTGAGTCGTTCCCGAGCCAGACGAACCTGACGAACGACGAGGCCGACCAGGTCATGCCGTGGATGTCGGTCGCCCCGAACGGCCGTATCGACGTCGTCTACTACGACTACACCCGCTCCACCGCAACACTCGACGCCGTGTACGGGCAGATCCCTCCCGGCGGCAGCACGATGACGCGGCAGGTCGTGGACGCCTCGATCCCACAAGGCTCGTTCATGGGCGACTACCTCGGCATCGACTCCACTGATGCTCAGGTCGCCCTCTCGTGGACCGCAGGCCGGCGACCCTACGACGACTGGCTCGAGATCAAGGCCGCCTCCCTGCTCCCGTGAGGCGCGGGCGTGGGGCGTTCGGGGCGTCACCGTTGCCAGGAAGGCTCTGCCACCCGCTCGCGCGGAATACCCTCGAGCCATGACCCTCGCGGACACGTCGCGACCATTTCGATTTGGCCTGGTGACAACGAGCGGAACCGAGGAGTCGAAGACCGCGTGGACCTCCTACGCACGAAAGGTGGAGGATCTCGGGTTCGACGTGCTGCAGGTCGCTGACCACTTCGGTAACTCCACCGTGTGCACCCCGCGACTCGCAGCCGCAGCAGCCGTGACGACAACGTTGCGGGTCGGCTCCTACGTCTATGACAACGACTTCCGGCACCCGGTGCTTCTGGCTCGTGAGGCTGCCGAGATCGACCGCATGTCCGGTGGCCGGATGGAGCTCGGTATCGGCGCCGGGTGGTCCCGCTCGGAGTACGAGATGGTCGGCATTCCCTTCGACGAGGGCCCCGTGCGCGCTTCCCGGTACGAGGAAGCCGTTGAGATCGTCCGTCGACTCCACCTCGGCGAGAAGCTGGACTGGGCCGGCGACCATTACCAGCTGAACGGCTGTGAGCTGCTTGTCGAGCCCGCGCAACGACCGATCCCCCTCCTTCTCGGTGGCGGAGGTCCGCGGATGACGCGACTGGCGGCCCGGTGGGCGGACACCGTGGCGTTCGTTCCGAAGTCCCTTCCGAGAGGGGGCCTCGATCCGACGGAGTTCTCCCGGAGCGCCTTCGACCACAAGATCAGCGTGCTGGAAGCGGCGCTGCAGCAGCGAACCACAACACCGCCCGAGCGAGCGGCTCTCGTCTTCGGCCTCCACCGGTCCAGCGACGAGATACCCCTCGAGGACTGGACCTCCCGAGAGATTGCCGCGACCAGCCCCTACTACCTGGTCGGAGACAGAGCCCGCGTCGTGGACGAGATCCTCGCGCGACGGGACCGCTGGGGCATCAGCCACTGGACGTTCTGGGAAGAGGACATCGACTCCGCCGCACCGATCGTCGAACGGCTGCGCGGTCAGTAGAAGGTGCCCAGCGAGCGGGCTCCGAGTGCGCGCGCTGGATATGTGGCGGTCGCGCGGCATTCCCCGGGTCGCTCAGCGGGGCAGAGGATTCGGACCGGTCGCGGTGACCAGGCGCTGGGGCACCCAGGGGTCAACGTGATGGAACCCGTCGGCGAACGGGCCGGCATCAAGCTCGACGGACTCCCTCAGTGAGAGTCGATAGAACTTCACGTGAGTGAAGTCCTCGAACAAGATGTAGACGGGGTCCGGTGTGCTGTGCGGGCCCTGGAACTGCTGTCCGGTGAGGACGGGCTTGTGGGCTTCGACGAACGTGTCGAAGGGGTCGCCGACCACGACGCCGAGGTGCTCCAACCCCATCTTGTAGACGCGCTGGTGAACGGGCGGGATCAGCTCGATGAGCGGGACGGCCTTGCCGCCAAGGACGTCAAGCGGCTCCGCTGGGACGATCAAGGAGATCGGGCGGCCGTTCCAGACGTTCTCGCGATTGGCGACCGCATTGCGTTGTGGGCGCGGTCGCACGAGGCGCGCTTGTCCCCGGCAGCGGTGATGATGACGGGATGACGACCTATTCCAGCACCAAGGAGTTCGAAGGCGCGACCTTCGTCAAGGCGAGCTTCAAGGGCGCCACCGTGCGATTCTCCGATGTCAGCGGTGTGACGATGCGCAGCGTCGATGTGGGCGGACTCGACATCGACAGCCATGACTTGTTCTTCGGCAGCCTCTTCGTCAACGGGGTCGACGTGGTGCCGCTCGTCGATGCCGAGCTCAACCGGCAGTTCCCGGGCCGCGCGCTGCAGAAGGCGCAGACGCCCGAGGGCCTGCGCGAGGGGTGGGTCGCAGTGCAGTCTGCGTGGCAGGCCACGGTGACGGACACGCCGCCGGGCCTGGTGGACGCCCACGTCGAGGACGAGTGGTCCCTGGCCCAGACCCTGCGGCACCTCATCCTGGCGACCGACGCCTGGCTGCGCGGCGGGATCCTGCGGATGCAGCAGCCGTTCCACGAGATCGGCCAGATCTTCACCGGGGCCGAAGAGATGGGCTTCGACATGTCGATCTTCCGCGTGGACCCGCCGGTCTACGAGGAGATCCTCGCGGTGCGTGCCGACCGACAGCAAATGGTGACGGACTTCCTGGCCACAGCCACGGCGGAGCTGCTCGCGGAGCAACGCGAAGACCCGTGGGGCGGTGACTGGCGGCCGACCGTCGGTGACTGCCTTCGCGTGATCCTGGAGGAGGAGTGGGCGCACCTGCGCTACATCCGAAGGGATCTCGCTCGTCTGCGCTGAGCCGGAAGGAGACAGCCAGGACGAAACCACGCGGATCTCCCTGGCACTGCCGGACGTTATCGGCATTCGGTTCGATCCGCTCGGTGACGGCGGGAAGCCGCCGACTCACCAACCGAGCTCGCGCAGGCGCGCGTCGCTGATCCCGAAGTGATGTCCCACCTCGTGAATGACCGTCCGCCGAACCTGCTCGACCACCTCGGAGTCGCTGTCGCACAGGGCGCAGATGGCACGCCGGTAGATCGTGATCCGGTCAGGCAGGACGCCGGCGTAGAACGCCGACCGACGCGTCAGGGGCACGCCCTGGTAGAGCCCCAAGAGGCCCGCCGGGCCACGGTCGTGGTGCACCGTGACGGCCACGTTGCTCATGAGTTCGCCAAGCTCTCCGGGTATGCCGTCGAGCGCCTCGGTCACCATCGCCTCGAACCGCTCCGGGTCCACCTCGACCATGCAGCAAGTGTCCAACCCGGACACCACGGCGGGGAGCAGTTGCGGTCGCACGCCGCGCGGCGAGCCCCTTCTGACCGACCTGGGGACAGCGACACGCGCCGGCTGGCTACGGCGAGCTCGGAGGCTTTGCCTTCTGTGGGTGGATCGTCTCGTGGCGGGCCAGCATGGCGACGAACTCCCCGATCTTCCGCTCGCGGGTCTCTGCCCGTTTGACCGCGTTGACGCGGTAGATGAGAGCGAACCGGTTGGTCTTGGTGAGGATGTCGAACATGGCTTGGGCGGCTGGGACGGCGGCGATGGCGGCGAGGAGGTCGGCCGGTGCCTCGGCCTCTGACGGCGGGGCGTAGGCCGCCGCCCACCGCCCGTCCGCTTTCGCGGCGTCTACCGCGGCGCGGCCTGGGGGCAGCATGCGGCCCTGTGCTTCCAGCCGGGCCACGTTGGCGATGTTGCGTTGTGACCAGGCGCTGCGGGCTCTACGAGGGGTGAACCGGATCCAGGAGGTCTCCTGATCCCGTTTCCGGGTCTGCCCGTCGATCCAGCCGAAGCACAAGGCCTCGTCGACCGCCTGCTGCCAGGTCAGCGTGGTGACTAGGCCGTCCTTCTTGGTCAGGGCCAGCCAGACTCCGGGCGACGTGGCGTGGTTGGCCGACAACCACGCTCGCAGGGCCTCGGCGTCCGCGACGACCAGCTCGTCCAGCTCGGCGCTCGCCATGGCGGCAGGCTAGCCGACGCGACGTGGCCGCAGCCTCGCGTTGCCTGCGGAACGCTCAACGGCCCTCTTCCTCCAGAAGCGGTGACACCATGCTGCGCATGACCACCGCGATCGAGGCCACGGTCACGTGGAGGCAAGCACTGTCGTGGCGCATGGAGCGACACCTGATCGACCCGGTCGGGCCGGGGTCCGCGGCCGAGGTCGTACGCCGGCTCGGTGCGGTGCTGTCGATGGACGAGTCGCTCGCTGAACTCGCCGTGAGGACCCGGAGCACGGCGTCGCGTCCCGGCGATCTCGCGCGCGCCCTGGAAGACGGGACGGTGATCAAGGCGTTCGCGTTCCGCGGGTCGATGCACTACCTCTCGCCCGAGGACGGCGGGATCTACCTCGCGCTTCGATCGGCGGGACGGCAGTGGGAGCTGCCGAGCTGGGTGGAGTACTACCGGCTGCGCCCTGAGGACTGGCCAGACTTCCGGGCAGCGGTGCGCGACGCGCTGAGCGACGGTCCGTTGACCATCGCCGAGCTCGGCGCGGTCCTGACCAGGCGCCGCGCCTACCGCCACCTGAAACCGGTCTTCGACGATGGCGCGGGCACCCTGATCAAGCCCTTGACGTGGCAAGGGGACATCAGCTTCGGTCCACCTCGCGACGGACAGCACACCTTTCAACGCCTCGACAGCAACCCCCTGTGGTCGGGCATCCCCGACCTCGACGACGCGGGCCCGCGCGCCGTCACGGCCTATCTGGGGACCTACGGTCCGGCCACACCCGAGCATCTCCACTACTGGCTCGGATCTGGCCTGAGCGCGGGCCGCAAACGGCTCGACGGGTGGATCTCGGGCCTGGGCGACCGGCTGGTCGGCATCGACGTCGAGGGCACAGCGGCATACGTCATGCGCGAGGACGTGGAGGCCCTTGCCGCCGCGCGGCCCTCGGAGGCCGTGCGGCTCCTTCCGGGGCATGACCAGTGGGTGATGGGTCCTGGCACCAAGGACATCCGGGTCACGCCCCCACCTCTTCGGGACGCCATGACCCGCAAGGCGAACCCGCTGATCGCCGGCGGCGTCGTCTGTGGAACCTGGGCGCGGAAGGGCGATGAGCTCACTATCACCTGGCACGACGAGCGGCGGCTACCCGACGAGGCCGTCGAGCAGGAGGTCGCACGACTGGCCGACATCCTCGGCCGGGACCTGCACGTCAGCCTGACCTCCTGAGTCGGCTGTCGACCGAGCGGCGAGTGGGGTCCCGCGGCCCGGCGCCGACCCGGACCGGTCGAGCCGTGGTTGACTCGTCGAGAGAACCTCCGCGAGTCAGCGAGGACGGCATGGCGTCGATGGCACAGCGATTGTGGAAGGCTGGCAACGCGGCGGCCGTGTGGATCTACCGGCGTACCGGTGGCCGCGTCGGCGGCAGGGCGAGGGGCGGCAGCCTCGTGCTCCTGCTCACCGTGGCCGGACGGAAGTCCGGGGTGCCGCACACCGTGCCCGTGGCGTACGTGGAGCGCGACGGCGCCTACTACCTCGCAGCGACCGCGGGCGGGCAGCCGAAGGAACCGCAGTGGGTCCGCAACCTCCGGGCCGCCTCGACCGCGACCGTCGAGGTCGGCCGCAACAGGAGGACGATGTCGGTCGAGGTGCTGCGCGGGGCCGAGTCCGACGCGGCCTGGAGGGACATCATCGTCGCGACCTATCCCTCCTTCGGTCCCTACGAGGCGAAAGCGGGTCGCCGGATCGCGGTCGCGCGCCTGACCGAGCTGGGGTGACCGAACCCGCATCGTCGACTCTCCGGCCTTGTCGGAAACCCCACACTCAGGCGGCTCCTCCGCGGCGGCCACCGCTGCGCGCAACCATGGAATGAAGAGTCGGCACCATCAGGACAGGGGACCTGCCATGACCTTCACACGTCGCCACCTCGCTCGTTTCGTCGCACGTTTCGTCGCCGTCACCGCCGGCCTCGCCGCTGCCCTCACGCTCGGCGTCGCTCCGCAGTCCGCGGCGGTGACGAGTCCGCGGACCCTCAACGACACCCGTCCGGTGTCCGACGGCCCGGTCGGCGCCGCCTTCCCGATCGAGTACTTCGGGGTGGTGGCCGACCTGGCCCCGGGCGCCGTGCTGGCCGGCACGGGACGATCGCCCTACGGCGAGGCCCGTTTCCGCGTCGGTGGCGCCTGGACGGCGTGGCAGCCGATCGAGCAGGACGGCGCACAGTCGGCCGGTCAGTTCACTGGCGCCCTCATCACGGTGGACCACGCCGACGCCTACCAGGTCCGAGGCCTGCCCGCTCTCGGCCGCAACTGGCGTGCGGCCGCGATCAACACGACGGACGGCCGGGCCCGGGTCGTCGCCAAGCGGCCGGCAGACGCTGCCTATGCCGCTCCCTCGTGCAGGTCCAGGGCGGACTGGGGAGCAGATGAGTCGATCAGCGGCTGGTCCAAGGGGACCGACACCCAGGCCTTCTACCCGGCGCAGGTCCTCACCGTCCATCACAGCGCGGGCTCCAACGACCCGAACCAGGACTACTCCGCGACCGTCCGCGCCATCTACAGCTACCACGTGCAGACCAACGGGTGGTCCGACATCGGCTACCAGTACCTCGTCGACGGTCACGGAGTCGTCTACGAGGGGCGCAACGCCGGCCACACGAGCACGTCCTGCCTCTACGCCGGTGGCGACGGCGCCGACTTCGCCCACGAGACGACCACCGACCGGATCGTCAACGGCGCCCACGTCGGGAACTACAACGCCGGCAACATCGGCATCGCGCTCCTTGGCTGCTACGAGCCGACGTCGGAGTGCTCCGGCGACACCACCCCTTCGGCCGCCGCGGTCGACGGCCTCGACGGGCTGCTGGCCGCCCTCTCGACGCGTCACCACCTCGACCCACAGGGCACGGTCCACTACGTCAACCCCATCACCGGCGTGACCAAGGACGTCGCAACCATCTCCGGGCACCGTGACTGGCTGGCGACGGCGTGCCCGGGCGCCACCCTGTATGCCGCCCTCCCGACCATCCGTGCCGACGTGGCCGCGCGGATGGGCGGGACGCCACCCCCGCCCCCGTCGCCCGCGACCATCACGTCCGCCACGTGCACCCGTGGCACGTGCACCTTCACCGGCACCGGAGTCGCCCCGCTGAGGTGGACGTTCGGCAACGGCGCCAAAGCCACCGGATCTCAGGTCTCGACGACGTACAAGAAGCCCGGGACCTACACGGTGACCCTCACGGACAGCCAGTCGCCACCGACGCAGGCCACGCGTGCCGTGTCGTGCAGCACGGTCCAGCGCAAGCTGCAGTGCACGACGTGAGCTGCCCCGTGCCGCAGCGACTTCGTCAGGCCGGCGCTGGAGTCCCCGGCTGAGGCCCCATGGCTCAGAGGGCCTTCTCGGCGGCGATCAGCGTCTCGGCCGCGAACCGCAGCCCCTCGAGCTGGTCGAGCTCCTGGTCCTCGTGCTCGATGTTGACCGGCATGTCGGGGTCGACCTTGTGCAGGGCCCGTAGGAACTCGGTCCAGTACGCGGTGTCGTGCCCCCGCCCGACGGCGACGAAGTCCCACGACGGGGTCGCCGGCCAGCCGCTGAGGGTCGTCCCGCCGCCGAGGGGGAGGTAGCCCGGCTCGCCTTCGGCGACCCGCGTGAAGCTGTCGTCGATGACGCCGTTGACCTTCGCGGCCTCGTTGATCCGCGTGTCCTTGGCCGCCGCGTTGAAGACGAGCTCGCCGAGGTCGGCGATGGCGAGGACGGGGTCGATGCCCTGCCAGAAGAGGTGGCTCGGGTCCATCTCGGCGCCGACGTGCGTCGCGTTGATCTCCTCCGCGAGGCGGTGCATGGTGCGCGGGTTGAAGACGATGTTGCCCGGGTGCATCTCGATCGCGATCTTGACGTCGGCGTCGGCGGCGCGGGCCTGGATGTCCTTCCAGTAGGGGATCGCGACGCTCCACTGGTGGTCCTGGACGTCCAGGAACGGGCTCCACCAGGGGAGCGGGCTCCACACGGGGACAGTCGTTCCCGGCTCACTGCCCGGGGCCCCGGACATCGTCACGACGCGCTTGACCCCGAGCAGCGCCGCGAGCTCGATCGAGTCGAGCAGGGCCTGCGAGTGCGGGAAGTCGGCCCTGGGGTGGAGCGCGTTGCCGTTGCAGTTGAGCGCGGTCAGCGTCAGGCCACGCGAGCTGAACTCGCCGAGGTACTCCTGCCGCGCGGCCTCGCTCTCGCGGATCTCCTTGACCGGCAGATGGATCGGCGGCAGGAAGCCGCCGGAGTTGATCTCGACACTCGTCAGGCCGAGGCCGGCGATGATGTCGAGGGCCTCGCCGAGGGGCTTGTCTGCGAGGCAGGCGTTGTAGGCGCCGAGGTACATGGTGGTGTCCTTCCGGAGTCAGGTGTCAGTGGTCGTGTCGGGTTCGATCGGGCGGTATGCCGCTGAGCCGGGTCCTGCTGTCGCCGCTGGGCTGGGAGGGTGGCTGGGCCACGAAACCCGCTGGGCGGCATACGAACTGGTGGTGTCTCAGTCGAGGCGGATGGAGGCGCCGCCGGCGAGGGCGGAGCGCGTCACCGCGTCGATGACGGTCAGGTCGCGGACCCCGTCCTCGAGGGCGGCGACCGGCGGGAGGCCCTCGATGCCGGCGACCTGCTCGAGGAACGCGCGGGCCTGGAAGCCGAAGAGGTCGCCCACGCCGTACGAGCAGCCGGGGAAGTCCATCGGGAGTCCGCCCTTGACGTAGGGGTGGGCGGGGCCGGCGAGGACCTGGTTGTAGCCGTCGAGGCCGTCGCCGCGCAGCCGCCGGATGACGGAGAATTCGGCGGGGCGGTCCATGTCCCATTTCGCGGCGCCGTGCTCGGCCATGAGGTCGAAGGCGAGCGAGTTCGCGTGGCCCGGTGCGATGCGCGAGATGGAGAAGGTGCCGACGGCGCCGGAGGCGAAGTGCGCTGTGAAGCTGGCGACGTCGTCGTTCTCGACGGGCTCGCGGACGTCGCTCAGCTCGGCCTTGGCGTGGCCGTAGGTCGTCCCGAGAGCAAGGGCGCGTTCCTTGACCTTCGTCGCGAAGGAGGCGCCGCTGACGGAGGTCATCGGCCCGCAGACGAACTCGGCCAGGTCGATGAGGTGGCTGCCGATGTCGGCCAGCGCCCCCGTGCCGGGCCCGCCCTTGTAGCGCCATGACATCGGCGTCTCGGCACTGCGCGCGTAGTCGCACCAGTAGCGGCCGTTGAAGTGCGAGACCTCGCCGAGCTCGTCGCGGACGAGCTCGCGGATCGCGGCGACAGCGGGCTGACGCCGGTAGACGAAGCCGACGCCGCTCACGAGGTCGGGGTGGGCGTCGGCGGCTGCGACCATCGCGCGGGCGTCCTCGAGGCTCGCCGCGAGCGGCTTCTCGCAGAGGACGTGCTTGCCGGCGGCGAGGAGCGCCTCGACGATCTCGCGGTGCAGGTGGTTCGCGACGACGACGCTGACGACCTGGACGTCGTCGGCGTCGAGCAGCTCGCGCCAGTGGGTGCCGTAGCGCTCGTAGCCGTAGCGACCGGCCGCATCCTTGGCCACCGCCTCGTTCGCGTCGACGACGGCGGCGTAGTGGATCGGGGGGAGCGGCGGGTCGAAGAGCGTCGGGGCGGTGCGGTAGCCCGCGCAGTGTGCCCGGCCGGCCATGCCCGCGCCGATGACGGCGACGCCGATGGGGGACGTGGTCATGAGGTGCCTCTCTGAACGTCGGTGGTCTTCGGGGTGGTAGCGCGATATTTTTAAAGCGCTTTAAACGAGTCTGGGACCGAGAAGCTGTCCCTGTCAACGCTTTGTCCTGACAAACTCGCGTCAGGCCGTCAGGGAGTCAGCCCCAGGGGTGGTCGCCCTCCAGTCCGTGTCGTTACCGTCGTTCCGCAGGCGCCGTCCGGTTGCCCTGCCTCACCCCGAGGAGCCGTATGCCGTCCCGCCCCTCGCGCCCGCGCCTCGAGGACGTCGCCTCCCGCGCCGGCGTTTCGACCGCGTCCGTGTCCCTCGTGCTGCGGGGGCAGCCGGGCCCCAGCGCATCGACTCGCGAGTCCGTGCTCGACGCGGCGCGCGAGCTCGGCTACCGGCCCGACCGCACGGCGAGCCTCCTCGCGCGGCGGCGCACCAAGCTTCTCGGCGTGACGATGGACGTGAGCAGCGCCTTCCACGCCGAGCTCCTCGAGGACATCCAGGCCGCCGCCGACGAGCGCGGCTACGACATCGTCATCAGCCCCCTGACCCGCACGCGCGACGAGCGCCGGGCCGTCGAGAGCCTGCTCGATTTCCGGTGCGAGGCCCTGCTCCTGCTCGGTCCGACGCTCACCGACCCGGAGCTCGCGGCCCTGGCCATGGACCACCACGTCGTCGCCATCGGCCGCAGGGCTGCTGCAGCCGGGGTCGATGTCGTGCGCGCCGCCGACGACGCCGGGGTCGCGTTGGCCGTAGCGCACCTCGTCGACCTGGGGCACCGCTCGATCGCCTTCGTCGACGGGCCACGAGGTCCGATCTCGGCGCTCCGGCGCAGGGGCTACCGCTCGGCCGTGCGGCGCCTCGTCGGTGGGGACGCGGTCCTCGTCGTGCCGGGCGGCTCCACCGAGGACGCCGGCGGTGATGCGGCACGTCGAGTCCTCTCCACGGAGACCGGCGAGCGCCCGACCGCCCTCGTCGCCTTCAACGACCGGGCGGCCCTCGGCGTGCTCGACCGGCTCCGGCGCGAGGGGGTCGAGGTGCCCGGTGGCATGTCCGTCGTCGGCTACGACGACAGCCCGATCGCCCGGCTCGCGACCGTGGACCTGACGTCGGTGAGCCAGGCGCCGGAGGCCATGGCGGTCGCTGCGGTCCAGGCCGCGACCGAACGGCTCGACTCCGGGCGCACCCAGGCCGTCGACGTCGTCCTCGACCCCCACCTCGTGGTGCGCGGCACGACCGGGCCTCCCGCCCACCCCCGGGTCGATGTATTTCCGCGCGCTGGAGCGCGCGGAAATACATCGACCGGGGAGGTGCCGTCGACCGTCAGGCAGCCACCGGGGCTGTGAGGAACGCGTCGAGCGTGACGCGGGTCTGCTCGCTCTGCCCGAGGCCGAGGTGGCCGCCGGACTCCTGCGTGACCAGGGTGCAGCCGGGGATGCGTCGGGCCGCATCCTCTGCGGACGCGAACGCGCACAGCGGGTCGTCCTTGGCATGGATGATGATCGTCGGGACGGCGATCTGGTCGATCGGGAGGTCATTGACCGCCGCATTGGAGCTGAAGGCGTCGAGCAGCGCCCCTGCGGCACGAGGGCCCACCGGGAAGATGGACTCCACCATCTCGTCCACCTGCTTCGCCTGCTCTGGCGTCTTCGGGAACCCCGCCGGGACCCCCATGAGGTGGGCGAGCTGTGCTCGGGCGGCCCTCTTCATCGCCCACATCGGCAGTTCGGCGTAGATCAGCCTCACCCAGGGCGGTGCGGCCACCGCGGTGGGTCCGCCCGGCAGGTTCCCCGACAGCACCACGAGGTGTCTGGTCCGCCCGGGGTGGCGCAGGGCGAACGCCAGTGCGGCGGTGGCGCCCGCTGAGATGCCCACGACGTCCACGGCACCGACGTCGAGGTGGTCGAGCAGCTCGGCGAAGGCGTCGGCCTGGTCGTCCGGGGTCGCACCGGCGGGAAGCGCCGAGCCGAGGTAGCCGAAGCGGGACGGGGCGATGACCCTGCGCCTGGGCAGGACGTCTCGGACGGAGAGCAACCCGCCGTCGCAGCCGTGGAAGATGCCGTGGCTCACGAGCACGGGGTCACCCGCTCCCGTCTCGGCGTAGTCCACGGCGCCGAACGAGGTCGTGACGACCTTCCTGTCCAAGGAGTCGAGCCGCGACCAGGCCGCGTCCGTGTCTCGCTCGAAGGCGACGGTGACTTCGCCGACCGCTACGGCCGCGGCGACACCGACGAGCAGGGGGATTCTGAGGTTGGCCATGCCCCGATCCTGATTCCGCGCCGGCCAGGTGGGCAGAGGCAAAGGTCCCACTCCGCCCCACCCACCGCCCACGGGTCGATGTATTTCCGCGCGCTCCAGCGCGCGGAAATACATCGACCCGAGGGGGTGGTGGGGTGGGGGCGTGGGTGAGGGTGGGAGGGACCCAGGAGGTCAGCGGGTGACCTTCGCCTCGGAGCCGGCGATGACGGTGGGCGTCATCACCGCGTGCCGCTCGGCCCGCAGGAGCAGGACCATCGGCACGAGCATCACGAGGACGAACACGAGCTCGATCGGACCGAACAGCCACAGCGCCAGGTAGAACGCGATGACGCCCAGGTAGCCGAGCTGGGTCCGGTGCCCGCCGCTGATCACCAGCAGCCCGACGGTCGCCTCGAAGACGATCAGCAGCCCGATGAACAGCAGCTGGTTCGGCCCGACGACGTCACGCCACGTGTCGGTCACCCACTGGAAGTGGGCCGGGTCGGCGAACGAGGTGTAGTCCCCACCGGTCACGAGGTTGATGACGTGCACGAGTGCGCCGCCGATGAGGAAGAGCACCGCCGTCGCGGCGCGCCCGACGTGCCGCCAACGCGTGCTCCGATATGCCAGCAGCGAGGCGACGATCGTCACCACGCCACAGGCTGTCCAGAGGATCGGCCAGACGATGCTGTCCATGGTGGCCTCCTTGCCCAGGCATCCAGTCACCTTCAGGACAGCGCCCGGCCGCCGCGCGGGCCAGAGTCGAAGGACCTCCTCGTGCATCACCCGCGGTTCGATGTATCTCCGCACGCTCCAGCGCGCGGAGATACATCGACCGGGGAGGTGTCGGGGAGGTCAGTGGCTGAGGCGGGCCGCGTCCCGGGCGGTCAGGCGGTCGCGGAGCTCGCCCAGCGGCATACCGTCGCGGAGGGCGTCGGCGACGAGCTCGGCCTGGGTATGCGGGGCGAGGCCGCCGATCGGCTGGTCGCGGTCGAGGTTCGTCGGGAACGAGTAGCCCTCGGCGCTCGCCGCGATGACGTTGGCGACCTCCTGCTCCGAGAGCCCCGGGCGCGCGGCCTGCAGGGCCGGGTAGATCGCGCCGACGACGCGGGCCCGGTCGACCGTCTCCATGGCCCGGCCGAAGGCGGAGGAGATCTGCAGCAGGTTGGCCATGCGCTTGATGTCGGCGGAGTGGTTCGTCCCGGCGGCGTGGAAAAGGGCGGGGTTGAAGAAGACCGCGTCCCCCTTGGCGAGCGGCAGCTGGACGTGGTGGGCGACGAAGTACTCCTGGAACTCCGGCCGCCGGTAGGCCACGTAGCCGTGCGCGTACTTCTGGCTGTGGGGCAGGTAGAGCGTCGGCCCCGACTCGACCGGCATGTCGACGTGGGCGACCGCCCCCTGCAGCGTGAGGGCCTGGGAGAGCGCGTGGACATGAGCGGGGTAGCCGGCGCACACCTCGTCCGACTGGAAGCCGAGGTGGTAGTCGCGGTGCACGGTCTGCCCCTCGCCGCCGGGGTTGACGACGTTGACCTGCGAGGTGACCTGGTAGCCGGTGCCGAGCCATGCGGTGGCCGCCAGTGCGAGCAGGTCGTTGGCGTAGTAGGCGACGAAGGTCTCGGGGTCGGTGACGGCGAGCTTCTCGAGGGCGTTCCAGACCCGGTCGTTGGCCCCGGGCTTGGCAAAGTGGTCCCCGGCCCCGGTGCCGGTCGCGCGCTGGTCCGTGATCATCCGCTCGAACGCCGCGGTCGCGCGGTCGACGACCGCTGGGTCGAGCGCGCCGGCGAGGACGACGATCCCCGGCCCCTCCGAGAGCGCGCGGGCGAGCTCGGCCTGGACGTCCCTTCGCGTCGCCGGGTCCGCGGCCGTATGCCGCAGGGTGGCCGCGTCGTAGACGAGCACCTCCCGCTCGACCCGGCTCGCATGCGGGTAGTCGGCCGGCCGTGTCTCGTCGGCCAGCACCTCGATGAGGTCCTCCAGGTGGCAGTCCTCGCGGGTCAGCCAGCCGGTGGTCGGGGCGCTGGGCCGGGAGCCCGGTCGTGCTGGGGTGGCGGTCATGGGAGCCTCCGGGTCGTTGTCGGGCGGGTGATCGCGTCTCAGCTCCCAGCATGGGTCCCGCCGTGACGGCGAGCGAGGTGTGAAAGACCTCAGAAACCCCTCAGTCCTCGCATGTCGACCTACCCTGCCTCCATGGCCCGCTCCCACCGCGTGCGCGACATCGCCGAGCAGTCCGGCCTCTCGGAGGCGACAGTCGACCGGGTCCTGCACGGGCGCGCCGGGGCCAGTCCGCGCGCGGTCCGGGCCGTGGAGCGGGCCCTGCTCGACCTCGACCGCCAGCAGACCCAGCTACGGCTCGGCGCCCGGACTCTCATCCTCGACGTGGTCGTGCAGGCCCCCGAGCGGTTCAGCGGGGCCGTGCGGCGTGCGCTCGAGGCCGAGCTGCCCGCTGCCAGGCCGGCCGTGGTGCGTGCCCGGTTCCACCTCCGGCAGAGCGCCGACGTCCACGCCGCGGTCGAGGTCCTCGACGGCATCGGCAGGCGCGGCCGGGTGTCGCACGGCGTGCTCCTCAAGGCGCCCGACCATCCCGAGGTCGCGGCCGCTGTCGACCGGCTCGGGGACCGGGGGATCCCCGTCGTCACGCTCGTCACCGACGTGCGGGGGAGCGGGAGGGCGGCATACGTCGGGCTCGACAACGCGGCAGCCGGCGCGACCGCGGCCTACCTGCTCACCGTCGCCCTCGGGGACCGGCCGGGCGACGCGCTCGTTACGCTGAGCCGGTCGCTCTTCTTCGGTGAGCGCGAACGGGTCGAGTCGTTCGCCCGGATGCTGGCGCGGCTCGCGCCCGAACGGGCGGTCCACTCGCTCACCGACACCGACGGGCTCGACGCGACCCTCGCCGCCCGGGTCGGCAGCGTCCTCGCGGACCACCCGACGATCACCGCGGTCTACTCCGTCGGGGGCGGCAACCGGGCAACCGTCGCGGCGTTCGATGCCGCGGGCCGGGAACGGAGGGCCTTCGTCGCCCACGACCTCGACGAGGACAACGTCGAGCTGCTGCGCTCCGGCGCCCTCACGGCCGTGCTCCACCACGACCTCCAGGCCGACATGCGCCGGGCCATGGCCCAGGTCATGCGCCACCACGGACTCCTGCCGGGGGCGCCGACGTCCGTGCCGGCCAACGTCGAGGTCATCACCCCGTACAACGTGCCCGCCCGCATGTTCCCGCGCTGATCGCCGGGGTCGCAGGTGTCCCACCTCGGCAGCGAGCGGGCCCAGGCCCCCGAGGTCGCCGAGGTAGGCGGGGTCCCGAGCCGGACCTCCCGGCGAGACGACGACCGGATCGCCCGAGCCCTCGACGCGGTAGGCGAGCTCGGCTCCGTCGTAGGACGTGTACGTCGGCACCGGCTCACCCTGCCAGAGCCGGGTCCCTCCGGGGGTGAGGAGGTCTTCGGGCCGCAGCTTCTCCGCCGCGGCGGCGTTTCGGTGTGGTCTGAGGGTCGTTCGGCCGCAGCTTCTCCGCCCGGGCGTGCGTGTGCCACCGGGCGGCCGAAGGGGAGGGCCGGCCCGGCGGCACACGGTCTCGCGGCGCGCGGTCAGCCGGTGACGCTCGGCGAGGCGGTCGAGCCCTGCTGGGGCTGCTGGGGCTGATATCCCATGCCGCCCGGCATCCCGGAGCCGTTCGGCCCGCCCTCCTGGACGTTCGTCACGGCGAAGTCGGCACCGACCTGGACGGTGATGTGGGTGCCGTCGGCGCGGACCATGTGCGCCTCGTAGACGCCCTCGGAGTCGGTCTCGACGCGCTGGATCGTCGCGTTCGGCTCCTTGACCTTCACCGCAGCCGTGACCTTGGCGAGGGTGTCGCCGGTGAGCAGCTTCTCGTCCGACCGCATCGGCTTGCTCGGGTCGGTGTTGCCGTTGCCCATGCCCTGACCGCCCATGCCGCGCTGGTCCTGGCCCTGCGGCGACTCGCCGTTCTGGGACTGGGTGGCCGAGGGGTTCGACGTCGACGTGCCGTTCTGGTCGGCGCTCGCGAGGGAGGCCGCGCCGAACGCGAGGCCTCCTGCAGCGGCGACCGCCGCGGCGATGGTGACGATTCGGTTGGTCTTCATTCGTGCTCCTTCGGGTGGTCGGCGGCCGGGGTGCCACCTGTGTCCACCGTCAGGGCGGGGTCTGTGCCCGTACCCTCCCGGGCATGGGGCGTTGCTGTGAGGGCGCGGCCGGGCTGTGAGGGGCGCGCCGCCCCCTCGCCCAGACCCGTGGACGATGCCCGGCCACGGGCCTACCGTGAACGGATGAGACTCACGCGGAAGGTGCTGACCACGTCCCTCGGTCTCGTCATGGCGGGAGCCATGGCCCTGGCCCCGACCGGAGCGCTCGCCGCCGAGCCGTTCCCCGAGCTGATCCCGCTCCCCGACAACTGGCAGGCCGAGGGCATCGCCTCCGGCACTGGGACGACGGTCTACTCCGGGTCCCTCGCGTCGGGCGCCGTCTGGAAGGGCGACCTGCGCACGGGGCTCGGGTCGGTCCTCGTGCCGGGAGGTGCGGGCCGGGTCGCGGTGGGGCTCAAGGAGTCGGGCGGCCTGCTCTTCGTCGCCGGCGGTCCGACCGGCCAGGCCTACGTCTTCGACGCGGCCACGGGTGCCGAGGTCGCGACGTACCAGCTGAGCACCGACCCGTCGTTCATCAACGACGTCACGGTCACCAGGGACGCGGCGTACTTCACCAACTCCTCGCAGGCGGAGCTCTACCGGCTGCCCCTTCGCAACGGCGCTCCCGCGGGCGCCCCCGAGACGATCCCGCTGACGGGCGACTGGCAGCAGCTGCCGGGCTTCAGCGCCAATGGCATCGAGGCCTCGCCCGACGGCTCGGTCCTGCTCGTCGTCAACAGCACGAACGGCCTGCTCTACCGGGTCGACCCGGCCACCGGGGTCGCCACGACGGTCGCGACGGCCGCGTCGCTCACGGCGGGTGACGGCATACTCCTGCGCGGCCCGATCCTCTACGTCGTGCGCAACCAGCTCAACGAGGTCGTCGTGCTGCGCATGTCGCCCGACTACGCGTCGGCGACGCCGACGGGCGTGCTGACCGATCCCGACTTCGCCGTCCCGACGACGATCGCCTCCTTCGGGACGACGCTGTATGCCGTGAACGCGCGGTTCGGGCTGCCGCCGGGTCCGTTCGACATCGTCAAGGTCGACGGCTCCTGACGGTCCTGAATGCCGTCGGGACGGCGCAGGGCCTCAGCGCAGGACGAGGACGAGCGCCGAGAGGACCGTCGCGGCGAGGACGGCATGGTCGAAGCGGGCCTGGCTGAGCCGGCGCACGGTCCTCAGCCCGATCCACGCCCCGAGCAGGACGAGCGGGGCGAGGAGGGCCGTGTTGCGCAGCGTCCCGAGGCCCATGAGGCCGAGTCCGACGCTGAAGGGCACCTTGCAGAGGTTGACGCCGAAGAAGAAGAGGGCGCCCGTGCCGAGGAAGCGGCGCTTCTCGACGCCCTGGGCGACGAGGTAGAGCGTCATGACCGCACCGGCGGCGTTGGCGGTCATCGTCGCGAAGCCGGACGCGACGCCCGTGCCGATCGCCGCCGCGTGCGACGAGGCGATCCGCGTCGTGTCGGGGGCGCGCCAGAGCAGGACGAGCTGGAGCGCCGCCATGACGAGCAGGAGGATGCCGATCGACCGGCGCAGCATCGTGTCGTCGACGAGGGCGAGGAAGACCGCGCCGAGGGCGAGCCCGGGGATGACGGCGGGGATCAGGCGCTTGAGCAGGCCGAGGTCGGCATCGCCCCAGTAGTGCCGGACGGCGACGAGGTCGCCGATGATGAGGAGCAGGAGGATCGCCCCGGTCGACTCGCGGGTCGGCATGACGAAGGCGAAGATCGCGATGGAGATGCTCGCGAGCCCGCCGATCGCGGTCTTGGCGAAGCCGATGATGAGCGCGGCGACTGCGAGGAGCAGGGCCGTCGCGAGGGTCATGGCCGCCCAGCGTAGGCCTGTCGGCTGATGGCGGGGCGACCGTGACGACGCCTGGGATGGACGGAGGGCGCCGGGGTGTGGCGCTGGAGGGCCTCACGGGTATGGAATGGGGAGCAGCGGCCGCCGTCGCTGGACCGAATGCTGGAGGTGCCCGCCATGGGACCAGGAGTCACCCTCGCGGTGCTGGGCGCGATCCTCACTTTCGCCGTCCGCGCCAACACCCCGAACATCAACCTGCCGGTCGTCGGCATCATCCTCATGATCGCCGGTGGGGCACTCATCGCGAACGCCCGTCGCGGTCGGCGCGAGCGCGTCATCACCCGCGTGCGTCCCGGCAACTCGACGATGCCCAGCCAGACCGTCCGCGAGACGATCCGCGAGGTCGACGGCGAGTAGTCCCCGAGGGCATCGCGTCCCCACGGGGTGACCGGTCTCGAGCGCGCCTAGAGTCCGAGGGAGACGGCGAGCTTGCCGAGCAGTCCGGCGAGGGTGTCGCGTTCGGCTGCGGTGAGCGGCGCGAGCAGCCGGGCCTCGTTGGCGAGGTGCTCAGGCACGGCCCGGTCGATCAGGGTGCGCCCGGCGCGCGTGAGCCGGACGATCCGGCTCCGGCGGTCACCTTCGGCGACCCTCCGCTCGACGAGTCCGGCGCCCTCGAGGCGGTCCACCCGCTTCGAGACGGCCCCGGACGTGACCATCGTCTGCTCGACGAGCTCGGTCGGCGTCAGCTCGTAGGGCGCGCCCGACCGTCGGAGCGTCGCCAGCACGTCGAAGTCGCCGTCGCCGAGGCCGTGCGCGCTGTAGACCCGGAGCAGCTCGACGTCGAGCGCGATGGCGAGGCGGTGGATCCGGCCGATGACGAGGATCGGGGTCGCGTCGAGCTCGGGCCGCTCGGTCGCCCACTGGTCGACGACGTGCTGCACGTGGTCCATGACTGGGAATATATCTTCCTCGGAAGGTATTTTACCTTCCATGGAAGACAAAAGTGGGAGCTGGGGGACCATCGCCCTGACGGCGCTCCCGGCGGCGATCTGGGGCTCGACGTATGCCGTGACGCAGGAGTGGCTGCCCCCGGGCCGGCCCCTCTTCGCGGCCGCCGTCCGCGCCCTCCCCGTCGGCCTGCTCATGGTCCTCTGGATCCGGCGCCTCCCGAAGGGCAGCTGGTGGTGGCGCTCGCTCGTCCTCGGCAGCCTCAACATCGGCCTCTTCTACGCCCTCCTCTTCCTCGCCGCCTACCGGCTCCCGAGCGGCCTCGGTGCCACGGCGACGGCGGTGGCGCCCCTCGTCGTCATGGGCGTGGCCCGGCTCGTCCTCGGGGAGCGTCCCGCCCGGGTCTCGGTCGTCGCCGGCCTCGTCGGGCTGTTCGGCGTCGCCCTTCTCGTCCTGCGCAACGGTCTCGACCGGGCGGTCGACCCGCTCGGCCTCGCCGGTGCGTTCGGCGCCGTCGTCCTCGCGGCGTTCGGCTTGGTCCTCACGAAGCGCTGGTCCCCGCCCGCCGACGTCGTGACCGTCACCTCGTGGCAGCTCGTCGCGGGTGGGGTCGTCCTCCTGCCGATCGCGCTCGTCGTCGAGGGCGGCCCGCCGACGCTCGACCTGCCCGCCGTCCTCGCGCTCGTCTACCTCGGCCTCATCGGTAGCGGCCTCGCCTACGTCCTCTGGTTCCGCGGCCTCTCGCTCCTCGGTCCGACGTCGGCCTCGATCGTCGGCCTCGTCAACCCGGTCGTCGGCGTCGCGCTCGGCGTCGTCTTCCTCGGGGAGTCGTTCGGACCCGTCCATGCCGTCGCCATGGCCGTCATCCTCGGCAGCGTCCTCGCCGCCCAGGCGCCCGTCCGCCTGTGGATCCTCGCCCGGGTCCGTATGCCGCTGGGCCGCCACCGCGCCCCCGCGCAGCCCGCGCCCGACTGCCCAGCGTGAGGCGGGCCAACCGGGCAGCGCCCACCACACCTTCTTCGCCCGGGCGGAGATGTTGTGGTCTAGGCCGCGGTGGGGGCTTGTGCTCCTTCGCCCGGGCGGAGTTGTTGTGGGTCTGGCCCGACCCCTTGCGAGGTGGTGAGGCTCCTGCCACGATCGGCGCCAATGTCGTGAGCCCTGTGCGGACAGGGCCGTGAGCGGGTCGATGACCGGAAGGATGAGGACATGGACGTGCACCGGGAGGCGAGGGGCTCGGCGCCGACGGGCGACCGCGAGGCGGGTCGCGCGCCTGAGCTGCGCGCCGCGGCGGGCGCCCTCGAGCCACCGCGAGACTCCCCGCCGCGCCGCGTGCTGCGCATCGGCGCGGCCTCCGTCCTCGTCGTCGTAGCGGTCCTCGGCCTGACCTCCTGAGCGACCTCCTGAGGCCAGCCGTCGAGGCGGCCGACTGGGGGGCGTCAGCCCCGGGTCACTTCGTGGCGCGGTAGGCGACCGTCCCGTAGCCAACGCCCGAGACGCCGGTCACGACGATCGTGCCGTCCTTGCTGATGGCCACGGCGTGGGCCTCGCTCGCGCGGCTCTCGTTCGCCGAGAGTGACGCGAAGGTCGCCGTCCACAGGACCTTGCCGGTGGCGGGGTCGTAGCCGACGGTTGCGTACTCGTCCTGCATCGGAGCGGGGACTGTCTTGCCCGTCACGACGAGCGTCGTGCCGTCGGGGCCTGTGGCGAGATCGGCCGCGTTGTCGTCACCGCCGTTCTTGCCGTCCCACCGGACCGCCCAGCGCTGCGTGCCGTCCGTCGTCCCGTAGGCGATCGTGATGAAGTCCTCCTTGCCCTGCGTCGCGCCCTCGCTCGTGCCGGTCACGAAGACCGACTGGCCATCGGGGGCGAAGGCGATCGCGCCGGTGCCCTCGTTCTGGCTCGCGGGGCCGTTGTAGCGCTTGACCCACGCCTGCTTGCCGGTTGCGGCGTTGTAGGCGACGGTCGCCGAGTCGGTCTTCGTCGTCTTCGACTCGCTCGCGCCGGTCGTCACGACGGTCACACCGTCGGGGCTGACCGCCACAGCGGCGGACACGTCGTTCGCCTTGCTCGGGTCGGAGTAGGTCGCGACCCACTTCCGAGTGCCCGTCGCGGCCTCGTAGGCGACGGTCGCGTAGTCGGCGCCGCCGGCTCCCTGGCTGCCTCCCGTCACGTAGACCATCGAGCCCGCCTGGTTCGCCGCCAGGGAGTGGATCCCGCTCGGGAACCAGCCCTCGTCCCCGTGGGCCGCGCCGTCGTACCGGGCCACCCACTTCTGGGTCCCGGTCTTGGCGTCGTAGGCCACGGTCGCGAAGTCGACGCCCGTGCCCGAGCCCGCGCTCGTGCCGTTGACGACGACGAGGTCACCCGCCGCGACGATGGCGGCCGGGGTGTCAGCACCAGCCCCGGGCCCGGTGTAGCTCTTGCGCCACAACGGCTTGCCGCTCGACGCGTCGAGCGCGACTGTCGTGTAGTTCTCGCCCGTGTCCGCCTTGGTCGTCGGCCCGGTCACGAAGACGAGGGAGCCGTCAGCGCTCACCGCGCCGGAGACGAGGCCCTGCGTGAAGGCAGGGTCGTCCGCGGTCCACCGCTGCTGGCCGGAGGCCGTCGCGTAGGCGATGACCGGGCCGCTGCCGACGACGTAGCTCGTGAGCCCGTCGGGGCTGATGACGACGTCCTTCGCGTCGTCGGGCGGTCCCTCGCCCCCGCTCCTCCAGGCCGCCTTCCACAGCCGCTTCACCGGTCCGGTCGCGACGCCCGTCGACCCGCCGCTCGCCCCGCCCGTCGCGCCGCTCGACGTGCCCCGGGCCGGGCTCGTGGGCTCGGACGGCGTGCCGCAGGCCGCGGAGCCGACCAGGACCGACGCGATGATGGCCGTGCCGATGGTGAGACGGCGTCGAAGGTGGGTGCGCATGGCCGACTCCTTTCCTCTGCCCACACGCTCTCGGGTCCGGAATGTGCCCGACAGGGACTTTGGACCTTGACTTCCCGCACACCCGGGCCCACCCCCGAGCCCACACGCGAGCGCGCGTCCGAGTGAGAGGCGCGTGAGCGGCATACGGGCGGCTGGGCTTCCGTCGACGGCCCGGACGGGGAAGGGTGGGTCCATGACGGACGACGCGACCACCTTCGACCTGATCGTCATCGGCCTCGGCCCCGGGGGTGAGCACGTCGCCGGGACGCTCGCCGAGAAGGGCCTGCGGGTCCTCGGCGTCGACCACGGCCTCGTCGGCGGCGAGTGTCCCTACTGGGGCTGCGTCCCGTCGAAGATGATGGTCCGCGCGGCCGACGCCCTCGCCGAGGCCCGGCGCGTCGGCGACCTGGCGGGGCGGGTCGGCGAGGTCGTGCCCGACTGGTCGGTCGTCGCGCGGCGCATCCGCGAGGAGGCGACCGACGACTGGAACGACAAGGCCGCGGTCGAGCGGTTCACGGGCAAGGGCGGGACGTTCGTCCGTGGCACCGGCCGCCTCACCGCCCCCGGCACCGTCGACGTCGACGGCACGAGGTATGCCGCTCGGCAGGGTGTCGTCGTCAACACCGGCACGCGCGCGGCGATCCCCCCGGTCCCGGGGCTCGACGAGACACCGCACTGGACCAACCACGAGATCATCGAGGCCCGCGAGCTGCCCGCCTCGCTCGTCGTCCTCGGCGGCGGCGCGATCGGGTGCGAGCTGGGCCAGGTCATGGCCCGGTTCGGGGTCGAGGTGACGATCATCGAGGCGGCGCCGCGACTGGTCGCCCTCGAGGAGCCCGAGGCGGGTGACCTCCTCAAGCAGGTTCTCGAGGCCGAGGGGGTCACGGTCCACGTCGGCGCCGCTGCCGAGCGGGTCGCCGCAGACGGCGACGGCGTGGCGGTCCACCTCGCCGGGGGCACGGTCGTGCGGGGCGAGCGGCTCCTCGTCGCGACGGGACGCCACGCCGACCCGGCCGCGGTCGGGCTCGACACCGTCGGCGTGCCGAAGGACGCGCGGACCGCGCCGGTCGACGATCGCTGCCGCGTGACGGGCAACGCCGACGACGAGGGCGCCGCGCGCGTCTGGGCCGTCGGCGACATCACCGGCAAGGGCGCGTTCACGCACGTGTCGATGTACCAGGCCGGCGTCGTCATCCGTGACGTCCTCGGCGAGGACGGCCCACCTGCCGACTACGAGGCCCTCCCGCGCGTCACCTTCACCGACCCGGAGGTCGGGGCGGTCGGGCTGACCGAGGCGCAGGCCCGGGAGCGTTACAGCAGCGTCCAGGTCGGGCTGACCCCGCTCGCGGAGACGACCCGCGGCTGGATCCACGCAAAGGGCAACGAGGGCTTCATCAAGGTTGTCTCCGATGCCGACCGCGGGGTCCTCGTCGGTGCGACGACGATGGGACCGGCCGGGGGCGAGGTGATGGGGGCGCTCGCGGTCGCCGTCCACGCCCACGTGCCGATCGAACGGCTCCGGTCGATGATCTACGCCTACCCGACCTTCCACCGCGGGATCGAGGACGCGCTGGGGCGTCTCGCCTGAGACCGGGCCGGCGCTGGGGCGCGCACGGCGTCGGGGGCGGCTCGGACGGCATACGGGCAAGCCGGATAGCGTGACCTCATGGCCAAGCGTCTGCTCGCTCTCGACCTCGACGGCACGACCCTCAACCACATGGGCGAGCTCTCGCCGCGCGTGGAAGAGGCCGTCCGGGCCCTTCCCGACGACGTCGAGGTCGTCATCGCCACCGGTCGCTCGATCATCGCGACGACCCCGATCCTCGACCAGCTCGGCCTCGACCGCGGCCACGCCATCTGCTCCAACGGCGCCGTCACGCTCGAGCTCGACCCGGAGCACCCCCAGGGCTACTCGATCATCGAGACGGTGACCTTCGACCCGCGCTCGGTCCTCGAGAAGATGCGGGTCGCCCTGCCCGACGCGCGCATCGCCGTCGAGGAGCTCGGCGTCGGGTTCAAGGTCTCGAAGCACTTCCCCGACGGCGAGCTCATGGGCGCCTCCCGCGAGGTCGACTGGGACGAGCTCATCGCCCACCCCGTCACCCGTGTCACCCTCCGCCAGCCGGAGGCCACCGCGGAGGAGTTCATGGAGCTCGTCGAGCGAGCGGGCCTCCACGGCGTCTCGTATGCCGTCGGCTGGTCCGCCTGGCTGGACATCAATCCCGAGGGCGTGTCCAAGGCCTCGGCGCTCGAGCAGGTCCGGCGCCGCATCGGCGTCGAGCCCGACCACACGGTGGCTGCGGGCGACCAGCGCAACGACCTCGAGATGCTCCACTGGGCGGCGTGGGGCGTCGCGATGGGCAACGCGCCCGAGGAGGTCAAGGCGGTCGCCGACGAGGTCACCCACCACGTCGACGACGACGGCCTCGTCCCGATCCTCGTGGCGCTCGCCGAGGCTGCGCGGGCGGACGTCCTCTTCCGCGAGGGCGTGCCGTCGCAGGCGACCGTGCGCCTCGAGTTCGAGAAGGAGTGGAAGAGGTCATAGAGCCCTGTCGAGAACCGCGAACCCCGTTCGACGGGTAGGTGAGCAGGGCAGGGAGCCCCGCGAACGAGACCGAGGAGAACCACCATGCGCTTCATGATCATCGTCCCCGCCACGCCCGAGTCCGAGGCCGGCGTGCTGCCCACCGAGCAGCAGCTCTTGGACATGACCGCCTACAACGAGGAGCTCCTCAAGGCCGGCGTCCTCGTCGACGGCGAGGGTCTTCGGGAGTCGAGCAAGGGTGCCCGCCTGACCTACAGCACCGACGGCGAGGTGACCGTCACCGACGGGCCGTTCGCCGAGGCGAAGGAGCTCATCGCCGGCTTCACCATGATCGAGGTGTCCTCGAAGGAGGAGGCCATCGAGTGGCTCAAGAACTGGCCGCGGAGCTGCGCCGAGGGCGAGTTCACCCTCGAGCTGCGCCAGGTCTTCGCGCCCGAGGACTTCGGCGACGCCTTCACGCCCGAGCTCCAGGAGCGCGAGGCGCGGATGCGTGAGGAGGCCGCGCGCGCCGCGGCCCAGGGCTGACGAGGGCCGGGCCGTGGGACGCGTCAGGCTCCACCTCACGATCAGCCTCGACGGGCTCGCCGCGGGGCCGGGCACGAGCGACGAGCACCCGCTCGGCATCCGTGGCGAGCGCCTCCACGAGTGGATGGGCGAGGACCACGAGGCCAACAGACGCGCGTCGGAGGCGACCTTCGAGGGCGCGGGCGCGGTCGTCCTCGGCCGGAGGATGCTCGGTGTGGGTCTCCCGCTGTGGGACCCGGACACCTTCGAGCTGCTGCCGGTGTTCGTGCCGACCCATCGGGCCGGCGAGCCGGTCGTCGTCGAGGGCGGGAGCACCTTCACGCTCGTCACGGGCGACTGCGACGACGAGACGATCCGGCAGGCGGTCGGTCAGGCCCAGGTCGTGGCGGGGGAGCGTGACGTCGTCATCCTGGGCGGCGCGACGACGGCGCGGGCGGCGCTCGCGGCCGACCTCGTCGATGAGATCCGCCTCGCGGTCGCCCACACCCTGCTCGGCGAGGGCGAGCGGCTGTTCGACGGCCAGGACGGCCGGCTCTCGCAGTTCCGGGTCACCGAGTCGGCGGAGGCCCCCGGCGTCACGCATGTGGTCCTCGTGCGAGAGTAGGGCCGACTCGATCGAGCTCGAGCGAACTGGATCGACCCCGCTCGAGTCGATCGCCCCGCTCGACCCGATCGACCCGCACGCCGGAGGTACCAGGAGCGCATGAGGGACCCCGAGGAGGTGCGCCGCACCGTCGAGGCGGTCTGGCGCATCGAGGCCGCGAAGGTGACCGCCGTCGTCGCCCGGCTCGTCGGCGACATCGGCCTCGCCGAGGATCTCGCGCAAGACGCCTTCGTCCAGGCCCTCGAGCAGTGGCCCCGCGACGGGATCCCCGACAAGCCGGGGGCGTGGCTCACCTCGACCGCGCGCCGCCGGGCGATCGACCGGATCCGTCGGGACGTCAACCTCGCCGCCAAGCTCCAGCAGGTCGGCCACGCGGAGGAGCTCCGCGTGGCCGACCTCGGAGAGGCCGACTTCGACCAGGCGCTCGAGGATGTCGACGACGACGTCCTCGGCCTCGTCTTCGCCGCGTGCCATCCGGTCCTCACGGCGCAGGCGCGGATCTCCTTGACCCTCAGGATGATCGGGGGTCTGACGACGCGCGAGATCGCCCGGGCGTTCCTCTCGCAGGAGTCGACGATCGCGCAGCGGATCTCGCGGGCCAAGAAGACCCTGTCGCAGGACGGCGTCACCCTCGAGATCCCCTCGGGCGCCGAGCTCGCCCTGCGGCTCGCGTCCGTCCTCGAGGTCGTCTACCTCATCTTCAACGAGGGGTATGCCGCTACCTCGGGCCGCGACTGGGTGCGCGGCGACCTCATGGAGGAGGCGATCCGCCTCGGCCGCATCCTCGCCGCCCTCGCGCCGCGGGAGGCGGAGGTCCACGGGCTCCTCGCGCTCATGGAGATCCAGGCGTCCCGGACCCGCGCCCGCATCGGCCGCGACGGAGCGCCCGTTCTGCTCCTCGACCAGGACCGCACGCGTTGGGACTGGTCGCTCATCCGCCACGCGCTCGCCGCGCTCGACCGCGCAACCGCGCTCAGCGGCATACGCGCTGCTGACGACCCGCCGAGGGGCCCGTACGTCCTCCAGGCGGAGATCGCGGCGTGCCACGCACGCGCGCGGACGGCGGAGGCGACGGACTGGGCGCGGATCGTCGCGCTCTACGTGGAGCTCGGGCGGCTGAAGCCGTCCCCGGTCGTCGACCTCAACCGCGCGGTCGCCCTGTCGTATGCCGCTGGGCCGGCTGCCGCGCTCATCGTCGTCGACGCGCTGGTCGAGTCGGGGGCGCTCGCCGACTACCACCTGCTGCCGAGCGTCAGGGGCGACCTCCTCGCGCGGCTCGGGCGCACCGACGAGGCGCGGGCGGAGTTCGAGCGGGCGGCAGGGATGACCCAGAACGAGGCCGAGAGGGCGCTCCTGCTGCGGCGCGCTGCAGGCGACGACTGAGCGTCCAACGACGACCTGATCTTTGCTCGACGCTGTCGAGGTGGCTTTGCTTCCGCGGGCGGCGACCGAGGCAAATCGCCCGAATCCACTCCGACCGATTTTTCCTCTGATAACTTCTGCTCGACAAGACTCAGGATTTGTCTCTTTGATCCTCCAATCGGGAGCCGCCAATGCGCAGCGGAATGGTGATCGGACTTTTCGGCCTGGCCACATTGACCGCCTGTGGATCTGCTGCACCCGCAGCGCCCCCGGTGACCATCACGGCCGCGGCGGCGACAGTCACTGTCACGCCAGGGGCGGCTGGGCCGACCTCCGACTCTGGCGCCACAATGTCCGGACAGGATTCCGGAGGCGATTCCGGGGGCCAGACGCCGGACGGGCCGCCCGTCATCACGGGGGCGCTGACAGGGCCTCGTCACCTGACGATGAGTGACGTCTTCGAGCATGAGAATTGGAGCGAGGGAAGCGTCGCCGTTCCACGGGTGGCTGATGCCCAACAAGGGATCTTCACTACCGTGAGTGGCTGTGGCGGCGCTGTTCAGATGGAGCTCAGATTCGCGGACCAGTCAGGGTTCTTGGTCTTCACGGCCGCCCAAGGGCTCAATTCCGAGAGTTCGCAGGACGTCATGGAGTTCCAGGTCTCCTCGGACGGGAAGCTGGTCGACACCAAGCTGGTGAAGTTCAACGCCCAGCAGAAGTTGCAGGCGGACTTGTCCGGCGTCACGGCTGTGACGATCGCAGTGAAGGCGCAGTCAAGCGACAACTCCTGTGGGAGGGCGAATGCAGTGATCCTGGGCCTGTCCATCATGCCGAAGTCCTGACGGTCGCCTGATGCGTGGATCGCGGGCGCTGGCCGCGGTTTCGGCGCGTGTTGCGAACGTGCCCAACGCCGTCATTTCGTTGTTTCGGTCGCATCTGGTCGCCGCATGGGTCGGGAGTATTGCGGGGGTGGCTGCACTCGTCTTCACCGTTTGGACCTACCAGGGCACGCTCGACAAAGGAAATGGCCAGAATTCGGCCGGAGCACACGATTCTTCCTTCGGCGGCACCACGGCTCAGCAGAATTTCCAGCGAGAGCCGGACGCGCAAACCAGTTCAGCTCCGCAACCATGCGCCGACAAGGCAAGCGCCGCGGGCACGAACTGTCATTCGCCGGGCGCGGCTTACGTCGTTCGGGACTCTCGGTGTGACACCAGGGAGATCCTTGGCGGCCTTGCGGTTGATCCCCTTGCCTCGCTCCTCGTCGAGTCGGCGCAAGTCCAGGGGACGTGTCTGATCTTTCCCAGCGCCGAAGCGGTGGCGGCCGGTTCGACTGCCGCTGACCTGGTCGGTCTCCCCAACGGCCAGATACCCGACCGCCTCCGGGCCTGCGCACAACGCGGTGGCACGCTCACCGTGAGCTGCTCCAAGCGACATGACCTGGAATGGGTCGGTGGGTGGGCCCGGGACGACGGGCAGGACCCGTCGAAGCAGTGCCTCGACAACGTCAAGGACTACACCGGCAACTCTTTGACGGATCCGTCGGGAATCCAGTACATCGTCGTTCGGGGAAGCGTCCAAGGCCAGCAGTCGTACAGGTGCGCGGTCTCCGCGGGAAGAGCACTCAACGGCTCCGTGTGGAGAGTGGCTTACGGGCCACTGCCGATCGGCTGAGTCCCCAGTCCCGGCCGATCCACCACGGGGCCGGTGTATCAGGGCTACCGTCGAGAGACCCTGCACTGACAAGGGGACCCGACGCTGGGGAGGCAGCCGTGGGAGTCGTGCACGAGAGCTGTGGCGGATACGCGAGTGAGCCGTTCGTGTCGCTCGTCGGGGGCTATCCCGGCGAGGACGTCTACCCGATCAAGGACTTCCGGGTCGAGTGGGGGCCGATCTTCCACCGCGGCCGCCTCGACGGGTCGGCGCGGGTCCTCGTCCTCGGGCAGGACCCGGCGACGCACGAGTCGATCAGCCGTCGGATCCTCGTCGGGGAGGCGGGGCAGCGCGTCCAGGGCCTGCTCGCCAAGATCGGGATCACGCGGTCCTACGTCATGGTCAACACGTTCCTCTACAGCGTCTACGGTCAGGCGGGCGGCGAGCGCCACATCGGCGACCAGGGCATCACCGCCTACCGCAACGCGTGGCTCGACGCGCTCCTCGTCGGCACCGACGTGACCGCCGTCGTCGCGCTCGGGTCGCTCGCGAAGACGGCCTACGCCGCGTGGGCGAAGACCCAGCCCGCGGCCGCGGGCGCGCTCCACCTCGCGGCGATCCGTCACCCGACCTTCCCCGAGAGCTCGGCCCGTGCGACGCACCGCCCGCTCGCGGAGACGACGGCCGATCTCCACGCGAACTGGAACGCGGCCCTTCCGGAGCTGGCTGCGCACGTGACCCCGGAGGGGCCGACCAACCTCACGCCGTATGCCGCCGGGTGGCAGCCGGGCGACCTCGTGACCATTCCGGAGGCGGACCTCCCCGCCGGGACACCGCCGTGGTGGCGTGACCTCGACGGCTGGGCCGTGCGGTCGGGGGCGGACGCGAACGAGAAGCGGGCGACCATCGAGGTGACGGTGCCGAAGGGAGCACAGACATGGCCGAGCGTGTGACGAGCCGGGCGGGCGACGACCCGTTCTCGAAGGTGTATGGCAGGGGAGTCACCGAGGAGCTGCCCCCGCCGGAGACGCGGCCACGGGCCCTGCCGCCGGCGCCCTTCGCCCTCCACGGCGCGGTCATCACACCCGACGGCGCCTGGGACAGCGGCTTCGTCACGGTCGCCGACGGCGCCATCGACAAAGTGAGCCGGACCGAGCCGACCGACGTGCAGGTCCACGAGACCGACGGGGTCATCCTGCCGGGGCTGCTCGACCTTCACGGGCACCCGGAGTTCAACGTCTTCGCCGCGTGGGAGCCGCCGGAGCTCTATGCCAACCGCTACCGCTGGCGGTCCTCCGACGTCTACCACGCCCTCGTCCGCGACCCCCAGAACGTCCTGCTGACGAAGGTCCCGCCGCAGACGGAGATCCGGTATGCCGAGGTCCGGGCGCTCGTCGGCGGCGTCACCGGCATCCAGGGCGCCTCGGGGGCGAGCACGGCGAACGCGGAGCCGCTCGTGCGCAACATCGACCTCTGGGCGTTCGGGTCGCACAAGGCCCGCTCGATGATCGACCTGCCGTCTGCGTCGTCGCGCGACCTGCCTCGCCTGCAGAAGATCATCGCCGACATCGGCACCGGGGACGTGACGGCGTTCTACCTGCACTTGTCGGAGGGGGCTCGAGGCGACGACCGGAGTGCGACGGAGTTCCAGCGCTTCTTGTCGCTCGGGGCTGCGACGCCCGCGACGAACATCATCCACGGCAGCGCCCTCAGCGCCGACGACCTGCGCACGGTCGCCGGCCTCGGCTGTCGGCTCGTCTGGTCGCCGCAGTCCAACCTCCGCCTCTACGGCGAGACGACCCTCGCGGGGGAGGCTATGGCTGCTGGGATGCCGGTCGCGCTCGGCGCCGACTGGTTGCCGTCGGGCTCGACGAGTCTGTTGGCGGAGATGAAGGTGGCGCGACGGGAGTTCGCCCAGCAGGGGCACCCGATCGCTGCTGGCGACCTCGTGGCGATGGTGACGTCCGTGGCGGCGAACATGGCTGGGCTGTCGGAGAACCTGGGGTCGTTGGCGGAGGGTCGGCCGGCGGATCTTGTTGTCCTGGAGCGGCATCACTCCGACCCGTACGAAAATGTCTGCCTCGCCGACCCCTCGTGGGTCGAGCTGGTCTGCATCGGCGGCGACATCACGTATGCCCGCGCCGACTGGTTCGCCGCGCTCTCCGCCGACGCACATGCGCCGACGATCGAGGACCTGATCGCGTGGGGGAAGCCGATGCGCCTCGACACCGGATACCAGGGCGGCGCCGACGTGCCGTCGCTGTCCGAGGTTCGTCGGCTGCTGACGGACGCCTACCCTCCTGTCGGCCCGATCTTCGCCTGACCCGTATGCCGCTGACCTCCACAGCCGTTCAACCGCCGCCTCCCTTGCCACAACCTCACCAGCAGACGAGCCCACTTCGCCCAGATTGACGCGAGGCCGTTCCGCGACCGTCGCGGCCATCTCCGTTGAGTAACTGCGCAGCAACGGGATGGCGACGCTACCTGGGATATCGACGAGCACGATGTGCCGAGCCACCGGGTCACCGTCGACCGGAATGCATTGTGGTGATGAGTGCCTCGATGTGAGGCGGAGCCCCAATCGGACCGAAGGCCCGGTGCCCCAGAGCGACCTGGTGAGTAGCGGCCTGCTTGGCTTAGAGGTCCGGTCCTGCACTGGAACGTGTGCCATCGACATTCATCTCGATGTGGACGGCGAAATTATCGAATCTCACCGGATGCCGACGCCTTGGCAGCCGACGTCCGAAACCACGGCCCGACTCTACGTGGGGCCCATCGTGGTTCGGAAGTCCGCCCCCCATCGACCTGACCGGCATCCGCGGCGGCACCGGCCCAGCACCGTTGCTCGACGTGGTCGAAGGCCGACCTCATCCGGCCCTTCAAGATCTGGCTTGCCAAACGGGTGGCCGGGCCGGTGCACGCGGGCGCCGGTCTTTGGGAAGAGTTCGAACAGACAGCACCATCCTCACACCTCACCTCCCAGTACCGAGTAGCGTCGCGCACATGTCAACACGCGTGGCGCGATGCGCCCTTGTCCGCGGGGACACCGGGGGTCCCGTGACCGCATTCATGCAGGACCAAGTTGGTGCGCGAAGTGGCCTCGGGCTTTGGAGGTTACCCTTCGCGAGTCGGAGGCTCAGGAAGGACCAGCATGGCCACCACTGACGGCGTCGGGCGACAGATAATTTTCGCCGGGCTGGGCGTTATAGACCCTGACCTAGGGGACCGCTTAAGTTACGGCGAGAAACTCGTGACCCTATTGCGCGACAGGCCCCGCGGGGACGAGTTGTTCAGGCAAGTCAAGCGCGCTCAGCGCACGATCGGGCAGGCTCTCGCCTCGTCCTTCGAGGCGTACGACGGGCTCGCAGTCGAAGAAAAGCATGCCGCCGCAGAGGCAGTTGAAGGATGTCTCCAAGGGGGAAACCTCACGAAGTCACATTTAGAGGAGATTGACTTCGATCCACAGATTCTCTACGAAGAGCTGTCAGCCAAGAATGAGTCGCTGCTCGAGCAACGACTCGTCTCAGAGCCGGGCTTTGAGTACGGAAGGCGGCTGCTCCGCGAGTCCTGCGAGTACCTGGCCTCCTTCGTGCGGCACTTGCCGGAGGTCAAGGATCAGGCAATCCTGGCCACGCTCATACGCACGAACCACATCGAGCAAAGTCTCCGCTTGGTCGTCGAGGACATGCTGACGAGGCAACGCGGCAGCGATACGCGGCATGAAGTGTTCCTTCGACAGTATGCACGGGGGGTCCTGAACCAGCATGGATATCTGCAGCTCTTTGGCTTGAACGTTCCTCCGGAGCTTCGGAGACAAAGGATCGACGTTGCATACGTCACTCTTTCCATTACTCTCAGCGATCCTAACCTGCTTGGTAGTATGGAAGGCAAAGGTTACGAGCCCTTCGGTAGTAGATTCAGACGTGAAGGTCTGGCCGTGGACGCCGCGATCACTTCGCTAAACACTATTAGGTCGAACGCGCGTGAGTTGGCGAAAGCGAATGTCGGGCGAATCCCTGCTCACCTATTAGATGGCCTAAGAATCCTGCTCGTGGGGGCTGCCGGATCAGGGAAGTCTACGATTTCGCAGTGGCTTATGGTTCTCCTCGTCAAGGGGGATAGCCGAAGAACCCCCTCTGTGTTGCGCGACTGCTTTCCGTTCCTCGTCAAACTGCGTGAGCTGGCTGGCAGAGAGTCGCTTCAGCTAACGACGCGCGACCTGCTACGCGTACAGGGCGCTGACCCGGAAGATGCGTCCGATGAGTGGCTCGAGGAGACACTCTCCCGCGGTGACGGGCTACTAATATTTGATGGCCTTGACGAACTGGCAGGGAATGATCGGGAGCATGCATTGCAGTGGATCGAGTCCCTACTCCAGCGGTATCCCAAGTGTCATTTCATAGTCACGTCGCGTCCAGATGACGTTGATGGTGCTCGCTTCGAGGCTTCCCGCTTCTCAAGGTTCGACCTTTCCCCCATGAATTGGACGACGACTATCGAGTGCATCGATAGTTGGTTCGAAGCGATGGCGGGCTTGACGACGCCGCAGCAACAGGGCGTCAGAAACGTTCTCATTGACACCCTAGCTGACGATCCGTCCATGCGGCAGCTTGCGGAAACACCTCTGATTGCGAGCATGATGTGCGCAATATACGTTCATGACGAAGGGGGTTCAGCCTCAACCAGAACAGAGCTGTACGACAGGGTGACAGATGTGCTCCTTCATCAGCGGGAGAAGTATCGGAGTCTCGGAGGTGTAACCCTCGACAACCTTCACCTTGCTGACAAACGGCTAATCCTCGGCGGCGTCGCCAAGAAGATGTACGAGGCAAGCACGTCGGTTATGGCAATAACTCCCAAGGACATGCGATACCTAGGTCAGGCTCTGGACGAAAGCGGCCAAATGACCTGCTTGTTAGAAATCCTCGACGATATTCTGCCAACCATGCCGCGCGTAGGGGATCCTCCGGAGCAAGTCGCCGACGTGCTACTGGGCCGAAGTGTCCTTCTCAATAGGATTACACGTCACGAGTGCCAGTTTCTGCACAGGTCATTCCAAGAATACTTCACGGCCGTATGGTACGCGGACGATATTTCGAGTCTCGATGTGGTGGAACTCGTCAAGACGGACTCAGGACGCTCGACCACTAGTTTTCTGGCCGGGAGGGTGCAGAGGGCCACTTCAGGCGTCCTCGTTCAGGCTCTGTGCAATGCGCATGATCGAGCCCCCGAGTCACTTAAGCGGTCCTCCGCAGTCCTGGTAGCCGAGTGCTTGGCAAGTACTTCAAGCGTCAATGCGCCCACGTTTGAGCGCGCCCTGGCCATAACAGCCACCATCGTCCCTCCCCGGAGCCCGGCTGAGGCGCGAGATCTCTCCCGCCACGGGGGGATGGCTCTACAGTGGGTGAACACATGGCTCGACTCAGCGCCGAGCATCCTAGAGGCATCCATTCCATCGCTGATCTATCTGTGTCGGCTGCTCGCTGGTGCGCGTGCTATGCAGACCCTTGAGCGGTTGGTTGCCGATGTCCCGCCCGCGCAGGAGTGCGTTGAGGCGCTAATTCAGGCGTGGGTTCATTTCGACCACGAAGAGTTCGCGAACAAGATCCTTGCTCCGGTGCTGCGACGTAGACCGAACTTCACAATCGAGTGGCCCGGAAGCGTTTCAGAGGAAGAGGCCTTCTCGTTTGCCGGTATCGAATCTATTCGCCTACGGACATTTCACGGTGAGTCGTTCAGCCGCATCCAAGGGGTCGACTCACTGAAGTCTCTTGCTGTCACGTCCGGAAGCTCGTTGCGATCGGTTGAGGGTATTCAGCGCTGCGCAAACATCAAGTCGCTGTGGATAGAGAAGGCTACCGAGCTGCTCGACGTTTCTGCGCTCGGGGGACTGCAGTTGTGGAACGTTTCCCTTCTCGATGTGGGGAAGCTGGAGTTTGCTCATGGTTTGGGAGATCTGCCGCTAAGGACTTTGACTCTTTCCAGAGCTTCTAGTATGGCCAGCTGGGACTTTGTCCAAGGGCTGAAACATCTCCGCACTCTGCGCGTTCCGGGGTCGCGCTTGGCCACCGTTGAGTGCCTTCGGAGCTTGCCGGAGCTCCGAATACTGGATCTAGAGGGGTCGAAACCTTCAGGCCTAGAAGTCTTGGACACGCTGCAACTGACATCCTTCAGGGCGCCGATGAATTTCGCGCCCGGGGATTGCAGGGTCCGGCAGCGGCTCAAATGGCTTTCTGTAAGAGGGAAATGGTCCAGGACTGAGTTGGCCCGATTCTGCACTCACCAAGACTTGAGGTTTCTCTCCATCGAAGAACTACTCGACGGCTTGGGTCGGGAATGGGAGAACCTCGAAGAGCTCAACATTGAGTGCGCAGATGAGGCATATTCATTTCGTGATCTCAGCTTACCGTCGGGACTTCGCATTTTGAGGTTGGCTTCGGAAAGCCTCCAAGATCTTCACGGCCTGAGCGAACTCGCGCGCTTGGAGAGGTTGGATCTCCGGGGAAGCGCGCGGATAGGGGACTTGTCGGATTTGATGTTCCTTGAGGGGCTGCAGTGGTTGGCACTGGACGCTATGCAATTCGAACTCTTTTCTGCCCTGGATTGGCCCGGTAAGTCAGCTATTGACGTGCAGGGTGGGGAGTGGTGGTCAATCGGACACGATGTCGGCTGAAGTCTGTATGGGCGCTTTCGCATCATTCATTTTCCCCGCCATGTCGGCGATCGGCCTGGTTAGGGCTGCGACTGCGTTGGACCCGGGGTATGCAGTCGATCTCCTCGTCGGCGTAGCAACCAGAGGGCAGCCGCTGATCGCGTTTGGCCAGCTCGTCGCAGAGCCGCAGAAGGGCGGCGACCCTGCCGCGCCTTGCTGACTTCCTGAAAAGCGTGGCCTAAAGGAAGTCGGTGGGGTCGAAGTCGTCGATCGGGATGATCCGCACGCGCGGCAGCGGTTCCTTGAACGCCTGCACCTCGTACTCGAGATCGAACATGGACAGGCCGTCGGCCACGAGCGGAAGGTATGCGTTGCTGCGGAACTCCTGGAACCCGACCACTCCGACCCGTCGACCATCGAGCAGGTCCGACACCTGTTCGACGAAATCCCCGTCGTTGCTGACGAGGAGCACGTCCGCCTGTCGGCGCCGAATCTCCGTCAGCGTCCGCTGGATCGCGATGTCGACCACCTTCTCGCCGGCTGCGCCGGTGAGCGGGATCGGTCGGTAGCCGATGGCAACCAGCGCCTGGATGAACGGCATCGGGAGTTCGTTGTTCGCAGCGAGGAAGAAGAGCCCAGCGGCCGGCTGCCGCCAGAGCTCCTGAGCGAACTGCAGCAGCCGCTCCCATCGTGGCCGTTCCTCAGGTCGGGGGCGCCGCCCGAGAATCGAGGTGCCGAGAGTGGCGTCGATGTTCTCCCCGTCGATCAGGACGTACGTAATTCGAGGATCCTCACCCATGAGAGGGAGCCTACGGCCGCCCACTCGCTGCGAGACCCCGAGTCGGGTCGACCTGTCGGCTGCCGGCCCTCGACATCACCCGCCAGGCATCGACGGGTCGACAGTCGCCCCGTCGACAAAGACCGTGGCGGCCCGCCAGAAGCAGACGAGGTCCTTGACCGGGAGCGCGTCGTGCAGCGGCTCGGGGTAGAACCACGCCACGTCGGGCGCCCCATCGGCGCTCAGGGACGACGCGACGCCCTTGTAGGCGCACACGGTGTGCGTCTCCGACGGCGTCAGCAGCTCCGTCCGGACGTCCTCGCGGGGCAGGTACCACCGCACCGGCAGCGATGTCTCGACGAGCATCATCGGCCGGGAGGACTCGGCCGCGGTGACGCCACCGCGGCCGTCACCAACGGAGAGATCCGAACAGGGCCCACTCGGACGTACCCGTGCCCCGACGCGATCGCTCCAGGGGCAGGGTGAACCGGCAGAAGTGCCAATTCCCCGAAACCCATGACGCCTGTGCGCTCAGCCCCCGAGACTGACCTAGGGGGACGAATCAGACATTGAGTGAGAGTCCTCCGCAATCCAGCACCAACCGAGACAAGCCACGGAGAACCAACTCACATGAGCGACACCCCGCAGTTCCCGACTCCCGAGAGCGACCCTTATCAGCCGCCCGCCACCCAGCCGCTTCCGGCACCGCAGGGTCAGCCGTACGAGGCCACCGCTCCGCTCGCGCCGAAGAAGAAGATGAGCCGCGGGAAGAAGGTCGGCCTCTGGACTGGTGGCATCCTCGCTGCGTTCATCGCGATCGGAGCCACCGGCAACGACAACCCCGCCCCCACCCCTGTCGCCGACACAGTCGCTACCACAACGAGCAGCGCCCCCACAACGAGCAGCGCCCCCACTGTCGACCCGTCCGTCCAGGCATCGATCGACGCAGCCGCACGCAAGAAGGCAGATGCCGAAGCGAAGGCAGCCGCTGACGCCGCCGCGAAGAAGAAGGCCGAGGAGGAGGCGGCCGCGAAGGCGGCAGCAGCGGAGGCCGCGATGACGATGAGCCAGAAGCAGGCGATCGCCAAGGCGGAGTCCTACCTGGAATACACAGCGTTCTCGCGCAAGGGGCTCATCGAGCAGCTGCAATTCGAGCAGTTCTCCAAGGCCGACGCGACCTTCGCCGTTGACCACATCACCGTGAACTGGAACGAGCAGGCCGCGAAGAAGGCCAAGGCCTACCTCGACATGAGCGCGTTCTCCCGCGGTGGACTGATCGACCAGCTGGAGTTTGAGGGCTTCACCACCTCGCAGGCGAAATACGGCGTGAAGGCCGCGGGGCTCTGACCCCTGCACCAGCTTTGGGGCCGGCTGCTGTGATCTGTTCCCCAGCGTGACCCGCGCGACTGATGGCACCGACCCGTCACGTTGCGCTCAAAAGGGCCGACCCGCTCCCGATGGGTCGGCCCTATGCGTGTCTCAGGTCGACCGGTCCGCTGCCGGCCCTCGGCATCAGCCGCCAGGCATCGACGTGTCGACGGCCTCTCCGTCCACAAAGACCGTGGCGGCCCGCCAGAAGCAGACCAGGTCCTTGACGGGCAACGCATCGTGCAGCGGCTCGGGATAGAACCACGCCACGTCGGGCGCCCCATCGGCGCTCAGGTACGACGCGACGCCCTTGTAGGCGCACACCGTGTGCGTCTCCGACGGCGTCAGCAGGTCCGTCCGGACGTCCTCGCGCGGCAGGTACCACCGCACCGGCAGCGACGTCTCGACGAGCATCATCGGCCGGGAGGACTCGGCGACCGTGACGCCGCCGACCTCGACCCGCACGTGACGGTCGCTGCGCAGGACGTCGATCCGCTTGAAGGGGTCGTGCGGATGGCCCATGACCGGCTCGTCCTCCTCGAGCCACTCGAACGGCTCCCAGTGCACGACCACCCGGCCGCCGAGCTCGGGCTCGTCGGGCCGGAAGGCCACCTCGCCGTGGCCGTCCAGGTGGAGCGACCGGCCCGGCACGGTGTGCCACTCGTTGTGGTGCGGCGGCAGCACCGGCGCCCGCAGCTCCGGCACCGGCGCCGGGTCGTGCTCGGTCAGGTCCAGGTGCAGGTCGTCGGGCGGGACGGCATACCAGGGGACGATGCGCCGCGGCTCATAGACGAGCAGCGCGTCCCGTGTGTCGAGCACCGTCTGTCCGTCGAGGCGCGCACTGATCCGCTTCGGTGTCGCGGCGTAGCGCAGGTGGGCGAGTCCGTCGAACCACTGCCGCTCAAGGTTGATGGCCATCCTCCAGTGTGGGCGCCGCCCTACCGCCTCCACAATCGTTCGCTGCCCCTCACAACCCAGGCGCCCGTATGCCGCTCACCCCAGCAGGTGCCCGCGTTCCCGGAGAGCCGGGCTGGGCGGCATACCCGTGAGCGGGTGTCTAGGACCCGACGCGGGCGGCTCGGGCGGTGAGGTAGTCCCGCTCGGGGCGGCTCGTCGTGCGAGCCGCCGCGGCCCGGTAGTGCGACCGTGCCGCCTCCGAGTCGCCGGCCAGCTCGAGCAGGTGGGCGCGCACGGCGTCGAGGCGGTGGTTCCCGGCGAGCCGATCGCCGACCTCGTCGAGCACCGCCAGTCCCACCTCCGGACCCTCGGCCATCGCGGCCGCGACGGCGCGGTTGAGCGTCACGACCGGGCTGCCGGTCATCCGCTCGAGCAGCCCGTAGAGCGCGCGGATCTCCGGCCAGTCCGTCTCGTCGGCCTGCGAGGCGCGATCGTGGACGGCGGCGATCGCGGCCTGGAGCTGGTACTCGCCGACGGCCCCGACCGCGACCGCCCGGTCGAGCAGGGCCAGCCCCTCGGTGATGCGCGACCCGTCCCAAAGCGTCCGGTCCTGGTCAGCCAGCGACACCAGCGCACCCGAAGGACCCGTCCGGGCCGGGCGGCGGGCATCGAGCAGGAGCATGAGGGCGAGCAGGCCCATGACCTCGGTGTCCTCGGGCAGGGCGCGGTGCACGAGACGCGTCAGCCGGATCGCCTCCGCCGCCAGCTCACCAGGCTCGACCCGGCTCCCGCTGCTCGCGGCATACCCCTCGTTGAACACGAGGTAGAGGACGTGGAGGACGCTCGCGCGCCGGGCGGCATACTCCTCCTCCGTCGGCATCCGGAACCGTCCGCCCGACGCCGCGATCCGCTGCTTGGCCCGGCTGATCCGCTGGGCCATCGTCGCCTCGGGCACGAGGAAGGCGCTCGCGATCTCGGCCGTCGTGAGGCCGCCGACGGCCCGGAGGGTCAGCGCGATCGCGGACGCCGGGGTCAGCGCCGGGTGGCAGCACATGAAGAGGACGGGGAGCGTGTCGTCCTCGTCCGGCGCCGGCTCAGGCGCTTCGCCAAGCCGTGGCTCCTGCAGGGCGACCGCCGCCTCGCGGCGCTGCCGCGCCCGGTCGCTGCGCCAGTGGTCGATGAGGCGGCGGGACGCAGTCTGGAGGAGCCAGCCGCGGGGGTTGGCCGGCACGCCGTCCCGCGGCCACGCCGTGGACGCGGCGATGAGCGCCTCCTGGACGGCATCCTCGGCGGTGTCGAAGTCGCCATAGCGACGGCTGAGCGTGCCGAGGACCTGCGGCGCGAGCTCGCGCAGCAGGTCCTCGACCTCGTTCGGCACGGTCAGCGCACGCCCCCGGCCGTCTCGAGGAAGGCGCTCATCTCCTCGGAGTCCGACGGCGCGTCGTCCATGACGCGGCGGACGTGAATCGGCTGCTGCGTCGGAACGCCGCCCGGCCCGGGCACCGCGGACACCTTCGCCGCGATCTCGAGCGCCCGCTCCTCCGAGTCGACCTCGACGATCAGGTAGCCGGCGAGCCACTCCTTGAACTCCGCGAACGGCCCGTCGGTCACGACGGGGGCGGTCCCGTCCGACGTGACGATCTTCGCGAGGTCGGGACCCGTGAGGATCGTCGACTCGACGAGCTCCCCGCTCGCGACGAGCTCGTCGTTCAGCGCGCCGTAGTAGTCGAGGTGCGCCTGGACCTCCTCCGGCGTCCACTCCTCCATCGGCGTGTCGACGACGCCGCCCTGGAAGTCGACCCCCAACAGGTACCTGGCCATCCTGGTTCCTCCATTCGTCACGTGTGCCCAGCGTGGCACGATCACCCAAGGGACGGAGCCGGGGCCTGCTTCTCGACATCCCGTCGGGACTTCTCCTCGAGAATCCGCTCGCGGGCTTTCTGAACACGATCCGAACATGACGTATGCCGCTGCCTGACCTTCACGCGACAGGCTGGGTCCTGTCAGCACGGCAGTCCAACGAAGCGCCCCGGAGGCGCGAGGTTTCGGGAGGAATCATGAAGGTCAGGTCAGTCGTCACCGGCACGGCGAGCGCGCTCGTCATCGGGGTCGGGGCGCTCGCGCTGGGGGCGTGCGCCACTCCCGCGGACACCGCCACGGGGACGTCGCAGGCTGGCGCGGCCGCCGGCGACACCGGCACCGACGCCGACACGATCGCCCTCGTCTCTGCGGCGACGGACGTGCCCGCCGCCGTCACGCCCCAGGGCAGCGACCCGGTCGCCACCTCCAGCGGTGGCGTGGCCGACCGCGACGGGCGCAGGGGGCTGCGGGCGCGTCTGCTCCGGGCCCTCCACGCGACGTGGGTGACGGAGAGCCAGAACGGCCCGGTCACCCACCAGGCCGTCCGCGGCGAGGTCACGGCCGTCTCGGGCACCTCGATCACGGTCAAGGCGAAGGACGGGTTCTCCCTCACCTTCTCCGTCAGCAGTGACACGAAGGTCCGCGCCCGGACCCGGGGGACCGGCGGCCAGAAGGGCACCGGCTCCGACTCGACGATCGGCGCTGTCAAGGTCGGGGCGAAGGCGCTCGTCGTCGGAGTCGGAGCCAGCGACCCGAAGGCTCGGGTGGTCGTCTTCCTCACGGGTACGCCGGCACCGAACAGCTCGAGCAGCTCGTCGAGCGGCTCAGCGAGCTGACCCGGGGCTGACCGTCGAGCCGACCTCGACGGGCTGGCCCTCCGCCAGGACTTCAGCCTCGCCCTCCGCCTGACCCTCCGCCTCGCGCCGCGACCTGCGGCGCGAGGCGAGGCTCGTCACGGTGACGACGGCGAGGATGCCGACGATGACGCCGAGCGAGAGCAGCGTCGGGATCTCGGGGACGGACGGCCACACGCCGTGCGCCCAGTGCAGGACGAGCTTGGCGCCGATGAACGCGAGGATGAGCGCCAGGCCATGACCGAGGTGGACGAGCGAGGCGAGCGCGTTCTCGAGGACGAAGTAGAGCGCCCGGAGGCCGAGCAGGGCGAACGCGTTCGTCGCGAAGACGAGGTAGGGGTCGCCCGTGATGCCGTAGACGGCCGGCACCGAGTCGATGGCGAAGACGATGTCGGTGCCGAGGATGGCGACGGTGACGAGGGCGAGCGGGGTGAGGGCGCGCCGCCCCTCCCGCTTGACCGTCATCCGCGTCCCGGCATAGTCGTCCGTCACCGGGAAGAACCGGCGGAGCAGCCGAATGGTTCGCATCTGGCTGACGTCGACGGCGTGGTCGGCGTGCGAGAGGGCGTCGCGGCCGACCTTGATCGCCGTGCCGATGAGGATCGCGCCGAACAGGAGGAACGTCCACGCGAAGCTGGCGATCATCTGAGTGCCGAGAGCGATGAAGACGCCGCGGAGCAGGAGCGCGCCGGCGACGCCGATGAGCAGGACCCGCTGGCGAAGCTCCCGCGGGACCGCGAACGACGAGAGCATGATGATGAAGACGAAGAGGTTGTCGACGGAGAGCGACTTCTCGACGAGGTAGCCGGTGTAGTACTCGATGCCCTGCTGCGAGCCGTACTGCGACCAGAGCCAGGCGCCGAACCCGACCGGGATGGCGATGTAGAACGCGGACCACCCGACCGCCTCCCGCATGCTCGGGTCGTGCGGCTTGCGGGTGATCAGGAAGTCGATGAAGAAGAGGGCGATGACGCCGCCGATCGTCGCCAACCAGAGCGAGGGGGTGCCGATCGACGCGGTGGCCTCGGCGGGCTGCACGGCTGCAGCGAGCATGGGGTCTCCTCAGAACGCGATGTCTGAGGTCTCCTTCATCGGCGCCCGGCCGTGCTGACCGGCCCGCCGACCCCGCACCGGGGCGGCCATCGGGCCGCCGTACTGACCGGCGAAGGTCTGGGAAGTACTCCCCTCGGGGTCAAGGGTAAGGGAGGCCGCACGCCGGGTCCAACCCCGCCGCCTCCGCCCCCGCCTCCGTCGCCCTCGGTCGGCTCACCAGCGCGAGCGCGACTCCTCCGCAAAGCCAGGTATGCCGGTCACCCGGATCTCGCGCCCCTCGTCCGTCGTGACGTGGCCGGTCCACGAGCCGAAGACCTGGTGGACCTCGGTCGCGACGACGAGCGCCTGGACTTTCGCGTGCCGGTCGAACCGCGGGGTGAGCGTCACGTCGAGGCTGCCGTCCGGGTGGCGCACTCGCCACGGGCGCATCGGGTCGTCCCAGACGTAGTCCCAGACCAGCTCGGTGCCGATCTTGGTCAGCCGCCCGTCCACGAGGACGCCGTTCTCCGTGAAGCCCGTTCCCCGCGTCCAGATCCCGCCGAGCTGGAGGCCGACCACGGTGTGACCGTCGTCGGCCGTGCCGGCACCGCCACCCCAGTTCCACCGGGTGCTGTAGGGCCAGCGGCCGCGACCCACGTCGAGGACGCCCCAGGCGGGTGCGCCGTCGCCGATCCGGAGCGTGCGGCCCTCGACGACGAGCTCGCCACGGGCCGGCCGCGCCTGGTGCTTGGACGTGTACTGGAAGAGCCGGTCCGACCACGGGATGACGACGTTGAGCGACTCGTGGCCCGCGGGATCGTCGACCCGCACGTCGAGGCGGCTCTCGGTGCCGTCGCTCTCGTGCCACCGTCCGGTGATCGTCGTGCCACCTCCGGCGCCGCTCGCGTCGGGCCCTTCGGTCACCAGGTCGAGGTCGAGGTGGCTCGAGCGGAACCGCAGGGGGGCCGAGCCCGGCACGTCAGGCAGGTCGAACCCGCGCCCACCCGGGACGATGACCTCGCGCCCGCCCGTCGCGCCCGTCGCCAGGTCGGCCCACCAGACGGTGGCCGTGCCGAGATAGCCGATGTCGGCGTAGGTCACCGAGACCGCCAGGTCGCCGGTGAGCACCGCCCAGTAGTCCCAGCGCTTGGCGCGGAGGGGCCGGCCGCGGAGGTTGCACACGTGGAGCGGGCGCCTCGACCAGCCCAGGGCTCCTGGGGCGAGGGCGCCGGAGTCCGGTCGGCAGAGGAGCACCGGCTCGGTGATCTCCCGCTCGTGGGTCGTCATGAGGCCCGCTCCTCTCGGTGACGCGGCGACGCCGCGCGACGAGGGAACGCTACCCGCCCGGGAGCGGTCAGATCTCGATCTCGCGGTAGCGCTGGGCGGCGGCGGCCCGCTCCCTGACGACGGAGGCCGGGACGGGCTGGGCACCCTCGTCCCACGCCTGCGGGTTCGCGGCATACATCGTCCCGTAGGCGGCGGTGTCGCGCTGCGTGCGCCAGCCCTCCGCGAGGGGGCCGAGGTCGACGGCGTCGTAGCCGATCTCGTCGAGCAGGCGCGTCACGAGGCGCTTGGCCTCGGCGTCGTTCCCGGCGATCGGCAGGGCGGTCCGGTCGGCGGCTCCCGAGGGCCGCGGCAGGGCGCCGAGGTGCCCGAAGTAGATGTTGTTGAAGGCCTTGACGACCTTGGACTCCGGCAGGTGGGCCTGGAGCAGCTCGGACGTCGTCGTCGACTCGTCGTCGAGCGCGGCGATCGCGCCGTCGCGCTGGGGGTAGTAGTTCATCGTGTCGATGACGACCTTCCCCCGCAGCGGCTCGACGGGCACGGCGCGCAGGCTCTTGAGCGGGATCGTCACGACGACGACGTCGCCGGCCTTCGCCGCCTCGGCCGGGGTCGCCGCGCAGGCCTTCGGGCCAAGCTCGGCGACGAGACCAACCAGGGTCTCGGGGCCCCGGCTGTTGCTGAGCACGACGTCGTGGCCGGCCGCGACGGCCAGACGGGCGACGGTGCTGCCGATGTTTCCGCTTCCGATGAATCCCCAGGTCGTCATGGAGTGTCAACCCCGCCCGGGCGGGGATTCATTCCGCCCCTCCGCGACTGTTCACGGGGTGCCGCGAGGGCGAGGATGGGAGCAGGAGGTGCACCGGATGCACGGCGTCGACACGGCATACGTCGGCTTCTTCGTCGTGCTCGTCCCGCTCGGCTTCTGGGTGTGGGCGCTCGTCGACTTCTCACGGACGGACGAGCGAGACATGCGGACGTTCACCAAGCCGATGTGGATCGTCGTCCTCGTCCTGCTCAACGTCCTCGGCGCGCTGCTCTGGTGGGCCGTGGGCCGGGCCGACCGCGTCAGGCGGTGACGCGCGGCAGGCGCACCGTGAAGCGGGCCCCGCCCTCCGGCGCGTGGCCCGCCACGACACTCCCGCCGAGCAGGGCGGCGAGCCGCCCCACGATGGCGAGGCCGAGCCCCGTGCCGACGGGCCGGATCCCGCGGTAGCGCTCGTGCAGCACCGAGGGCTCGAACGCGACCGCGAGGTCGTCGTCGCGCAGCCCGGGCCCGCCGTCGCGGACCTCGATGACGTCGTATGCCGCTGGGCCGGGTCCCGTGGCGAGCCACTCCTCCCGCACCTCGACGACGATGGGACGACCGCTCGGGGTGACCCGGAGGGCGTTCTCGAGGAGCCCGTCGACGAGTTGGCGCAGCCTGGCCGGGTCCGTCGTCGTCGGTGCGTGCGCGCTGCCGGCGACGAACGAGAACGGGATGCCGACCGCCGCGCACCGGCGCTGCCACACCGCCTCGACCTCGTGCCCGAGCGCGACGAGGTCGACGGGCTGCGGCTCGAGGCGGGGCTGCTCGGCGCGCAGTCGGGCGAGGTCGAGCAGGTCGGCGACGAGCCGCTCGAGGCGCCGCGACTCGGTGAGGAGCACGCCGCCCACCCGTGCGGTCTCCTCGGCAGGGATCAGGCCGCCCGCGAGGGACTCGGCGTAGCCCGTGATCCCGGTCAGTGGGGTGCGCAGGTCGTGCGACACCGAGGTGAGGAAGTCACGCTGGCGCGACTCCGACCGCGACAGCGACGACGAGAGCGTGTTGAGCGCGCTCGCCACCTCGGCCACCTCCGCGGGGCCCTCGACGGGCACCGTGACGTCACGCCGGCCCGCCGCCAGGGCGTGCGCGGCCTCGGACGTCCGTCGCAGGGGCCCCGCGAGCCGCCGAGCGAGGGCCGCGCTGACGATCATCGCGACGACCGCCGCGATGGCGAGGGCGATGAGGGTGCGGCGGACGAGCCGGTCGGAGTCGGCCGTCGCGTCGGACCGCCGCTGGACGAGGAGGATGCCGCCCGCCTCGGTCGGCCGGCCCTCGATGAGCACAAGGGTGCCGCGCACGCTCTCGCGATCGGACACCGTGCCACCGCCGAGGAGGACCTGCTGCCGCGCGGGCGTGAGCGCGGCCCGGGCCAGGGGGCTCGTCGCGATGACGGCCCCACCGCGGCCGACGCTCGCCGACTCGACACCGAGCACACCGAGGGTGCGAACCGCACGACGCTGGGCCTCCGCCGTCGCCCCGGCGTCGGCTCGTGCGGCGGCCCCGTCCGCGATCCGGGCGAGTGTGGCCCGCGCGGACGCGTCCGCCGATGACCGCGTCAGGCCGATCGTCAGCGCCCCGGCGAGCAGCGCCGTGAGCACCGCGATCCCGACCGCGAGGAGCGTGATCCGACCGGTCAGCGACCCCCGCCCGGCTGGTGCGACGGGCGCGGAGGCGGCGCTCGCGACCCCGCTCATCGCGAAGTCGGCGCGGGGCTGGGACCGCGCTCAGCGGCATACCCGACGGAGCGCACCGTGCGGATGGGACTGGCCGCGCCGAGCTTGGCCCGCACCTGCGCGACGTGGACGTCGACGGTGCGCCCGCCTGCGGACGCGGCGTAGCCCCACACGTCACTGAGCAGCTGCTCGCGGGTGAAGACCACTCCCGGACGGCGCATGAGGTGCGCGAGCAGGTCGAACTCCGTCGCCGTGAGGGCCACCTCAACCCCGTCGACGGTCACGACGTGGCTCGTCAGGTCGACCTCGAGCGCGCCTGCACGGAGCACCTCGGGGGTCGTCGCGTCACCACGAGTGCGCCGCAGGACGCCGCCGAGCCGAGCCACGAGCTCTCGTGGTGAGAACGGCTTCGTGACGTAGTCGTCGGCCCCGAGCTCGAGCCCGAGGATCCGGTCGACCTCGTCGTCGCGGGCCGTCACGAAGAGGACGGGCGTCCAGTCCCCGCCGGCGCGAAGGCGCCGGCACACCTCGATCCCGTCGATCGAGGGCAGCCCGATGTCGAGGATGATCGCCGAGGGCCGGAGGTCCCGCGCCGCCGTCAGGGCCGCCGCCCCGTCGTGGACGACCTCGACGCCGTACCCGGCGGCCCGCAGGTTGAGCCGGAGCACGTCGGCGATCGCCGGCTCGTCCTCGACGACGAGAACGAGGCCGCGCTGGGGCACGTCGGCGCCCGGAGGGGAGGCGGGAGGCACGCTCGAACTCTAGTGACGGGCCGCGACGGCCGGGTCACGTCGATGTCAGGATCGTGTCAGGCGGTCTCCCCAAACCCCACTCCCCACTCCCAACTCCCCGCTCCCCACGTGAACGCAGTGTTCGTTCACGAACGCAGTGGTATGCCGCTGAGTTCACGCACGAACACCGCGTTCACTTGGCGGGAAGGGGGGCCGGGGGGCCGGGTGGCGTCAGGTCGGGCTGCCCTCGGCGGTGGGGACGGCCCGGTCGGGCACGTCCAAGGACTTCCGACGGCGCGATCGGAACCAGAAGGCCATCGCGGCGACCGCGACGACGGCGAGAGCCGCGACGCCGAGCCACGACCCGGCCTCCGCGGAGCAGGCCTGGACCACCGCGAGGCCGACCGTCGCGTAGAGGGCCGCCCAGAGCACCGAACCGACGACGGACGCCGGGAGGTAGAACGCGAGCGGCATCCGCATCAGGCCCGCCGTCAGGTGGATCGTCGTCTGGATGCCGACCGTGAGGTAGGAGAGCGTGACGGCCACCGGCCCGAACCGGGTGAGCAGCACCTCGGCGCGAGCCCGGCTCTCCGTGGGCTCGACAGACTGCGGGGTCGTGGTGTCCCGGCCCTCCTCGCGAGCGGTGCGACGACGGCGCCAGCCCGCGATCGCGCCCCGCCCGACCCAGTACGTCGCGTTGGAGCGGGCCAGCACGATGACGAACAGCGCGATGAACGCCTGCCAGAAGGGCCGTTCTGCCAGCGTGTCGAGCATGGCCCCACCCTAGGCGCGGAGCCGGGCCGGGCGCCGGGCGGTCAGCCGGCCGACGTGAAGTCGACCTCCGCGGTGGGCACGGTCCCGCCGGTGCGGCCGGGCGCCTTGGCCCCGCTCCAGTAGGAGTTGGTGTGGGCGATGACCTGCTCGGGGCTGACCGGCACGCCCCACTCCCGGGCGTCCTCGGTCGTGTGGGCGTCCTCGACGAGCGTCGCGTCGTAGCCGCGCACGAGGGCGCCGTGCAGGGTCGCGCGGATGCACGCGTCGGTCTGGGCGCCGCTGACGACGAGCCGTCCGACCCCGCGCTCCGCGAGGATCGCCTCGAGGTCGGTGTCCTCGAACGAGTCGTTGTACGTCTTGTGGACGAGCGGCTCGGACTCCTGCCGCTGCAGCTCGGGGACGTACTCCCACCCCTCGGAGCCCTTCAGCAGCCCGCTGTCGGAGTGCTGGACCCAGACCACCGGCACGTTCGCCGAGCGGGCCTTGTCGAGGAGGGTGTTGATGTTGGCGACGACGCCGTCCACGTCGTGAGCGCCGGCGACGACGTCGCGCTGCATGTCGATCACGAGCAGGGCGGTGTTGGGACGGTCGGTCAGGTTGGTCATCGCTGTCTCCCTGTTGGTCTGTCGGTCGTTTCAGGCTAGCCAGCGGCGCCGACACCGTGGGTGGGAGACTGGGGCCGATATGTCCGAGCTGCTCATCACCTCAGCGTCCAACCCGCGCCTCAAGGGCCTCCTCTCGCTGCGCCGGCGCCGGACGCGCGAGGAGACCGGACAGACCCTCGTCGAGGGCTACGAGGAGATCGGGCTCGCGCTCTCCGCCGGCGTGCGGCCCTCGTCGGTGTATGTCTGCGAGGAGCTGTTCAGCCCGGCCGGTCGGGCCGGCTCCCAGGACATCGGGCACCAGGCCGACCTCCTCGCCCGCCTCCGCGGCGACCGGGTGGAGGTCGTCCGGCTCAGCCGGGCCGCCTTCGAGAAGGTGTCCTACCGCGAGGGTCCCGACGGGCTCCTCGCCGTCGTCGACCGCGTCGGTATGCCGCTGGGTGACCTCCGCGTCGACGGCCCCCGCCACCTCAGCCTCGTCAGCCAGGGCGTGGAGAAGCCGGGAAACCTCGGCGCGATGCTCCGGACCGCCGACGCGGCCGGGGTCGATGCCGTCATCGCGGCCGACCCCGTCACCGACTGGGGAAACCCCAACGTCGTCCGCTCGAGCAAGGGCACGCTCTTTGCCGTGCCGGTCGCCAGCGCGACGACGGCGCAGGTCCTCGACTGGGTTCGCGAGCACGAGATCACGCTCGTCGTCACGACCCCGGAGACCGACCTGCTCCACACCGACGTCGACTACACCGGCCGCGTGGCCATCGCCGTCGGAAGCGAGAAGCACGGCGCCGACTCCGTCCTCCTCGAGGCCGCCACCCACCGGGTGCGCATACCGATGCACGGGAAGGCCAACAGTCTCAACGTCGCCGCCTCTGCCGCGATCGTGCTGTACGAGGCGGTCCGCCAGCGCGACGCGCGCTGACCTCGGGAGCCGGCCCAGCGGCATACGGCCGGCCCGACGACCCGCCGTGTGACGGGCGCGTCACGGTCGCGTTTCGACCGAGGGGGTCTATACGGCCCCGGGGGAGGGGTGGTCAAGAGCACCCCTTCGCGTGTGCCACGATTGTCTGTATGCGAGTTGACCACGTCTCCTATGCAGCAGAGCCCGACGGGCTCAAGGCCACGGCCGAGCGGCTGTCCAAGCTGATCGGCGTCACTCCGGTGGACGGCGGTGTGCACCCCCGCTTCGGCACGCGCAACGTCATCCTCCCGCTGGCCAAGGACCACTACGTCGAGGTCGTCGAGGTTCTCGACCACCCGGCGTCCGACAAGGCGCCGTTCGGCCAGGCCGTACGCGCCCGCTCCGAGGCCGGCGGCGGCTGGATCGGCTGGGTCGTCGCGGTCGACGACATCAAGCCCGTCGAGCTGCGTCTCGGCCGCGAGTCGGTCGACGGCTACCGCCACCGCCCCGACGGCACCGAGCTCAAGTGGCGCCAGGTCGGCATCAAGGGCCTCATGGCCGACCCCCAGGTCCCCTACTTCATCGAGTGGGACGACATGACCGTGCACCCCTCGGCGGGCGCCGACGGTCACGTCCACATCGACCACCTCGAGATCGCCGGCGACCCGTCCCGGGTCCGCGAGTGGCTCGGCCCGGAGGACACCTTCGACAAGGGCGGCATCAACTTCACGTTCATCGCGCCGCACGGCACGCCGGGCCTGATGTCGGTCACCTTCGAGACGCCCGACGGCAAGGTCACCATCTGACCCCACAGCCTCGACTCGCATGACGACGGCGGCCGCCCCTGAGTGGGGCGGCCGCCGTCGTGCGTGGTGGAGCGATCAGGGCTTCGCGATCAGCCTGCGGATCATCAGGCACCTGGTGCTGCTGGAGCAACACCTTCCGCGAGTTGATCTGCGAGTTGATCTGCCAGTTGACCAGCGTGGGCGACCCGTCGGGGCTCGGCGTCAGCGACCGAAGCGGCGCAGCCGGAGCGAGTTCGTCACGACGAGCACGGACGACAGCGCCATCGTCGCGCCGGCGATCATCGGGTTGAGCAGGCCGAAGGCCGCGAGCGGGATCGCCGCCGTGTTGTAGCCGAAGGCCCAGGCGAGGTTCTGCTTGATGACCCGCAGGGTCTGGCGGGACAGGTCGATGGCGTCGCCGACGGCGTCGAGGTCGGACCGGACCAGGACGATGTCGGCCGAGTCCATCGCGACGTCGGTCCCGGAGCCCATGGCGAGACCGAGGTCGGCCTGGGCGAGGGCTGGCGCGTCGTTGACACCGTCGCCGACCATTGCGACGACCTTGCCCTCGCGCTGGAGCTCGGCGACGACCTGGTGCTTGTCGGCCGGCAGGACGTCCGCTCGGACGCGCGCGGGGTCGATGCCCACCTGCTCGGCGACGCTCCGGGCATTCGACTCACCGTCACCCGTGAGGAGGTACACCGTCAGGCCCAGACCGGCAAGGCGGGCGATGGCGTCCTTCGACGTCGGTCGGACCGTGTCCTCGACCGTCAGCGCGGCCTCGGCGACCCCGTCCCAGCCGACGAAGACCGTCGTCCCGGCATTCGACGCGGCGTGCGAGCGGAGGCCCTCGTCGACCGTCTCGAAGAGCGCGGCCTTGCCGACCGTGACCTCGGTGCCCTTGATCCGCGCGGTGGCCCCCTCGCCGGGGTTGGTCGAGAAGTCGCTGATCCGGGGCAGGTCGATGCCCGCCTCTGCGGCACCGGCGACGATCGCGCGGGCGATCGGGTGCTCGCTGCCCTGCTCGACCGCGGCTGCGGCCGTGAGGGCGGCCTTCTTGGACAGCCGGCCGCGCACGGCGATGCTGCGCAGGCGCAGGTCGCCGGTCGTCACCGTGCCGGTCTTGTCGAGGACGATGGTGTCGACGCGGCGCGTGTCCTCGAGGACCTGGGGGCCCTTGATGAGCGTGCCGAGCTGGGCACCGCGTCCGGTCCCGACGAGCAGGGCCGTCGGCGTGGCGAGCCCCAGGGCGCACGGGCAGGCGATGATGAGCACGGTGACGGCCACCGCGAGGGAACGCGAGAGCCCGTGTCCGGTCGCGAGCCAGCTCACGAACGTCACCAGGGCGATGACGAGGACGGCCGGGACGAAGACGGCCGAGACCCGGTCGGCGAGGCGCTGGACGTCGGCCTTCCCCGTCTGTGCGGTCTCGACGAGACGCTGGATTCCGGCGAGCATCGTGTCGGCGCCGACCTTGCGGGCCTCGACGACGAGCCGGCCGGTCGTGTTGATGGACCCTCCGGTCACGGCGTCGCCGGGGGACACATCGACCGGGGTGGACTCTCCGGTGACGAGGCTCGCGTCGACGGCGCTCTGCCCGTCGAGCACGACTCCGTCGGTGGCGACCTTCTCACCGGGACGGACGACGAACTGGTCCCCGACGACGAGGTCCTCGATCGGGACGCGCCGCTCGTTGGTGATCCGGCTCGTCGGGTCGATCCGGAGCACGGCGACGTCCTTGGCCCCGAGGTCGAGCAGGGAGCGCAGCGCGTCCTTGCCCGAGTCCTTGGCCCGCGCCTCGAGGAAGCGCCCGGTCAGCAGGAACGTCGTGACGACGGCGGCCACCTCGTAGTAGAGGTGCATCTCGCCGAACAGCATCGCCACGACGGAGTAGCCGTATGCCGCGAGCACGCCGAGCGAGACGAGGGTGTCCATGGTCGAGGCGAGGTGCCGGGCGTTGACCAGGGCGGCGCGGTGGAAGGGCCACGCACACCAGAACACGACGGGCGTCGCGAGGACGAACTGGAGCCAGGGGCTCGCCGCAAAGGTCGGCAGCACCATGGCGAGGAGCAGCACCGGAATCGTGAGTGCCACAGCTGCCACGAGTCGCGGCCGGATCACGTCCTGGGCGGGCGTGTGCTCCATGTGGTCGGCGTGGTCGGCGTGGTCGGCGTGGTCGGTGTGGGCCGCGTGGCCGCCGGTGGGCGGCGCGGCCGGGGTGGCCGTCGGAGCCGTGGTGGCCACCGGCGGGGTCGTGGCCGGAGGCGTGGGGGCGGCCGCAGCCGCGGAGGTGTTCGGAGCCGTGGGGGTCGATTGCGCGTCGAGCACGCGAGCGCCATACCCCGTCTTCTCGATCTCCTTGACGATCTGATCGACGGTCACCGGTGACGAGAACGAGACGAGGGCCTTCTCGGTTGCGAGGTTGACCGTCGCCGACTCGATGCCTTCGACCTTGCCGAGCTTGCGCTCGATCCGGGCCGAGCAGGAGGCGCAGGTCATGCCGGTGATCGCGAGTCGGACCTCGTCCGTGCGCCCCGGTGAGGCCTGCGCCTCGCGCGTGCTCATCGGACGCTGTAGCCCGCCTCGGCGACGGCTGCCTCCACGGCGGTCGGGTCGAGCGGCGCTGTGCTCGTGATGGTCACGGGGGAGTCCGCGCCGGGGTTGAGCTCGACGGCGACGGCCGAGACGCCGGGGAGGGCCGACAGCTCCTCCTTGACGGACGCCTCGCAGTGGCCGCAGGTCATGCCGGCGACGGTGATGGTGGTGATGGTCTCGTTCATGGTTCTCTCCTCGGGGTGGTTCAGCTGCGCACGAGCCGGGCGATCGCGTCGGACGCCTCGCGGACCTTGGCGGCGGCAGCATCGTCGGACTCGCGGGCCGCGTCGACGACGCAGTGCGCCACGTGGTCCTCGAGCAGGCCGAGGCTGACCGCCTGGAGCGCCTTGGTCACGGCGCTGACCTGGGTCAGGATGTCGATGCAGTACTCGTCGCCCTCGACCATCCGCTGAATGCCGCGGACCTGCCCCTCGACGCGCCTCAGTCGCTTCAGGTAGTCGTCCTTGCTGCCGGTGTATCCAGCCATGGCACCTCCTTCGTGTATGAGAACGATCATACCCCGCTAGGGTATTCCCGCTTCCTCGGTGCTCGACGCCAGGAAGTCCTTGGCGGCCCGTCGCGGCGCCCGCACGAGCCAGGCATCGGTGATGACCTCTCGCAGCTCGGCGAGGCTCAGCCGTCCGAGGTGCCGCTCGAGGAGGAGGACGGCGTTGAACCCGTTCCAGTGGGGCGTGGTGAAGAACGGCGAGGTCTCGTCGCCGACGAGCGCCTGCTTGTCCTCGGCCGTGCACCGGAACACGATGACGTCCTCGAACGGCGCGCCCGTCTCTGGGTCGACAGCGTCCTTGCGCGGTCCGCGGAAGAAGGCGAACGTCTTGCCGTGCACCTGGTATGCCGGTCGGCCCGGTGTCGCGGGGTCGGCCGGGTCGCGCGTCACGTCCGGGAGCGACATCGCGATCTCCTCGACGTCGCTGACCCGGGCCCGCCGTGTTCGCGCCATGCGACCACGCTAACCCGCGGCCGTCGCGTCACCGGGAATCCGGTGAGCGACGGCACGTCGGGTCGCGCGGGGAGCTCAGGCCAGGTAGTCGGTGACGAGCCGGCCCGCGAGGGCCGTGTAGGTCTGCGGGGTGAGCCCGAGGAAGCGCTGCTCGACGTCGGCCGGCAGCCCGAGGCCGCGGACGAACTCCCGCAGGTCGTCGCCGTTGATGCGGCGGCCGCGGGTCAGCTCCTTGAGCCGCTCGTAGGGCTCCTCCATGCCGGGGACGCCTTGGGCTCCGAGGGCCCGCATCGCCGACTGGATCGGCTCGCCGAGGACCTCCCAGTTGGCCTCGAGGTCGGCGGACATGGCCGCGGGGACGGCGTCGAGGCCGGCGAGGCCACGCGAGACGTTGTCGAGGGCGAGCATCGAGTGGCCGAAGGCGGTCCCGATGTTGCGCTGCATGCTCGAGTCGGTCAGGTCGCGCTGGAGCCGGCTCTGGACAAGAGTCCCGCCGAGGACGTCGAGCAGGGCGTTGCTCACCTCGAGGTTGGCCTCGGCGTTCTCGAAGCGGATGGGGTTGACCTTGTGCGGCATCGTGCTCGACCCGACGGTGCCCTGGCCGCGGACCTGTGCGAAGTAGCCCATGGAGATGTACGTCCACACGTCGGTGCAGAGGTTGTGGAGGATCCGGTTGAACCGGGCGACGTCGGCGTAGAGCTCGGCCTGCCAGTCGTGGCTCTCGATCTGGGTCGTGAGCGGGTTCCACGTGAGGCCGAGACTCTCGACGAAGGCCCGCGAGACGGCCGGCCAGTCGACGTCGGGGAGCGCGAGGGCGTGGGCGCCGTAGGTGCCGGTCGCGCCGTTGAACTTGCCGAGGTACTCCTGGCGCTCGATCCGGCGCAGCTGCCGGCCGAGGCGGTGCGCGAGCACGGCGAGCTCCTTGCCCATCGTCGTCGGGGTGGCGGGCTGGCCGTGCGTGTGTGCGAGGAGCGGGACGTCCTTGAGGTCGCGCGCCATCTCCCCGACCTGCGCGACGAGCGCCCGCGCCTTGGGCAGCCACACCTGCTCGACGGCACCCTTGACCATGAGGGCGTAGGAGAGGTTGTTGATGTCCTCGCTCGTGCAGCCGAAGTGGATCAGCTCGGCCAGGCCCTTGTCCTCCTCGGCCGGGGCGATCTCCGCGAGGCGCCGCTTGAGGAAGTACTCGACCGCCTTGACGTCGTGGACGGTCACACGCTCGATCTCGCCGAGCTCGGCGACCTCCTCGGGTCCGAAGTCCTCGACGACCGCACGAAGCGCAGCGATCTCGTCGGCGCTCAGCTCGCGCACCCCGGGAACGACGCCGTGGCTCGTCTGGTGGATCAGCCACTCGATCTCGACGCGGACCCGCTCCCGGTTGAGCGCCGCCTCCGAGAGGTGGTCGACGAGCGGGGCGACGGCGCCGCGGTAGCGACCGTCGAGCGCCCCGAGGGCGATGGGCGGGGTTGCGTCAGCGAGCGATGCCATGGCCCCCATCCTCCCAGAGGCCGAGCACCACTCCGTATGCCGTCCAACCCGGCGCCGGGCCGCCGTTTCCTCGGGAGCCGGGCCCGGCGGCATACCTCCCGGCGTGTCCTACGGCACTGCCCAGGATTCGTGGGCAGTGCCGTAGCGCCGGCGCCCGTGCCGGTGGGACTCAGTCCTCGTCGGGGACGAGGATCGAGAAGACCTCGCCCTCGGGGCCGGCGATGACCGCTCCGAGCCCGTACGGGCCGTCGAAGGGGCCCTGCAGCAGCGTCCCGCCGAGGTCGAGCGCGCGGGCCAGGGTCGGGACCACCTGGTGGGTGGCAAAGGATGCGAGCCAGTGCGCGGGGATCTCGGCCGGCCAGTCGTGCTCGATCTCCGCGAGGCCGAAGGCGGGGTTTCCGTCACCGGTGTGGGCCGTCGACCAGCGGGGACCTCCGGGCTCCGTCTCGTCGATGAAGCCGTGGGCGAAGATGTTCTCGTAGAAGTCGAGGACGCGGTCGTAGTCCCGCGTCAGCAGCTCGTTCCAGGTCAGCGACCCCGGCTTGTCGAGCACCCCGCTGCCCGGCAGGTCGACGGGCTCCCACACCCCGAAGAACGCCCCGCCCGGGTCCTGAGCGACGAACGTCCGCGCGAGCTCGCCGATCGCCACGGGACGCCCGAGCGGCCGGCCGCCGTTGGCGACGATCGCCGCGGCGGCGACATCGATGTCGCCGACGCGCAGGTAGGTCGTCCACTGGCTCGTCACCGGCACCGTCGTCGGCTTGCGACTGATCCCGGCGACGGGATGGCCGTCGAGCAGGGCCAGCGTGTAGCCGCCGCTCGCCGGATCGCCGGTGAGCCACCGCCAGCCGAAGAGCTCGGAGTAGTACCGCTGGGCGCGCGGCACGTCGGCGACGAGCAGGTCGAGCCAGCAGGGAGCGCCGTAGGGGTAGACGGGCGTGGGGAATTCGAAGTCAGTCACAGTCATCGCGGTTGAGGGCAGTCGGTTGTTCGGGCGGATGGTACGCGGCGGGGCTGTGCGGGGGAGCCAAGTGGGTGGAGCTCTGTGGGAGCTGTGTGGGTGGAGCCGTGTGGGTGGAGCCGTGTGGGTGGAGCTGTTCCTAAGGAGCTGGTCGGATCGGGCCGTGCAGGTGCGCAGCCTGGGCGGTCAGGCTGTCGAGGACGGACGCTCGTCGGCCACCTCGAGCCGGGTGCGAATGTGGTCGAGGATGCCGTGGCAGGCCGCCTCGACCTCTCGGAAGCACCGGGCGAAGTGGTCGTCGCCGCCGTACCACGGGTCGCTCATCTCGAGCGTGCCCGCCTCGACGGCAGCGGGGTCGAACTCACGGACGAGCCGGATCTTGGCTCGCTGGCGCGGGGTGCGGGCGAAACGATGCAGCGCCCGGACGTGCCCCTCGTCCGAGGCGAGGACGAGGTCGAGGTCGTCGAACTCCTCCGGGTCGAACTCGCGGGCCCGGTGCGCCGTCCCGTCGTAGCCGTGGGCGGCGAGGACCGCGATGGTCCGAGGGTCGGCGTGCTCCCCCACGTGCCAGTCGCCGGTGCCGCTCGAGCTCACCCGCACCCGCTCGGAGAGGCCCGCATCCTCGACGAGCTGGGTCAGGATGACCTCGCCCATCGGCGACCTGCAGATGTTGCCGCTGCACACGAAGGTCACGTGGAGGGTGCGGGACGACATGCGCCCCATTCAACACCTCGGGCGCGGCGCCGTACCCCGAAGTAGCGGAGAGAGTTTCGGGTCCGAGCGTGCCCACCGCACGGCTGTCGGTTCTCGGTGGGAAGGTCGGCCCATGAGCACGACAGACCCCGGTGTCACGGCCCCCGAGCTCCTCACGGAGCGCTTCGCGACCTTCGCGGCCAAGGCCGACCTCGACGGCATTCTCAGCCTGTATGCCGTCGACGCGGTCGTGAGCCTCCCGCGCGGTCGCGAGGCGGCCGGCCATGCGGCGATCCGGGCCGCGTACGAAGCCGCGTTCGATGCGGGTGTCGACCTCGGCGCCGCGGCGCCCGACGACGGGGGCGACGTGCGGGTCATGGTCGCGGGTGACCTCGCCATGACCTCGGCGACCGACGCCGACGGCCGAGTCCGCACCCAGGTCGCCCGCCGCGGCCCCGACGGCACGTGGCTCTGGGTCCGCGACGGTTCCCGGCTGCGCGACGTCGAGGCGTGCCTGCCGACCACGCGGGGACGCGTCGCGGCGCTCGACCCGGGCCTGCTCATCCGGGCAGCCACCGACGTCGCCTGATTCGGCCCGACGGCGGGGCCTGACGTAGGTTCCTACGGTGACGACCAGCACCCCCGGCCCCTCCGTCGAGCGTCGGTCGCACCTCGTCGACCTCACCCCGCTGAAGGTCAGCCGGCCGTTCGCGCGGTTGTGGGCCGGCAACACCCTGTCGGGCATCGGCGCCGTCATGACCACCACGGCTGTCGGGCTGAACATCTACGACCTGACCGGCTCGACCTTCATGGTCTCGCTCGTCGCCTGGTTCGCCCTGCTACCGATGGTGGTCGCCGGGCTCTACGGCGGGGCGATCGCCGACCGCTTCGACCGGCGGGCGGTGGCGCTCGTCGCCTCCCTCGTGGGCTGGGGCTCGACGGTGACCCTCGCGACGATGGCCTGGGGCGGCCTCACCACGGTCTGGGTCTTCTACGTCGTCACGACGGTCAACGCCGTCGCGTCCACGATCGCGTCGGCGACGCGGCAGGCGATCACCCCGCGCCTGCTGCCGACCGAGCTCCTGCCCAAGGCGGCCGCCCTGAGCGGGATCTCGATGGGCTTCATGGTCACGGCCGGGCCGGCCGTCGCCGGCCTGCTCGTCGCCCACGTTGGCTACGCCTGGACCTACACCGTCGACGTGCTGCTCTTCTTCGCCGGCTTCCTCGGCCTCTGGACGCTGCCGGACATCCGTCCCGACGGTGACCGGGCGCCCGTCGGCGGGTTCCGGTCCGTCCGCGAGGGCCTGTCCCACCTGCGCGCCTCCCCGAACGTCCGCATGAGCTTCGTCGTCGACATCATCGCCATGACGTTCGGCCAGCCCATCGTGCTCTTCCCCGCGATCGGAGCGGTTCTCATCGGTGGCGGCGCGGTGACCGTCGGCGTGCTCACCGCCTCGTACGCCGTGGGCGGCATCCTCTCGAGCCTCGTCTCGGGGCGGCTCACCGACCTGCGACGGCAGGGCATCGCGATCCGCAACGCGATCGTCGTCTACGGTCTCGGCATCCTCGGCCTGGGCCTCGTCCTGGCGGTCGTGACACTGGGCGGGCACGAGGTCGTCTCGCGCGACTTCGCCGACGTCAACGGGCCGGCTCTCGTCGGTGCGGCCCTGTCGCTGGCCGTCGCGGGTGGCGCCGACAACGTCAGCGCGATCTTCCGCACGACGATCCTGCAGGCGGCCGTTCCCGACCACCTGCGGGGGCGCACCCAGGGCGTCTTCACCGTCGTCGTCACCGGAGGCCCGCGCCTCGGCCAGATGTTCGCCGGGACGCTGGCCACCCTCACTGCCACGTGGGTGCCTCCGGTCGTCGGCGGCGTCCTCGTCGTCGTCCTCGTCATCGTCGCGGTGGCCCGGGTCCGGTCCTTCCACGACTACGACGCCCTGCACCCGCAGCCCTGAGCCTGCTCGCCCGAACAGGCCGCCGAACCGCCCCGCCGGAGCGCGACCGCGCCATCTGAGCGGGCCGAGCCCAGCGGCATACGTCGAGGTCGGGGTGAGTCAGGCGAAGTCGGAGTCGGGGTAGCCGTGCGGGTTGGCCTGCTGCCAGCGCCACGTGTCGACGCACATGTCGTCGATGGTCCGAGTCGCCTTCCAGCCGAGCTCGCGGTTGGCCTTGGCCGGGTCGGCGTACGACACGGCGACGTCACCGGGACGCCGCGCGACGACGCGGTGGGGCAGCTCCCGCCCGACCGCCCGCTCGAACGCGTGCAGCATCTCGAGGACGGAGGTGCCCTGACCCGTGCCGAGGTTCCACGTCGAGATCGGGTCGTCGGTGCTCGCGAGCCTCGTGAGCGCGGCGAGGTGACCGGCGGCGAGGTCCTCGACGTGGATGTAGTCGCGTTCGCACGTGCCGTCCCTCGTCGGGTAGTCGTCGCCGAAGACCTCGAGAACGGGACGGCGACCCACGGCCACCTGCGCGATGAAGGGGACGAGGTTGTTGGGGATGCCCTGCGGGTCCTCGCCGATCGTCCCGGACACGTGGGCGCCGACCGGGTTGAAGTAGCGCAGCAGCGCGATCCGCATCGAGGGGTGCGCGCCGGCGACGTCCCGCAGGATCTGCTCCTGCATGACCTTGGTCCAGCCGTAGGGGTTCGTCGCGAAGGTGCGCCGGTCCTCCGTCGCGGCCTCCTGCTCCGTGCCGTACACGGTGGCCGACGAGCTGAAGACGAGCTTCTCGACGCCGTGGCGCCGCATCGCGCGGACGAGGGAGAAGGTCGAGCCGAGGTTGTTCTCGTAGTACTCGAGCGGCTTCTCGACGCTCTCGCCGACGGCCTTGAGACCGGCGAAGTGGATGACGGCGTCGATGTGCTCGTGCGCGAAGAGGTGCTCGGTCTTGTCGACGTCGGTGAGGTCGAAGGCGTGGACCGGCAGATGGGTGCCGGTCAGGGCCTCGAGGCGGTTGACCACGGTCGGCTTGCTGTTGCCGAAGTTGTCGACGATGAGCACCTCGTGCCCTGCCGCGACGAGCTGGACGACCGTGTGCGAGCCGATGTAGCCGGCTCCTCCGCTGACGAGAACGCGCATGGCGGTCACCCTACCCAAGGGCTCAGGACGCCGTGACCCCCGTGAGCGCCCCGACAAGCAGGGCGAACGGCATGGCGACGAGCGAGAGGGCGAAGGCGTACATCCCGACGCTGACGAGCGCCGGCGGCATCCCCGCGATCCGTGCCTCGTCGTCGAGCAGGCCGAGCCGGACGCGTGCGGCCGAGGGGGCCTCGCGGATCGCCATCGTGCCGGCCGGCTTCGGACCGCCGGCCATCCGGACGATCGCCCGCCCGGTCAGGACGGCGCTCGTCTCGCGCACGGCGGCCCGGTCGGCGAGGACCTCGATGAGGAGGTTGACCTCGCGCAGCGCGGCCGACGAGCGCATGAACCGGGGGACGGCCTCGTGGACGACCGTGAAGAACTCCATCACGAGGTCGTGGCGGGCGACGAGGTGGGCCCGCTCGTGGGCGAGGACCGCGTCGAGCTCGCGGCCGGGGAGCGTGTCGATCGTCCCTTGCGTCAGGACGACGCGACGTTGGATGCCGGGGACGCAGTAGGCCGTCGGCGTCGGGTGCTCGAGGACGCGGACCTGGGTGTCACCGTGCACGGCGAGCAGGTCGACGAGCTCGCGGTGCTGGCGCCGGACGGCCCGGAGGTTCGTGCCGACCCGGTGCCCGGAGAGGAGCAGCCGCGCGGCGACGATCCCGCTGAGAAGGGCCGCGACGGCGACCGGGATGAGCTGCTCGTCGACGGGCCCACTTCCGTCGAGGAAGAGGGGGACGGCCGCCGGCGCCGCGAAGAGCGCGGCGAGGACGGCCGCGACAGCGGTCGCCTGCCAGACGACGAGGGCCGGCCTCGGCGCACGGCGGAACGCGGTGAGGCCCGCCATGACCCGGGGGACGGGCCAGGCGAGCGCGACCGCGAGGAGGATGAGCGCCGCAAGCGCTGCCACCGACACCGTGCCTTCCAGGCCTCTCAGGGTCCCTCAGGAGACCCGGTGCCGAACCGGGCTCGGGGTGTCGCCGCTGGACTCGCCGGACGACACGTGGGACGACCCGTCGGACGAGCCGTCGGAGTCCACGGCGGCGTCTGGGCGGCGGCGCTCGAGCTCGGCGAGCGCTGCGCGCAGCTCCTCGAGCTCCTGGGGCGTCGACTCGTCGAGGAAGTGGAGCAGGGCGCTGCGACGCTCGTCGCCGGCCAGCTCGCCGAGGGTGTGGTGGAGCGTCTCGGAGGTCAGCTCCTCACGGCTCGAGGCGGCGGTGTAGCGCCAGGCACGGCCGTCGCGCTGGCGGTTGACGAGGCCCTTCTTGGCCATCCGGTCGAGCACGGTCATGAGGGTCGTGTAGGCGAGGCCACGCTCGAGGCCGATCCGGTCGTGGACCTCACGGACCGTGATCCCGTCGGGGTGGCTGCGGTCGGTGGTCCAGAGCAGCTCCATGACGGCGCGCTCGAGGTCACCGAGTCGGTTGCGAGGGTTGGTGGGCATGGTGACTCCAATCTACCGGCGGGCCGGGTCGAGCGTGATCACGCGGTCGAAGAGGTCGAGCCCCTCGGGCCGGTGCGTGACCATGAGGATGGTGCGGGTGGGGTCGGCGTGCTCGGCACGCATGAGGTCGGTGATGACCGCCGTGGCGGTCGGCGGGTCGAGGTGGGCGACGGGCTCGTCGAGCAGGACGACTGGACGGCCGCTCAGCAGGGCCCGGGCGATGCCGAGCCGGGCGCGCTCACCACCGGACAGGCCCCGGCCTCCGGCGCCGAGCACCGTGTCGAGGCGGTCTGGGAGCGCCCTGATGAGCCGCGTGAGGCCGGCCCGGTCGAGTGCCTCGCGGATGTCGTCGTCGGTCGCGGAGGGCGCTGCGAGGAGCAGGTTCTGGCGCAGCGTCGTCGCGAAGACGTGTGGTTCGTCGTCGACGAGGGCGACGAGCCCGCGGACGTCGTCGAGGGGGAGCGTCGTCACGTCGGTGCCGTCCCAGAGGCAGCGGCCCGCGGTCGGGTCGAGGTGGCGGGCGATCACGGCGAGGAGGGTCGACTTGCCGCTGCCGTTGGAGCCTATGAGGGCGGTGCGCGAGCCCGGCGCGAGGACGAGGTCGATGGGCCCGACGTCCTGACGGTCGCCGGTCCACGACGCGGTGACGCCGACGAGCTCGATGTGCGGCGGACGGTCGGTCGCGAGCGTCGGGGCGGTGCCGCCCGGTCCGCGGGTCTCGCGCACCGCGGGCGTCAGCCCGAGCAGGGCCGCGATCCGCGCGGCGCTGCCCTCGGCGCGGGCGAGCGCGCGCATGGCGTCGACGAGCGGGGTGATCGCCTCGGACACGGCGACGGGGGTGAGGACGAGCAGCGCCTTGACGGGTGCGCCGACGTCGAGGTCGCGCACGACGAGCACGATGCCGGCGACGGCGGCACCGACCGCCAGCAGGAAGGCCGCCGAGGCGAGGGCCCGTCCCGCGCTGAGGCGACGGGTCGCCCGGGCGAGGTGTTCCTGGGCCCGGTCGAGCCACCCGAGCGCCGTGTCCCAGCCGCCGACGGCGCGCAGCTCGCCGGCCTGGCTGGTCGTCAGCTCACTGACGCGGGTGACCTCCGCGCGGGCGTCGAGCAGCTCGGTGAGCGAGCGGGACTCGAGGCGCAGGGCCACGACGCACGTGCCCGCCACGACCACCGCGAGGGCGAGGAGGATCCCCGCGACGGGGAGCGCGACGAGGGCGGTCAGGGCCAGGACGAGCCCGCAGGCGACGAGGGTCGAGATCACCGGCACGGTGACCCGCACCTGGGCGTCGACCTCGTCGGTGAGGTCGTCGACGACCCCGGTGAGGACGTCCGAGCGGCGTCGCCGCCCGAGCCGCGCCGGGGTCAGCGGGATGAGGGCGTCGTATGCCGCCGTGCGCCGGGCGGCGAGCGTGGCGAGGGCCGCGTCGTGGCTGGTGAGGCGTTCCCAGTAGCGGAACACGGGTCGGGCCATGCCGAAGGCGCGAACGGCCACGATCGCGGTGAGCAGGGTGAGGATCACGGGCTGCTCGGAGGCACGGACGATGAGCCACCCAGACGTCGCGGTGAGGGCCATCCCGGCCGCGGTCGCGATCCCGCCGAGGAGGCCACCGCGCACGATCCCCGCCGACGGCCGCCACACCGCGGGGGTGTGCTGGGCGGGCGCGACCGGGGCCGGCCGGTCGAGCAGGCCGGAGTCGGAGGGCGCGGGTGTCATGACGGCTCCTCGTGGGTCGTGGTGGTCTCGCCATGGGGTTCGGGGGCGGCCTCGATGGCTGGGTCGAGCGTGGCTTCCAGTGCGGCTTCCAGCGCGGGTTCGAGGGTCGGCGCGGTGGCGGCCTCGAGGGCGCCCGACTCGCCGAGGACGAGGTGGTGGTCGGCGTGCTCGAGCAGCTCGGGACGGTGTGTCACGGCGATGACGACCCGGCGTTCGGCGAGCTCGGCGATCAGCTCGCCGAGGCGGTGCGCCGACTCGTCGTCGAGGTGGGCCGTGGGCTCGTCGAGCAGGAGCACGGTCTCGGGGGAGAGCCAGGCCCGGGCCAGGGCGAGGCGCTGGCGCTGCCCGGCGGACAGGCCGAAGCCCTCGTCGCCGAGGTGAGCCCAGACCCCCTCAGGGAGGCTGGCGATGACCCCGTCGAGGCCGACCGCGCGAAGGGCCGCCCAGAGCTGCACGTCGTCGACGTCGTGGCCGATGGTCAGGGCGTCGTGGACGGTCCCTGCGGCGAGGAAGGGTCGCTGGGTCACGTAGTGCACCGCGGGCGCCTCGACGGTTCCCTCGCTCGGCCGCCGCAGCCCCGCGACGAGGTCGAGCAGGGTCGACTTGCCCGCACCGGACGGGCCGGTGACCACGGTGAGGCCCGGCCCCGCCACCAGGTCGAGGTTGCGGAGGACGGGAGCCGACCCAGCGGCATACGTGTAGGTGACCCCGTGGACCCGGACCCGCCCCTCGAGCGCCCCCTGCTGTCCTCCACCTCTCCGTGAACCGAACGCGGCGTTCGATGCCGAGATCAGCGGTATACCAGCGCGTTCGGAACCGAACGCCGCGTTCGGTGAGCTGGGGGTCTCGAGGTGGGTGAGGATCTCGTCGAGGGCGACGGCGCCGTCGGCGGCGGAGTGGAACTCGGCGCCTACGCGTCGGACCGGCCAGTAGGCCTCCGGGGCCAGGAGGATCGCGACGAGGGCAGGGCCGAGCAGCATCGAGCCCGTCGACAGGCGCAGGCCCACCGTCACGGCGACGACCGCGACCGAGATCGTCGCGAGGAGCTCGAGAGCGGCCGAGCTGAGGAAGGCGATCCGCAGGGTCTCCATCGTCGCGACCCGGTGCCGGTCGCTCACCTCGCGCACCGTCTCGACCTGGCGGCGGGCCCGGCCGTAGGCGACGAGCGTCGGCAGGCCGCGGACGACGTCGAGGAAGTGGCCCGAGAGGGAGGCGAGGGCGGCCCAGCGCCGCTCGGTCGACTCCGCCGTCGCCCTGCCGATGAGGGCGGCGAAGACCGGCAGGAGGGGCAGCGTCAGCACGACGACGAGCGCGCTCGGCCAGTCGACGACGGCGAGCGTGACGATCGCGAGGGCCGGCACGACGGCGGCGGTCACGAGCGTCGGGAGGAAGCGGGCGGCATACGGCTCGACGGTGGTCGCACCCGAGGTCGCGAGCGCGAGGGCGGCCCCGCGCTCAGGGCGCGTGTCTGCGTCGAGGGAGCCCCAGCGCCGCAGCAGCGCCGACCGGAGCTCGGTCGACACGGAGACGCCCGCCCAGGCCGAGACGGTCTCGCTGCCGGCGGCGAGACCGGCCCGGGCGACGAAGAGGGCCGCGAGCCACACCAGCGGCGTGGTGACGTCGGTGTCCTCGACGACCGCGACGACGACGGCCGACAGGGCGAACGCCGTGGCGATGGTCGCCGCCCCCGAGACGGCGCCCATCGCCCCGAGCGCGGCCACGGGCCTCCGGGCGGCGGGGGCCGCCCGGAGGAGACGCGGGTCGAAGGGCTTCATCGCGCTCCTGCGCCCGCGACCGTCTCGACGTGCACGTCCTCGGGGATGTGCTTGGTGGACAGGCGCTTGCGGAAGACCCAGTACGTCCAGCCCTGGTAGAGCAGGACGATCGGCGTGAAGATCAGGGCGACGATCGTCATGACCTTGAGGGTGTAGGGCGAGCTGGAGGCGTTCTCGACGGTGAGGTTCCAGGCCGGGTTCGTCGAGCTCGGCATGACGTTGGGGAAGAGCATGAGGAAGTACGTCGCGACCGCCATGGCGATGGTGACGGCCGTCCCGATGAAGGCCCAGCCCTCGCGCCCCTGTCGACTCGCCGCGAGCCCGCCGAGGAGCGCCACCGCGGCCACGACCGTCGTCACCCACGAGGCGAGGTTGCCGTCGGCAAGGCCGAGGACGAGGAGCAGCACGACGGCGAGGACCGCCGCGACGATGCCGGCCCGCTGCGTGATGGCCCGCGCGTCCTGGCGGATCGGGCCGTCGGTCTTGAGCGCGACGAAGATCGCGCCGTGCGTGACGAAGAGGGCGACGAAGACGAGACCGCCGAGGAGACCGACCGGGTTGAGGAGCGTGAAGAGGTTGCCGGTGTACTCCTTCGCGGCGTCGATCGGGACGCCCCGCACGACGTTGGTCAGGGCGACGCCCCAGAGGAGGGCCGGGACGAGCGAGCCCCAGAAGATCGCCTGGTCCCATCGTGCCTTCCACCGTGCCTCGGGCCGCTTGTGGCGGTACTCGAAGCCGAGGTTGCGCACGATGAGCCCGACGAGGATGAGCAGGAGCGGCAGGTAGAAGCCGCTGAACATCGTCGCGTACCAGTGCGGGAAGGCCGCGAAGGTAGCCCCGCCGGCGGTGAGGACCCAGACCTCGTTGCCGTCCCAGACCGGGCCGATCGTGTTGAGCAGGACGCGGCGGCGCTTCTCGGCGTCGGCGGCGTCGCCGGCCCAGCGCTTGCCGCCGAGCACGGGCAGGAGCATGCCGACGCCGAAGTCGAAGCCCTCGAGGACGAAGTACCCGGTCCAGAGGACGCCGAGGACGATGAACCAGAAGGTGGAGAGTTCCATTGCTGTCACAGGCCTTTCAGGGGCTCAGGTCTCAGGTCTCGGGGCTCAGTAGGCGAAGACGAGGGGTGCGTCCTCGTCCCGCTCACTCGGGTCCTGGGGCTTCTCGAACGGCTCGGCGCCGCGCCGGACGTAGGTCAGGAAGAGCTTGATCTCGACGACGGCGAGGACGCCGTAGAGGAGCGTGTAGACGACCATCGAGGTGATGACCTCACCCATCGAGACTCCCGGGGAGACACCCGTCGCCGTCGTCATGAGCCCGAAGACGAGCCACGGCTGGCGACCGACCTCGGTGAAGATCCAGCCGAAGGAGTTGGCGAGGACGGGCATGATCGGCACGAGGATCGCGGCGTAGAGCAGCCAGCGGGAGGTCGGCATGCGACGCTTGCGCGTCGCCCAGAGGACCGCCGCGGCGATCGCGGCCGCGGCCACGCCGAGGCCGATCATGATGCGGAACGACCAGTACGTCGTCGGGATGTTGGGCACGTAGTTCGTCGCCGTGTCCGTCAGGCGCGGGTTGCCGGTGGTGCCGTACGTCTGGGCGTAGGTGGCCTTGAGGTCGTTGATGCCCTTGACCTCGCCGTCGAAGGTGCCGGTCGCGAGGAAGGACAGCAGCTTGGGCACCTCGATGAGCGCGTTCGCGTGCTGTCCGTCGAGGGAGCCGACGGTGAGCACCGAGAACGGGGCTCCGACGCCCTGGGGAGAGGTCTCGTAGAGCGCCTCCGCGGCCGCCATCTTCATCGGCTGGACCTCGGTCATGACCTTGCCCTGGAAGTCGCCGCTGATGGCGACGCCGAGGCCGGCGACGAGGGTGAGGACCGCGCCGATCCGTGCCGCGCGGCGGTAGAGCGGGGCGTCCGACTGGGCGGGGTTGCGGTCGGCGTCGCGGAGGGCCTCGCGGCGCATGAGGTGGATCGAGACGCCCATGACGACGGCACCCGCGACCATGTAGGCCGAGAGGGCGACGTGCGGGAAGGTGACGAGCTGGACCTTGTTGGTCAGCACGGCGAAGAAGTCGGTCAGCTCGGCGCGGCCGGTGATCGGGTTGAAGCGGTAGCCCACCGGGTGCTGCATGAACGAGTTGGCCGCGAGGATGAAGTACCCCGACAGGAGCGTGCCGATGTGCACGATCCACATCGTCGACGCGTGGAGCTTCTCGGGCAGGCGCCCCCAGCCGAAGATCCACAGGCCGAGGAAGGTCGACTCGAGGAAGAACGCCAGCAGCGCCTCGACGGCGAGCGGCGCGCCGAAGATGTCCCCGACGAACCGGGAGTAGTCGGACCAGTTCATCCCGAACTGGAACTCCTGGACGATGCCGGTGACGAGCCCGAGCGCGAAGTTGATCGTGAAGAGCTTGCCGAAGAACTTCGCCAGCCGGAGCCAGTCGGGGTTGTGGGTCTGCACCCACCGGGTGTGGAAGAAGGCGACCACGGCGGAGAGGCCGATCGTGATCGGCACGAAGAGGAAGTGGTACACGGTCGTGATGGCGAACTGCCATCTCGCGAGGTCTGTGGCATCCATCGAGGCTCCCGACGCGGACAAGACAACTACATGACGTAGTAGACCCTACGACATGCGGTAGTAGTCGCGACAGGGAATCGCCGCCGTGACCCTCGCCACCTCGCGCCACGCGCCCGTATGCCGCCCAGCGCGCCCCCGCTCGGACCGTGCCGTGGGAGGCTGGCGGGGTGACCATCTCGTCCATCCGGGTCGACCCCGCATCGGCCGAGCCGCCCTACGAGCAGGTGCGGGCCCAGATCGCCGGGCTCATCACGTCGGGCCGCCTGCTGCCCGGTGATCGCCTGCCGACCGTGCGGGCGCTCGCCGCCGACCTCGGCCTCGCCGCGAACACCGTGGCGCGCACCTACAAGGAGCTCGAGGCCTCCGGGCTCGTCGAGACCCGGCGCCGCGCAGGCACGACCGTGGCCATGGGCGAGCACACGGCCGACGTCGCCGTGGCGGCGCTCGCCACGAAGTTCGCCGCGGCCGCCCACGAGGCCGGTCTCGACGAGGCCGCGGCGGTCGACCTCGTCCGCACGGCCCTCCGCGGGGTCCGCTCCTAGACCCGGCGACACACCGAACAACCGCAAACCTCGCCCGGCGCAGCCGTCATGGGTTGGCGACTGCTCGGTGTGTTGCGGGGGAACCTCGGCTCAGTGCACGAGGTGCAGGCGCCGGCCCAGGCTCGACAGGTGCGGGTGGCGCCGGCGGAGGCGCGCCGGTGCCGGCGCCGACTCCATGACGGCTTCGACCGTCTCGACTCGCGGGGCGCCGGGGGCCCGCTCGGTGCCCTGGGACCGCTCGATGCGCGCGGCCCGGGGTGGCACCGGCTTCGTGTGCATCCGCCACGCGCCGACCATCTGGGCTCCCTGCGGTGGGATCCTGCTCATGTCCTGCCTCCTGTCCAGGCGAGCGACGACGCCGCTCACCAGGACAGAGCCCCGGGCCAGGGCCGTTGATACGCACCCGGCGAGCCCAGCGGCATACGCCCTCGTGGCAGACGTCGGGATCTTCGGATCCGTGCGGCCTGCAGCCCGCACGGATCCGACAGCCGCGCACCCGTGGGCTCACCCCTTCGGGCGCTCGTCGACGATCCGGCGCGCCTTGCCGATCGAGCGCTCGATCGACCCCGGCTCGCGCACCTCGACCCGGCACGTCGTGCCGATGTGGGTCTTGATCGCGTGCTCGAGCCCGCGGGCGATCCCCTCCGCCTCGGCCGCACCCAGTCCGGCGAGCGGCTCGACGAGCACCGTCAGCTCGACCATCCGGCCCGGCTGGCGCAGGACGCACTGGAAGTACGGCGAGAGCCGCGTCTCCGCGAGCACGAGCTCCTCGATCTGGGTCGGGAAGACGTTGACGCCGCGGATGATCATCATGTCGTCGGTGCGGCCGGTCACCTTCTCGATCCGCCGCATCGCCGGGACCGCGGTCCCCGGCAGGAGGCGCGTCAGGTCGCGCGTGCTGTAGCGGAGGACCGGCATCGCCTCCTTCGTCAGCGAGGTGAGGACGAGCTCGCCGATCTCGCCGTCGGGCAGGACCTCCTCGGTGATCGGGTCGATGACCTCGGGGTAGAAGTGGTCCTCCCAGAGGTGCAGCCCGTCCTTGGTCGCGGCGGCCTCCTGGGCCACGCCGGGCCCCATGACCTCGGACAGGCCGTAGATGTCGACGGCGTCCATGCCGGTCCGGCGCTCGATCTCCTGGCGCATCGACTCCGTCCACGGCTCGGCGCCGAAGATCCCGACCTCGAGGCTCGTCGCCGCAGGGTCGATGCCCTCGGACTCCATCTGGTCGAGCAGGGAGAGGAAGTACGACGGCGTCACCATGATGACCCGCGGGCGGAAGTCCTGGATGAGCTGGACCTGCCGCTCGGTCATCCCGCCGCTCACCGGCACGACGGTGGCCCCGAGCCGCTCGACGCCGTAGTGGGCGCCGAGGCCCCCGGTGAAGAGGCCGTAGCCGTACGCTACGTGGACGATGTCGCCGGGCCGGCCTCCCGCGAGGCGGATCGAGCGGGCCATGAGGTCGGCCCACGTGTCGATGTCGCGCTTGGTGTACCCGACGACCGTCGGCCGACCGGTCGTCCCCGAGCTCGCGTGGACCCGCACGACCTGCTCGCGCGGGACCGCGAACATCCCGAAGGGGTAGTTGGCCCGCAGGTCCGCCTTCGACGTGAAGGGGAGCCGGGCCAGGTCCTCCAGCGAGCGGACGTCGTCGGGATGGGTGCCGAGCGCGTCGAACGCCTGCCGGTAGTGGGGCACGTTGTCGTATGCCGCTCGCACCGTCGCGCGGAGCCGCTCGAGCTGCACGTGGCGCAGCTCGTCGACGCCCATCGCCGGGATCTCCGTCCCGGGCGCGCTGCCCGTCCCGGGTCGGCCGGCGGGCATGGCAGGGGCGGGTGACTCCGTCGTCATGGGCCCATTGTGCGCACGTCCTGCGGAGTGCAGCACCTGTGGGCGCAATTATTGCGCCAGATCACGATCTGTCCCAAAGATCGGCTTCGCTCTTCCCATCCTCCGTCATCGGTGCAAAGGTCTGCGCCTACCGGCCACCGGCTGTCGATGTGGCCCACGAACGAGGAGTCGTCCCTTGAAGTCACGCACCACCCTGCGATCGATCGCCGTCGTCGCCGGCCTGAGCGCCCTCGCGCTCGCCGGCTGCAGCAGCGGTCCCGCGACGGGCGGCAGCACGCCCGCAGCCTCGGCACCCGGCGGGTCGGGCGTCTCGCTCATCAGCCCCGGCAAGCTCACGGTGTGCACGCACCTGCCGTACGCGCCCTTCCAGTCCAACGACGACTCGGGCAAGACGGTCGGGTTCGACGTCGACATGATGGACCTCGTCGCCAAGAAGCTCGGGGTCGAGCAGGCCATCGTCGACACCCCCTTCGAGGGCATCAAGTCCGGCCAGGACATGGCCACGGGCAAGTGCGACATCGCCGCGGCCGGCATGACGATCACCGACGCACGCAAGAAGGCCATCCTCTTCTCGGTCCCGTACTTCGACGCGACGCAGGCCCTGCTCGTCCCCAACGGCTCGACGGTCAAGTCGCTCGCCGACCTCAAGGGCAAGAAGCTCGGCGCCCAGTCCTCGACGACGGGTCTCGACTACGCGACGAAGAACAAGGCCGCCAACGGCTACGAGATCGTCGAGTTCCAGGACCTCGCCTCGGAGACGCAGGCGCTGCTCACCGGCCAGGTCGACGCCGCCATCAACGACCTGCCGGTCTGGAGCGAGGCCCTCAAGCAGAACCCGGGCAAGGCCATGATCGCGACCCAGTTCAACACGGGGGAGCAGTACGGCTTCGGCATGAAGCTCGGCAACGAGGCGCTCGCGAAGGTCGTCGACGATGTCATCACGACCTCCAAGACCGACGGCACCTACGACCAGCTCTTCAAGAAGTGGATCGGCGAGGTTCCGGCCAGCTGACGCACCCGCGTCACCCGCACCGTCAGCCGCACCCGCCGGCCCTGACGTGACGGGTGCCGGTCCGACGTCCCCGGGACGCGGACCGGCACCCGCCCCACCCTCCGAACGATGGAGCACCCCATGACCACCCAGACCGTCGACCGCCCCCGAACGGGCCTGAGCCGCCGGCAGCGGGCCCGCCTCGGCCGGGGCGTGCAGTACGCCATCGGCATCGCGGTCGTCGTCCTGCTCGCCGTCAAGATCGACTGGGCGACGTTCAGCGCGGCCTTCCTGCGCAGCGACATCTTGGCCCGGATGATGCCCCGCGTCATCACCGTCGGGCTCGTCAACACCCTGATCTACACCGCGCTCGCCTTCGTCTTCGGGCTGACGTTCGGCCTGCTCCTCGCGATGATGAAGCTCAGCTCGATCGGGCCCTACCGGTGGTTCGCGACCGCCTACATCGAGTTCTTCCGCGGTGTCCCGGCCCTCGTCGTCCTCTTCATGGTCGCCTACGGCATCCCCAACGCCTTCCCGGGGTTCTCGTTTCCGGGCGGGACGTACGGCATGGTCATGGTCGGGCTCGGGGTCACGGCCAGCGCCTACATGGCCGAGACGATCCGGGCCGGCATCCAGGCGGTCCCCAAGGGTCAGGTCGAGGCGGCGCGGACCCTCGGGATGAGCCACTCGCGGACCATGGCGACGATCATCCTGCCGCAGGCCTTCCGGATCATCATCCCGCCACTGACCAACGAGATCATCCTGCTCGTCAAGGACTCCTCGCTCGTCTACGTCGTCGGGGTCACGGCCGACCAGTACGAGCTGACGAAGTTCTCGCAGGACTTCCTCAACCGGACGGTCAACCCGACCCCGCTCATCGTCGGAGCGTGCTGCTACCTCGCGATCACCCTCCCGCTGTCCATGCTCGTGCGCCAGCTCGAGCGCCGCTACGCGAAGGCCCGATGAGATGACGAACCCCACACCGGCCCCCATCCCGCCCTCCACCCCGGACACCACGGCCGACGCCACGGCCGACGCCACGGCCACGCGCACGACCGCCATCTCGATCCGCAACCTCAAGAAGTCCTTCGGGTCCAACGAGGTCCTCAAGGACATCAGCCTCGAGGTCGCCACGGGTGAGGTCGTCTGCGTCATCGGACCGTCCGGCTCCGGCAAGTCGACGCTCCTGCGCTGCGTCAACCTCCTCGAGGAGCCGACGTCCGGGCAGGTCTTCGTCGGCGCCGACGAGATGACCGACCCCGACGTCGACCTCGACGGGGTCCGCCGCCGGATCGGCATGGTCTTCCAGTCCTTCAACCTGTTCCCGCACCTCACCGTGCTCGAGAACCTCACGGTCGCCCAGACGAAGGTCCTCAAGCGCTCGAGGGCCCAGGCGCGCGAGGTCGCCCGGCACAACCTCGAGCGCGTGGGCATGGCGCACAAGGAGGACGCCTACCCGGCCCAGCTCTCCGGCGGCCAGCAGCAGCGCGTCGCGATCGCCCGCTCGCTCTCGATGGACCCCGAGCTGATGCTCTTCGACGAGCCGACCTCGGCCCTCGACCCCGAGCTCGTCGGGGAGGTCCTCGCCGTCATGAAGTCCCTCGCCGCTGAGGGGATGACGATGATGATCGTCACCCACGAGATGGCGTTCGCCCGCGAGGTCGCGCACCGGGTCGTCTTCATGGACGACGGCTACGTCGTCGAGGCAGGCACGGCCGCCGACGTCATCGGCAACCCGCAGGAGGCGCGGACGCGGTCCTTCCTCCACCGGGTGCTCAACCCGATGGTCATCGACGCGAGCGAGATCACCGACGAGGGCGTCGCGGACCTCGTCTGAGACCGCGCCACGCGGCGCCGGACTCCTCCGGGCCGACCGGGCCCAGCGGCATACGAGAAGGGAGGGCGGGTGCAGGGGCACCCGCCCTCCCTCTGTCGTATGCCGCTCGCGACCGTGCGCCGTCAGGCGCACTCGGGCGTCGTGGCCCGACTAGACCGGCGCGTCCGCGTCGGTGCCAGCGGCGCGTGCGGCGTCGTCGGCCAGGCTCGTGTCGTGCTCTGAGCGCATGCGCCGCAGGAACGAGCGGGTCCGCTCGTGCTGCGGGTTGCCGAGGACCTCGGTCGGCTTGCCCTCCTCGACGACGACCCCACCGTCCATGAAGACGACCTGGTCGGCGACGTCACGGGCGAAGCCCATCTCGTGCGTGACGACGATCATCGTCATACCCGCATCGGCCAGCTCGCGCATGACCCGCAGGACCTCGCCGACGAGCTCCGGGTCGAGGGCCGACGTCGGCTCGTCGAAGAGCATCAGCTTGGGGTCCATCGCGAGCGCCCGGGCGATCGCGACACGCTGCTGCTGGCCGCCGGAGAGCTGGCCCGGGTACGCGTCCGGCTTGTCGGCGAGGCCGACCTGCGCGAGCAGGCGCCGACCCCGCTCCTGGGCCTCCTTGCGGGCGACGCCCCGGACGATGAGCGGTGCCTCGATGACGTTCTCGAGGGCCGTCTTGTGCGGGAAGAGGTTGAACCGCTGGAACACCATCCCGATGTCGCGACGCTGGGTCGCGATCTCCTTGTCGTTCAGGTGGTGCAGGTGGCCCTTGACCTCGCGGTAGCCGACGAGGTCGCCGTCAACCCAGATGCGGCCGCCATCGATCGACTCGAGCTGGTTGATGCAGCGCAGGAAGGTCGTCTTGCCCGAGCCGGACGGGCCGAGCAGGCAGACGACCTCCCCACGGTGCACGTCGAGGTCGATGCCCTTGAGGACCTCGTTGCCGTGGAAGGACTTGCTGACGTTGAGCGCGCGGACGAGAGGAACGTCCCCGCGCGTGCGTGAGAGCTCCCCTGCGGTGGTGTCGGTCATCAGGCTCCTCCCATCCCGGCCGGTCGCGCGAAGCGCTTGTCCTTGGGCGCCTTGCCGGTGAAGCCCCGGCCGAAACGCCTCTCGAGGTAGTACTGCCCGACCATGAGGACCGACCCGACGAGGAGGTACCAGGCGGTCACGGCGACGAACGACGGCATGATCTGCAGCGTCCGGGTGCCGATGGCGCGGGTCTGGTAGAAGAGCTCGGTGATGACGGGGATCGCCGACAGGAGCGAGGTGTCCTTGACCATGGCGATGGTCTCGTTGCCGGTCGGCGGGACGATGACCCGCATGGCCTGCGGCAGGACGATCCGGCGCATCGCCTGACCGCGGCTCATGCCGAGGGCCTGCGCCGCCTCGTTCTGGCCCTTGTCGACGGAGATGATCCCGGCACGCGCGATCTCCGCCATGTAGGCGGCCTCGGACAGGCCGAGGCCGATGATTCCGGCGAGGAGCGTGCTCGAGAACTGGTTGACGTCGAGCGTGAAGAACGTGAAGTCGCTCGACAGGCCCATGAGGGACGCGAGCTGCTGCCCGAACGGCACGCCGAAGTTGAGCTCGCTGTAGAGGAACCCGATGCCGCTACCGATCATCGCGAGGAGCACGAGGCGCGGGATGCCGCGGAAGAACCACGTGTAGACGAACGACACGCCCCGCAGCACGGGGTTCGTCGAGAGGCGCATGATCGCGATGATCACGCCGCCGACGACGCCGATGGCCATCGCGCCGATGGTGCCGACGATCGTGCCCTTCCACAGGCCCTCGAGGACCGGCGTCTGGTTCATGATCTGGAGGGCCGTGGAGAAGCCCCACCGCTCGTTCGTCAGGAACGAGCTGATCATCATCGCGACGAGGATGAGGATGACGGCGAGCGCCACCCACCTCCACGGGTGCGGGACCGGCCGGGCGTCGATGGCGCCCGGCCGCTCCGTGGTGTCGGGGGAGTTGACCGACATGATCAGGGGTTGAGGGCGAAGTCGTTGATGGCGCCGGCCTCGACGGAGTACTTCTTGAGCGCCGCGAGGTAGCTGCCGTCCTTGTCGGCGGCCTTGAGGGCGTCGACGATGGCGTTGGCGAAGTCGGTCTCGGCCTTGGGGATGACGTAGCCGTAGGGTGCCGAGTCGTAGATGCTGCCGAGGGCCTCGAGCTGGCCGGTCTGCTTGACGGCGTAAAGGCCGACGGGCGAGTCGGCGAGCATGGCGACGGTCTTGCCGCTGACGACGTCGGCGGTCACCTGGTCCTGGCCGTCCTGGACGATCATGTTGATCGCCGGCTTGCCGGCGTCGGTGCACTTCTTGCTGCGGGCGGTGAGGTCGTCGAGCTGGGTCGTGCCCTTCTGGACGCCGATGTTGAGCCCGCACGCGTTGTCGATGTTGACGGCCTTGGGGTTGCCCTTGGCGACGATCCACTGCGTGCCGGCCTTGTAGTAGCTGACCATGTTGACCTGCTTCTTGCGGTCAGGGTTGATCGTGAAGCTCGAGACGCCGATGTCGAACTTGCCGCCGGTCACGCCGAGGATGATCGAGTCGAAGCTGGCGGGCTGGTACTCGGCCTTGAGGCCGAACTTCGCCGCGACGGCGTTGAAGATGTCGACGTCGAAGCCCTCGACGGTCTTGCCGTCGGACGCGAGCATCTCGTTGGGGGCGTAGGTCGGGTCGATGCCGACCTTGATGACGCCGGCCGACTTGATCTTGGCGGGGACCTTCGCGGCGAGCGCCGCGTCCACCGAGCCCGTCGCGCTCGCGCCGCCGGCGGCGGACGAGGCGCCCGACGTCGTCATGGAGTTCGAGCCGCAGGCGGTGAGGGACAGGCCCGCGGCCACGAGGCCGGTCAGGGCCATCACGGGGAGACGACGCATTGAGGAGGTCCTTCCAGGTTGATGCTGAGCTGGTGCTGGAGCCGGGGCACCGCGCCTCGGCCCGTGGGGGATGTGCCGATGGTCGCACTCTTGTCTGAGCGTGGCATCACCTTCGGCGGATCGTTGGCGGATCGCGATCTTTGCCCCCGGGGGCATCGCGGGCGATTCGGGGGAATGGGGTGCGCTCCGCTACGGTTGACCACAGTGGCCCGCCCAGTTCTGCCTCGGGCCCTCTTCTCGGCCGGCTTCTCATGCCGCCTGACGTCGATTCGCTCATTGCGCCGCGAACACCCGGTTCACCGTCGAACCCCTCGCGCCGGGCAGAACGACCTTCTCCAACCTTCGGGAGTACCCACCTGTGTCCACCGACACGACCTTTGCCGCCCTCGGCGTGCCCTCCAGCCTGACGTCCGTCCTCGAGCGGGCCGGGATCACGACCCCGACCCCGATCCAGGCCGCGACGCTGCCCGACTCGATCGCAGGTCGCGACGTCCTCGGCCGCGGCCGAACCGGCTCGGGCAAGACCTACGCCTTCCTCCTTCCTCTCCTGACGCGGCTGTCGCAGTCGCCGAAGCCGCGCCAGCCGCGCCGTCCCCGCGCCCTCATCCTCGCGCCGACGCGTGAGCTCGCGACGCAGATCGACACCGCCATGGCCCCGCTCGCGAAGCCGCTCGGCCTCACGTCGCAGACGATCTTCGGCGGCGTCGGCCAGAACCCGCAGGTCCAGGGCCTGCGCGCCGGCGTCGACGTCATCGTCGCCTGCCCGGGCCGCCTCGAGGACCTCATGCAGCAGGGCCACGTCTTCCTCGACGCGATCGAGGTGACGATCATCGACGAGGCCGACCACATGGCCGACCTCGGCTTCCTTCCCGGCGTGCGCCGGATCATGGACAAGACCCCGCGCGAGGGTCAGCGACTCCTCTTCTCGGCGACGCTGGACGGCGCGATCAACGTCCTCGTCAAGCGCTTCCTGACCAACCCGGTGACGCACGAGGCGGACTCGGCCCAGTCGCCGGTGTCGACGATGAGCCACCACGTGCTGCACGTCAGCTCCGACGCGCACCTGCCGGTCATTCTCGACCTCACCGCGGCCCCCGGCCGCAAGGTCGTCTTCACCCGCACGAAGCACCGCGCCAAGAAGCTCGCCAAGCAGCTCAATGCGTCGGGAGTTCCGGCCGTGGAGCTGCACGGCAACCTCAGCCAGGGTGCGCGGACCCGCAACATGGACGACTTCCACTCGGGCCGTGCCCAGACGCTCGTCGCGACCGACATCGCCGCGCGCGGCATCCACGTCGACGACGTGGCGCTCGTCATCCACGCCGACCCGCCGGTCGAGCACAAGGCCTACCTGCACCGTTCGGGCCGCACGGCTCGCGCCGGCAACGACGGCACCGTCGTCACGATGATGCTCGACGAGCAGGTCCGTGACGTCCGCGACCTCACCCGCAAGGCCGGCATCAAGCCGACGACGACGCGCGTCGCCCCCGGCCACCCGCTCCTCGTCCAGCTCGCACCCGGTGAGCGGTCGTATGCCGGTGGGCTCGTCCGTGAGGCCGCCCCCTCGGGCGGTGGCTCGGCTCGGGGCGCCGGTGGCGGTGCGGGCCGCGGTCGAGGCCGTGGCCGGTCAGCGGCTGCCGGCTCGGGC
>NZ_AWSA01000012.1 GCF_000576595.1 Intrasporangium oryzae NRRL B-24470 | reverse complement strand
CGAGCAGGCCGCCCAGGCCGAGGGCGAGGGCGCCCCGGTCCGCGAGGGCCGCCGGCAGCGCAGCCGCCAGGCCCAGGACGAGCGGCAGGCCGGCCGCGGGCAGAACGACCGCCAGCAGGGCGAGCGTCCCCAGTACGACCGCCAGCAGGGCGAGCGCCAGCAGTACGACCGCCAGCAGGGCGAGCGTCAGCAGGGCGAGCGGCAGCAGGGCGAGCGGGGTCAGTACGACCGCCAGCAGAACGACCGCCAGGCGAACGACCGCCAGCAGAGCGAGCGCGGGCACGACGACCGCCAGCAGGGCGAGCGCCAGCACCAGGCTGGCCAGCCGGTCGGGCAGCAGAACCGTGCCGGCCAGCAGGCTCGCTACGACGAGGAGGGCGGCAGCCGCCGCAGCCGCAACCGCCAGCGCAGCCGTGACCGCAAGCGGGGCCGCACCCGCGAGGGTGGCGCGCAGGACTGGGTCGACGCCGACCTGCTCGTCCAGGACGACGACGTGCTCGTGCCCGTCGCCGGCATCCTCGACGTCCTCGACAACTACGCCTTCGTGCGCACCTCCGGCTACCTGCCCGGCCCCAACGATGTCTACGTCCCGCTCGGCATGGTCAAGAAGAACGGCCTGCGCAAGGGTGACGCGGTCACGGGTGCCGTCAAGGCGCTCCGTGAGGGCGAGCAGCCGACGGGCAGCGTCGGGCGCCAGAAGTTCAACGCGCTCGTCCGTCTCGACACCGTCAACGGCTCCTCCCCGGAGGAGGCCGCCAAGCGGGTCGAGTTCCAGAAGCTGACGCCGCTCTACCCGCAGCAGCGCCTGCGGCTCGAGACCGAGCCCCAGGTCCTCACGACGCGGATCATCGACCTCGTCGCCCCGATCGGCAAGGGCCAGCGCGGCCTCATCGTCGCCCCGGCGAAGGCCGGCAAGACGATGATCATGCAGACCCTCGCCAACGCGATCACGACGAACAACCCCGAGTGCCACCTCATGGTCGTCCTCGTCGACGAGCGCCCCGAAGAGGTCACCGACATGCAGCGCGCGGTCAAGGGTGAGGTCATCTCCTCGACCTTCGACCGCCCGGCCGAGGACCACACGACCGTCGCCGAGCTCGCCATCGAGCGGGCGAAGCGTCTCGTCGAGCTCGGTCACGACGTCGTCGTCCTCCTCGACTCGATCACCAAGCTCGGTCGTGCCTACAACCTCGCCGCGCCGGCGAGCGGGCGCATCCTCTCCGGTGGTGTCGACTCGGCCGCCCTCTACCCGCCGAAGAAGTTCTTCGGTGCGGCGCGCAACATCGAGAACGGCGGCTCGCTCACCATCCTCGCGACGGCGCTCGTGGAGACCGGCTCCAAGATGGACGAGGTCATCTTCGAGGAGTTCAAGGGCACCGGAAACATGGAGCTGCGCCTCTCGCGTGAGCTCGCCAACCGGCGCATCTTCCCCGCGGTCGACATCAACGCCTCCGGAACGCGTCGGGAGGAGATTCTCCTCGCGTCCGAGGAGCTGAAGATCATGTGGAAGCTCCGCCGCGTCCTCGCCGCCCTGGACAACCAGCAGGGCATCGAGCTGCTCATCGACCGGCTCAAGAAGACGAAGACGAACTACGAGTTCCTCCTCCAGGTCCAGCAGACGAGCTCGATCAAGCTCGACGAGGACTGACGGTCGGGGGAGTGACCGCACGTATGCCGCCGGGCTGAGCCCGGCGGCATACGTGCGTCTCGAGCGTGGTCCCTCACCCGACGCGGGCCGACGTGCGCTCGCCCAGGTCGACCGGCGGGCGCCCCGCGATGTGCTCGGCGATGCGCCGTGCGTCGCGCCAGGCACCGCCGATGAGCATGGAGTAGAAGCCGCGCTGGAAGAGCAGGCCGACGAAGTAGAGGCCGCTCGCGCCGGGGACGACGCCCGCCTCGTCGACCGGCCAGCCGTCCTCGCCGGTGACGGACGGGCGGATCAGGCTGAAGTCCTGGCGGAAGCCGGTGCACCAGATGATGTTCGCGACATCGAGCACCTGCCCGTCGGCGAGGCGGGGGAGCCCGCCCTCGGTCCCCTCGGTCCGGGCCTCCACCCGGGTCACGCCGGCCGCGTCGAGGTCCGTCGTGCGCGTGCGGACCAGGGGCGTCCCGCCCATCCTGACCACGGGCTTCATCCGCCGACCGGCCGGGGTCGACGTCGTGAGGACGTGGTTGGCGAGGAACCACAGGACGGGCAGCAGGACGTGGGCGCGCCTGCTGTCGACGGGCGTCGGCGACTGCCCGCGGACCCGACCCGAGAGCCAGGTCTGGTGCCCGGCACGCTGCGCCTCCTGGGCGAGGTCGGCTCCCGACTGGCCTGCGCCCACGACGAGCACGGGGCCGGGGAGCAGCTGGCCCGGGTTGCGGTAGGTGCTCGAGTGCAGCTGGCGGATGCCGGGATCGACCTCGGCGGCCAGGGCGGGGACCTTGGGGTGGCGCTCACCGCCGATGGCGACGACGACGTTGCGGGCCGCGAGCTCGGCTCCGTCGCAGCAGACGACCCAGGTGCCGTCGGCCTGCTGTTCGATGCTCGTCACGGGCGTGCCGTGCCTCACGTCGATCGCGAACCGGCCGGCGTAGGCCTCGAGATAGTCGCCCATGTCGGTGCTGCTCGGGAACGTCCACCGTGGAGCGGGGAAGGCCCACCCCGGGAGCGAGTCGTACTGCGCCGGCGTGTTGAGCAGGAGCGAGTCATAGCGCCGGCGCCACTGGTCGCCGACCCGGTCGTGCTCGTCGAGGACGAGGCACGGCACGCCGGCCCGCCCGAGGTAGTAGGCCGTCGCAAGGCCCGCCTGCCCTGCCCCGACGATGACGGTGTCGATGTGCTCTCTGGTGCTCACGGCGTCCTCCTGGGTCGAGCCGATGGCGATGACTCGACCGTAGGAGCACCGACGAGGCGGCCGCGTCGGGCGACCTGCCCATTCGCGCGTCGGGGCGTGGGTAGAACAGTGCAGGTCGCCAGGCGGCAGGCAGCAGGCGCCCGGCGGCAGGCAGCAGGCGCCAGGCCACGGGCAGCGGGCAGCGTCAGCCCGCGGGCCGGTGGAGGTCGTGGTCGTAGACCCAGGCCGTCGCCGCGGCCCGGGAGCCGATGCCGAGCTTGGCGTAGATGTTGCTGAGGTGCCGGGCGACGGTCTTCTCGCTGAGGAAGAGGGCCGTGGCGATCATCCGGTTGGTGTTGCCGGCAGCCACGAGGCGGATCACCTCGACCTCCCGGTCCGTGAGGGGCCCGTGTTTCGGGCGCAGGGCCGCCGACCCGTCCTCAGCCCGGTCGCGCAGCCGGGCGAGGTCCGGCTCGGCGCCGAGCCGTTCGAAGGTCCCCTGCGCCGCGTCGAGCTCGAGCGTGCTCGCATCGAGGTCGCCGAGCGCGCGGTAGCACGAGGCCATGAGGGCACGGCACTGCGCGACACCGTGTGGCACCCCGAGCGCCTGCCAGGCCAGCCGCGCTGCCTCGAGTCGCTTCAGGGCCTCGGCTGCCTCGCCGCCCGCGAGGAGGACCGCTCCGGCGCACTGGTCGGCGCGAGCCCGGAGCAGCGCCGACTCGAGGTGCCCAGCAGCTGCGGTGAGCTCGCCCGCCGACTCCCGGGCGGCCTCGAGGTCGCCCACGGCCAGCATGACCTCGACGTGGGCGCAGAGGATGTCGGCCCGCTGGGGGTAGCCGCGTCCCTCTCCGAGGAGGCGGCGCAGCGTCGTCGCCGCCGCGGCGACCCGTCCCTGGGCCAGCCGCAGCAGGGCCAACCCGGGCTCGGGCTGCCGTCCGGCGGAGTTGGCCCTGCGGTAGAAGTCCTCCGCCTGGCTGGTCGCGCCGGTCAGGCGGGAGAGCTCGCCGAGCTCGTAGAGGGCGTCTCCCGACGCCGGCGGGTCGAGCAGGCCCGCGGCCCGCTCGGCCTCCCGCGTCGCGTCGGGCCAGTCCCCGGCGAGGGAGAGAACCTGGGCCCGGTGGACCCGGCACAGTCCGCGGTAGGGCACGAGGTCGGGGCGTGCCTCGCACCACCGGTCGAGGGCGGCGGTCCACTCGCGGGCGCGCGGCAGGTCGCAGCGGACCCAGCAGGCACCGACGGCCGTGCAGTAGGCGAGCCCGGCCACCGAGGGGCTGGCCTCGCCCGCCGTCACGGCGACCATGGCCTCGTCGAGCTCGGAGGCGGCTGCTCCCGGGTCGCCCTGGAGGAGCAGGGCGTGGCCGAGGTTCATCCGGGCGAGCACGACCGCGTCGGTGGCGCCGGTCCGCGTGCCGAGCTCGATCGCCCGTCTCGCGGCGGAACCCGCCCCTTCGGCATCGGCCTGTTCGAGCAGGATCCGGGAGTCGAGACCGAGCAGGAGCGCGGCTGCCTCCCCTTCGAGGCCCTGGTCCGTCACGAGCTGGCGTGCCCGGCCGGCCCAGCCCGCTCCTCTCGCGAACTCTCCACGCGAGCCGAGGATGAACGCCGCCCAGAAGGCACAGGTCGCGGCCTGCTCCCACAGGCTCTGGCCGAGGAGGGTCCCGTAGGCGCGCCCGAGGTAGTCGACCGCCTCGGCATCGCGTCCGATCAGGTAGGCCGTTTCCCCGAGCCGGGCGAGGTCCCGACCGCCGAGCGCCGACTCGCGGTCGAGGCCCGCGAGCACGGTGAAGGACTCGGACCACGCCCCGTCGTCGAAGAGGGCCCGCGCCTGCTCGATGGTGCCGTCGGGCACGTGCATCACCTCGGGTCGACCATACGCCCACGCCCGCGCGCCCCGGCGGGTCCGGCGGAAGCGGGCCCGGCGGCATACGGCCCCGAGGGAATGCCCGAGGGAATGCCCGAGGGGGCGTGCGCGTTTTGGGGAGGTGCGCCACGTCTGGCACACTCTTCCTTTGGACCGGTTCACGGATGAGCGGAGCCCCCGCGATGACACCGACCCGGCCGTACACCTCAAGGAGACACATGAAGAAGGACCTTCACCCCGAGTACGTGGTGACGACCGTGACCTGCACCTGCGGCAACACGTTCACCACGCGCAGCACCGCGACCTCCGGCCACATCTCGGCCGACGTCTGCTCGCAGTGCCACCCGTTCTACACCGGCAAGCAGAAGATCCTCGACACCGGTGGTCGCGTGGCCCGCTTCGAGGCCCGTTACGGCAAGAAGGCCGCCAAGTAGGTCTCCCGCACGCCGGCTCCCACGACTTCGGTCGTCGGGGGCCGGCGTTCGTCTTTGCGGCCCCACAGCGGCCGCATCCACAGCGGCTCCCCGAAGGGTGCGTGAACGAGCGTGCGTGAGTCAGTCCGGTCGATCGTCGAGGAGTACACCGACCTCGAGTCGCGTCTCGCCGACCCCGCCGTCCACAGCGACCAGGACCTCGTGCGGACGCTCAACAAGCGGTATGCCGCGCTGGCGCCGACCGTGGCCGCCGCTCGGCAGTGGGAGGCAGCCCGCGACGACCTCGAAGCCGCGCGTGAGCTCGGGGCCGAGGACGCCGGGTTCGCCGCCGAGGTGCCTGCCCTCGAGGAGGCGCTCGCCGCCGCGGAGGACCACCTGCGCCGGCTGCTCATCCCCCGCGACCCCGACGACGACCGTGACGTCATCCTCGAGGTCAAGGCGGGGGAGGGCGGTGACGAGTCGGCGCTCTTCGCCGGTGACCTGCTCCGGATGTACCTCCGCTACGCCGAGACCCGGGGCTGGCGGGCGCAGGTCGAGGATGCGACGGAGTCCGACCTCGGCGGGTACAAGGACGTCCGGGTCTCGATCAGGACCAAGGGGACCCCGGGACCGGGCGAGGGCCCGTGGGCCCGCCTGAAGTACGAGGGTGGGGTCCACCGCGTCCAGCGCGTCCCCGTCACCGAGAGCCAGGGCCGCATCCACACGTCCGCGGCCGGCGTCCTCGTCATGCCGGAGGCCGAGGAGGTCGACGTGACGATCGACCCGCACGACCTGCGCATCGACGTCTACCGCTCGTCGGGGCCGGGCGGCCAGAGCGTCAACACGACGGACTCCGCCGTGCGCATCACACACCTGCCGACCGGTCTCGTCGTCTCCTGCCAGAACGAGAAGTCGCAGCTGCAGAACAAGGAGGCCGCGATGCGCGTCCTCCGCGCGCGGCTGCACCAGATGGCCCAGGACGAGGCCGACGCCGAGGCGTCCGCGGCCCGCCGCTCGCAGGTGCGCACCGTCGACCGCTCGGAGCGCATCCGCACCTACAACTTCCCGGAGAACCGGATCTCCGACCACCGCACCGGTTTCAAGGCCTACAACCTCGACGCCGTCCTCGGCGGCGAGCTCGACCCGATCGTGCAGTCCGCGATCGACGCCGACGAGGCCGCCAAGCTCGCCTCGCTCGCCGAGGGTGCGGAGTGACCGACCTGCGCGACGCGGTGCGCGCCGCGGCCGCGCGGCTGCGAGAGGCGGGGGTCGCCTCGGCCGACCTCGACGCCGTCGAGCTCGCGGCCCACGCCCTCGGGGTCGACGCGTCCGAGGTGCGCCGCCTCATGGTCCTCGGTGGTCGCGAGCTTCCTGAGACGTATGCCGTCCTCGTCGACGAGCGCGCGAGCCGCGTCCCGCTCCAGCACCTCACCGGCCGGGCGCACTTCCGGCGGCTGACGCTCGCGGTCGGGCCCGGCGTCTTCGTGCCGCGCCCCGAGACCGAGGTCCTCGTCGACCTCGCCCTCGCGGAGGTCGACCGCCTCTCGGGGACGGGGGCGGGCGGCATACGCCTCGTCGACCTCTGCAGCGGGTCGGGAGCGATCCCGCTTGCGGTCAAGGACGAGCGGCCCGACGTCACGGTCCGGGGCATCGAGCTGTCCGAGGACGCCTGGGCCTGGGCGAGCGCGAACCGCGACCGGCTCGGCCTCGACGTGGAGCTCGTCCGTGGCGACGCGACTGCTCCCTGCTTCGAGGACTGGGCCGGCAGCGTCGACGTCGTCACGATCAACCCGCCCTACATCCCGGTCGGTGCCGTACCCCTCGACCCCGAGGTGCGCGACCACGACCCCGCGATGGCGCTCTACGGGGGGAGCGAGGACGGCCTCGCCATCCCGCTCGCGACAGCGGCGGTCGCAGCGCGCCTCCTTCGCCCCGGTGGCCTCGTGCTCATCGAGCACGCCGACTCGCAGGGGGAGAGCCTCCCGCGCCGTCTCGAGCAGGCCGCAACCTGGGACGAGGTCGCCGACCACGAGGACCTCGCCGGTCGTCCGCGCGTCACGACGGCTCGACGGCGGACGCCCGAGACGGGTTCACGGTTGACGGAAGTAGGCTCTGCCCCGTGAGCGAGCACTACGACTGCACCAACCCCGAAGGCCGCTCCTACGGCATCGCGGCCGCTGCGGCGGCCGTGCGCCGGGGAGAGGTCGTCGTCCTGCCGACCGACACCGTCTACGGCGTCGGGTGCGACGCCTTCGACGCCGGCGCCGTCGCCTCCGTCCTTGCGGCCAAGGGCCGTGGGCGCGACATGCCTCCGCCGGTCCTCATCCCGACCGCCCGGACCGCGCAGGGGCTGGCCACCGAGGTGCCCGACTATGCCCAGCGCCTCATGGAGCGCTTCTGGCCGGGCCCGCTCACGGTCGTGCTCAAGGCCCACACCTCGCTCCACTGGGACCTCGGCGAGACCAACGGCACGGTCGCGCTGCGCGTGCCCGACCACGAGATCGCCCTCGAGCTCCTCGGCGAGATCGGCCCGATGGCCGTGACGAGCGCCAACACGACCGGCGACCCGGCGGCCCGCACCGCCGCCGAGGCCCGCGCCATGCTCGGGGAGTCGGTCGCCGTCTACCTCGAGGCCGGACCCGTCGCGCAGGGAGACCCCTCGACGATCGTCGACTGCACCGGCGCCGCGCCCGTGACCCTGCGCCTCGGGGCCATCCCGCAGGCCGACATCGACGCCGTGGCCTCGCCGGCCGCCGACGAGGAACCCGCCCCGGTCGCGGAAGCCCCCGCCGACGAGGCGACCTCCGACGCAGGCAGCGACACGACGGTCGACGCCACCTCGGACGGGGCCGCGGAGGGCCCCGTGCCGACCCCATAGAGTTGAGGCGCGCCAGCGCCCCTTCGCCCAGCGCTCCGCTGCGCAGCCCACCCGACCCGACCCGCACTCCCGGAGATCTCCCATGGCTGACGACCAGACGTTCTACGGCTCCGACTTCGGCGCCCTCCAGGCCTTCGACCCGGACATCGCCGGGGTGCTCCTGTCCGAGCTCGACCGCCTCCGCGGCGGCCTGCAGCTCATCGCCAGCGAGAACCTCAGCTCTCCGGCCGTCCTCACGGCCCTCGGCTCGACCCTGTCCAACAAGTACGCGGAGGGCTACCCGGGCCGTCGCTACTACGGCGGCTGCTCCGAGGTCGACAAGGCCGAGACGATCGCCATCGAGCGGGCCAAGGCGCTCTTCGACGCCGAGCACGCCAACGTCCAGGCCCACTCCGGCGCGAGCGCCAACCAGGCCGTGTACGGCGCCTTCATGCAGCCGGGCGACACCCTCCTCGCGATGTCGCTGCCCATGGGCGGCCACCTGACCCACGGCAGCAAGGTCTCCTTCTCCGGCAAGTGGTTCGACGCCGTCGGCTACGGCGTCGACAAGGACACCGAGAACATCGACTACGACGAGGTCGAGGCGCTCGCCAAGGAGCACCGCCCCAAGGTCATCTGCGCCGGTGGCTCCGCGATCCCGCGCCTCATCGACTTCGAGCGGTTCCGGGCCATCGCCGACGAGGTCGGCGCGATCCTCTGGGTCGACGCGGCGCACTTCATCGGTCTCGTGGCCGGCAAGGCCATCCCCTCGCCCGTCCCGTACGCCGACGTCGTCACCTTCACGACGCACAAGGTCCTCCGCGGCCCCCGCTCGGGTGCGCTCGTCTGCAAGGCCGAGCACGCCGCCGCGCTCGACAAGGCGATCTTCCCGATGATGCAGGGCGGCCCGCAGATGCACACCATCGCGGCCAAGGCGGTCAACTTCAAGGAGGCCGCGAGCCCCGAGTACGCCCAGTACGCCAAGGACGTCATCGCCAACAGCCAGCAGCTCGCCGCGAGCCTGCTCGAGCTCGGCGTGCGCCCGACGACGGGCGGGACCGACACGCACCTGTCCCTGCTCGACCTGCAGGGCATCGGCGTGACGGGCAAGGACGCCGAGGCCCGTGCCGACGCCGCCGGCATCGTCCTCAACAAGAACGCGATCCCCTTCGACCCGCAGAAGCCGAACATCGCCTCGGGCATCCGCGTCGGCACGCCGTCGGTCACGACCCAGGGCATGGGCACCGAGGAGATGAAGCAGATCGCCTCGCTCATCCACCGGGCGATCACCGAGGGCGACGCCGATCCCGACCACGCGGTGAGCAAGGCGGTGCGTGCCGAGGTCACCGACCTCGTGACGCGCTTCCCGGCATACCCCCGCTGACGAGAGACGCCGGAGCCGGGGCAGCGACGTGCACGAGTACGTCCTCATCCTCATCGTCGCGGCAGGCGTGACCTACCTCGTCACGCCGTTCGTGCGCAGCCTCGCCGTGGCGACGGGGGCGTTCACGGCCGTGCGCGACCGCGACGTCCACACGATGCCGATCCCACGGCTCGGGGGAGTGGGGATCTACATCGGGTTCGTCGCTGCCGCGCTCGTCGCACGGTCGCTGCCCTACCTCGGCACCCTCTTCTCGACCCGGGAGATCCTCGGGGTCATCGCGGCGGGTGGCATCGTCTGCCTGCTCGGGGCGTTCGACGACATCCGTGAGCTCGACTGGCTGACCAAGCTGGCCGGCCAGATCCTCGCCGCCGGGCTGATGGCCTACACGGGCGTCCAGCTGCTGTCCCTGCCGATCTTCGGCGTGACGGTGCTGCCGGTCCCGGTGCTCGTCCTCTTCACGGTGTTCGTCGTCATCGCGACGACCAACGCCGTCAACTTCATCGACGGGCTCGACGGGCTCGCGGCGGGGATCGTCGGCATCGCCGCGCTCGCGTTCTTCATCTACAGCTACATCGTGTCGCGCTCGTTCGTCCCGGCCAACGTCTTCTCCACGGCGACGTTCATCTCGGCCGCGCTCGTCGGCTGCTGCGCCGGCTTCCTCCCGCACAACTTCCACCCCGCTCGCCTGTTCATGGGTGACGCGGGGGCGCTGACGCTCGGGCTGCTCCTGTCCGCGGCGATGATCACCCTGACGGGCAACGTCGACCCCGGAGCCGTCACGGCCAACCAGGTCACGGGCGCCTTCCTGCCGATCCTCGTGCCCCTCGCGGTCCTGCTCCTGCCCCTCCTCGACATGGTGCTCGCGGTCCTGCGCCGCACGCTCGCCGGCCAGCGACCCTGGCACCCCGACGCCAAGCACCTCCACCACCGGATGCTCCGGATCGGCCACGGTCACCGTCGGGCCGTTCTCATCCTCTACATGTGGGCGGCGATCGTCGCCCTCGGCTCGGTCTCCTTCGTCATCTGGGACGGTTGGGCGCCGCTCGTCGCCGTCGTCGCGGCCGCCGTGGTGGGGGCGGTGCTCACGCTGGGACTGCCGAGGTGGAGGCCCTCCGAACGCTTGTGATAGCATTCACAAGCGCCTGAGGGGAGTCTGAGAGCGGCTCGTCAGGTGCCGCGGATCCCCTTCCGCACCAGCTGAACCCACCCCCATCCCACTGTCCGACGCCGACCGACGCAGGCAGGTTCTCCTTGAGCGCCACCCCGGCCCAGAACGCATCACAGTCCGATGCGTTCGCGCAGCTGCTGCGCGGGTCCCTGTTCCCGACGCTGGCAGCAGGAGCGGTGTGCGTCGTCGTCGGGCTGTTCTCCAGCCCCAAGGCCGCCTGGTCGGCCGCCTTCGGTGCAGCCCTGGTGATCTTCTTCTTCAGCCTCACGCTCCTCGTCATGAAGCGGACGGCCGACCTCGCACCGACGACCGTGATGATGGTCGTCATGGCGACCTACACCTTCAAGGTGATCGTCCTCGGCGTGGCCATGTTCCTCCTGCGCGACGTCTCGTGGGTCTCCGGGTATGCCGTCGGGCTGAGCATCACGGTCTGCGCCCTCGTCTGGCTCTTCTTCGAGATGCGCGCCTACAAGCGCCTCCGGATCTTCGCCTACGACCCCGAGGGAGAGGCCTCCCTGGAGCCGGGGGAGCCGGAGGACCCGCGCGATGACTCGTGAGAACGGAGGTCGCCATGACCGGCACCCCACCCCCCGACCCCACCCCGCGACCGGACGAGCCGGGCGAGACGCCGGACGAGACGCCGGACGTGAAGCCGGACGTGAAGCCCGACGAGGCGGAGGAGCTGCGCCGCTTCAACAGCCGCGAGCAGGACGCCGCGTGGCGGGCTGTCGCGTACATGCTCTCCGGACCCCTCATCTACGGGGGTCTCGGTGCTCTCGCGGACCACTGGCTGGGCACGTCCTGGCTGGTCGGGGTGGGCATCGTGGCCGGGATGGGGCTGTCGCTCTACCTGATCTGGTTCCGGTACGGTTCTCACTGAACTGGGTGGCACCGGACCGCACCCCTAGCACATCGATCTTCGGGTCCGCCGAGAGCGCTCCACGCGCGTCGCGGCCCATCATCAGCCGTAGTGCCCCGCGCATTCGAAGGAGTTTTCTGTGAGCATCGTGGCCACCGTCGCCCCGGCGGACTACACGCCGCCAGGCATCGAGGAGTTCTGGCAGCCGCTCTTCGGCACGGACGGACCCCTTGCGATCACCCGGCCGATGCTGCTCATGGCGCTGTCGGTCATCCTGGTCGCCTGGTGGCTGCTCGCCACGACGCGCAAGAAGGCGGTCCTGCCCGGTCGCGGGCAGATGGGCACCGAGGCGATCTACGGCATCGTCCGCAACGGCATCGCCAAGGACCTCATCGGCAGCCGTGAGTTCATGCGCTTCGTGCCGCTGCTCTTCACCCTCTTCGTCGTCATCCTGACCAACAACTTCTTCGGCGTCATCCCGCCGATGAGCTTCCCGACGATGAGCCGGATCGGCTTCCCGATCGCCCTGTCGCTCATCGTCTGGGTCGTCTTCCACGTCGTCGGCATGAAGAAGCACGGGTTCATCGGGTACTGGAAGTCGCTCGTCCCCTCGGGCCTGCCCAAGGCCATGGTCCCCTTCATCTTCTTCCTCGAGCTCATCACCGACCTCTTCACCCGGCCCGTCACGCTCGCCCTGCGACTCTTCGGCAACATGTTCGCCGGCCACATCCTCATCGTCCTGTTCATCACGGGCGGCTGGTACATGCTGACCTCGGGCGGCGTCCTCGTGATCGCCGGCGGCGTCACCTGGATCTTCGCGTTCGTCATGACGCTCTTCGAGCTGCTGGTCGAGTTCCTCCAGGCCTACGTCTTCACCCTCCTCGCCGCCCTCTACATCGCCGGCGCCGTCGCCGACGAGCACTGAGCCGGCCGCTCCACTGCTCCACGCACGCTTCACCCCAGCCCCGTTGGTAACCGCCAGCGGGACCGACAAGAAGGAAATGGAATCAACATGACTGGCAACATCGCCATCCTCGGTTACGGCCTCTCCGCCATCGGCCCCGGTATCGGTGTCGGTCTGATCTTCGCCGCCTACATCAACGGCGTCGCCCGTCAGCCCGAGGCTCGCGGCATGCTCCAGCCGATCGCCTTCCTCGGCATGGCCATCACCGAGGCGCTCGCCATCTTCGGTATCGCGCTCGCGTTCGTCTTCAAGGGCTGACGCCCTTCCGGGCAGCCGACGCACTTTTCGCATCTCGTTCAGGAGAACCGCATGCAAGCAGTGACCGTGACCGCCGAAGGCGGCGAGGGGGGCTTCTGGGCCACCGCGGCGCCGATCATCCCGCACCCGTTGGAGTTCTTCTTCGGGCTCGCGTGCTTCGCGATCCTCTACTACATCGTGGCCAAGATGGTCGTGCCGCGTCTGGAGCAGATCTACGCCGAGCGCACCGCGGCCATCGAGGGCGGCATGAACAAGGCCGTGGAGGCCCAGGCCCAGGCGCAGGCCGCGCTCGAGCAGTACCAGGCGCAGCTCGTCGACGCCCGCGCCGAGGCCTCGCGCATCCGTGAGGACGCCAAGGCCCAGGGCGCGCAGATCATCGCCGAGATGCGTGAGCAGGCGGCGGCCGAGGCGGCTCGGATCACCGAGACGGCCCACAAGCAGATCGAGGCGGAGCGCCAGCAGGCCGTCGTCTCGCTGCGCAACGACGTGGGTCGGATCTCGACCGACCTCGCGAGCCGCATCGTCGGTGAGTCGCTCCACGAGGAGACCCGCCAGAAGGGCATCGTCGAGCGCTTCCTCGCCGAGCTCGAGTCCGGAGACGTCGTCCGCGAGAAGGTCGGCACGCCGACGTCCAGCGAGGGTGACGCCTGATGCAGGGATCCTCGCGCGCAGCAGCGGCGGCGAGCCGCGACGCGTTCACCGGCGCCCTCGCAGCCGGTGCCGACCGCTCGCGGTTGGCCGGGGAGCTCCTCGCTGTCGTCGCCGTCCTCGACGGCAACGCCACCCTGCGACGGGCCGTCGCCGATGCGTCCCGCGAGGGCGCAGACAAGGCGGCCCTCGCAGAGCGCCTCTTCGGGGGCAAGGTGAGCGCCGAGGCGCTGGCCGTGCTCAAGGGTGTCTTCGGCCAGCGGTGGAGCTCGGAGCGTGACCTCTCCGACACCATCGAGTCGTATGCCGTCGAGTCCGTCATCGCCTCCGCCGAGGAGGGCGACCGGGCCGACACCGTCGAGGACCAGCTCTTCCGGTTCGAGCGGATCGTCGCAGCCGACGCCGGCCTGCGCGCGGCGTTGACCGACGAGAGCGTGCCGGCCGACAAGCGCAGTGCCCTCGTCGACTCGCTCCTGACCGGCAAGGTCGCCGACGAGACGCTCCTGCTCGTTCGTCAGGCCGTCACGGCCCCCCGAGGCCGTCGCTTCGACCACACGATCGGGCACTTCCTCGACATTGCCTCCACGCGGCGCGACCAGCAGACCGCCACGGTCACGTCGGCCGTCCCGCTGAGCGACGAGGAGCGCGACCGCCTCGCGGCCGGGCTGTCGTCGATCTACGGCGGCAAGGTCCACGTCAACACCGTCGTCGACCCTCGGGTCCTCGGCGGAGTCAAGGTCGAGATCGGTGACGAGCTCATCGACGGGACCGTCATCCGCAAGCTCGACGGCGCACGCCGGGCCATGGGCGCCTGAGCCCTCGAACACCACCAGCTTTGAACACCACCGACTCGCGCAGGCGGGTCGAAACCGAGGAGAAGATCTGACATGACGGAGCTTTCGATCCGTCCGGAGGAGATCCGGGACGCACTGGACTCGTTCGTCCAGTCCTACGAGCCCGGCGCGGCCTCCCGCGAAGAGGTCGGCCGCGTCACCGACGCCGGTGACGGAATCGCTCACGTCGAGGGTCTGCCCTCGGCCATGACCAACGAGCTGCTGCAGTTCGAGGACGGCACGCTCGGCCTCGCGCTCAACCTCGACGTCCACGAGATCGGCGTCGTCGTCCTCGGTGACTTCGCGGGCATCGAGGAGGGCCAGGCCGTCAAGCGCACGGGCGAGGTCCTCTCCGTCCCGGTCGGCGACGACTTCCTCGGCCGCGTCATCGACCCGCTCGGCAACCCGATCGACGGCCTCGGCGAGATCAAGGCGGAGACCCGCCGTGCCCTCGAGCTCCAGGCCCCGACGGTCGTCCAGCGCAAGTCGGTGCACGAGCCGCTCCAGACCGGCATCAAGTCGATCGACGCGATGACGCCGATCGGCCGCGGCCAGCGCCAGCTGATCATCGGCGACCGCCAGACCGGCAAGACCACGGTCGCGATCGACACGATCATCAACCAGAAGCGCAACTGGGAGTCCGGCGACCCCGACGCCCAGGTCCGCTGCATCTACGTCGCCATCGGCCAGAAGGGCTCGACGATCGCGTCGGTCCGCGGCACCCTCGAGGAGGCCGGCGCGCTCGAGTACACCACGATCGTCGCGTCCCCCGCGTCCGACTCGGCCGGCTTCAAGTACCTCGCCCCCTACACCGGCTCGGCCATCGGCCAGCACTGGATGTACCAGGGCAAGCACGTCCTCATCGTCTTCGACGACCTGTCCAAGCAGGCCGAGGCCTACCGCGCCGTGTCGCTCCTCCTGCGTCGTCCGCCGGGCCGCGAGGCCTACCCCGGTGACGTCTTCTACCTGCACTCGCGGCTCCTCGAGCGTTGCGCCAAGCTGTCCGACGACCTCGGCCACGGCTCGATGACGGGTCTGCCGATCATCGAGACGAAGGCCGGCGACGTCTCGGCGTACATCCCGACCAACGTCATCTCGATCACCGACGGCCAGATCTACCTCCAGGCCGACCTCTTCAACGCCAACGTGCGTCCGGCAATCGACGTGGGTGTCTCGGTCTCCCGAGTCGGTGGCGCCGCGCAGATCAAGGCGATGAAGTCGGTCGCCGGTCGACTCAAGCTCGACCTCGCGCAGTTCCGCGCCATGGAGGCGTTCGCCATGTTCGCCTCCGACCTCGACCCGGCCTCGCGCGCCCAGCTCGCCCGCGGTGCCCGTCTCGTCGAGCTGCTCAAGCAGCCGCAGAGCTCGCCGTACCCCGTCGAGGAGCAGGTCGTCTCGATCTGGACCGGCACGACCGGCAGGCTCGACGACGTCGCCGTCGAGGACGTCCGTGGCTTCGAGAAGGAGCTCCTCGAGACCCTTCGTCGCGACGGCTCGATCCTCCAGACGATCCGCGAGACGCTCAAGCTCGACGAGGACACCGAGGCCGCTCTCGCCAAGGTCGTCGACGAGGTCAAGTTCACCTTCCGCGGCACCGGCCGCGAGGGCCTCGAGGCCGGCCACGAGGAGTTCGACGAGATCGCCGAGGACCAGATCACCCAGGCGAAGATCGTCAAGCAGAAGTGATCCACCCCCGTATGCCGCTGGGCGCGGACGCGAGAGCGTGAGCCCGCCCGGCGGCATACGGGACAGGGCCTCGCGCCCACCCCGAACGTAACGACCCAGCAGCACACCGAGACCAAGAGAGGCGGAGCACATGGGAGCGCAGATGCGGATCTACCGCCAGCGCATCAAGTCCGTCAACTCCATCAAGAAGATCACGAACGCGATGGAGCTGATCGCGGCCGCACGCGTCGTCAAGGCTCGCCAGAAGGCGACCGAGGCGATGCCGTACACGATCGCGCTGACCCGCGCCGTCTCCGCAGTGGCCACGAACACCAACGAGGACCACCCCCTGACGACGGCGAAGGAGACCGCCACGCGGGCCGGCGTCGTCATCATCACCGCGGACCGTGGTCTGGCCGGCGCCTACTCGGTGTCGGCGATCAAGGAGAGCGCCGAGCTGATCTCGCGGCTCACCGCCGAGGGCAAGGAAGTCGTTCCCTACCTCGTCGGACGCAAGGCCGTCAGCTACTACAAGTTCCGCAAGCGGCCCTACGCCGCCGAGTGGACCGGCTTCTCCGACGCGCCGACGTTCGCCAACGCCAAGGAGATCTCCGACCGGATCACCGCGGACTTCCTCAAGGACACCGAGGAGGGCGGCAACGACGAGATCCACATCGTCTACACCCGCTTCCGTTCGATGGTCCGCCAGGACCCCCACGTGCTGCGCCTGCTGCCCCTCGAGGTCGTCGAGGCCGAGGACGCGGGCGAGGACGACCTCGACCTGTCCGTCAACACGTACGGCGAGGGCGAGATCCCCCCGGAGTACTCCTTCGAGCCCAACGCGGCCGAGGTCCTCGACCTGCTGCTGCCGAAGTACGTGCGCAACCGCATCTTCACCGCGCTGCTCAGCTCGGCCGCGTCCGAGCTGGCCGCCCGCCAGCGCGCGATGAAGTCGGCGACCGACAACGCCGGCGAGCTCATCAAGAAGTACGAGCGCCTCGCCAACCAGGCCCGCCAGGCCGGCATCACCCAAGAGATCAGCGAAATCGTGGGCGGCGCAGACGCCCTCGCCGACGCAACGAAGTAACGCCCACAGGTAAGGAAGCAGACCACCATGACTGCAACTGTCAGCGACACCGCCTGGACGGCTCCGGCCGCGGGCGGCGTCGGACGCATCTCTCGCATCATCGGCCCGGTCGTCGACGTGGAGTTCCCCGCCGACGCGATGCCGGAGCAGTACAACCTGCTCACGACGCAGGTCGCGCTCGGCGGTGAGACGAAGAACATCAACCTCGAGGTCGCCCAGCACATCGGCGACAACATGGTTCGCGCCATCTCCCTCCAGCCCACCGACGGCCTCGTCCGCGGCTCGGCGGTCCAGGACACCGGTGGCCCCATCACCGTCCCGGTCGGGGACGTCACGCTCGGTCACGTCTTCAACACGACGGGCGAGTGCATGAACCTCGCCGAGGGCGAGACCCTCGAGGTCAAGGAGCGGTGGGGCATCCACCGCAAGGCTCCGGCCTTCGACCAGCTCGAGTCCAAGACCACGATGTTCGAGACGGGCATCAAGGTCATCGACCTGCTCACCCCGTACGTCCAGGGTGGCAAGATCGGCCTCTTCGGTGGTGCCGGTGTCGGCAAGACCGTCCTCATCCAGGAGATGATCGCCCGTGTGGCCCGCGACCACGGTGGTGTCTCCGTGTTCGCCGGTGTCGGCGAGCGCACCCGTGAGGGCAACGACCTCATGGTCGAGATGGAGGAGGCCGGCGTCCTCGGCCAGACCGCCCTCGTCTTCGGCCAGATGGACGAGCCGCCGGGCACGCGTCTGCGCGTCGCCCTGTCCGCGCTGACGATGGCGGAGTACTTCCGCGACGTCCAGAAGCAGGACGTGCTCCTCTTCATCGACAACATCTTCCGCTTCACGCAGGCCGGCTCCGAGGTCTCGACCCTCCTCGGCCGTATGCCGTCCGCCGTGGGCTACCAGCCCACCCTCGCCGACGAGATGGGAACGCTCCAGGAGCGCATCACCTCGACGCGTGGTCACTCGATCACCTCGATGCAGGCGATCTACGTGCCGGCCGACGACTACACCGACCCCGCCCCCGCGACGACGTTCGCGCACCTCGACGCGACGACCGAGCTTTCGCGTGACATCGCGTCGATGGGTATCTACCCCGCCGTCGACCCGCTGACCTCGACCTCGCGCATCCTCGACCCGCGCTACGTGGCGCAGGACCACTACAGCACCGCGGTGCGGATCCGGTCGATCCTCCAGCGCAACAAGGAGCTGCAGGACATCATCGCGATCCTCGGTATCGACGAGCTCTCCGAAGAGGACAAGATCCTCGTCAACCGCGCTCGCCGCATCCAGCGCTTCCTGTCGCAGAACACCTACGTCGCGAAGCAGTTCACCGGCATCGAGGGCTCGACCGTCCCGCTCAAGGACACGGTCGAGGCCTTCACGAAGATCGCCGACGGCGAGTACGACCACGTCGCCGAGCAGGCCTTCTTCATGTGCGGTGGCCTCGACGACGTCGAGCGCCAGTGGGCGGAGATCCAGAAGAACCTCTGAGTCCCACCAGCACGCCTGCACGACCAGCTCGACCAGCTCGACCAGCACGACCAGCACGACCAGCACCATGCCAGCGCCGGTGTCCCGCACGGGACATCGGCGCTGTGCGTTTCCCCGGGCCGTCTCGCGGACCAACTCGCCGGGCATGGCAGGTGCCAGCCCGGTGTTGACTGGGATGCGGACCGACGCCACCGAAGGTCCCAGAGTTCGACAAGGAGCATCGTGACATCGTCCAGCCAGTCCAGCGCACGCCACCGGGTCGTCGTCATCGGATCCGGCTTCGGCGGCCTCTTCAGCACGCAGCGCCTGAAGAAGGCCGACGTCGACGTGACGCTCATCGCCCGCACGACCCACCACCTCTTCCAGCCGCTCCTCTACCAGGTCGCGACGGGCATCCTGTCCGAGGGCGAGATCGCGCCGGCGACGCGCGAGGTCCTCCACCGGCAGGACAACGCCAAGGTGCTCCTCGGCGACGTGCAGCGCATCGACCTCGAGGCGCGGACGGTGACCCACTCCGCCGTCGGCCGCGAGACCGTCACGCCGTACGACTCGCTCATCGTCGCCGCGGGCGCGGGCCAGTCGTACTTCGGCAACGACGAGTTCGCCCGCCATGCGCCGGGCATGAAGTCGATCGACGACGCGCTCGAGCTGCGTGGCCGGATCTTCGGATCGTTCGAGCTCGCCGAGCTCGCCTCGACCCCGGCCGAGATCGAGCGCCTCATGACGTTCGTCGTCGTCGGTGCGGGTCCCACCGGCGTGGAGATGGCCGGTCAGATCGCGGAGCTCGCGCACCGCACGCTGCGCCGCGACTTCCGCCGGATCGACCCGGCGAAGGCCCGCGTCGTCCTGCTCGACGCCGCACCCCAGGTGCTCGGCTCGTTCGGCGAGAAGCTCGGCGACCGCGCGGAGCGGCGCCTCGACACGATGGGCGTCGAGGTCCGGCTCGGGGCGAAGGTGGTCGGCGTCGACTCGACCGGCATCGACGTCGAGCTCGGCGACGGCACCCGCGAGCGGATCGAGTCGGTCTGCAAGGTGTGGGCGGCCGGCGTCAGCGCGTCACCGCTCGGCCGCCAGCTCGCCGAACAGTCGGGCGCCGGCATCGACCGCGCCGGCCGGGTCGAGGTCCAGGACGACCTGACCCTGCCCGGCCACCCCGAGGTGTTCGTCGTCGGCGACATGATGGCGCTCAAGGGCCTGCCGGGGGTCGCGCAGGTCGCGATCCAGGGTGGCCGCTACGCCGCGGACCAGATCCGCAGGCGCCTCGAGGGCAAGCCGCCCAAGGGTCCGTTCGAGTACTTCGACAAGGGATCGATGGCGACGATCTCCCGCTTCTCGGCCGTCGCCTCGGTGGGCAAGGCCCAGTTCAGCGGGTTCATCGCCTGGGTCATGTGGCTCGCGGTCCACCTCGTCTACATCATCGGGTTCAAGCACCGCGTGACGACGCTGCTCCACTGGGCGATCAGCTTCCTCGGCCGGGGCCGGGCCGAGCGCGTCGTGACGCAGCAGCAGGTCTTCGCGCGGACGGCGATCCAGGACCTCGGCGCCGACTTCAAGCCCGAGCTGCCGCGGCTGGCCAAGGACCGCGAACCACGCGTCGCCTCGGACTGACGCCTCCACTCCCGTATGCCGCTGGGCGGGCCCCCACGATCGGGTGCCCGCCCAGCGGCATACGTCGGGGTGCTCGTCAGGCGACGAGGCCCTCCACCGCAGCGCCGAGGCGCGGCAGTGCGGCGATGACGTTGTCCTTGGCCGCGCCGCGCAGCGAGTCGTAGACCTTCGTGGCGGCCCGGTGCGCGGTGTTGGCGGCCTTCGCGTCCGTCACGGCGAGGAGCGCGTCGGCGGCCTCGTCGGCGCGGCTGGCCAGGTGCGCGCCGAACGGCTGGTCGCCCTTGGTCTCCCAGAACGGGTCGAGCGCGACGGCGAACTGGGGGAGGAGGCGGTCGGTCGCGCTGGCGACGAAGTCACCGCCGAGCTTCTTGGCCGCGGCGTAGCCGACCTTGACGGCGGTGCCGCCGAAACCGGACTTGTCGGCGACCTCCGCGTCGATGACGTCGGTCAGCGCGGCCACCGCGGCAGGACGGCGGCTCTCTGCGAGAAGGGCGTCGGACACAGCAGTGCTCATCAATGCTCCTGGGGAGTCTGGGGGTGGGGAGGCGGCGTCGGCCGACTCGGGTACGGAGCATCCTTCCAGAGGCACTAAACTTCGGAGCACACCCCCACGATCCGGAGGAACACGTGAGTTCACTCAAGGTTGAGATGGTCGCAGCCGACCGCAAGGTCTGGGAGGGCGAGGCCAAGTTCGTGCGCGCCCGATCGGTCGCCGGTGAGCTCGGCATCCTGCCCGGCCACACGCCCCTTCTCGGCATCCTCGTCGAGGGCGACGTGATGATCGAGGACCTCGACGGCGGGCGCCAGACGGTCACCGTCGACGGCGGGTTCCTCTCGGTCGACTCCAACGTCGTGACGATCGTCGCCGAGCACGTCGACGCCTCGTCCCTGCAGGCCACGGCCAACTGAGGCCCGGCTCGTGCCGTCCGCTCTCGCCAGCTTCGAGATCGTGATCGGCACGCTGCTCGTCATCGCCGTCGTCGTCCTCGCGGCGACGTTCCTGCGCCGCCGCTACATCGCGCACGGGCTGCCACTCACGCTCTGTGGACTGCGCCCGACCGAGACCGACCGGTGGCACCTCGGTCTCATCCGCTTCGGCGAGCACGCCCTCGAGTGGTACACGCTCGGGGGCGTGTCGCTGCGCCCGAAGCATCGCTGGCAGCGCCAGTCGCTGCTGCTCACGGCCCCCCGCCGGCTCCCGCGCGCCGAGGCGATCGCGGTGCTCCCCGACGCCTACCGCGTCGTGTGCACCGACCGGGCCAAGACCTTCGAGCTCGCCCTCCAGGGCCCCGCCTACACCGCGCTGCGCTCGTGGCAGGAAGCCGCCCCGCCCGGCTACAACGTCAACGTCGCCTGAGGGCGGCCGAACGCCCCCGTATGCCGCTGGGCGAGCACGGTGGCCACGGCGGGCCGGGTGCCCGCCCAGCGGCATACGTCGGCGGTGTCCCTCAGTGCTTGTGCGCGCGCTCGGGCTTCTCGACGCGGCCACCGCCCGGCTGCCAGAGGATGTCGCCGCCGATCGGCTTGTTGGCGACGCGGGCGAGGATGAAGAGCAGGTCCGACAGCCGGTTGAGGTAGCGCGCGGTCAGGATGTTGACGCCACCCGCACCGCGGTGGTCGCCCGGCTCGGTGCCGTGGTGCTCGACCGCGGCCCACGTGGCTCGCTCGGCGCGCCGGACGATCGTCGTCGCGAGGTGGAGGTAGGCCGACCCGGGTGTGCCGCCCGGCAGGATGAAGGAGCGGAGCTTCTCGACCTGCTCGAGGTAGTGGTCGCAGTCGTGCTCGAGGTCGTCGATCCAGGGCTGCTGGACGCGCAGCGGGGGGTACTCGTAGGACTCGCGGAGCGGCGTCGACAGGTCGGCCCCGACGTCGAAGAGCTCGTTCTGCACGCGGAGCAGCGTCGATCGGAGGTCGTCGCCCAGCTCGCCGCATGCGATGGCGATCCCGATGGCCGCGTTGGCCTCGTTGGTGTCGGCGTAGGCGTTCAGCCGGGGGTCGTTCTTGCTCGTTCGCGAGAAGTCCCCGAGGGCCGTCGTGCCGTCGTCGCCGGTGCGGGTGTAGATCCTCGTCAGGTTGACCATGGGGCCACTCTCTCACCTGCCGGTGGACGCCCCGGCGACGGATAGGGTCTGCAGGGTGAGAGAGCGGTTCCGAGTGGTCGGAGGTGCCCGCCTGGTCGGCGAGGTGCCGGTCGTGGGCGCCAAGAACAGCGCCCTCAAGCTGATGGCGGTGGCGCTCCTCGCTCCCGGGCGCACGACGCTTCGCAACGTGCCCGCCATCGCCGACGTCTCGATCATGGCCGAGCTGCTGCGCCGGCTCGGTGTCACCGTCGACTACGACCCCGAGTCGGGCACCGTCGTCCTCGACGTGCCGCACGTCCTCGGGCACCGCGCCGACTACGAGCTCGTCCGGGCCCTGCGGGCCTCGATCTCGGTCCTCGGGCCCCTCGTGGCCCGCGTGGGCGAGGCCGACGTCGCGGTGCCCGGAGGAGACGCGATCGGCTCACGTGGCCTCGACCTGCACGCGGCCGGGCTGGAGGCGCTCGGCGCGAGCGTTCACGTCGCCCACGGCTACCTCGTCGCCGAGGCGCGCGGCGGCCTGCGCGGGGCGGACATCCGACTCGACTTCCCGAGCGTGGGGGCGACCGAGAACGTCCTCACGGCCTCGGTCCTCGCCCGGGGCCGCACGACGATCGACAACGTGGCCAAGGAGCCGGAGATCGTCGACATCGCCGAGATGCTCGGCTCCATGGGGGCGCGCATCAAGGGTGCCGGAACGTCGCGGATCGTCGTCGACGGCGTCGCCGAGCTGTCGCCGACGGAGCACCGGGTGGTCCCCGACCGGATCGCGGCGGGGACCTGGGCGTTCGCGGCCGCCACGACGCGCGGCGACATCGAGGTCGTCGGTGGCGTTGCCGACCACCTCCGGGCGCCGCTGGCCGCACTCCGGGCCGCCGGGTGCCTCGTCGAGACGACCGGACGGGGCTTCCGCGTGGCGGCGGGCCCCGACCGTCCCCTTGCCTTCGACGTCGCCACGTTGCCCTACCCGGGCTTCCCCACCGACCTGCAGCCGTTCGCCCTGACCTACAACGCCGTGGCCCGGGGGAGCGCGATGGTCACCGAGAACCTCTTCGAGGCCCGCTTCCGCACGGTCCAGGAGCTCGCACGCCTCGGCGCCGACGCCCAGATCGACGGGCACCACGTCATGACCCACGGGGTGCCGCTCCTGTCCGGCGCGCCCGTCGAGAGCAGCGACATCCGCTCGGGGGCGGCCCTCGTCATCGCGGGGCTCGTCGCGGAGGGCGACACGCTCGTCAGCGGCGTCCACCACATCGACCGGGGGTACCCCCGCTTCGAGGTGGCCCTGCGCGAGCTCGGCGCCGACGTGACGCGCGAGGCCGACGAGACCTGGTACGACTGACTGACTGGCTGACTGGCTGACTGACTGACGGCCCGTCGGTGACGGGGAACGGTCCGGTGACGGCCGCGTCTCTGCGGTGGCAGGAGATCCGGTCTCGGTCCCCTGTAACAAAGCGTTCATGGCGAACGATGTATTTTCTTGACCCTTTCTTGACTCCGAGGGACAACGTTTCCGAGGGCTGAGGCGTCATGATGGTGATGCAGCAGCATTGAGAGGGGTCACGATGACGCTGAACACCCGTGGCCGGGCTCCGAAGCCCGGCCCCGTCCTTGTCCTCGACGCGCCCGACGGTCACGACGTGATCATCGAAGGGCGGCTCGACGTCCATACCGTTCCCGACATCCGCGACGCGATCCACGACGTCATCGCGCGTGGTCCGGGCGAGCTCCGCCTCCACCTGCGCGATGCCGAGATCGGCGACGCCACGGGTCTCGGCGTGCTCGTCCACATCCATCGCCGGGCGTCCCGCGAGCAGCGCCAGCTCTTCCTCGTCGACCCGAGCGACCGGACGGCACGCCTCCTGCGCGGGTGCCGGCTCGACCGCATCCTCGCCTCGCGCCACGCAGCTCCGGCCCACGCCGCGACTGTGGCGCCTCTCACCGCCTGAGCGTCTCCCCGGCGCGGTGACCCGCGAGTACGGTCGGGGCATGTCTTCGCAGGAGAGCCCCGCCGCGGGTGCGGCCCGTCCCGCCCGTGACCGACCGTGGGTCATGCGGACGTATGCCGGCCACTCGAGCGCCGCCGCGAGCAACGAGCTCTACCGCCGCAACCTCGCCAAGGGCCAGACCGGGCTGTCGGTCGCCTTCGACCTGCCGACCCAGACCGGTTACGACCCCGACCACCCGCTCGCACGCGGAGAGGTCGGCAAGGTGGGCGTCCCGATCAGCCACATCGGCGACCTGGAAGCTCTCTTCAGCGGCATCCCCCTGCGTGGCATGAACACGTCCATGACGATCAACTCGACGGCGATGTGGCTCCTCGCGCTCTACCAGGCGACGGCCGAACGCCAGGCCGAGGCGGCAGGCGAGGACCCCGCCGAGTGGGTGCGGGCGCTCTCCGGGACGACCCAGAACGACATCATCAAGGAGTACCTCTCGCGGGGGACGTATGTGTTCCCGCCCGCGCCGTCGCTTCGGCTCATCACCGACATGGTCGCGTACACGGTCCGCGAGATCCCGAAGTGGAACCCGATCAACATCTGCAGCTACCACCTGCAGGAGGCCGGCGCCACGCCGGTCCAGGAGATCGCCTTCTCCATGAGCACCGCCATCGCCGTGCTCGACGCGGTCAGGGCCTCCGGCCAGGTCCCCGAGGCGGAGTTCGCCGACGTCGTCGCGCGGATCTCGTTCTTCGTCAACGCGGGCGTGCGCTTCGTCGAGGAGATGTGCAAGATGCGCGCCTTCGTCGAGATCTGGGACGGGCTGACGCGCGAGCGCTACGGCGTGACGGACGCGAAGGCGCGCCGCTTCCGCTACGGGGTCCAGGTCAACAGCCTCGGCCTGACGGAGGCCCAGCCCGAGAACAACGTCCAGCGGATCGTTCTCGAGATGCTCGGGGTGACCCTGTCCAAGGACGCCCGAGCCCGGGCCATCCAGCTGCCGGCATGGAACGAGGCGCTCGGCCTGCCCCGGCCCTGGGACCAGCAGTGGTCGCTCCGGATGCAGCAGGTCCTCGCCTTCGAGTCCGACCTGCTCGAGTACGACGACCTGTTCACCGGGTCGGTGGTCGTCGAGGCCAAGGTCGCCGACCTCGTCGCGGGGGCTCGCGTCGAGATGGCCAGGATCGAGCAGATGGGCGGAGCGGTGGCCGCCGTCGAGTCCGGCTACATGAAGTCCGCGCTCGTCGCCTCGCACGCGGAGCGTCGCCGGCGGATCGAGGCGGGCGACGACGTCGTCGTCGGCCTCAACCGCTTCGACACGACGGAGCCCAACCCGCTGACCGCCGACCTCGAGACGGCGATCCAGACGGTCGAGCCGGCGGTGGAGCACGCCGCGGCCGACGCGGTCCGGCGGTGGAGGGAGGCCCGCGACGCCGACCCCGGGTCGCGTGCGCGCGCCGCGGCGGCGCTCGAGCGGCTCGCCGCCGACGCCGCAGGCGGGACGAACCTCATGGCCGCGACCCTCGACTGTGCCCGGGCGGGCGTGACGACAGGGGAGTGGGCCGCGGCCCTGCGCGCCGAGTTCGGCGAGTACCGCGCCCCCACGGGGGTCTCGGGCTCGATCGGGGTCGGCACGGCGGAGCCCGGCGAGGCGCTCGCCCACGTCCGCGCGCTTGTGACCCGAACGAGCGAGGAGCTCGGCGAGAAGCTGCGCATCCTCGTCGGCAAGCCCGGGCTCGACGGCCACAGCAACGGCGCAGAGCAGGTGGCCGTGCGGGCCCGCGACGCGGGCTTCGAGGTGATCTACCAGGGTATCCGGCTCACGCCCGAGCAGATCGTCGCGGCCGCGGTGGCCGAGGACGTGCACCTCGTGGGCATCTCGATCCTGTCGGGCTCGCACATGGAGCTTGTCCCCGAGGTTCTTCGGGGCCTGCGCGAGGCCGGGGCCGGCGACGTGCCGGTCATCGTCGGGGGCATCATCCCGGAGGCCGACGCGGTGGCCCTCCGCGAGGCGGGTGTCGCGATGGTCTTCACGCCGAAGGACTTCGGCCTCAACGACATCATGGGCGAGATCGTCGGCGTGATCCGCCGCTCACGGGGCCTCGCCCCACTCGAGCCGGCACCAGCCTGAGGTGCTCGAGGGGAGGGCGCGGCGGGAGGAGGCGGCGCTTCTCACACCCCTCACCGAAGCCGACCGCGGCCCACGTGGACGGCGTAGCGTCTCACCATGAGCGACCTCCAGTGCGCCGCCCGGATCATCCTGCTCACCCCCGCCGGGCTCGGCGACATCCCCTGGCTCGCGTCCGAGCTCTACCGCGAGAGGGTCCAGGCGGTGTATGCCGCCGACGACGTGCCCGACACGGGCCCGGTCGAGTCGCTGGCGGACGATCTCGGGGTCCCGTCGCACCTCGCCCACGGTGACCTGGGGGACGGCACGCCCGACCTCGAGGGGATCGCGGACCGCCACCGGGGTGAGACGGTCGTCGTCGTCCGTGGCGGCGACGAGCCAGAGCCCGTCCTCATGCTCGTCGACGCCGACGGCACCGTGAAGGGGCCGCTCGAGTAGCTCAGAAGAGGCGGGCCTCGGCGTCGTCGATGCCCTTGAGCGCGTCGTAGTCGAGCACGAGACAGCGGATGCCGCGGTCCTCGGCGAGCGTGCGCGCCTGGGGCTTGATCTCCTGTGCGGCGAAGACCCCGGTCACGGGGGCGAGGAGCGGGTCACGGTTCATCAGCTCGAGATACCGGGTGAGCTGCTCGACGCCGTCGATCTCGCCGCGCCGCTTGATCTCGACGGCGACGCTCGAGCCGCTGGGGTCCCGGGCGAGGATGTCCACCGGACCGATCGCCGTCATGTACTCGCGCCGGACGAGGGAGTAGCCGTCACCGAGGGTGTGGATGTGCTCGGCGAGCAGCTTCTGCAGGTGCGCCTCCACGCCGTCCTTGACGAGCCCGGGGTCGACGCCGAGCTCGTGCGCGCTGTCGTGGTGGATCTCGTGGATGCGGACCGTCAGGCGGTCGTCGCTCTTCGCGTGGCGGACGTGCCACACCGCGACGACCCCGTCGGCGGCCTGGCTCTCGTCGGGGTCGGACTCGGCCATCGAGCACGGCGGTGACATCCAGTTGAGCGGCTTGTACGAGCCGCCGTCGCTGTGGACGAGGACCGACCCGTCCGCCTTGACGACGAGCAGGCGCGTCGCGAGGGGCAGGTGGGCGGTGAGACGGCCGTCGTAGTCGACGCTGCAGCGGGCAATGACGAGACGCACCGGACCACCCTAGATCACGCCGATCGCGCCGGTCCCTGCGCCAGCTCCCGCTCCAGCTCCCGCTCCAGCCCGGTGAACGCCGCGTTCACGTGGCAGGGGTTGGCGAGTGGGGTGGGGAGCGTCACGCACCGGACGGGTGTGAGCGGCATACGGGCTCTGTCAGACTCGGCGCATGGCTCGTGACTTCACCAAGGTTGGCGTGATCGGACTCGGCACCATGGGTGCCGGCATCGTCGAGGTCTTCGCCCGCAACGGCATCGACGTCGTCGCGGTCGAGGTCTCCGACGAGGCGGTGGAGAAGGGCCGCGGGGTGCTCTCGAACTCCACCGGGCGGGCCGTCGCCCGCGGCAAGCTGACCGAGGACGAGCAGGCGGCGCTGCACGCGCGGGTCCACTTCACCTCCGACATGGGCGGCCTGCGCGACTGCCAGCTCGTCGTCGAGGCGGTCCCCGAGCACCTCGACCTCAAGAAGGAGATCTTCGCCAAGCTCGACGCGATCGTGGCCGACGACGCGATCCTCGCGACCAACACCTCGTCGCTGCCGGTCACCGAGATCGCGGTCGCGACCGTCAACCCGAAGCGGGTCGTCGGGATGCACTTCTTCAACCCGGCACCGGTCCTGCAGTTCGTCGAGGTCATCAAGACGGTCATCACGAGCGACGAGATCTTCGAGGACGTCAAGGCGCTCGCCGAGCGGATCGGCAAGAAGCCGGTCATCGTCGGCGACAAGGCCGGCTTCATCGCCAACGCCCTGCTCTTCGGCTACCTCAACCACGCGGTCGCGATGTTCGAGAGCAAGTACGCCACGCGTGAGGACATCGATGCGGCGATGCGCCTCGGCTGCGGCTACCCGATGGGCCCGCTCGCCCTCATGGACCTCATCGGCCTCGACACCGCGTACGAGATCCTCGACACGATGTACAAGCAGGGCCGCGACCGCCTCCACGCGCCGAGCCCGATCATCAAGCAGATGGTCACGGCGGGCCTCAAGGGCCGCAAGTCGGGCCGTGGCTTCTACACGTATGCCGCTCCCGGCAAGTCCGAGGTCGTCGACGACGCCCTGACCCCGCCGCCCGTCGAGGACGGTGACGGGCGCATCCGACCGATCAGCCGGGTCGGTGTCGTCGGTTCGGGCACGATGGCGACCGGGATCGTCGAGGTCTTCGCCAAGGCCGGGCTCGACGTCGTCTACGTCGCCCGGACCGAGAGCAAGGTCGAGGGTGTCCGCGACGCCGTCGCGCGCAGTCTCGAGAAGGCGGTCCAGCGCGGCAAGGCCACGGGAGAGGAGCGGGACGCGGCCCTGGCCCGCCTGACCGGCACGACGCGACTCGACGACCTCTCCGACGTCGACCTCGTCGTCGAGGCGGTCGTCGAGGACCTCGCGGTCAAGCGCGCCCTCTTCGAGAACCTCGACGAGATCTGCAAGCCGGGGGCGATCCTCGCGACGACGACGAGCTCGCTGCCCGTCGTCGAGTGCGCCGCGGCGACGAAGCGCCCCCAGGACGTCGTGGGGATGCACTTCTTCAACCCCGCTCAGATCATGAAGCTCGTCGAGGTGGTCCGCACGGTGTCCACCGCCGACGACGTCGTGGCCACGATCCAGGAGCTCTGCGCCACCGTCGGCAAGCACGCCGTGACCTGTGGCGACCGCGCCGGCTTCATCGTCAACGCGCTGCTCTTTCCCTACCTCAACGATGCCGTGAAGATGCTCGAGGCCAACTACTCGACCGCCGACGACATCGACACGGCGATGAAGACCGGCTGCGGCCTGCCGATGGGCCCGTTCGAGCTGCTCGACGTCGTCGGACTCGACGTGTCGCTCGCCATCGAGCGCGAGCTCTACCTCGAGTTCCGCGAGCGCGGCTATGCGCCGGCCCCGCTCCTCGAGAACCTCGTCCGGGCCGGCTACCTCGGGCGCAAGACGGGCCGCGGCTTCCGGACGTACGCCTGAGCTGCAGCCTCGGTCGAGCGGCAACTCGTCATACGAATGGGAGGCGCTCTGCGCTAAGGCATGCCGAAATCGTCGCGGTGGCGTCGGAAGATAGGGCAGGATGTCGGCCATGAGCAGTGACGCCCAGTCCCCGGACGCCCGACCGGAGGAACCCTCCGCTACCTCGTCTTCGCGGCCGGGCCCGCCGCTCGGCAAGCACGCGACGCTGCTCGACCGCCTCGGCGCCGACCTCGTCGGAGGCTCCCTGCCCTCCGGCGCCGTCCTGTCCATCGAGCAGCTCGAACGGCGCTACGGCGTGTCCCGCTCGATCGTCCGTGAGGCGCTCAAGGTCCTCGAGTCGATGGGCGTCACCGAGAGCCGGCGGCGCGTCGGCGTGACCGTGCGCCCCGAGGCCGACTGGGACGCCCTCAACCCGCTCATCGTCCGCTGGCGCCTCGCGGGGCCCGGCCGGGCGCAGGAGCTCCAGGCCCTGAGCGAGCTCCGCCGCGGCATCGAGCCGGTCGCGGCCGGGCTCGCGGCGACCCGCGCCGACTCGGAGGCCCAGGACGCGCTCGCCGCTGCTGCCGCCGCGATGTCGACGACCGGTCGTCGGGGCGACCTCGAGACCTACCTGCGCCACGATGCGTTGTTCCACCGCACCCTGCTCACCGCCTCCGGCAACCCGATGCTGGCGCGTTTTGGCGGGCTCGTCGAGGAGGTCCTCGCCGGCCGGACGCACCACCACCTCATGCCCGACGAGCCCAACCCCGACGCCATCCGCTGGCACCGCGAGGTCGCAGAGGCGATCGCCGACCGCGACGCTGCCGCCGCGGAGCACGCGATGCGTCAGATCGTCGACGAGGCCCAGGGGGCCATGGCCGACCAGTTCTCGGCGCCCGAGGGGTCCTAGCCTGGCGAGGCCCAGCTGCGCGCGGTGACACAATCGGTCCATGCCCCGGTCGAGCAGACGAAGCAAGCATGCGCGCGAGCACGTGCCGCTCGACGTCACCCGGCTTCAGGGCGGCACGACGCGCGAGGAGTCGTATGCCGGTGGGCGCTGGACCGTCCGCTCCGTGAGCGGGGCGTCCGCGACGCGGGCCTACCTCTGCCCCGGCTGCCAGCAGGACATCCCGCCCGGGGTGCCGCACGTCGTCGCCTGGCCGGCCGACGGGGTGGGCGGCCTCGGCGACCGGCGCCACTGGCACACCGGGTGCTGGCAGCGCCGCGACGCCCGCCCACCCGGCAACTCCTACCGTTGAGGCGGAGCGCGGTGAGCGGCATACGGCCTACGGGTTGATCGCGAGGAAGACGAAGGCCGCGAGCAGGACGAGGTGGACGCCGCCCTGCAGGCGCGTCGCGCGTCCCGGGACGACGGTGAGCACCGCTGCGATCACGGTCATCGCGAGCAGGACCATCTGCGTCGCGCCCAGCCCGAGCTCGAGCGGGCCCTCGAGCCAGATCGAGGCGAGCGCCAGGGCGGGGATGGTCAGGCCGATGCTCGCCATGGCCGAGCCGAGCGCGAGGTTGAGGCTCGTCTGGACGCGGTCCCGGCGGGCGGCCCGCACCGCCGCCAGCGTCTCGGGGGCGAGGACGAGCAGGGCGATCACGACCCCGACGAAGGACTCGGGAAAGCCGACCGCCGCGACGGCGTCCTCGATCGCGTGCGACTCGACCTTGGCCAGGCCGACGACGGACACGAGCGAGACGAGGAGCAGCCCGAGGCTGAGCAGGGCCGTCTGCGTGGTCGGCGGGTCGGCGTGGTCGTCCTCGTCGACGAGCGTTCCCTCGGCGGTCACGGGCAGGAAGAAGTCACGGTGGCGCTTGGTCTGGTTGACGATGAACATCGCGTAGAGCGCGAGCGACGCGACGGCTGCGAAGGCGAGCTGCGCCCCGGTGAAACGAGGGCCGGGCTCGCCGAGCGTGAAGCTCGGAAGGACGAGGCAGGTGCCGGCGAGGGTCACGACCGTGGCGAGCGCGCCGCCCGTGCCCTCGGCGTTGAAGTGGCTGAAGCCGAATCGCCTGGAGGACAGGTAGATCGACAGCCCGAGGATGCCGTTGCAGGTGATCATGACAGCGGCGAAGACCGTGTCGCGTCCCAGCGTCGAGGCCGACTCGCCGCCGGAGGCCATGAGGGTGACGATGAGGCCCACCTCGATGATGGTCACGGCCACGGCGAGCAGGATCGACCCGAACGGCTCGCCGACGCGGTGTGCCACGACCTCGGCGTGGTGCACGGCCGCCGTGACGGACGCGCCGAGCAGGACTGCCACGAGGATGACGACGGCGGTGCCGGGCACGCGCCCCCACGTCGCGGCCAGGGCCACGATGGCGACGATGGGGGCGATGGTCGTCCACGAGAAGCGCCTGCTGGGGGTGTCGGCCATGGCTCATTCTGACCTACCCGACATCTCCGGCCCGTCAGTGGTGGCGCTGGCGCGGCACGAGGACCTCCTCGTAGATGAGCAGAGCCCCGGCCGCGAACGGGATCGCGAGCAGGGCGCCGAGGATCCCGAGGAGGGTCCCGCCGGCGAGGGCGGCGACGACGGTCACCGCGCCGGGGACCGCGACCGTGCGCTGCATGACCCGCGGCATGACGGCGTAGTTCTCGATCTGCTGGTAGACGATGAAGTAGATGATGACGATGAGGGCCTTCTTCGGTTCGTCGAAGAAGGCGACGATCGCGACGACGGTCGCGCCGAGGGTCGCCCCGATCATGGGGATGAGCCCGAGCAGTCCGACCGCGACGGCGAGCACCGCCGCGAACTTGAGGTCGAGCAGGCTCATCATGATCCACGCGAAGAAGGCGTTGATCGCCGCGACGGCGACCTGGCCGATCGCGTAGGACCCGACGCGGCGCATGATCTCCTCCGCGAGGGAGATGACGCGAACCCGGCGGCTGGCGGGGACGACGGCGTAGGCCGCCTGCTTCACCGCGGGCAGGGAGGTGAGGAAGTAGAGGGTGAGGACGAGGACGGTCAGGGCGCTGAAGATCCCGGCAGCGATGATCTTGCCGGCGTCGAGGACGCCGCCGAAGATGCCGGCCCAGAGGTTGCCGTCGGCGATCCGCTTGTTGATCTCCGTCTGGATCCTCTGGACGAGCTGGTAGCGGTGGTCGACGTCCTGGACCCACGGGTTCTTGAGGAGGTCGTCGAGGATCGTCGTCGCGTTCTTGGCGAGCTCGGTGCCCTGGGCGGCCACGGGCGGGATGACGACCCAGCCGATGAGGGTGAAGACGGCGACGACCGCGAGGAAGACGAGGGCGACGGCCCAGCCGCGCCGCACCCGTCGCCGGGTCAGCGCCTCGACGATCGGGTTGAGGGCCAGGGTGAGGAAGAAGGCGACGATGAGCAGCGTGATGGTCGTGTCGAGGCGGCCGATCGCCTGGACGACGGCATACGCCGCCAGGACACCGAGGGCGCCGACGAAGCCCACGTAGAACGGCGACTGGCGGTTGAGGGGCAGACCCGCGGTCCCGTAGTCGCGGCGTGTCGGCCCCGGCGGGGGAGGCGCGAGCTCCTCGCCGAGGGGGAGAGTGCTCGCGATGAGGTCGCGCTCAGGCCGATCGCGGGGCTCGGGAGCGTCGTACGACGTCGTCTCCTCGGCCTCGCCGATGTAGGGATTGCGCAGCTCGGCGATGCGGTCGCGCTGCTCCCGCCGGTATCGGATCCACCGCCCCACGATGCCCACGTCCGGGAGCCTACGCGAGGCCCCCGGACGCGGTCGGTGTCGCCGCGCGACGCGGACGGGTCACTGGTTGCGGAAGCGGTTGATCTCCGTCTCGAACCGGGCCCGCTTCTCGGGGTCGGACACCCCGAGCCCTTCCTCGGGGGCGAGGGTGAGCACGCCGACCTTGCCCGAGTGGGCGTTGCGGTGGACATCGAGCGCCGCCTGCCCGACCTCGTCGAGGGGGTAGGACTTCGAGAGCGTCGGGTGGATGAGCCCGCGGTCGATCAGCTCGTTGGCCTCCCACGCCTCGCGGTAGTTGGCGAAGTGGGAGGAGACGATCCGCTTGAGGTTCATCCAGAGGTAGCGGTTGTCGTACTCGTGCATGTAGCCCGACGTGGATGCGCAGGTGACGATGGTGCCGCCCTTGCGCGCGACGTAGACGCTCGCACCGAACGTCTCGCGGCCCGGGTGCTCGAAGACGATGTCGACGTCGTAGCCGCCGGTCAGCTCGCGGATCCGCTTCCCGAGGCGCTGCCACTCCTTGGGGTTCTGCTCGGTGCCGTCCTCGTTCCAGAAGCGGTAGCCCTCGGCGCTGCGGTCGATGATGAGCTCGGCGCCCATGGACCGGCAGATCTCGGCCTTCTCCGGCGAGGACACGACGCAGATCGGGGTCGCGCCGCCGGCGAGCGCCATCTGCGTCGCGTAGGAGCCGAGTCCACCGGAGGCTCCCCAGATGAGGACGCGGTCGCCGAGCTTCATCGCGGCGCCGTTCTTGGAGATGAGCTGCCGGTAGGCCGTGCAGTTGACGAGGCCCGGGGCAGCGGCCTCCTCCCACGTCAGGTGGGCGGGCTTGGGCATGAGCTGGTTGGCCTTGACGATGGCGAGCTCGGCGAGCCCGCCGAAGTTCGTCTCGAAGCCCCAGATGCGCTGCTGCGGGTCGAGCATCGTGTCGTTGTGGCCGTCGGCGTCCTCGAGCTCGACGGACAGGCAGTGGGCGACGACCGCCTGGCCGGGCTTCCACTTCATGACGCCGGGACCGGTCCGCAGGACGACTCCGGCCAGGTCGGACCCGACGACGTGGTAGGGCAGGTCGTGCCGCTTCGCGAACTCCGAGGTGCGCCCGTAACGCTCGAGGAAGCCGAACGTCGGCATCGGCTCGAAGATCGAGGTCCACACCGTGTTGTAGTTGATGGCGCTCGCCATCACCGCCACGAGGGCCTCGCCGGGCGCGAGCTGGGGCACCGGGACGTCGTCGACGTGGAGCGACCTGCGGGGGTCCTTGTCCTTCGTGACGAGTCCCTCGAACATCGCCACCTCGTCCTTGTGGACGGTCGCGCCACGGTAGGTCTCGGGGATCGGGAGGGCAGCGTAGGTCTCTTCGGAGCGGTCGCCGGAGAGGATGGCGTCGCGGATGGCCTGCATGGTGTAGGTCCTTCGGTCGCAGCGTCGTTGGGGCGTTCTGTCCCGAACGTATCGATCGGTCCACTGGCCGCGCCGGTTCTGAGACTCCCACCACACGGTGACGTGAGTCACGATGTGACCCGCGGGTAGGTTCGGGGCCGGCCACACGCGAGGAGGCGTATGCCGCTCCGCCGGCTGAGCGGCATACGACCCTTCAGCCGGTGAGGAGGGCCGAGACCGTCACGAGCTCGTACCCGGCGGCGCGCAGCCGCTCGATGACGCCGGGGAGCCGGTCGATCGTGACGAGCCGGTCGGCGGACCCGGTGTCGTGCGCCAGCACGATGCTCCCCGCGGTCACCTGGCCGGCGATGTCGTCGACGATCCCGTCGGGGTGGCCCGCGACGAGGTCCTCGCGTGCCTGTGCCGACCAGAGCACGGTCGTCAACCCGGCCTCCGCGGCGGCGAGGATGCCGGCGCCGCCGACGTGGCCGTAGGGCGGCCGGAAGAGCGTCGGGGCGCTGCCGTACGTGCGGTCCATGAGCTCGCTCGTCCGGTCGATCTCCTCGCGGCAGCGGTCGTAGGCGAACCGGGCGAGGTCGGGGTGCTCGAAGGTGTGGTTCGCGAGCTCGTGGCGACCGACGCTCTCGCGGTGGAGGTCGCCGTGGTCGCGGACGTTGCGCCCCAGGCAGAAGAACGTCGCGACCGCGTCGGCCTGCTCGAGCGCCTTGAGCACGCGAGGCGTCCAGTCGGGGTGGGGTCCGTCGTCGAACGTCAGCGCGACCCGCCGGGCCGCACCGGGGCCGCCCGGCCCGCTCCACACGATCTCGGTGCGTTCGGTCGAGGGCCGCGACCGGTCGGGGCGGACGGCGCTCGACGGGCTCCCGTAGAACGGGAGCGGGGTGTTCTCGTCGAGGCGGTCCTTGACCCGGCCGGCGACGACGGCGCCCGCAGCGCCGACGGCGACGCCGGCTGCACCGGTGATGGCCTGGCGTCGCGAGATGTCCATGCACGGATGCTACGGGCGGATGTCGTGACTCCCAGCGTGCACCGGTCTCGGCATGGGACACTTCACGCCGACCGAAGGGGGTGGAGCGTGCGTCGACTCGCGGCCGGGGTGGTGGCCCTCGTCGCCGCTGCCGGGATCGGCACGGCGGTGTCCGGGCTGTCGATCGGCGAACCCGACCCCCTCCCTGTCCTGCGCAACAGCGAGCAGTGGCAGCACGCGCCCCCGTTCGCGCGGGCCTCCCTCGGCGGCGAGCTCATCGGGCCCGTGTCCGACGCCATGTGGCTCACGGCGGGCTCGGTGCCCGGTTCGGGTGCCCGGCAGCGCCTCGTCTCCCGGGCGCTGCTCGACCTGCGCGGGCTGACGCGGCCCTCGGGGGCCGTCGCCGCAGGGCCCGACGGACCCTGGGCCTACACCTGGCCGCGCGACACGGCGTTCGTCGCCAGCGCGTATGCCGTGAGCGGGCACCCCGACGACGCCTGGCGTGCGCTCCGCTTCCTCTCCCGGGTCCAGCTTCCCGACGGCGGGTTCGAGGCGCGCTACCGGCTCGACGGCTCAGGGCCGCCCGACGGCCGGCCACGCCAGACCGACGGGGCCGGCTGGGTGCTGTGGAGCCTCGACGAGGTCCGCTCTGCCGCGGGCACGTCCGACGACACGGACTCCGCGACGATCCCGCCGGACCTGCGGCCGTTGCGCGACCGGGCCGTGCGCTTCGTGCTCGCCGAGACGCAGGACGGCCGAGCCCTGCCGCCGGCCTCCCCTGACTACTGGGAGGTCGACGAGCGGCGGGTCACGCTCGGCACCGCCGCTCCTCTCGCCGCCGGCCTCGAGGCCGCCTCCAGGACCTATGCGGCAGAGGGGAACTCACGCGCAGCGCAGCGATCCGTGGCCGCCTCGGTTCGCCTCCGGACCCTGATCCGCGACGAGTTCGGTCCCACCTACGAGCGGCACGGCAGCAGCGGTGGCCTCGACGCGGGCGTCACCATGCTCATGCCGCCCTTCGCCCACCTCGGCGACCGCGCCGCCCGCACCGCGTGGGAGCGCTACCCGGTGCTCGCCCTCCAGCAGGCCGGCGGGATCGCCCCCGGCGCGGACTGGAAGCACGACGGCGTGTCCTGGACCCCGGAGACGGCCATGGTCGCCTACACCGCCGCTGCGAGCGGGCACGTCGACGTTGCGGAGCGGTGGCTCGGCTGGCTCGACACGCACTGCACCACCTGGGGGAGCCTGCCGGAGAAGGTCCTCCCGGACGGGAGCCCCGCAGGGCCCGCCCCCCTCGCATGGACGTCGGCCCTCGTCGTGCTGACGGAGCACGAGCTCTCTGCGCGCCGCGCGACCGTCGGGGAGCTGGTGGTCCGCCCGGTGAGTCGGCGCGACGTGCGTCAGTGACCTGAGGCGGCGGGCTCGACGAGCTCGACGAGGACGCCGCCGGCATCCTTCGGGTGGATGAAGTTGACCCGGCTGTCTGAGGTCCCGCGTCTCGGGGTGTCGTAGAGCAGCCGCAAGCCGCGGTCGCGCAGCGTCGCGCAGACGGCGTCGATGTCGGTGACACGGTAGGCGAGCTGCTGGATGCCCGGACCGCTCCGGTCGAGGAACTTCGCGATCGTCGACTCCGGAGACAGGGGTGCGAGCAGCTGGATGCAGGAGCCGGAGCCACCGACGCCCATCATCGCCTCGCGGACACCCTGCTCCTCGTTCGTCTCCTCGTGGAGCATCCGCATGCCGTACTTCTCCTCGTAGAACGCGATGGCCGCGTCGAGGTCGGCGACGGCGATGCCGACGTGGTCGATGTGGGTGAAGAGCGGATCGGTCATGTGCCCAACGTAGGGCGGCGAGGCCGCCTGCACACGCATCCCGCCTGTGTCCCCGGCCACGCCGGGGACGGGGCGGCTCGCGCGGCTCGGCCGGCCCAGCGGCATACGGCCGGGGTCGTATGCCGCCCACGGGGGCGCCGTGTGCGCTTGGTCATGCTCCCTGCCGGGGTCTCAGGACGCGTGGCTAGAGTGAGTCGGACATCCCCAATGACGTTGGAGAGGCTTTGCCATGACCAGTGCTGACCGCCCCGTGTCCGTGATCGTCGCCGGAGCGCGCACCCCGATGGGGCGCCTGCTCGGCTCCCTCAAGGACTTCTCCGGCTCCGACCTCGGGGGCGTCGCCATCAAGGGCGCGCTCGAGAAGGCAGGCGTCGCGCCCGAGCAGGTGGAGTACGTCATCATGGGCCAGGTCCTCCAGGCCGGCGCCGGCCAGATCCCGGCCCGGCAGGCCGCCCACGCCGCGGGCATTCCGATGACCGTCCCGGCCATCACCATCAACAAGGTCTGCCTCTCGGGCATCAACGCGATCGCCATGGCCGACCAGCTGATCCGGGCCGGCGAGTTCGAGATCGTCGTCGCCGGCGGTCAGGAGTCGATGACCAACGCGCCGCACCTCATGACCAAGTCGCGCGAGGGCTACAAGTACGGCGACGTGACGATGCGCGACCACATGGCCTACGACGGCCTGTGGGACGCCTTCACCGACCAGGCGATGGGCGCCCTCACCGAGGCGGCCAACACCGGTGAGCAGGCCTTCACCCGCGAGCAGCAGGACGAGTTCTCGGCCCGGAGCCACCAGCTCGCCGCGAAGGCGTGGAAGGACGGGCTCTTCGACGACGAGGTCGTCTCCGTCTCGATCCCCCAGCGCAAGGGCGACCCGCTCGAGTTCAAGACCGACGAGGGCATCCGTGCCGACACGACGACCGCCTCGCTCGGCACCCTGCGCCCGGCCTTCGCCAAGGACGGCACGATCACGGCCGGCTCGGCGTCGCAGATCTCCGACGGCGCCGCCGCCGTCGTCGTCATGAGCAAGGCCAAGGCTGAGGAGCTCGGCCTCTCGTGGGTCGCCGAGATCGGTGCCCACGGCGTGGTCGCCGGCCCCGACTCCACCCTCCAGCAGCAACCCGCCCGCGCCATCGCGCGCGCCTGCGAGAAGGAGGGCATCACGCCGGCCGACCTCGACCTCGTCGAGATCAACGAGGCTTTTGCGGCGGTCGGTCTCGCCTCCGCCAAGGAGCTCGGCATCGACATCGAGAAGGTCAACGTCAACGGCGGCGCCATCGCGCTCGGCCACCCGATCGGCATGTCGGGCGCCCGGATCGCCCTCCACCTCGCGCTCGAGCTGAAGCGCCGAGGTGGGGGGGTCGGCGCGGCCGCCCTGTGCGGCGGTGGCGGCCAGGGCGACGCGCTCATCGTGCGCGTGCCCAAGACCGGCGCCGCCGCCTGACGCACCGTTGACCCGACGCACCGTCGACGTCCCCGCCCTGGTCGCCTCGGCCAGGGCGGGTTCGCCGCGTGCCGTCGCCCGCCTCATCTCCCTCGTCGAGGACGGCCACCCGGCTCTGCGTGAGGTGATGGCGGCGCTCGCACCCCACACCGGCACGGCGTGGGTCATCGGCATCACCGGCTCGCCCGGCGTCGGCAAGTCGACGTCGACCACGGCGCTCGTCGGGGCGTTCCGTGAGCGTGGGCTACGGGTCGGCGTCCTCGCCGTCGACCCGTCCTCACCCTTCTCGGGAGGGGCCCTGCTCGGCGACCGGATCCGGATGCAGGACCACGCCCTCGACCCCGAGGTCTACATTCGCTCGATGGCCTCGCGCGGCCACCTCGGCGGCCTGTCGTGGACGACGCCCCAGGCGATCCGGGTCCTCGACGCGGCCGGCTGCGACGTCGTCCTCGTCGAGACGGTCGGCGTCGGCCAGAGCGAGGTCGAGATCGCGAGCCTCGCCGACACCTGCATCGTCCTGCTCGCCCCGGGCATGGGCGACGGGATCCAGGCGGCGAAGGCGGGGATCCTCGAGATCGGCGACGTCTTCGTCGTCAACAAGGCCGACCGCGACGGGGCCGACGCGACGGTCCGCGACCTGCGGCACATGATCTCGCTCGGCGACCGCACCGAGCCTGGCCTCTGGCGCCCGCCGGTCCTCAAGACGGTCGCCGACCGGGGCATCGGGATCGACGAGGTGATGGCCGCCCTCGACAAGCACCGCGCGTTCATCGGCGACAACGGCGAGCTCCGGCGTCGGCGCGAACGCCGCGCCGCCGACGAGATCGAGCAGATCGCGCTCGGGGTGCTGCGCCGACGCCTCGGCAACCTCGACGGGCGCGCCGGGGTGGGAGCACTCGCAGCCCGAGTCGTCGACGGGACGCTCGACCCGTATGCCGCCGCCGACGCGCTCGTGGAGCGGCTCGACCGCTGACCGGTGAGGTCGGTCCGGAAAACCGTTTGTGACGCAGGCCACACCGGTGCCACCGTCGATGGATGGAGATCCTCACGGTTGACCGCACGGACGACGCGCTCCTCGCGTCGCTGCACGCGGTGGTTGAGCGGAGCGATGCCGCATCACGGATCGAGCCCGACCGCCGCACGGTCCGGGAGTTCGTCCGGGACATGCGCTTCTCGTTTCCCGGTGAGCACGACGAGGCGGCGGTGGCCCTCGTCGACGGCCGGCCCGCGGGCATGGTGCGGATCTGGTTCCCCGACCGGGACAACCTCGACAAGAGCTGGTGCATGCTCAAGGTCGACCCCGACCATCGCGCGCGCGGCGTCGGCTCGGCCCTCGTCCGCTGGATGGAGGACTCGGCCCGCGCCCAGGACCGCAAGGTGCTCCTCGCCGAGGTCTTCGTGCCGGTGGGGCAGCGCGAGGACCACCCGGCCGGACGGTTCGCCCTCGACCGGGGATACACGGTCTCGAGCATCGACATCGTCCGTCGCCTCACACTGCCGGTCGACGAGGACGTCCTCGCCGGTCACGAGACGCGGTCGCGGGCCGCGATGGGCGACGCCTACGAGATCTCGGTGCACGTCGACGGCGTGCCGGAGGAGCTGCGCCAAGGGGTCTGCGACGCGTCGAACCGGCTCATCCTCGATGCCCCCACGGGCGACGTCGAGTTCGAACCCGAGAGCATGACGCCGCAGGACTACGAGACGCGCCTGGGGTTCCTCCGGGACATCGGAGTGACCAAGCTGACCGCGGTGGCGGTCCACCGCGCGACGGGGACGGTCGCGGCCTACACCGACCTCTGCCTGCCCCCCGGCGACCCCGACGTCGTCGACCAGTGGGGGACGCTCGTGCTGCCCGAACACCGCGGCCACCGGCTCGGCATGGCCGTCAAGGTCGCCAACCTGCGCGCGCTCGCCGCCCACGACCCCCGTCGGGCCCACGTCCGGACGATGAACGACGAGCAGAACCCGTGGATGGTCCAGATCAACAAGGACCTCGGGTTCCAGGTCGTCGAGGAGGCGCTCGCGCTCAAGAAGGACCTCTGAACACCGGCCCTGAACCGGTGTCGGGAAGTCTGGGAAAACCCCTTGTGACCCGGCCACCCCGGTGCCACGGTCGTGCCATGGACATCCTCCCGATCGACCGCTCCGACGACGCCGTCGTCGAGCAGACCTGGATCGCCCAGCAGCGCAGTGAGGTCGCCTCGCGCGTCTCGCCCCACCGGCTCAGCCTCGACGAGTTCGCCCGCGACCTGCGCTACACCTTTCCGGGCGAACACGACGAGGCCGCGGTGGCCGTCGTCGACGGTCGGGTGGTCGGCGTGGCCCGAGTCTGGTTCCCCGAGCGCGACAACACCAACCTCTGCTGGACCGACCTCCACGTCGACCCGGACCACCGCGGTCAGGGCATCGGCTCGGCGCTCACCGCCTGGACGGAGGAGACGGCCGCAGCCGAGAAGCGCGACGTCGTCCTCGGCGAGGTGTTCGTCCCCATCGGGACGCGTGACGGTCACGCAGCCCGCCGGTTCGCCGAGAAGCACGGCTACGCGCTCGCCAACATCGAGATCGTCCGGCGCCTGCGGCTGCCGGTCATGTGGGAGCGGGTCGACGCGCTCGAGCGGCAGGCCCTCGCAGCCCTCGACGGAGCCTATGACGTGTCGGTCCACCGCAACGGCGTCCCGGAGGAGCTCCGGGCCTCGCTGTGCGACGCCTCCAACCGGCTCGCCCTCGACGCGCCCACGGGCGAGATCGACTTCGAGGCCGAGTCGATGACGCCCTCCGACTACCAGGACTTCCTCGACCACGAGGCGACGCTCGGGCGGACGCGCCTCACGGCGGTGGCCGTCGAGCGGGCGACCGGCGTGGTTGCCGCCTACTCCGACATCGCGCTGCCGGCCGGCGACCCGGGCCTCGCCTTCCAGTGGGGCACGCTCGTGCTCCCGGAGCACCGCGGACACCGCCTCGGGATGGCGGTCAAGGTGGCCAACCTGCGCGAGCTGGAACGCATCGCGCCCGAGCGCACCGCCGTCCGGACCATGAACGCCGAGTCCAACCCGTGGATGGTCCAGATCAACAGAGACCTCGGCTTCGAGGTCATCGAGGAGGCGCTCGCCATGAAGAAGGAGCTCTGAGCCGCCCGAGCGGCGAGGACCTGGCGGCCCGCAGGCCGGCACCACGGCATACGGTGTCGTCATGCTCATCGCCTTCTCCGTTGCCCCGACCGTGGCCGCCGACGACACCGGATCCGTGAGCGACGCGGTCGCACGAGCGATCCGGGTCGTGCGCGAGTCCGGGCTGCCCCACCGCACCGACGCGATGTTCACGACGATCGAGGGCGAGTGGGACGAGTGCATGGCCGTCGTCAAGCGCTGCTGCGACGTCCTCGCCGAGTCGTCCCCCCGCGTCGGTCTCGTGCTCAAGGCCGACATCCGGCCGGGGTTCACCGGCGAGCTCGACGGCAAGCTCGACCGGCTCCAGGACGCGATCCAGCGGCAGACGGGTGACTGAGTCGACCTGGACCATCGCGCCGCTCACGCTCGCCGACTGCGACGAGCTCGGCCGGGTCCACGTCAGGGTGCGGCGCGAGGCGTATGCCGGGATCATGCCGGCCGACCACCTCGCCGGGCTGAGCGCGAACCGGTCGGCCGACCACTGGCGGACGGTCGCGGCCGGGGCGGCCGACGGCAGCACCGCCGCCTCGACCACGCTCGTGGCGCGCGACGCCGCGGGTCGTGTCGTGGGCTTCGCGAGCGCCGGGCCGAGCTGCGACGACGACGCTCCGACCCAGTGGGAGCTCTACGTCGTCAACCTCCTCGCCGACGTCCACGGCACGGGGCTCGCCGACGAGCTCCTCGGCCGCGTGCTCGGCGACCGCGACGCGACGTTGTGGGTCGTCGAGGAGAACGCCCGCGCTCGGGCCTTCTACGCGCGCCACGGGTTCGTCCTCGAGGGCGCGCGGTCGCAGCACGACGCGACCGGCGCGGCCGAGGTGCGGATGGTGCGGCGGTCCTGAGCGGACCCGGCGCGGCCGAGGCGCCCGGGCAGGCCCGGGCCCTGCGGGTGGCCCTCGTCACCCTCGACGAGAAGCCGACGGGCGAGGTGTCTGGGAGTGTCCCGAATGTCCTTGAAACCCGCAGGCGCCGACTTGCGATCGCGGCCCCGATCGTGTCTATGGTGGACGCCGGCCGGGTCTGCTCGGCCGTTCCTGTGCCGATGACCGAAAGGCTCCCCCATGCCCAGCCCCGCGACGCGCCGCCGCGGTCTCGCCGCTCTGCTCCTCGGTGTGACGCTCCTGTCCGCCTGCACCGGCAACGCCGACGAGGGCGACGTCGCGGAGAGCACGCCGGCGGTCGCGCCGTCGGCGGCCCAGGCGCAGGCCGACTCCGTCGTCGCGGCAGCGGTCACGGCCCGCAACGACATCACGCCGGCGGGTGAGGCCGCCCGGCAGAAGGCCTTCGCGGGGGCCGCGCTCGAGTCGGCCAACGCGTGGGCCAAGACGCTCCCCGGTCGCACGGCTGCCGACAAGGCCGCCAACGAGCTGTCCACGACCGGGGCCAAGGTCCTCGGCATCTCGCGCTCGACCGACCTCCCGCAGCAGATCCTCGTCCAGACGACCCTGGTGAAGAGCGGCGCCCCCGTCCTCGTCCTGCTCACGACCTCCAAGGCGGGCACGCCGTTCAAGGTCGCGGCGCTCGTGCCGGTCCTGCCCGGCGCGCGGGTCGACGCCCTCGACCCGCTGAGCGAGGGGTCCGGGGCGATCGGGTCCGGCAAGGGGCTGGTCGCCACGCCTGACGCCGTGGTGAAGGCCTATGCCGACTCGGTGAAGTACCCCGACCCGGTCTCCTCACCGCTCCTCGACACCGACAAGTGGACGCAGCAGCTGGTCCAGTCGGCCCGGGCCCAGGGCGAGGCCCTCAAGGTGCAGGGAACCTTCACCCAGACGCACGACCCCAAGGCGATCCTGGGCGGCCTGCGGCTCAAGGGCGGCGACGGCGCCATCGTCTTCGCCGACCTCGTGCGCAGCGACGCGATCGCGCTGCGCACCCCGGCCAAGCTGACGCCGTCGAAGGACCTGACGCTGCTCACGGGGATCAAGCAGATCACCACCGAGGCCGACCTCACGACCAACGAGATCATCGCGTTCGTCATCCCCACGACGGGCAAGGCCCGTATCGTCGCCGCAACCGACCAGCTGGTCGCCGGAACCGGGCGGTGAGGCAGGATTGATCTATGAGTCACCAGCCATTCAGCGCAGCAGCACTGCGCGGTGCCGTCGACCTGTCCTCGCTCAAGCGTCCGGCCCCGCAGGCTGGCCCCGGTTCCGCCGCGGGCGCCACCTCTGGGGGCGCTGCTGCGGGCCTCGTCATCGAGGGGACTGACGCCGGAATCCGCGACGTCATCGCGGCGAGCGCGCGCCACCCCGTCGTCATGGTGCTGTGGTCTGCGCGCCTGCAGCAGTCGGCCGACTTCGTCACGACCTTCGCTGCCGTCACGGAGCGCTACGGCGGTCGTTTCCAGCTCGTGACGGTCGACGTCGACGCCAACCCCGCGATCCTGCAGGCGTTCCAGGTCCAGGCTGTCCCGGTCAGCTTCGCCTTCGTCCAGGGGCAGCCGGTGCCCCTCTTCGAGGGCGTCCAGCCCGAGGACCAGATCACGGCGGTCATCGACCAGGTGCTCGCCCTCGCTGCGCAGCACGGCGTGACGGGCACCGTGTCCGTCGACGGGTCCGCACCGGCGGAGGCGGCCGACGAGGAGCCGCCGCTGCCGCCGCTGCACCAGAAGGCCTTCGACGCGATCGAGGCCGGCGATCTCGAGACGGCGGCCGACACCTACCGCCAGGCCCTCGCCGAGAACCCCGCCGACAGCGAGGCCAAGCTCGGGCTTGCGCAGGTCGGGCTGCTCCAACGCACCGCCGGCGCCGACCTGCAGGCCGCCCGAGCGGCGGCGGCGGCCGCGCCGACGGACGTCGACGCGCAGATCCTCGTCGCCGACCTCGACTTGCTCGGGGGGCACGTGGAGGACGCGTTCCTCCGGCTCATCGACACGGTGCGCGTCACGAGCGACGCCGACCGCAATAAGGCCCGCGAGCACCTCGTCGAGCTCTTCGAGGTGGTCGGGACGACCGACGAGCGCGTCGTCCGCGCCCGCAAGTCGCTCATGAGCGCCCTCTTCTGACCTCAACGACCGCGTCCGCGCCGCGCGGAGGCAGCACCGAGCCCTCGGACTCCGCGTCCGAGGGCTCGGTGCATCCTCAGGTCAGTCGTCGGCGCCGGGGTCTGTCGCCGTCGGCACCACGGCGTCGTCGAGTCGGTCGAGGACCGCGTCGACGACCTCGTCCGTCGTGAGGCCCGCCGGGTCGAGCCAGAGGCCCCACGGAGGGATCTCCCGGACCTCGGGGTCGTCGGGACCCCCGACGACGACGAGGTGCACGGGCTCGGGGGAGACGAGGTCGAGGACATCCTCGAGCCGGGAGCCGGGGAGCGCGTCGGTGAGCACGACGTCGAAGCACTCCAGCTGGTAGGTCTCGGCCGTCGCGATCGCCGCCGACCAGCGCAGGAGCAGCTGACGGACCTGCTCGACGGTCGGGCGGCCGTCCTTCTCGTCCTCGGGGGAGGCGCGTCCCGCGACGACCATCCGGTCGAAGACCGCGACGTCGACCACGGCTGCCTGGTCGAACCGTCGGGCGAGCGCGGCCGCGACCTCCGGGTGGGCGACGCCGATCACGAGGAAGAGGCGCCCGCGACCGGCCGGGGCGGCGGTGCTCATGCTCCGAGCGCGGCGCTCACGACGTCCTTCGCCTCGGCCTGGACCCGGGCGAGGTGCTCGGGTCCCTTGAATGACTCCGCGTAGATCTTGTAGACGTCCTCGGTGCCGGAGGGGCGCGCCGCGAACCACGCGCTTTCCGTCGTCACCTTGAGGCCCCCGATGCGAGCGCCGTTTCCCGGCGCCGCCGTCAGCTTGGCGGTGATCGGCTCACCGGCGAGCGTCTGCGCCGTGACGTCCTCGGGGGAGAGGGCGCCGAGCTTGGCCTTCTCCTCGCGGTTGGCGGCGGCGTCGATGCGGGCGTACGCGGGGTCGCCGTGCCGGGAGGTGAGCTCGGCGTAGTGCTGGCTCGGCGTCTTGCCCGTCGCCGCGAGGATCTCCGAGGCGAGCAGGGCGAGCAGGATGCCGTCCTTGTCGGTCGACCACACCGTGCCGTCGAAGCGCAGGAAGCTCGCGCCGGCCGATTCCTCGCCGCCGAACCCGACCGAGCCGTCGAGCAGCCCGGGCACGAACCACTTGAACCCGACGGGCACCTCGAGGAGGGTCCGGCCGAGGTCGGAGGCGACGCGGTCGATCATCGACGAGGACACGAGCGTCTTGCCGATGGCCGTGGAGTCGGCCCAGCCCGGACGGGCGCCCCCGTAGAGGTACTGGATCGCGACGGCGAGGTAGTGGTTGGGGTTCATCAGGCCGGCATCCGGGGTGACGATGCCGTGGCGGTCGGCATCGGCGTCGTTGCCCGTCGAGATGTCGTAGGCGTCCTTGTTGCCGATGAGCGAGGCCATCGCCGACGGCGACGAGCAGTCCATCCGGATCTTGCCGTCCCAGTCGAGTGTCATGAAGGCCCACTGGGGGTCGACGCGCGGGTTGACCACGGTGAGGTCGAGGCCGTGTCGGCTCGCGATCTCGCCCCAGTACGCGACCGACGCGCCCCCGAGGGGGTCGGCCCCGATGCGCACGCCGGCCTCCCGGATGCGGGCGAGGTCGACGACGTGGGGCAGGTCGTCGACGTAGGAGCCCATGAAGTCGTATGCCGCGACCTCGCCTCGCGCCTGCGCGAAGGGGACTCGCTTGACGTCCTTGAGACCCCCGCGCATGAGCTCGTTGGCGCGCTCGGCGATGACGGAGGTGGCATCGGTGTCGGCCGGTCCGCCGTGGGGCGGGTTGTACTTGAAGCCGCCGTCGGCGGGCGGGTTGTGCGAGGGGGTGACGACGATGCCGTCGGCGAGCCCGCTTCCACCGTCCGGCTTGCCGCGGTTGGCGCGGAGGATCGCATGAGAGACCGCGGGGGTCGGGGTGTAGCCGTCGCCGTCGTCGACGAGGACCTGGACCCCGTTGGCCACCAGGACCTCGAGGGCGGAGCGCCAGGCCGGCTCGGACAGGCCGTGCGTGTCGCGGCCGATGAAGAGCGGGCCGTCGAAGCCCTGTCCCGCGCGGTACTCGCAGATGGCCTGGGTCGTCGCGAGGATGTGGTCCTCGTTGAAGGCCGTCCGCAGGCTCGAGCCGCGGTGGCCCGACGTGCCGAAGGCGACCTGCTCGTCGGGGTTGTCGGGGTCGGGGTGGCGGTCGTAGTAGGCGCCGACGAGGGCGTCGATGTCGACGAGGTCCTCGGCCTGGGCCGGCTGGCCTGCGCGGGGGTGGGTCATCGCGTCTCGTCCTTCGTCTCGTCGATGCTGGGCTTCGTGGCAGGGAGCCCGGGGGAGGACTCCGGCGCGGGCTCGGCGATGGGCTCGGCGACGGGCTCGGCGACGGGCTCGTCGACGGGGACGAGCCAGACGGCGGAGAGCCGCGGCACGGTGAGGTCGGCGGCATACGGCTGGCCGTCCCATCCGCCCTCCTGAGCCTCGATGACCACACCCGTGCTGCTCGGCGCGTCGGGGTGGTAGCCGGCGGTGTCGAGCACGACGGTCCAGCGGCCACCCCGGGGCAAACCGATGCGGTACGACTCCTGCGTCATGCCGCTGAAGTTCACGACGCAGGCGACAACCGGGGCGTCGCGCCCGCGGTCGCCACTGCCGAAGCGCAGCCACGAGAAGGTGTTGTGGGCTGCGTCGTCGGCGTTGAGCCACGTGAAGCCCGCCGGGTCGGCATCGAGCTCCCAGAGGGCGCGGTTGCCCCGGTAGATCGCGTTGAGATCCTTGACGAGCGCGTGGACCCGGTAGTGGAGCGGCTGTTCGAGGAGCCACCAGTCGAGGCTCCGGCCGTCGGCCCACTCCGCCTCCTGGCCGAACTCGGAGCCCATGAAGATCAGCTGCTTGCCCGGGTGGCTCCAGATGTAGGCGAGGAAGGCGCGGAGCGTTGCCATCTGCTCCTCGCGGCTGCCGTGGGACTTGCGCAGGAGGGAGCCCTTGCCGTGGACGACCTCGTCGTGGCTGATCGGCAGGATGAAGTTCTCGGAGAAGGCGTACATCAGCGAGAACGTGATCTTGTCGTGGTGGTGGCTGCGGTGGATGGGGTCCTCGGCGAGATAGCGCAGCGAGTCGTTCATCCAGCCCATGTTCCACTTGAAGCCGAAGCCGAGGCCGTTGGCGTCGGTCGTCGAGGTGACGCCCGGCCATGAGGTGGACTCCTCGGCGACGGTGATGATGCCGGGGACCCGCTTGTAGACGGTGGCGTTGGTCTCCTGGAGGAACTGCACGGCCTCGAGGTTCTCGCGGCCGCCGAACTTGTTGGGCACCCACTCGCCCTCGCGGCGCGAGAAGTCGAGATAGAGCATCGAGGCGACGGCGTCGACGCGCAGGCCGTCGATGTGGAACTCCTCGAGCCAGTAGATCGCGTTGGCGACGAGGAAGTTGCGCACCTCGGGACGACCGAAGTCGAAGACGTGCGTCCCCCAGTCGGGCTGGTCGCCGCGTCTGGGATCCGGGTGCTCGTAGAGAGCCTGCCCGTCGAACCGGGCCAGGGCGAAGTCGTCCTTGGGGAAGTGCCCGGGAACCCAGTCGAGCAGGACGCCGACCCCGGCCTGGTGGAGCCGGTCGACGAGGTAGCGGAACTCGTCGGGGGTGCCGAACCGCGCCGTCGGGGCGAAGTAGCCGGTGACCTGGTAGCCCCAGCTGGGACCGAACGGGTGCTCGGCGACGGGCAGCAGCTCGACGTGCGTGAAGCCGAGGTCGACGACGTAGTTGACGAGGTGCTCGGCCAGCTCGACGTAGCCGAGGCCCTGGCGCCACGAGCCGAGGTGGACCTCGTAGATGCTCATCGGCCCGGAGTGGGTGTTCGCGCCGGCGCGGTGGTCCATCCACCCGGTGTCGCCCCACTCGTAGTGCGACTCGGTGACGACCGACGCGACCTTCGGGGGGATCTCGGTGCGCCGGGCCATCGGGTCGGACTTCGTGCGGACGATGTCGTCGCTGCCCCGCACGGCGAACTGGTAGTTGGCGCCCTCGCCGGCCCCCGGGAGGAAGAGCTCCCAGATGCCCGTCTGGCCGAGCGCCCGCATCGGGTGGGAGATCCGGTCCCAGCCGTTGAAGTCGCCGATGACGTGGACGGCCTTGGCCCGCGGCGCCCAGAGGGCGAAGGAGGCGCCCGTCACCTCGCCGAGCGGCCCGGTGTAGCGGCGGATGTGGGAGCCGAGGACGGTCCAGAGCTGCTCGTGACGCCCCTCGTTGATCAGGTGGCGGTCGATCTCCCCGAGCGTGGGCGCGAACCGGTAGGGGTCGTCCTGCTCGTGCTCGATCCCGTCGTCGTAGCTGACGAGGAGACGGTAGTCGTGGGTGCTGCCGAAGTCGGGGGAGGTCATCGACCAGATGCCGTCACGGACGTGCTGCAGCTCGACGCGGTCGCCGGAGTCGAGCCGGGCGGCCACGGACCGGGCGAGCGGGCGGAAGGCGGTGATGGTCAGACCCCCCGGCCCGACGTGATGGCCCAGCAGGTCGTGCGGCTGGCCGTTGCGCCCATGGAGGAACGCCGTGATCGCGGAGTCGTCGAGAACTGGGGTCGGGGTGGAGGGGGGCGGGGGCATCATGCACCTTCCTCGGTGAGGAGACGATCGATGGCGCCGAGCGGGATGGGGAGCCAGCTCGGCCGGTTGCGCGCCTCGTAGACGACCTCGTAGAGCGCCTTGTCGAGCTCGAGGGCCCGCGTCAGGGCCCTCGAGTTGTCGTCGGGATCGCCTGCGACGGAGGCGTATCCGTCGAGGAAGGCCGCGCGGCACGCCGCGGCCCACGGGCCGGCGTCGAGCGCCGGGTCGGCGAGGTGCACCGAGCCGGCCACGTAGTCGAACGAGCGGAGCATCCCGGCGACGTCGCGGGCGGGCAGGTCGGGGCGGACCCGCTCGGCGAGCGGCCGCAGCGGCTCGCCCTCGAAGTCGAGCGCGACCCAGCCGCGCTCCGGGACGTCGAGGACCTGGCCGAGGTGGTAGTCGCCGTGGATGCGCTGGAGCGGCGGCCAGCGCAGCGCGGCGAGCCCGTCGAGGACCCGGGTGACCCCGGCCGAGCGGGAGGCGAGCTCGGGCACGAGGGCGACGGCAGCGGCATACCGCTCACGCATCGACGCGACGAGCCGCTCGCGCGCCTCGGGGCTGGCGGGCTCGGTGCCCAAGGCCTCCGCGAGCGTCGTGTGGATCTGCGCGGTCACGACGCCGAGCTCGCGGGCTCGTGCCGCGAAGTCGTGGCCCGACGCCGCGGCGACGAGGGCGACCCGCCACGCGTCCTCGACCCCCGGGATGAACTCCTGGGCGAAGGCGAGGTGCCCGTGCTGGGTGGTTCCCCCGGTCGGGGCGTCCCAGCGGCCGGCCAGGTGCCCGAACGCGACGGGCACGCGGGCCGACCCGGCCTCGGTCAGCGCGGACTGGACGACGACGTCGGGGTTGTCGCCGTCCTGGAGCGTCCGGAACACCTTGACGATGAGCGGCTCCGCAGGGCCGCCGCCGGGCGAGGTCATCCGGCAGATGATGGACGTGTTGGACTGCTCGCCCGTCAGGACCGTCGACGACGACACGGTTCCGGCCACGTGGCCGGTCGAGGTGCCCACGGCGAGCTCGTTGCTGCCGACCGAGGCCTGCGCCTCGTCGGAGACGCCGTCGCCGAGGATCGTGGTGACGAGCCCCGAGACGTATGCCGGGTCGTGCGGCCCGTCGTACACCCACCGGGTGCCGAGGACGCTGTGCTCCATCGTGCCGAGGAGCGCGCGCTCGGCGCCGTCGAGCGGCGCACCGCGGTAGGTCAGGGGGACCTGGTAGACGACCGGCGGGCTCGGCGCCTCGTCGACGAGCAGGAGCGTCTCGATCCCGACCTCGCCCTCGGGGTCCTCGAACCGGAAACCGCCGACCCGGCGCAGCCGCGGCTCATGGCCCTTCCCGTGGTACCAGCGCTGCTCGGGCATCCACGCCGCGACGAGCTCGGTCTTGGTCGGGACGATGGAGGCTCCCTTGTGCACGATCGCCATCAGCCGTTGTCCTCTCCGCCGCGCAGCTGGAGCCAGAAGAAGTCCCGGGAGCCGAGCGTCAGGGTGACGCGGCCGTCGGCGGCGACCCAAGGAAAGCCGCTGCCGCCGAAGAGGTCCTTGAGCTCGCGGCCCGCGAGGTGCTCGGGCAACTGGATCGTCGCGGCCTGCGGCCGGCTCGAGAGGTTGTTGACGCAGAGGACCGCCTCGTAGGGCGTGGTGGCGTCTCCCTCGAGGACCCGGGTGAAGGCGAGGATCGCGTCGTTGGTCGACTCGACGACGGTGAAGTCGCCGAGACCGAAGACGGGGTGGCGGCTGCGCACCTGGAGCATGCCCCGCACCCAGTGCAGGAGCGAGGCCGACGAGGCCATCTGCGCCTCGACGTTGACGTTGTTGTAGTGGTACACGAGGCTGCTGATGACCGGGAGGTAGAGCTTGCCCGGGTCGACGCTCGAGAACCCGGCGTTGCGGTCGGGGGTCCACTGCATCGGCGTCCGGACTGCGTCGCGGTCGGTGAGCCAGATGTTGTCGCCCATGCCGATCTCGTCGCCGTAGTAGAGACAGGGCGAGCCGGGCAGCGACAGGATCAGGGCGTGGATCAGCTCGATCTCCGGCCGTGAGTTGTCGAGGAGCGGTGCGAGGCGCCTCCGGATGCCCACGTTGGCCCGCATGCGCGGGTCCGGGGCGTACCAGCCGTACATCGCCGCCCGCTCCTCCGGCGTCACCATCTCGAGCGTCAGCTCGTCGTGGTTGCGCAGGAAGGTGCCCCACTGCGTGCCGGTCGGCAGGTCGGGGGTGTCGGCGAGGACGTCGATGATCGGCTGCGCCTTCTCCTCGCGGAGCGAGTAGTAGAGGCGCGGCATGACGGGGAAGTGGAAGCACATCTGGCACTCCGGCGCCCCGTCGGTGCCGAAGTAGTCGACGACCTCGCGCGGCGGCTGGTTGGCCTCGGCGAGCAGGATCCGGCCGGGGTACTCCTCGTCGACCATCGCGCGCAGGCGGGCGAGGAACTCGTGGGTCTTCGGGAGGTTCTCGCAGTTGGTGCCCTCCTCCTCGAAGAGGTAGGGGACGGCGTCGAGGCGGAAGCCGTCGATCCCGAGGTCCATCCAGAACCGGACGATGTCGAACATCGCGTCCTGGACGGCGGGGTTCTCGAAGTTGAGGTCCGGCTGGTGCGAGAAGAACCGGTGCCAGAAGAACTGCCGCCGCACCGGGTCGAAGGTCCAGTTGGACACCTCGGTGTCGACGAAGATGATCCGCGCGTCGGAGTAGCCGTCGTCGGTGTCGGACCACACGTAGAAGTCGCCGTAGGGGCCCTCCGGGTCGGCCCGCGACGCCTGGAACCACGGGTGCTGGTCGCTCGTGTGGTTCATGACGAGGTCGGTGACGATGCGGATGCCGCGGGCGTGGGCCTGCGAGACGAGCTCGGTGAACTCCGGCAGCGTGCCGAACTCCGGCAGGACCGCCTTGTAGTCGGCGATGTCATAGCCGCCGTCGCGCAGGGGCGAGGCGTAGAACGGCGGCAGCCACAGGCAGTCGACGCCGAGCCACTGGAGGTAGTCGAGCCGGTTGATCAGCCCGGTGAAGTCACCGGCTCCCGAGCCCTTCGAGTCGGCGAAGGCCCGGACGAGGACCTCGTAGAAGACGGCCTTCTTGAACCACAGGGGGTCGTGTCGGAGGCCCGGTTGAGCGAGGTTGAGTCCCTGCATCGCTCAGTGGCTCCTCACGTGGATGACGTGCACGGGCTCGGAGTCGGGACCGAGCCGGACGAAGTTGTCGGCGCGCCACTGCCACGTCTGGTTGGTGATGTGGTCGTGGGCGTCGAAGGTCGACCAGGTCGCCATACCCAAGGCCTCGAGGTCGAGTCGGACCCACGTCTCGCGGGTCGCGTGCGGGTCGAGGTTGGCGATGACGAGGACCGTGTCACGGACACCGTCGACGACCCGGGTCTTGGAGAACACGAGGAAGTTGTCGTCGTCGGCGCGGTGGAACGTGAGGTTGCGCAGCCAGTGCAGGGCCGGGTGCCAACCGCGGATGTCGTTGAGCCGCTTGAGGTACCACGCGAGCGACCGGCTCTCGAGGGGACCGCCCGGCTCGTAGAGGAACCACTTGCGGTCCTTGTACTCGTACTTCTCGTTGTCGGCCTGCTCTTCGGCGCCCGGGCGCGCCACGTGCTCCATGAGCTCGTAGCCGGTGTAGATGCCGTAGGTCGGGGACATCGTCGCCGCGATCGCGGCACGCAGCTTCCACGCCGTCGGGCCGCCGTACTGCATGTAGGGCGTGAGGATGTCGTGCGTCGTCGGCCAGAACGACGGGCGCATGTATGCCGCTCCCTCGCCGGCGAGCTCGCGGCCGTACTCCTCGAGCTCGTACCGGCTGTTGCGCCAGGCGTAGTAGGTGTAGCTCTGCTGGAAGCCGGCCTTGGCGAGGGCGTGCATCATCGCGGGTTTCGTGAAGGCCTCCGAGAGCCAGATCGTCTCGGGGTACCGGATCGCGACATCGGCGATCAGCCACTGCCAGAAGGCGACCGGCTTCGTGTGCGGGTTGTCGACGCGGAAGGCCCGGACGCCGTGGTCGAGCCAGACCTGGATGACCCGCCGGACCTCGGCATAGGCCAGGGCCGGGTCGTTGTCGAAGTTGAGCGGGTAGATGTCCTGGTACTTCTTCGGCGGGTTCTCGGCGTAGGCGATCGAGCCGTCGGCTCGCGTCGTGAAGAGCGAGGGATGGGTCTGCACCCACGGATGGTCGGGGGAGGCCTGCAGGGCGATGTCGAGGGCGACCTCCATCCCGAGCCGCTTCGTCTCGGCGACGAAGGCGTCGAAGTCCTCGAACGTGCCGAGGTCGGGGTGGATCGCATCGTGGCCGCCGTCGGGCGAGCCGATGGCGTAAGGGGATCCGGGGTCGCCCGGCTGCGCCGTGAGGGTGTTGTTGCGCCCCTTGCGGGCGGTCGTGCCGATCGGGTGGATCGGCGTGAGGTAGACGACGTCGAAGCCCATGGCGGCGATGGCGGGCAGGCGCTCCATCGCGGTGCGGAACGTCCCGGACACCCACGTCCCGGTCTTCTCGTCGAGGTGGGCGCCCTCGGACCGCGGGAAGATCTCGTACCACGCGCCGTAGAGCGCGCGCTCGCGCTCGACGAGGAGGCTGTAGGCCGGGCTGGGGGAGACGAACTCGCGGAGCGGGACGAGCGCGGCGAGGCCCCGGATCTCGGGGGAGCTGGCCGACCCGAACCGGTGGGCCGCCGGCCTGCTCGTGTCCTCGAGCGCGGCGACGCCCTTGTCGATCTCGGACGCGTCGGTCCCCTGGCCGCGCACCGCCTCCGCGAACCGGCGCAGGAGCGTGACGCCCTCGGCGCACATCAGCTCCTCGTCGACGCCGGCGCCGATCTTGATCTCGGCGTCGTGGAGCCACGTCGCGTAGGGGTCGGACCAGCCCTCGACCCGGTAGGTCCACCAGCCGGGACGGTCGGCGACGACGGTGGTGCTCCACTCGCTGAGGCCGGGGTTGTCGCTGTGCATCGCGAAGTAGTGGTCGCGCCCGTCGGGGTCGGTGAGCACGGCCGTCGCGTTGACGGCGTCGTGCCCCTCCCGGAAGACCTTGGCCCGGACGACGAACACCTCGCCGACGACCGACTTCGCCGGTCGCGTGCCCCCGTCGACGAGGGGCCGGACGTCGCTCACCGGGATGCGTCCGATGGGGGCCGCGCCACCCGGCATACCGGCGACGGTGGGAGCGATGCTGATGACCTGGGCTGGAGCGAGGTGCATGGCGCCGGCCTCCGTGTCGTCGACGAAGGCGGGCTCGGCGTGCGGTGTGGCGTCGTCGGCACGCCCGTCCGGACTCGCTGCTGGACTCGCTGCTGGACTCGCTGCTGGACCCCCGGCTGGACTCGGCGACGGCTTCGGAGCGGGTTGTGGCGCGCGCTTGCCTCCCGCCGGGCGGGGGCTGGTGACCTCGGGGGTCGGGGTGGACACGGGCTTGGGGGTGCGGGGGGCCGCAGGTGAGCCAGTCACGCACCGACCGTATCGAAAAGGGATCCCCTGCACGAGAGACCACGGCGACTCGTCCACTTCGTGAAAAGTGCCTGCAAGGCCTGCAAGAAACCGTCATGGAGACCCTTATGCTGTCCTCTCGTGAAGGCAATCCGTCGGTTCAGTGTCCGCACCGTCCTCCCGGCCCGCATCGAGGGTCTCGGGGTCCTCGCCAGCAACCTGCGCTGGTCGTGGCACCCGCCTACCCGCGACCTGTTCGAGAGCATCGACCCGCGCAAGTGGGCCGACGCCAACGAGGACCCGGTCAAGCTCCTCTCCCGGCTCTCGACCGACGAGCTCGCAGCGCTCGCGGCCGACGACGGGTTCGTCTCCCGGGTCTCTGCCGCCAAGGACGACCTGGACCACTACCTCACGCACGAGCGCTGGTACCAGCGCTGGAGCCGCGAGGAGGCGGCCGCAGGGCGCGTCGCTCCGGCCGCCATCGCCTACTTCAGCCCCGAGTTCGGCATCACGGCCGTCCTGCCGCAGTACTCCGGCGGCCTCGGCATCCTCGCGGGCGACCACCTCAAGACCGCGTCCGACCTCGGCGTGCCGATCGTCGGCGTCGGCCTCTTCTACAAGACCGGCTACTTCAAGCAGGCCCTGAGCCGTGACGGCTGGCAGCTCGAGACCTACCCCGTGCTCGACCCCGACGGGCTCCCGCTCTCGCTCCTGCGCGAGGAGGACGGCAGCCCCGCTGTCGTCTCGGTCGGCCTGCCGGCCGGACGGGTCCTGCACGCCCACGTCTGGAAGGCTCAGGTCGGCCGGGTGCCGCTCCTGCTGCTCGACTCCGACGTGCCGGGCAACGACGAGGAGACCCGCGCGGTCACGGAGTCGCTCTACGGCGGCGGGGGCGACACCCGCCTCGAGCAGGAGCTCCTCCTCGGCGTCGGGGGCGTGCGCGCGCTCCGACTCTGGTCGCGGCTCACGGGTGCCCCGGCGCCGGAGGTCTACCACACCAACGAGGGCCACGCCGGGTTCCTCGGCGTCGAGCGCATCGCCGAGCTCGTCCGTGACCATGGCCTGGCCTTCGACGAGGCCCTCGAGGCCGTCCGCTCCGCGACGGTCTTCACGACCCACACGCCGGTGCCCGCCGGCATCGACCGGTTCGACGCGGCCAAGATCAACCAGTTCTTCGGCGGCTCGAGCTCGGTCCCCGGGGTCCCGGTCGAGCGGCTCCTCGCCCTCGGCGCCGAGGACTACGAGGGTGGCCAGCCGGGCATCTTCAACATGGCCGTCATGGGCCTGCGTCTCGCGCAGCGGGCCAACGGCGTGTCCGAGCTGCACGGCGTCGTGAGCCGCGGCATGTTCGACGGCCTGTGGCCGGGCTTCGACGACGTCGAGGTGCCGATCACGAGCATCACCAACGGCGTCCACGCGCCGACCTGGGTCGACCGCGAGGTCTACGAGGTCGCCCGTCGCCACCTCGGCACCGCCGACATCGCCGGCCACGACCTGTGGGACCGCATCGACGAGGTGCCGGCCGAGGCGATCTGGCAGACCAAGCGCGCCATGCGCACCAAGCTCGTCCAGGACGCGCGCCGGCGGGTCCGTTCGTCGTGGCTCAAGCGCGGGGCGGCCGCCGCGGAGCTCGGCTGGGTCGACTCGGTGCTCGACCCCGACGTGCTCACCATCGGCTTCGCCCGCCGCGTCCCGACCTACAAGCGCCTCACGCTCATGCTGAGCGACAAGGCCCGCCTCAAGCGCCTCCTGCTCGACCCGGAGCGCCCGGTCCAGCTCGTCATCGCCGGCAAGTCGCACCCCGCCGACGAGACGGGCAAGCGCCTCATCCAGGAGATGGTCCAGTTCGCCGACGACCCGGAGGTCCGCCACCGCATCGTCTTCCTGCCCAACTACGACATCGCCATGGCGCAGCACCTCTACCCGGGCTGCGACGTCTGGCTCAACAACCCGCTCCGTCCCTTCGAGGCGTGCGGCACGTCGGGCATGAAGGCCGCCCTCAACGGTGGCCTCAACCTCTCGATCCTCGACGGCTGGTGGGACGAGTGGTTCGACGGCCACAACGGCTGGGCCATCCCGACGGCCGACGGCGTCGAGGACCCCGACCGGCGCGACGACATCGAGGCGGCGGCCCTCTACGACCTCATCGAGAACACCGTGGCGCGCCAGTTCTACGACCGTGACGCCGACGGCCTACCGCGCGGGTGGATCTCGATGATGACGCACACGCTGAAGACGCTGGGCCCGAAGGTCCTCGCGAGCCGGATGGTCGAGGACTACACGACCCGGCTCTACGGCCCGGCCGCATGCGCGGGTCGCGCTCTCAACGGCCCCGAGTTCAAGGGCGCCAAGGACCTCGCGGCCTACAAGGCGCGGGTCCGCGCGGCGTGGCCCCGGGTCCGGGTCGACCACGTCGAGCCGTCCGGGGTCTCCGACTCGCCGCAGGTCGGCGACCGGCTCCACGTCCGCGCCTACGTCGACCTCGGCGGCCTCAGCCCCGACGAGGTCACCGTCCAGCTCATCCACGGCCGGGTCTCCGACGGAGACGACCTGCGCGAGATGGAGACGGCGCCGCTCGAGCTCGTCGAGGGCTACGACGGCGGCCGCTTCCAGTTCGCGGGAGAGCAGGAGCTGACCCGCACGGGCTCGTTCGGCTACAGCGTCCGCGTCGTGCCGCGCCACCCGGCCCTCGCGACCGAGGCCGAGCTCGGACTCGCTCGCAACGCCTGACCGCAGCACATCGGAGCGGCGTCACCCTCAGGGGTGGCGCCGCTCCGGCGTCTCGGGCCCGTGACGGGCCGCCGTCACATGCCGGCGACGGCCCGCCACACGCGCATGGAGGCCGGGCCCATCGTGACGGCCGTGCCGGCGTTCGCGGACTCGCCCCGGGGGGCGGGCTTCTCGTCGGTGCTGTCCCAGAGCAGCTCGTATGCCGCCGGGCCGGCTTCCACGGGCAGCCTGACCTCGGCGGGGTGCGCCGCGCCGTTGACGCTGATGAGGACGGACTGTTGGTCGATCGACGTGCCGTTGTAGAAGGCCTGCAGGACATGTGTCCCGGGAGCGTCCCACCGGTGGTCCATCGGGCCCCCGTCGGCGGCGAACCAGGCGAGGTCGGTCGTGCCGTCGGGGTTGCCCGGGCGGCCGGTGAAGAACGGCCGCTGCCGCAGCACCGGGTGGTCGCGACGCAGCCGGGCGAGGTGCTGGGTCGTCTCGAGGAGGTCGACCTGCCAGGGTTCGAGGTCCCACGAGAACCACGAGGTCTCGTTGTCCTGGCAGTAGGCGTTGTTGTTGCCGCGCTGGCTCCGCCCGAGCTCGTCGCCGGCGTTGAGCATCGGCACGCCGGTCGACATCAGGAGCGTCCCGAGGAGGTTGCGCATCGTCCGGCGCCGGGCCGCGAGGATGGCCGGGTCGGTGGTGCGGCCCTCGACGCCGTGGTTCCACGACCGGTTGTCGTTGGTGCCGTCGGCGCCGCCGTGGCCGTTCGGCCCGTTGTGCTTGACGTTGTACGCCGTGAGGTCGGCGAGGGTGAACCCGTCGTGGGCAGTGACGAAGTTGATCGAGGCGATCGTGCCCCGGTCGCGCCGTCCGAAGAGGTCCTGGGAACCCGCGAGCCGCGTCGCGAGGTCGCGCACGCCGTGGCCCGGGATCCCGGAGGTTGACGCGGCTACGTCGCGCAGCCAGAAGGTCCGCAGGGTGTCGCGGTAGCGGTCGTTCCACTCCGAGAACGGCGGGGGGAACTGCCCGGTGCGCCAGCCGTGGATGCCGACGTCCCACGGCTCGGCGATGAGCTTGACCCGCGAGAGAACCGGGTCGGTGCGCAGGCTGACGAGGAAGGGGTGGGTCGTGTCGAAGTTGTCGTCGCGTCCCCGGGCGAGCGCGACGGCGAGGTCGAAGCGGAACCCGTCGACGTGGCACTCCTGGACCCAGTAGCGCAGCGAGTCGAGCACCATCCGGGCGACGACCGGGTGCGTCAGGTCCATCGTGTTGCCGCACCCGGTGACGTCGATGTCGTGGCCGCGGTCGTCGATCCGGTAGTAGGCCCGGTTGTCGAGCCCGCGCCACGAGAGCGTCTGCCCCTCCTGGGACTGCTCGGCGGTGTGGTTGTAGACGACGTCGAGGATGACCTCGATGCCGGCGGCGTGGAGGAGCTTGACCATGCCCTTGAACTCGTCGAGCGCGGCCTGCGGGTCGCTCGCCGAGGCGTAGGGCGCGTGCGGCGCGAAGAAGCCGAGCGTGTTGTAGCCCCAGTGGTTGACGAGGCCGCGCACGACGAGGTCGGGCTCGTGGCTGAACGTGTGGACCGGCAGCAGCTTGACCGCCGTCACACCCAGCCCGAGCAGGTGCTCGACGAACGCGGGATGGGCGAGGCCGGCATACGTCCCGCGCAGCTCCTCGGGGACCCCGGGGTGCAGCGCCGTGGCGTTCTTGACGTGGACCTCGTAGATGAGCGACTGCGTCAGCGAGCGGCGGGGCGGACGGTCGTCTCCCCAGTCGAAGGCGTCGTCGACGATGACGCCGCGCGGGACGTAGGCCGCGGAGTCGCGGTCGTCGCGGATCGTCACGTCGCCCGTGAGGTCGGCGCCGACGTGGTGGCCGTAGAGGGCCGGGTGGAGCGTGACGCCGCCCTCGACGGCCCGGGCATACGGGTCGAGGAGCAGCTTGGCGGGGTTGTGCCGCTCGGCGCGGTAGGGCGTCCACGGCCCGTCGACGCGGTAGCCGTAGCGCTGGCCGAGGCCGACCCCCGGCACGGTGTCGAACCACGTCCCGTGTGCCCGGTGGCGCAGCGGGAGGCGCCGCTCGGTCTCGCGGCCGTCAGGCCCGGTCTCGAAGAGGCAGACCTCGACCGATGTCGCGTGCCCGGCATAGACGCAGAACTGTGCGCCCTCCGGCGTCAGCCGCACCCCGAGCTCGGGGGGCAGGTCCGGCGTCGTCGGATCCGGGGTGGTCAGGGGCGGGCACATGCCCCTCAGCGTAGGGGGACCGGGGACGACACGCCGGGCGGTCTCGGGGCCCCCGGCTCGTGGCGGCGGGGTCACGAGCGACCTCGCGTCGGGGAGTCCGACCTGTTGGCCGACACGAGGTGACGCGAGCCGACCGCGGTCGTTACGGTGGGGCGCATGACGGATCCGACCTCGCTTCCCAACTTCCAGCCGCACGCGCCGGCGGCCACCCCCAACGGCGCCCCCCTGAGCGACACCCCCGTTCGCGACCGCATCGTCGACGAGCTCGCCAAGCTCGGGATCTCCGCCTCGGTCGACGCCGACGGCGACGTGGAGTTCGCGATTGTCGACAACGAGGGCACGAGCACGACCCTCTTCGCCCGGGTCGCGGAGGGCGACCTCGCCCTCGTCCGGTTCTTCGGCCAGTGGCAGCTCTCGGAGCCGGTCTCGCCCGACCGCAACGACCGCCTGGCCCGCTGCAACGACATGACGATGCAGCTCAACCTCGTCAAGCTGACCCTCGTCCAGGAGAGTCTCGTCGTGTCGGCCGAGCACGTCATCACGCCGCACGCCGACCTCGACATCCTCGTGCCGCTCTCGGTCAACCACATCCTCCAGGGCGTCGGGTTCTTCTTCCAGTCGTGGCTGCCGATCGACGACAGCGGCGATGGCACCCCGTCGGGCGGCCAGTGATGGGCGAGTTCGTCCGGCTCGAGGTCGAGGACGGCATCGGCACGATCCGCCTCGACCGGCCGAAGATGAACGCCCTCAACGTCCAGGTGCAGGAGGAGATCCGGGACGCCGCGCTCGAGGCGGGCTCCCGTGAGGACGTCAAGGCGGTCATCGTCTACGGCGGCGAGCGGGTCTTCGCAGCCGGCGCCGACATCAAGGAGATGCAGGCGATGTCCTACACGGACATGGTCGACCGCTCCGGCCCGCTCAGCTCCTCGATCAGTGCCGTGGCCCGCATCCCCAAGCCGGTCATCGCCGCCATCACCGGCTATGCGCTCGGCGGTGGGTGCGAGCTCGCCCTCGCGTGCGACTTCCGGGTCGTGGCCGACGACGCCAAGCTGGGTCAGCCCGAGATCCTCCTCGGCATCATCCCGGGCGCCGGTGGCACCCAGCGCCTCTCGCGCCTCGTCGGCTCGTCGCGCGCCAAGGAGATCATCTTCAGCGGCCGCTTCGTCGACGCCCAGGAGGCGCTCGCCATCGGTCTCGCCGACCGCGTCGTGCCTGCCGCCGACGTCTACGCGACCGCTCGCGAGTGGGCGGGCACCTACGTCGGGGCCGCGTCGTATGCCGTCCGCGCCGCCAAGGAGGCCATCGACCGTGGTCTCGAGGTCGATCTCGAGACCGGCCTCGAGATCGAGCGGATGCTCTTCGCCTCGCTCTTCGCGACGAAGGACCGCGAGATCGGGATGACCTCCTTCGTCGAGCAGGGTCCCGGCAAGGCCAGGTTCGAGGGCAGGTGACCTCGGCGCGTCCTGACGCCCCCGGTTCGGAGGGCTCGCGTCCTCTCGCTCCCGACGCGAGCCCTCCGGGTCGGCCCACCCGGTCGTCCGGCCCCCTCGACGTCCTCGTCTTCTACAGCCCGGTCGAGGCGACCGAGACGGTCCTCGCGGCGGTCTTCGCAGCCGGCGCCGGCGCGATCGGCGACTACACCGAGTGCGCCTGGCTGGTCGAGGGGTCGGGCCGGTTCAGGCCCGGGTCCGGTGCCCGGCCGGCGATCGGTCAGGTCGGCGAGCTCGAGGAGCTGCCCGAGCATCGGGTGGAGGTCGTCCTGCCGCGGCACCGTCGCCGTGAGGTCGTGGCCGCCCTGCGTGCGGCGCACCCCTACGAGGAGCCGGCCTTCCACGTCCTCGAGACCGCCGACATCGACCCCGCCTGACGACCCCGCCTGACCGGCCCCCGCCCCGCTACCGCTTCCTCCTCTTCTTCGCCCGGGCGGACTTGTTGTGGTCTCGGGTGCGGTGCCGGCCGGATCTTCTTCGCCGGGGCGGAGTTGTTGTGGTGCTGCGGCGCCCGAGCCGGGTGGTGAGCGTCACGCCGCACGGGTGGTGGGTCAGCCGCCGCCCAGTGCGAAGATGGTCGGCAGTGCCGGGGCGACCTCCGGCAGCTGCGTAGTCAGCTCCACCCCTTACGGAAGAGGACGTTCACCCATGAACATCGTCGTCTGTGTCAAGTACGTGCCGGACGCCCAGGCGGAGCGCACGTTCAACGCATCTGACAACACGACCGACCGCGAGAACGTCGACGGCCTGCTGTCGGAGCTCGACGAGTATGCCGTCGAGGAGGCCCTCAAGCTGGCCGAGGCAGGCGAGGGTGAGGTCACCGTCCTCACCGTCGGCCCCGACTCCGCCGCGGACGCGATCAAGAAGGCGCTGCAGATGGGTGCCGACAAGGGTGTCCACGTCAACGACGCCGCCATCCACGGCTCCGATGCCGTCGCGACCTCGCTCGTCCTCGCCGAGGCCATCAAGAAGATCGGCTCGGTCGACCTCGTCATCACGGGCATGGCCTCGACGGACGGCACGATGGGTGTCGTCCCGGCGATGCTCGCCGAGCGCCTCGGCCTGCCCGCCGTGACCTATGCCTCCGAGCTCACCGTCGACGGCGGCGTCGCGACGATCCGCCGCGACGGTGACGCGTCGACCCAGACGATCACGGCGACGCTGCCGGCGCTGGTCTCGGTCACCGACCAGATCAACGAGCCGCGCTACCCGTCCTTCAAGGGCATCATGGCCGCGAAGAAGAAGCCGGTCGACACGTGGTCCCTCGCCGACCTTGGGGTCGACGCGTCGCAGGTCGGCCTCGACGCCGCCTGGACCCGGGTCGAGTCCTTCGCCGCCCGCCCGCCGCGCTCGCAGGGGCAGATCGTCACCGACGAGGGCGACGGCGGCCAGAAGCTCGCCGCCTTCCTGTCCGAGCGCAAGTTCGTCTGACCTCAGCAGCCAGCAAAGGAGATCCACACCATGGCTGAAGTTCTCGTCCTCGTCGACCACGTCGACGGCAAGGTCCGCAAGACCACCGCCGAGCTGCTGACGATCGCCCGCCGCATCGGCGAGCCGTCCGCGGTCTTCATCGGCGACGGCTTCGACGCGGCCAAGGAGTCGCTCGCGAAGTTCGGCGCCGAGAAGGTCTACCGCGTCGAGTCGCCCGACGTCCTCGCCCACCTCGTCGTCCCGCAGGCCGAGGTGCTCGCCCTGCTCGTCGCCGAGAAGGCTCCCGCGGCCCTCCTCGTGTCCGCCTCCCCGGAGGGCAAGGAGATCGCCGCCCGCCTCGCGATCAAGACCGAGTCGGGCCTCATCACCGACGCCGTCGACGTGCAGGCTGGAGCGGCTGGCGGCGTCGCGACGACCCAGTCCGTCTTCGCCGGCTCGTACACCGTCACGGCCACCGTCACCAAGGGCACGCCGATCGTCGCCGTCAAGCCCAACTCGGCGACGCCCGAGGAGGTCGCCGGCGCGGCCGCCGACGAGGTCGTCGCCTACACCCCGTCCGACGCGGCGAAGGGCGCGACGATCACGGAGTCCAAGCCGAAGGAGGCCACCGGCCGTCCTGAGCTGACCGAGGCGGCGATCGTCGTCTCCGGCGGCCGTGGCACCGGCGGTGACTTCTCCAAGGTCGAGGAGTTCGCCGACTCGCTCGGGGCCGCTGTCGGCGCCTCGCGAGCCGCCGTCGACGCCGGCTGGTACCCCCACGCCTCCCAGGTCGGCCAGACCGGCAAGCAGGTCTCGCCGCAGCTCTACGTCGCGTGCGGCATCTCCGGCGCGATCCAGCACCGGGCCGGCATGCAGACGTCCAAGACGATCGTCGCCGTCAACAAGGACAACGAGGCGCCGATCTTCGAGCTCGTCGACTTCGGCGTCGTCGGTGACCTCTTCGCCGTCCTCCCGCAGGCGACCGAGGCGATCAACGCCGCCAAGGGCTGACCCGCACCCGTCGAGGGCCACGGACCGAGCGGTCCGTGGCCCTTCGCGTGTCCGCACCCGCACGCGGGCACCGTGCCGTATGCCGTCCGGCCGGCTTCGACGTCACGTCACGCGAGGTCGGTCGCCCCTCAGTCCGGGACGGAGTCCGCGTCGGGAACGGTCCCCGTCTCGGAGGGAGCCTCGGCCGTCGTGCGCCCGGGCGCTGCGGCTCGGAGCCAGGAGCGCACCGTCTCCCGGTTGAAGGCGTAGTGGCCGGAACCGATGCCGAAGGTCCACCAGGGCGCGTGCAGGCTCTCGGCCGGCAGGCGCATCTTCCGGCGTTGCGGCGTCAGCCACTCGACCCGCCCGGAGTCGGCGACCCGCCGGACGGAAGTCACCGGCACCCGGGTCGAGGCGATGGTGTTGCGGACCCGCAGCCGGTCGGCGACGAGCTCGACCCGAGCCGACCAGGCGCGGAAGGCGAGCACGAGCGCGACACCGAGGCACACGGCATACGTGATCGTCGCGGGCAGGGTGGTGAGCCGCAGGAGCAGCCGCGCGACGAAGTAGCCGAGCACCGGGTTGGCGATCGCCGCGATCGCGCGGTGGGCGCTGGGGGCACGTACGGTCTGGTCCCGACGGCTCATGAGTCCGATGATAGGTCGGGCGTCCAGCCCTGAGCAGGACCGGGCGACGCCCGTCCGGTCCGGGGCACCGGCGCCCGCAGCCTAGAATCGCTGGGTGACTGCCTACCTCGACCACGCGGCGACGACGCCCATGCTGCCCGAGGCCCTCGCCGCGATGACCGAGCAGCTCGCCGTCGTCGGCAACCCCTCGTCGCTGCACCGCACCGGCCGTGCGGCCCGCCGGGCGGTCGAGGAGTCCCGCGAGAAGATCGCGAAGGCGCTCGGGGCCCGCCCGTCCGAGGTGATCTTCACCTCCGGCGGCACCGAGGCCGACAACCTCGCCTGCAAGGGAACCTTCTGGGCCCGGCGCGACGCCGACCCGGCTCGGGTGCGACTCCTCGTCGGGGCGACCGAGCACCACGCCGTCCTCGACTGCGTCGAGTTCCTCGTCAAGCACGAGGGCGCCACGGTCACGTGGCTCGAGTGCACGCCCGAGGGGGTCGTCGAGCCCGCGACGGTCCGCGCGGCGATCGAGCAGGACCCCGACTCGGTCGCCCTCGTCTCGGTCATGTGGGCCAACAACGAGGTCGGCACGATCCAGGACGTCGCCGCCATCGCGGAGGTGGCCCACGAGTACGGCGTGCCGTTCCACACCGATGCGGTGCAGGCGGCCGGACACCTGCCCGTCGACTTCGCGGCGAGCGGGGCCGACCTCATGTCCGTGACGGCCCACAAGCTGGGAGGCCCGATCGGTGTCGGTGCGCTCGTCGCCCGCCGCGACGCCCGCCTCGTCCCGCTCAGCCACGGCGGCGGCCAGGAGCGGCAGGTCCGGTCCGGGACGCTCGACACGCCGGCCATCGTCGGCTTCGCCACGGCCCTCGTCGCCTCGGTCGCGAGCCTCGAGGAGGAGTCGGCGCGCGTCGCCGCCCTGCGTGACGACCTCATCGAGCGCGCTCTCGAGATCGCCCCCGACATCCGCCCGACCGGCCCGTGGGAGCGTGGAGAAACCACGCGCCGCCTGCCCGGCAACGCCCACCTGCTCGTGCCGGGCTGCGACGGCGACTCCCTGCTCTACCTGCTCGATGCCGCCGGCGTCTCGTGCTCGACCGGGTCCGCCTGCCAGGCCGGCGTACCGCAGCCGAGCCACGTCCTGCTCGCCATGGGCATCTCCGAGACCGACGCGCGCGGCGCCCTGCGGCTCACCCTCGGTCACACGTCGACGCAGGACGACGTCGACGCCGTGATCGAGGCTCTTCCCGCCGCGATCGACCGGGCTCGGCGGGCTCGGGAGGCGACCGCGTCATGAGGGTCGTCGCCGCGATGAGCGGGGGCGTCGACTCGGCCGTCGCCGCCGCGCGGATGCTCGACGCGGGTCACGACGTCGTCGGCGTGCACCTCGCCCTCAGCCAGAGCGCCGCGACGTTGCGCGAGTCGGCCCGCGGGTGCTGCACGATCGAGGACGCGGGTGACGCTCGGCGGGTCGCCGACGTCCTCGGCATCCCCTTCTACGTCTGGGACATGGCCGAGCGGTTCAAGCGGGACGTCGTCGACGACTTCACCCGCGAGTACGCCGCGGGACGCACGCCCAACCCGTGCCTGCGCTGCAACGAGAAGATCAAGTTCGCGGCGCTGCTCGACAAGGCGGTCGCCCTCGGCTTCGACGCCGTCGCCACCGGCCACTACGCCCAGGTCGTCGAGACCGCGGACGGCCGCCGCGAGCTGCACCGAGCGGTCGACGCCGCCAAGGACCAGTCCTACGTCCTCGGGGTCCTCACGGCCGAGCAGCTGAGCCGGTCCTTCTTCCCGCTCGGCGACACGGTCAAGCCACGGGTGCGCGAAGAGGCCGCCGAGCGCGGGTTCTACGTCGCGAAGAAGCCCGACAGCCACGACATCTGCTTCATCCAGGACGGCGACACGCGTGGCTGGCTGACGCGCGCGCTCGGGGCGGCGCCGGGGGAGATCGTCGACACGGACGGGACGGTCGTGGGGTCGCACGAGGGCGCGTTCGCGTACACCGTGGGCCAGCGCCGTGGCCTCGGGCTCTCGCGACCGGCCGCCGACGGTGAGCCGCGCTACGTCGTCGAGGTGCGCCCCGAGGCCAACCAGGTCGTCGTCGGCACGGCGGACCTCCTCGGGGTCGACGCGATCACGGGCGACCATGCCCGGTGGTGCGGCCCCGCCCCAGAAGGCGTGGTCCGGGTCGGTGCGCAGGTGCGCGCGCACGGCGAGGAGTACCCCGCGACCGCGTGGGCGGACGGCGACACCGTCGAGGTCCGCCTCGAGCGCCGGATCCGCGGCGTCGCGCCGGGCCAGTCCGTCGTCCTCTACGACGGCACGCGCGTCGTCGGGTCGGCGACGATCTCGGCAGCGCGCCTCGAGCGGTCCGCCTGACCGTCCCGTATGCCGCCGGGCCGGGTCAGTCCAGCGCGCGAGTCCACGTGACGGTCCGTGCGGTCGGCCGGAAGCCGAGCGACCGGTAGAGCCGTTGCGGGCCGGGGTAGCCGTCGTCGCCGCGGGGCGTCACCTGCGCGGTCCGGGCGCCGAGGTCGCGCAGCCGGTGCAGCGCCGCGAGGGTGACAGCCCCGGCGAGGCCCCGCCCGCGGTGCTCCGGGATGCAGCCGACCGGTTCGAGGAGCCCGACTCCGGTGGCGGGATCGAGCCACACGAGTGCCGAGGCGACCATCTGCCCGGACGCGTCGACAGCGACCCAGTCGAGGTCGTGGCGGTAGGGCCACGCCGCCATGAGGGCGGAGTAGACCGCCTCGTCGACCGGGGAGGGGGCGTCGTCCGACCAGGCCGCGGCGTGGCACGCAGCCCGCACGCGTGCCTCGCCGGGCTCGACGTGGCGGAACCGGTAGCCGTCCACGGCTGGCACGTCAGGCAGCTCCGCGAGATCGAGGACGTGGTGCGTGATCCACGGCTCCTCGCGACGAGGCTCGAACCCGGCCCGGTCGAGCGCCGCCTCCATGACGTCGCCCTCCATCGTGATGACGGACTGCCGCTCGGCGTCGCTCCACTCCTCGAACCACAGGGCGACCTCGTCGGCAACCTCGGGGTGCGCGGGGTCGACCTGCACCTCGAGCCAGTCGGGCGCCTCGGCCCAGCCGAAGCCGACGACGGCGGTCCCGTCCCTCCAGAGGGAGATGGCCTCGTCGGGGGCGGTCACGGCGGGATCGACCGGCTGGACGTAGCGGCTCCACGCGAGCTGACCCGGGTGGAAGCGGCTCGTCGGCGTCCAGAGGCGCGATGCCATGAGCTGCATCGCCCGCAGGTCGGCCGGACCGGTGAAGTCGTCGCGTCGCACGCCGTCACGGTAGCCGGACCGTCGAGGCCGGCGTGCGTCCACACCTCACACCTCGCTGTCCGGGGGCGTCAATAGAGTGTGGGAGTGACACACGCAACCGGCATCGGGTCCTGGCCAGGGACCTCTGTCCGCGACACCCTCGCCCAGGTGCGGGAGCTGCTCGAGGCCGACCTGCCCTACCTGCCCGAGCTGCCCGCGCGGGGTCCAGGGGCCGACATGATCGGCCGGACTGCCGGCCTGCTCGTCGAGCTTCCCGTCGACCTCCAGCCCTCCGGGTGGCGCCTCGTCGACCGGCCCGGACAGGATGCCGCGCGGACCGCGGCGTTCCTTCGTGAGGACCTCGACGAGCTCGCCGAGGCCTTCGACGGTCACACCGGACCGCTCAAGCTGCAGGCCGTCGGGCCGTGGACCCTGGCTGCCGAGGTCTGGCTCCCGCGTGGTGAGCGTGCCCTCGCCGACGAGGGCGCCTCCCGAGACCTCGTCGACTCCCTCGCGGAGGGCCTGCGCGCCCACGTCGCGGCCGTGCGGCGGCTCGTCCCCGGCGCCGAGGTCATCGTCCAGGTCGACGAGCCGTCCCTTCCGGCCGTGCTCGCGGGCTCGCTGCCGACCGCCTCCGGCTTCGGCCGGATCCCGCCGCTCGACCCGCAGGTGGCCCTCGCCGGCCTGCGGACGGTCCTGGAGTCGCACGACGGCGAGACCGTGATCCACTGCTGTGCGGCCGACCCACCCATCCCGCTCCTGCGCGACGCCGGCCCCTCCGCGCTGTCCGTCGACACTTCCCTTCTGCGCCCCCGAGGGTGGGAGGGGCTTGCCGTCGCGGTCGAGGACGGCATACGCCTCCATGCGGGTGCCGTGCCGACCGACGGGACGCTGACCCGGGCCCAGGAGGTCGCCGACCGCGTCGGGGACGCCTGGCGCCGCATCGGTATGCCGCTCACCTCCCTCGACGCCATCGTCGTCACCCCGGCCTGCGGGCTGGCGGGGCTCACCCCGCCGATGGCCCGGACCGTCCAGCGCACCGCGGTCGAGGCCGCACAGGAGCTCACCGAGAGGAGCCAGGCATGACCCCCCGCACGCGCGTCCCGTGGCAGGCGAAGTTCGCGTCGCTCGCCCTGATCTGGGGGGCGAGCTTCCTCTTCATGAAGTTCGGGCTCCGCTGGTTCGCGCCGCTCCAGATCGCCACCGCGCGGATCGTGCTCGGGGCCGTCACCGTGCTGCTGCTCCTGCGCTTCACCGGCGGCCGGCTCCCACGCGGACGGCGGGTGTGGCTGCACCTCGTCGTCGTCGCCGTCTTCCTGTGCTCGCTGCCCTTCACCCTCTTCCCGCTGGGGGAGGAGCGGGTGAGCTCGGCTCTCGCCGGGATCGGCAACGCGATCACGCCCATCGCGACGGTCCTCGCGACGATGGCGCTGCTACCCGCGCAGCGGCTGCCCGCGCGCAAGATCGCCGCGATCGTCGTCGGCTTCATGGGCGTCATCGTCATCGCCCAGCCGTGGGACGCCGTGGGCCAGCCCGACCTCGTCGGCTTCGGGATCACCCTCGTCGCGGGCGCCTCCTACGGCATCGGCTGGACGTGGGTGCGCAAGTACCTCTCGCACGCCGACATCGGGGGCCTCGCGCTCCCGGCGGCCCTGCTCACGGTCGCCGCCGCACAGATGACGGTCGTCGTGACCGTCTGGTGGCTCCTGCACCGCGCCGACCACGCCACGCCGTGGTCGGCCCAGCCTGACGCCGTCGGTGCGGCGACCGGGCCGGTGCTCTCGCTGCTCGCCCTCGGCATGCTCGGGACGGGCCTGGCCTACCTCTTCCAGTTCGACGTGTTCCGGGCCGTCGGCCAGCAGGTCGGCTCGCTCGTGACCTACCTGATCCCCATCGTGTCGGTCGTGCTCGGCTACGTCGTGCTCCACGAGCGGCTCGGCCCGTGGCAGTGGGTCGGTTCGGCCGTCGTGCTCACCGCGGCCGTCGTCGTGAGCCGGCCGGCCCGGTTGCCCGAGCCGGCCGCTGAGGACGTCAGAGCGCCGAGCCCTGCTGGAACGCCTGCCAGCTGAGGTTCCAGTCGGCGTAGCCGTTGCCCATGGTCATCGGCCGGTTGGTGCCCGTCGTCTCGACGACGTCACCGATGCGCATGTTGGCCCACACCCAGTCGCCCGTCGGCTCGCTCATGCCGGTGCACCCGTGGCTGACGTTGGAGTGGCCCTGCTGGGCGACCGACCAGGGGGCCGTGTGGAGGAACTCGCCCGAGTTGGTCAGGCGAAGGGCGTACTTGACCGTGGTGTCCGCGTAGTAGTTCGGGTCGTTGGGCTTCAGCCCGATCGTCTCGGCCTTCATCGTGAAGTTGGTGTAGCGCTCCATGATGACCTTGACCCCCGACCGCGTCTCGAAGCCGGGGCGCCCGCCGGTGATGGGGAACGTCTTGACCTTCGAGCCGTTGATGAAGACGTCCATCATGTCCGTCTTGAGGTTGACCTTGGCGATGACGGACCGGCCGATCGTGAAGTCGGACGTGCGCGACATCTGGCCGTACCGGCCGCCGCCGGCGGGGATGCCGTTGAGGTTGGCCGCGACGTGGACCTTGGTGCCCGGCTGCCAGTAGGTCTTGGGCCGCCAGTGCGCCTCGCGCGAGGAGAGCCAGTACCACGAGCCCTCCTGGGCGGGCTCGGACGTGACCTTCATGTGCTTCTCGAAGCTCGCCTTGTCGACGACGGGCAGGTCAAAGGTGACGATGACCGGCATGCCGACGCCGACCGTCGCCCCGTCGCCGGGGGAGACCTTGACGTAGATCTGGTCGTTGAGCGTCAGGGCCGCGGTCCTGAAGGTCCGCTTCGTGGTCGTCTCGGCCCCCGTGGCGTCCTTGCCCGTGAGGGTCAGGGTGTACTTGACGCCGGGCTCGAGCAGGTCGCTCGCCGTCCATGTGCCCGACTCGAGCCAGCCCTCGACCTTGACGGTGTTGCCCTTCTTGCTCACGTAGGACAGCGAGGCGTCCGTCAGCGTGCCCTTCTCGGTGCTCGCCGTGACGCGGGTGTCGACGGCCACGTTGCGGGCCTGGTCGGCGGGGTTGGTGACCCAGGCGATCTGCTCGGTGGCTGGTGTCGGGGTCGCGGAGCCCCCGGCGGTGCCCGCGGTGCTCGAGCTGCCGGTGCGCGCGCCGTCGTCGGCGGTGGCCGAGGAGTTGCAGGCGGACAGGCCGAGCAGGGCCACGATGGCCATGCCCGCGATGACGGTCGAACGACTACCCAGCTTCACGCGTGTGGTCCCCTCAGGATCAGTGCGGCGGGCCTGGTTCGACCCACCGACCAAGTGTCTCCGATCGGGCCCCTTACGCCAAAACGACCCGCGCGTCCAAATCGGACGGCGGACACCTTCGCACACGGCCTTCGTCGGGTGGGCACCGGGCCCACCCGACGGAATACGGCACCAACCTGTCGGGGGCCTGTGAACGGTCTCCGACTATGCCGAGGGCCGCACCTCGCGCCGCAGGATCTTGCCCGTCGGGCCCTTCGGCAGCTCGTCGACGCGCCAGATGTGGCGGGGGTACTTGTAGGCGGCGATCCGGTCCTTGACGTACTGCTGGATCTCCTCGACCGTGGTCGTCGACCCGGGCCGGAGCGCGACCGCCGCGGCGACCTCCTCACCCATGAGCTCGTCGGGCACGCCGACGACGGCCGCCTCGAGGACGTCGGGGTGGGTGTAGAGGACCTCCTCGACCTCGCGGGGGTACACGTTGAGCCCGCCGCGGATGATCATGTCCTTCTTGCGGTCGACGATGGTGAAGTACCCGTCCTCGTCGACGGTGGCGAGGTCACCCGAGCGGAACCAGCCGTCGGGGATCGCCGTCGCGGTCGCCTCCGGACGGTTCCAGTAGCCCTTCATGATGTTCTCGCCGCGAATCGCGATCTCGCCGATGTCGCCGGGCGGCGTGTCGTTGCCGTCGAGGTCGACGAGCTTCATCTCGCACCCGGGGATCGCCCGCCCGATCGTGCCCGGCTTGGTCGGGGCGTCGGGCATGTTGAACGAGGCGACCGGCGAGGTCTCCGACAGGCCGTAGCCCTCGAGGATCTGGCAGTGGAACTTCTCCTCGAAGGCGCGCATGACCTGGGCGGGCATGGCCGAGCCGCCGGAGACGCACGTGCGCAGGCTGCTCGTGTCGGCGCCGTCGCCGTCGGGGTGGTTGAGGATCGCGGCGTACATCGTCGGCACGCCCTGGAAGATCGTCACGTGGTCGCGACCGATGACCTCGATCGCCTTGGCAGGGTCGAACCGCGGGATGAGCGTCAGGGTGCAGCCGCGCTGGACCGCCGTGTTGAGGCCGCACGTCAGGCCGAAGACGTGGAAGAGGGGCAGGCAGCCCATGATCACGTCGTCCTCGCTCATCTGCATGATCTCCGAGGCCGAGACCTGGGCGTTGCGGTGGAGGTTGAAGTGCGTCAGCTCGGCGCCCTTGGGCTTGCCCGTGGTTCCTGACGTGTAGAGGATGACCGCCGTGTCGTCGTCCGCGCGGTCGGCCGCCTCGAGGATCGGGTCGGCGTCGGGGAGCTCGCCGTCGGCCGGGCCCATCGGGCCGCACACGACGACCCGCGTCCCGGTCTGGGCGGCGGCCTTGTGGGCCTCCTCGGCGAAGTCGGGCCAGACGAAGCTCAGCTTCGCCCCGGAGTCCTCGTAGTAGTACTCGATCTCCCCGGCCTTGAGCAGGGGGTTCATCGGCACGACGATGCCGCCGGCGAGGAGCACGCCGTAGAAGGCGACGGGGTACGCGGGGACGTTGGGCAGGATGAGCGTGACCCGGTCGCCCTGCTCGATGCCCGCGGCCCGCAGCTGGCCCGCGACCTTCGCAGCCGCCCGGTGCAGGCCCGACCACGTCACCTCGATCTGGTCGAGCTTGATGCCGACCTTGTCGGGGACGCGTCCAGCGGTGGCGACGAGGTTGCTGGCGAGGTTGGTCATCGAGGCTCCTTTGCTCCGGCACGTGGCGGGCCCATTGTTACCCGGAGGTCACCCCGTGACCAGACCCGTGCGACCTTGCATCGCGGCCAGCGGGTGTGCCGCTCGTCTCATCGGCCGCGGCGTCGGTGCCGGCTGGCAGGATGAGCGGGTGACCGAGAGCGCGCCCGAGCCCATCACCGACGACGTCCCGGCGCAGGCCCACCACGAGTGGGCCGAGCTCGCCGAGCAGGCGAGCGCCGCGCAGTTCGCCTACCACGTCAAGGACGCCCCGACGATCAGCGACGGCGAGTACGACGCGCTCATCCGTCGGCTCAACGAGCTCGAGGAGGAGTTCCCCTCGCTGCGCACGCCGCAGAGCCCGACCCAGAACGTCGGCGGCGCCGCCTTCGCGACCGGCTTCGACACCGTCGACCACCTCGAGCGGATGCTGAGCCTCGACAACGCGTTCTCCTTCGACGAGCTGCGCACGTGGGCCGAGCGGGTCGAGCGCGAGGTCGGCTCGGGTGCGCACTTCCTCAGCGAGCTCAAGATCGACGGCCTCGCTGTCAACCTCCTCTACAAGCAGGGGCGCCTCGTGCGGGCCCTCACGCGCGGAGACGGCCGCACCGGCGAGGACGTCACCCTCAACGTCCGCACCATCAGCGGCATCCCGTCGGTCCTCGAGGGCGACGACGTGCCTGAGCTCGTCGAGATCCGGGGCGAGGTCTTCTTCCCGACGGCGGCCTTCGCCGATCTCAACGCCGGGCTCGTCGAAGCGGGCCGGGCCCCCTTCGCCAACCCGCGCAACGCCGCCGCCGGGTCCCTGCGCCAGAAGGACCCACGGGTCACGGCCTCCCGGCCCCTCCACATGCTCGTCCACGGCATCGGCGCCCGCACCGGCTTCGACATCGAGCGCCAGAGCGAGGCGTATGCCGCCCTGCGCGCCTGGGGCCTACCGACCTCCGACGAGTTCCGCGTCCTGCCCGACATCGGCGCTGTGGAGGCGTTCGTGGAGTACCACGGGCTCCACCGGCACGACCGGCCGCACGAGATCGACGGGGTCGTCGTCAAGGTCGACGAGATCGCCCTCCAGCGCCAGCTCGGTGCGACGTCGCGGGCGCCGCGGTGGGCGATCGCCTTCAAGTACCCGCCCGAGGAGGTCAACACCAAGCTCCTCGACATCCGCGTCAACGTCGGTCGGACCGGCCGGGTCACCCCGTACGGCGTCATGGAGCCCGTCGTCGTGGCGGGATCGACCGTCGAGCAGGCCACCCTCCACAACGCGTACGAGGTCGAGCGCAAGGGCGTCCTCATCGGCGACACCGTCGTGCTGCGCAAGGCCGGCGACGTCATCCCCGAGATCGTGGGCCCCGTCGTCGACCTGCGCGACGGCACCGAGCGCGCCTTCGTCATGCCCACCACGTGCCCCGCGTGCGGCACCGCCCTGGCTCCCGAGAAGGAGGGCGACAAGGACATCCGCTGCCCCAACTCCCGGGCCTGCCCGAGCCAGCTGCGAGAGCGCGTGTTCGCGCTCGCCTCACGCGGCGCCCTCGACATCGAGGCGCTCGGCTGGGAGGCGGCCATCGCCCTGACCGACCCCGAGCTCGACCGACCCGCGGAGGCTTCCGGGCCCGTGGCCGAGCCGGTCCTGCCGGGGGAGGCCGGCCTGTTCGAGCTGACCCCCGAAGACCTCCGCGACGTCATGGTGTGGCGGCGGCGCAAGGTCAAGGGCGTTCCCGGGCCCTGGCAGCAGGAGCTCTACTTCTGGACCAAGCCGACGGCCAAGACCCCGAGCAAGCCCCGGGCCAACACCGAGGTCCTCTTCGCCGAGCTCGAGAAGGCGAAGGCCCAGCCCCTCTGGCGGGTCCTCGTCGCCCTGTCGATCCGCCACGTCGGGCCGACCGCCGCCCGGGCCCTCGCGGCCCACTTCCGGACGATGGACGCGATCCGGGCCGCCTCGACCGAGGAGCTCGCGCAGGTCGAGGGGGTCGGGGGCGTCATCGCCGAGTCGGTGACCGAGTGGTTCAAGGTCGACTGGCACGTCGACATCGTCGAGCGGTGGGCGGCGGCCGGCGTGCGCATGGCCGACGAGGTCGACGCGTCGACCCCGCGCACCCTCGAGGGCAGGACCGTCGTCGTCACGGGCTCGCTCGAGGGCTTCTCCCGCGACGAGACGAAGGAGGCGATCATCAGCCGCGGCGGGAAGGCGGCGGGGTCCGTCTCCAAGAGCACCGACTGGGTCGTCGTCGGGGCCAACGCCGGCTCCAAGGCCGCCAAGGCCGAGGAGCTCGGCCTGCCGATCCTCGACGAGGCCGGGTTCCGGCGCCTTCTCGAGACGGGATCGCCCGAGTAGGACGACGGGCACTCCGGCGCATGTGGTGAGAGCCCATAGGTGCCGGTCGATCTGTGTCGATCTCAACCGTATTCTGCGGGTTTCGCCTGCCTAGGCTTGCCCCGTCGCCGCGGCCCCCGACGTGGGGGTGACGCGGACGACGAGTACGACGAACGACCCCGTTCGACCGATCCCGCACGAGGAGGTGCAGGTGTCCTCGGCCACTCCGCTGCTCGAGACCCGCTCGCTGACCAAGGAGTTCCGCGGCTTCCGGGCCGTCTCCGAGGTCGACCTGACGGTCTCCGAGGGCTCGGTCCACGCTCTGGTCGGCCCCAACGGCGCCGGCAAGACGACGCTGTTCAACCTGCTCACCGGCTTCCTCACCCCGTCGTCCGGCTCGGTCCTCTTCGACGGGCGCGACATCACGGGGCTCGCGCCGGAGCAGATCGCCCCGCTCGGGATCGCCCGCTCGTTCCAGATCACGAGCCTCTTCGAGCAGATGACCCTGCGTGAGCACCTCGAGCTCGCCCTGGCGAGCCCGACCGGGATGGGCCGGCAGTGGTGGCGACCGGTCAGCCGGATGTCGGTCTTCGCCGACCGCTCGATGGAGCTGCTCGACCAGGTCGGGCTCGCCGACCGGGCCGGCGTCCCCGCCGGGTCGCTCGCCTACGGCCAGAAGCGTGCGCTCGAGCTCGCCATCGCCCTCGCGCTCGACCCCAGGCTGCTCCTCCTCGACGAGCCCACCGCCGGGATGGGCATCGAGGACATCGACCGGACGATCACGCTCGTCAAGCGCATCGCCAGCGGCCGCACGGTCGTCCTCGTCGACCACAACATGCACGTCGTCGGCTCCCTCGCCGACCGCGTGACCGTCCTGCAGGCCGGGCAGATCCTCGCCGAAGGCCCCTACGACGAGGTCCGGACCGACGAGCGCGTCATCACCGCCTACCTGGGGAGCGCCCATGTCTGAGCCTGCCCCCAAGCCTGCCCCCAAGCCCGAGCCCGACCGCGCCCCGGTCGCGGCGCCGGCCAGGCGGCATACCCCGATGCTCGAGGTCACCGGCATGTCGGCGTGGTACGGCGAGGCCCGTGTCCTCACCGACGTCAGCATCGAGGTCGCCCCCGGCGAGGTCGTCACGCTCGTCGGGCGCAACGGCGCCGGCAAGACGACGCTGCTCCGGGCCGTCATGGGACTGCACCGCCAGCTCCAGGGCTCCGTCGTGCTCGACGGGGTCGAGCTGACGCGTGCCTCCGCCGACCGGCGGGCCCGCGCCGGGCTCGGCTGGGTGCCCGACGACCGCGGGATCTACGCGAGCCTCACCGTCGCCGAGAACCTCCTGCTCCCGCCGGTCGTCCATGACGACGCGTGGTCGCTCGAGCGGGTCTACGACTTCTTCCCCGTGCTCCACGAACGCCGGGACTTCCCCGGCACCAAGCTCTCGGGCGGCGAGCAGCAGATGCTCGCGATGGCCCGGGTCCTGCGGATGGGCTCGCGCCTGCTGCTCCTCGACGAGCCGAGCGAGGGCCTCGCCCCGGTCGTCGTCGAGCGCATCGGCGAGATCATCCGCGCCATCACGGCTGCGGGGGTCGGGGTCCTCCTCGTCGAGCAGAACGTGCGGTTCGCCTCGACGGTCGCCGACCGGCACTACCTGCTCGCGCAGGGCCGCGTCGAGCTGCACGTCGCCGGCGAGGAGTTCCGCGCCCGGGAGAGCGAGCTGCTCACCCACCTCGGCATGTAGGGCGGCAGCGCCACACGTCCGCCGTCCCTTCATCACGCACGCACCACCCGGCACCACTCATCCAGCACCACACCTCGGCTCTGTCGAGCAACCAACCCCAGGAGGGGACATGCGTAGCAGGAAGATCCACGGGTCACTCGCCATCGCGGCGAGCGCATCGCTCGCCCTCGCGGCCTGCGGCGGCGCGGGCGGGCCCCAGTCGGGCGGCTCGAGCGGCCTCAGCGACGGCAAGGTCGTCATCGGCCTGCTCAACGACCAGTCGGGCGTCTACAAGGACGTCTCCGGCCCCAACTCGGGCGTCGCCATCCAGATGGCGATCGACGACTACAAGGCCAAGTACGGCGACAAGGCCGTGGCCAAGACGATCGAGCTCGTCCAGGCCGACCACCAGAACAAGGCCGACATCGCCAACTCCAAGGCCCAGGAGATGTACGACCGGCAGAAGGCCGACGTCATCCTCGACGTGCCGAACTCCGCCGCGGCCCTCGCCGTCGCGACGCAGGCCGCGAACAAGAAGAAGCTCTACATCAACATCAGCGCCGGCACGACGGCCCTGACCGGCGCCAAGTGCAACAAGTACACCTTCCACTGGGCCTACAACACCGGCGTCCTCGCCCGCGGCACCGCCGGCGCGATCACGAAGGGCGGTGGCACGACGTGGAACATCGTCTACCCCGACTACGCCTTCGGCCAGGACATGAACAAGTCCTTCACGGCCCAGGTGCAGGCGGCCGGTGGAACGGTCGGGCAGTCGATCGCCTCGCCGTTCCCGAGCGACAACTTCGCCACCTTCCTCACCAAGGCCGGTGAGGGCAACCCGAAGGTCGTCGGGTCGATGCACGCCGGCGGCGACCTCATCAACTTCGTCAAGCAGTTCAACCAGAGCCCCCTCAAGGGCAAGGTGACGCTGGCGGTCGGGCTGATGTTCATCACCGACATCCACTCCCTCGGACTCGACCAGTTCGCCGGGACCCAGTTCACCGACGCGTGGTACTGGAACTTCGACGCGCAGAACCGCGCGTGGGCAGACCGGTTCAAGGCGAAGACGAACGTCCGGCCCTCCTTCGCGAACGCCGCCAACTACTCCGCCGCGATGAACTACCTCGAGGCCGTCCAGGCGGCCGGCACCGACAACGCGGACAAGATCGTGGCCCAGCTCGAGGGGAAGAAGATCAACGACGTCTTCCTGCGCAACGGCGAGGTCCGCAAGGCCGACCACGCCGTCGTCCACGACGTCTACCTCGCCAAGGTCAAGTCCTCGGCCTCCGAGGACTGGGACTACGAGGAGATCCTCAAGACGATCCCCGCGGCCGAGGCGTACGGCCCGGCGAACCCCGCCTGCAAGCTGGGCTGACCCGGACCTCGGCCGGGCGGCCCCGCCCTCCCGGGGGCGCCCGGCCGCCCGGCCGCCAGCGCAACGATCGAACGGTGCCATGAGCGAATTCATCCAGTACACGCTGCAGGGCCTCGCGGCCGGCGGCTTCTACGCCCTGTCGGCCCTCGGGCTCGCCGTGATCTTCGGCGTCCTCGGCGTCGTCAACTTCTCCCACGGCGCCTGCTACATGCTCGGGGCCGTCATCTCCGCGGTCCTCCTCGCCGAGCTCGACCTCGGCTTCTGGCCGGCCCTGCTCATCGTGCCGGTCGTCATGTTCTGTTTCGGGGTGCTCATGGAGCGGCTGCTCGTGCGATGGCTGCTCGCGCTCGACCCGCTCTACAACTTCCTGCTCACGTTCGGCCTGACGCTCGTGCTCGTCGAGGCGGTCAAGATGCGCTACGGCGTCTCGGGGCTTCCCTACGAGGTGCCCGCCGGGCTCGGCGGCCAGGTGACGCTCGGGAGCGTCAGCCTGTCCACCTACGCGATCTTCGCGTGCGTCTTCTCGGTCGTCGTCTGCGTCGCCGTCGGCCTGCTCATCACTCGGACCCGGATCGGCATGATCGTCCGGGCGGCGACCGAGGCGCCGGAGCGCACCCGCGCCCTCGGCATCAACGTCGGCCGGTGGGTGACGCCCGTCTTCGGCTTCGGCATCGCGCTCGCCGGCCTCGCCGGCGTCCTCGCCGCCCCGACCCGGGCCATCACCGCGGAGATGGGCAGCAACTTCATCATCATCCTGTTCGCCGTCGTCGTCATCGGCGGCCTCGGCTCGATCCTCGGTGCCGTCGTCGCGGGCTTCCTCGTGGGGCTCGTCGAGGCGTACGGCATCGCCTACGCACCCGCCTACGCCCAGATCGTCATCTTCGTCATGATGGCGCTCGTTGTCCTCGTCCGGCCCTCGGGGCTCTTCGGACGGGAGGAGATCGCATGAGCGAGCAGATGACCGCCTCGGTCGATGTCGACCTGTCCCAGCCCTCGATCCTCTCGCGCCGCAGCCCGTGGCGACCGCTGCTCCTGCTCGGCGGCCTGGTCGTCCTCGTCATGCTGCCGTACTGGATCTACCCGCCCGTCGCGATGGACATCCTCTGCTGGGGGCTCTTCGCGATCAGCGTCGACCTGCTCCTCGGCTTCACCGGGCTGCTCAGCTTCGGCCACGCCGCGTTCTGGGGCGGGTCGGCCTACGCGACCGGACTCATCGCGACGACCTGGGGCGTCCCGTTCCCTGTCGCGGTCCTCGGGGGCGCCGCGTTCGCAATGCTCATCGCCGTGCCGATCGGCTTCCTTTCGGTGCGCCGGACCGGCATCTACTTCGCCATGGTGACGCTCGCCTTCGCGCAGATGCTCTACTTCATCGCCAACCAGGCCCGCGACCTCACCGGTGGCGAGAACGGCCTGCAGGGCATCCCACGCAGCTTCTTCGGCATCGAGGCCATCGAGCAGGACTCCTTCTACTTCTACTACGCCGGCGCGGCCCTCATCCTTGTCGGCATCATCATCGCGTGGCGCGTCGTCAACTCACCCTTCGGCCGGGTCATCACGGCCGTCCGCGACAACCCGGCGCGGGCCCGGGCCCTCGGCTACGACGTGGAGCGCTACAAGATCGGCGCGTTCGTCATCTCGGCAGGGCTGGCCGGGCTCGCCGGCGGCGTGTTCGCGATCAGTCACGGCTTCGCCTCGCTTCAAGAGCTCGTCTGGACGACCTCGGGCAAGGTCGTGCTCGTCACCGTCCTCGGCGGCATCGGCACCCTCTGGGGCGGCCTCGTCGGCGCGGGCGTCGTCGTGACGCTCGAGGACTCCCTCGCGAGCTCGGGCTTCGAGGGCATCGGGATGATCACCGGCGCGATCTTCGTCGTCATCGTCCTTCTCTTCCGCCACGGCATCTGGGGCACGGGGCGCGACCTCGTCCGCCGCTGGGTCATCGACCGGAGAAGCCGGCCGCGCGGCTGACCCGGTCTGCCGCCGCGGGTCAGCCGTCGAGCAGGCCGCGCAGCGTACGTCGCACGACCGCGGGGAAGACCAGCTCAGGGTCGGTCGGCCCGTCGACCCGCAGGGCCGCCAGCCGTGGGTGCCGCCCTGCGCGACGACGTGAGCGACGTATGCCGTCTGCGCCCTCGCGCGCGCCTCGTCGGCGCCGTGGCGGGTGCGGGCGAAGGCGCCGAGGAGGGCGTTGGTCACCGCGAACGCGACAAGCTTGTCGCTGTCGCGGGCAGGGTGGTCGGCGAGCACCGACAACCAGTGTTCGGTGAGGGCCAGACCGTGGGGACCGGGGATGGGCGTCGTGAGGATGTCGGCGAGCCAGGGGTGGCGGCGGTGGATCGCAAGGCCTTGGTCTGACAGCTCGGCCAGGTCGTCGAGCCACGCGCCGGTCGGTGGGCGCAGATCGTACTCAGCCGCCACATGGTCGGCCATGAGGTCGACGAGCTCGTCTCGCCCCGTGACGTGACGGTAGAGAGATCCGGCGCCGGTGCCCAGGGCCGCGGCGACGGTGCGCATGGTGACCGCCGCGAGGCCGCGCTCGTCGCCGATACGCACCGCGGCCTCGGTGATGCCGGCCCGCGTGTGCCGCGCCGGACGGCCGATGGCGGACTGCTCGGGGCGCAGCCAGATGACATCGTCGTTCACGTGACCGATTGTCACGGGTCGTCGCCGCTCAGACTGCGAGCCGGCGAAGCCAGGACCGGAGCGGCATGGTCCCGTCCTCGGCAGCGAGCGCGCGGGCGACCTGTGCCGCCCCGTCGCGGAGCGCCTTTGACGAGGTCGCCTCCCCGAGCCGCGTGGCGAGCGCGTCCGCTGTCAGACGCTTCATCGGCACGGGCGCGGTCCCGGCAGACAAGGCGCCGAGGCGACGGGCCCAGAACGGCTGGTCCGTGTGCGTCGGCACGGGCACCGATGGTGTGCCGGCCCGCAGCGCCGACGACGTCACGCCGGCCCCGGCCTGGTGCACGACGGCGGCAGCCCGCGGGAGCAGCCACTCGTGCGGCACATCCCCGACATGGAGGACGCGTTCCGGGCCGAGGTCGCCCGCGAGGTGCGCCGCGGCGTCGCTCAGGACGTCACCCTGCAGGATGACCCGGTGCCCGCCGGGCCGCAGGGCACGCTCGATCTGCGCTGTCGTCTCGCCGCCTGGTGGCAGGCTGCCGAGCGTCACGACGATCGGGGCAGTGCCTGCGTCGAGGAAGGCGGAGAGGTCGTCCGGTGCCTCCCAGCCGGCCCGGGTCGGAGACCACCAGAAGCCGTCGAGGGTGAGCCGCTCGGACCATTCTTCGGGACGCGGCAGAACCGCCGGGCTGATGCCGTGGTGGACGGGCAGCCCAGTACTGCGCCGCCGTCGCTGCGCTGCCGCCCGGCTCTCGCGCGGCAGGCGCATGGGCGGGTAGGCGGCGCTCGGCTCGGCGGGCTGGAGCAGCGCCGCGGCCGACGGCACACCGAGGTGCTCGGCGATGTCGTGGCCGTAGCGGGAGATGGCATTGGTGAGCACGACGTCGAACCCCGCGCGGGCGTCAAGCGCGGAGAGCGCGGCGGAGGCCCCGGCGTCCATGTAGCGCCGGAGCGCGTCGAGGTAGGCGCGCACCCCGGTGGCGTCGTCCGGCGGCGTCATCGGTGCGTCGATCGGGACGAACGTGCACCCCGCCTCGGTGACCAGGGGTGCGTAGTCGGCGCCGGCCACGACGGACCTCGTGCCCGTCCGACGTGAACGCTCCGCCGAGCCCGGCAGCGGGGGCGACGTCGCCGCGGGTGCCCGGTGCGAGGACGAGGACCTTCATGGCCACTCCTTTGCGAACAGTGTTTGCAAAGGCAAGCCCAGCGCACCGCTGCGGCGCCTCAGACCACTCGAGTCAGGGGATGCGCAGGCGGCGGGCGGTGGTCCGGGCGTGCTGGACGTCCCCATAGACTGGCCCTCATGTCCTCTCTGTCCCGCGACGACGTCGCCCACCTCGCCGGGCTGGCCCGCATCGAGCTGTCGGACGCCGAGCTCGACCGGATGGTCGGCGAGCTCGGCGTCATTCTCGAGTCCGTGGCCAAGGTCCAGCAGGCCCCCACCGAGGGTGTCGCACCGATGTCCCACCCGATGCCGCTGACCAACGTCACGCGTCCCGACGTCGTGCGCCCGAGCCTCACGGCCGAGGAGGCCCTCTCCGGCGCCCCGGAGTCAGAGCAGCAGCGCTTCGCCGTGCCGCGCATCCTCACCGAGGACTGAGCCACGACGTGACGCCCGTATGCCGCTCGGCCCGCTCAGCGGCATACGCCTCCTTCTCGACGAACTTCCTTGCAGCCCAAAAGAAACGAAGGCAGCTGACGTGAACCCAGACCTCACCCGCGCCACCGCCGCAGAGCTGGCCGACGCCCTGGCCCAGGGCACGGTGTCCTCCGTCGAGGTGACACAGGCGCACCTCGACCGCATCGCGGCCGTCGACGGCCAGGTCCACTCCTACCTCCATGTCGACGGGGAGGGCGCGCTCGCCGCGGCCCGGGCCGTCGACGAGCGCCGCGCCGCGGGGGAGTCGCTCGGTGTCCTCGCCGGTGTGCCGATCGCCGTCAAGGACGTCATGACGACGAAGGGCTTGCCGACCACCTGTGGCAGCAGGATCCTCGAGGGCTGGATCCCGCCCTACGACGCGACCGTCGTGCGCCACCTCCGCGAGGCCGGCATGCCGATCCTCGGCAAGACCAACATGGACGAGTTCGCGATGGGCAGCTCGACCGAGCACTCCGCCTACGGCCCGTCGCGCAACCCGTGGGACCTCGATCGGATCCCGGGCGGCTCCGGCGGCGGCTCGAGCTCGGTGCTCGCCTCCTTCCAGGCTCCCCTCGCGACGGGCACCGACACCGGCGGCTCGATCCGCCAGCCTGCGGCCGTGACGGCCACCGTGGGGACGAAGCCGACCTACGGCGGCGTCTCGCGCTACGGCCTCGTCGCTCTCGCGAGCTCGCTCGACCAGGCCGGCCCCTGCGGGCGCACCGTGCTCGACACCGCCCTGCTCCACGCCGTCATGGGCGGGCACGACCCGCTCGACTCGACGTCGATCGACGCGCCCGTGCCGGCCGTCGTCGAGGCGGCCCGTCGGGCTGACGTCAAGGGCCTGAAGATCGGCATCGTCAAGGAGCTCGGCGGCGAGGGCTACCAGCCCGGCGTCCGCGCCCGCTTCGAGGAGTCGGTCCAGCTCCTCGTCGACCTCGGTGCCGAGGTCGTCGAGGTGAGCTGCCCCAACTTCGACTACGCCCTCGCGGCGTACTACCTCATCCTCCCGAGCGAGGCGAGCTCCAACCTCGCCAAGTTCGACGCCATGCGCTACGGCCTGCGCGTCGCCCCGGAGGGCGTCGACGCGCCGAGCGCCGAGCAGGTCATGGCCGCGACGCGTGACGCGGGCTTCGGACCCGAGGTGAAGCGCCGCATCATCCTCGGCACCTACGCCCTCAGCTCGGGCTACTACGACGCCTACTACGGCTCCGCACAGAAGGTCCGCGCCCTCATCGCGCAGGACTTCGCCAGGGCGTTCGAGCAGGTCGACGTGCTCGTCAGCCCGACGGCCCCGACGACGGCGTTCAAGCTCGGCGACAAGCTCGACGACCCGATGGCGATGTACCTCAACGACATCGCGACGATCCCGGCCAACCTCGCCGGCGTCCCGGGCATGTCCCTGCCCTCGGGCCTCGCCGACGAGGACGGGCTTCCCGCCGGCATCCAGATCCTCGCGCCGGCGATGCAGGACGAGCGCCTCTACACGGTCGGGGCGGCCCTCGAGGGCGCCCTGATCGACCGTTGGGGTGGGCACCTGCTCGACCGGGTCCCCGAGCTGACCGCAACCTCCGAGCCGAAGGGAGCCTGAGATGTCAACGAGCATCACGACCGAGGCCGTCATGGACTACGACGAGGCCATGGCCCGGTTCGACCCGGTCATGGGCCTCGAGGTCCACGTCGAGCTGCACACCAACACCAAGATGTTCTGTGGGTGCCCCACGACCTTCGGCGCTGAGCCCAACACCCAGGTCTGCCCCGTCTGCCTCGGCCTGCCCGGCGCCCTGCCCGTCGTCAACGAGAAGGCCGTCGAGTCGGCGATCCGCATCGGCCTCGCGCTCCACTGCGAGATCGCCGAGTGGTGCCGATTCGCCCGGAAGAACTACTTCTACCCGGACATGCCGAAGAACTTCCAGACCTCGCAGTACGACGAGCCGATCGCCTTCAACGGCTACCTCGACGTCGAGCTCGAGGACGGCAGCACCTACCGCGTCGAGATCGAGCGTGCCCACATGGAGGAGGACACCGGCAAGTCGCTCCACATCGGCGGCTCGACCGGCCGCATCCACGGCGCCGACTACTCGCTCGTCGACTACAACCGCGCCGGCATCCCGCTCATCGAGATCGTCACGAAGCCGATGGTCGGCGCGGGGGAGCGTGCCCCTGAGGTCGCCAAGGCCTACGTCTCGGCGCTGCGCGACCTCCTGCGCGCCCTCGATGTCAGCGACGTCAAGATGGAGCAGGGCTCGATGCGCTGCGACGCCAACGTGTCCCTCCGGCCCAAGGTCGGCGGCGACCCGCTCAGCGCCGAGCAGCTCGCTGTGCCGCTCGGCACCCGCACCGAGACCAAGAACGTCAACTCGCTCCGCTCCGTCGAACGCGCGGTCCGCTACGAGATCTCCCGGCACGCCGCGATCCTCGCCGCCGGCGGCTCCATCCTGCAGGAGACCCGCCACTGGCACGAGGACACCGGCGTCACCACGTCGGGCCGCGAGAAGTCCGACGCCGAGGACTACCGCTACTTCCCCGAGCCAGATCTCGTCCCCGTCGCGCCCAGCCGCGAGCTGGTCGAGTCGCTGCGCGGGACCCTGCCCGAGCCGCCCGGCCTGCGCCGTCGTCGCCTCCAGGGCGAGTGGGGGTACAGCGACCTCGAGATGCGCGACGTCCTCAACGCGGGTGCGGTCGAGCTCATCGAGCAGACCGTCGCCGCCGGCGCGAGTCCCGCCGCCGCGAAGAAGTGGTGGCTCGGTGAGCCCTCGCGCCGCGCCAACGCCCAGGCCCAGGACCTCGTGACGTATGCCGCTGAGATCGGTCTGACCCCGGCCCACGTCGCCGAGCTCGACGGTCTCGTCACGTCCGGCCGCCTCAACGACTCGATGGCCCGCCAGGTCCTCGACGGCGTCCTCGCCGGCGAGGGCACGCCGACGGCGGTTGCCGACGCCCGTGGGCTCGAGCTCGTCCAGGACGACGGCGCGCTCGAAGCGGCCGTCGACAAGGTCATCGAGGCCAACCCCGACGTCGCCGCCAAGATCCGCGACGGCAAGGTCGCGGCCGCTGGTGCGCTCATCGGCCAGGTGATGAAGGAGATGAAGGGTCAGGCCGACGCGGGCAAGGCCCGCTCCCTGATCCTCGACAAGCTCCAGTAGCCGCGGCGCAGCCGCGGTCGCCGCGGGTTTGGGGCCGTCGGTCCGTAGCCCGCGCTCACTCGGAGCATCGGCGGCGCGTGGGTGCCCACGCGCCGCCGCGTGAAGAAGGCGCCGCCGCTGACTCGCTCGCGTGGGCCACGGGCCGCCGGCTGGAGGGGGACGGCGCCTGGCGCGTGGGGGAGCGATTCGCCGGCGGCGGCCCTATACCGGGAACCGCGCCTCTCATGACGAACTGCCGCCGGCGCTCCTGAGCGAGCCCGCGTGTCGGGCGGCGGCCCGGGCAAATCGGGTTGAGGGCCGGCCCGGGCCTCACCCCGCGAGCTCCTGAGCGTCAGCGCTTGCCGCCGCCGAGGAGGCCACCGAGCAGGCCGCCGAGGATGTCCCCAGCGCCGCCGCCTCCTGTGGAGCTGCCGCCCCCGAGGACGGAGCCGAGGATCTCCTGGAGCGGGTTCGACCCGTTGCCGGCTGAGCTCGCCGAGGGGTCCTGGGTGGGGGCACTCTGGGCGCCCTGGCCGCCGGGGAAGAGGGGGCCGCTGTCGACCTGGGTGCCGCCGTCGCCTCCCGCGCCACCGGGTAGGAGGCTCCCCAGGCCTCCGCCGCTCGCGATCTTGCCCGCGAGCCACGACATGACGATGGGGGCGAGCATGGGCAGGAGCTTCTGGACGAGGCCGCCCGAGGCGCCGCCACCGAGCCCACCGAGCTGGTTGACGACCTGGTCGGTCTGGTCGCCGAAGATGTTGCCGACGATCTTCTCGCCGTCGGCGACGTCGATGTCCTGCACGCCGGTGATGCCGCCCTGGTGCTGAGCCAGGGCTGCCATGAGGGAGTCGGCGCCGGCCGGGTCACCCGCGTTGGCCTGGAGGCCTCCGAGCAGGGCCGGCAGGGCGCTCTCCGCGGCCGCCGTGACCTCGCTCTCGTCGACACCGAGCTGCTGCGCGAGCTGGCTGACGGGGACCTGGTCGAGAATCTCGTCGTACGAAGACATGGCACCTCCTCGTCGGGCGGCCTCGTGCCGCATGGTCCAAGGCTAACGAGGGGTGTCCGCCGGCGCAGGGTGCGCGTGGTCAGCCGGCTCCGACCTGGGCCCGCGGGAGCGAGAGGAGCCGGTCGCCCGTGCCGTTGCTCGTGAGGATCCAGGCCCGACCGTCGACGAAGCGGATGTCGCGAATCCGGCCGTAGGCGCCCTGCAGGTGCCGGGTCGGGGCGCCGACCTGGCCGTCTGCGCCGATCGGCACCCGCCAGACCGACTGGCCCCGCAGCGCGGCGATGTAGACGGCTCCGTCGGGCCCCACGGCGATGCCGCTCGGGGACAGCTGCGCCGGGCGCCACACGGCGATCGGGTCGGTGTAGTCGGCCCCCCCGCCCTTGCCCTCGACGTCGGGCCACCCGTAGTCCTTGCCGGGCTCGATCCGGTTGAGCTCGTCCCACGTGTCGGCCCCGAGCTCGCTCGCGTAGAGGTGGCCGGCCTTGTCCCACGCGAGTCCCTGGACGTTGCGGTGGCCGTACGACCAGATCGGCGAGCCGCCGAAGGGGTTCCCCGGTGCCGGCGCGCCCTCCGGGGTGATGCGCAGGATCTTGCCGCCGAGCGAGTCGAGGTTCTGGGCGAGGGACCGGTCGCCGGCGTCGCCCGTTCCGACATAGAGGTCGCCGTCGGGTCCGAAGGCGATGCGGCCGCCGTTGTGATTCCGCCCGCGCGGGATGCCCGAGAAGATGACGACCGGCGTCCCGATGCGGTCGCCGCGCCAGGGAACGGCCGCGATCCGGTTGTCGCTGTCGGTCGAGTAGTAGGCGTAGAAGACGGGGTTGACGTCGAAGTCGACGGGCACGGCGAGGCCGAGCAGGCCGCCCTCTCCCTCGGCGTGGACACCGGGCAGGCGCCCGACGACCTTCGCGCGGCCCCGCGTCTCGGGGGCGGGGACGAGGTGGATGTCAGCCGTGTCGCGCTCGCTGACGAGGGCGCTCCCGTCGGGGAGCATGGCGATCGACCACGGTGTGTCGAGCCCACCGAGGAGCGTCGTGGCGCCGGTGGGGGCGGGCTGGCTCGGTGCGGACGTCGGGGCTGTGGTCGACGGCGTGCTGGAGGTGGTCACCGTCGGCCGGGAGGGCGTCACGGTCGGTACCGACGAGGGGCTGGTCGAGGTCGTGGGGCTCGTGGATGTCAGGCCGGTGGCCGTGGACGTCCCGCCCACGGTGGGCGTCCCGGACTGGGAGCAGCCGCTCAGGGCGACGGGGACCAGGACCCCGACGAGGAGGGCACGTCCGAGCGTTCGGGTGTGCAGCGGCATACCCCATTGTGTCCCCGCTCACCGACGACGCAGCGTGAGACGCTCCGGCTCAGGCGTCGCGCCGCAGGAGGCTCCGTTCGAGCGGCTGCTGCTCGGTCGGGTGGAGGACGCCGGCGTCGACGACGCGGCGCGCCGCGCCGAGGTCGCCCATGAAGGCGCGGAAGGCGAGGAGGAGGTCGATGTCGTGGTCGGGTCGTTCGACGACGATCGGCGCTCCGGCCTCGATGCGTCCCGGGGTGACGACGGACAGGTAGGCGCCCGTGCGGCCGGCGTCGGTGAACCGCTTGACCCACCTGCGCTCGCCCATGTGGCCGGCGAACGTCGCGCAGGGGATCCGTGGCGCCTCGACCCGCAGGACGACGTCGCCGATCGTCCACAGCTCGCCGACGAGGGCGTGGGTCGCCTCGACGCCGACGGTCGTGAGGTTCTCGCCGAAGCCGCCGGGCTCGATCGGCCGTCCGATCCTCTCCTCCCACCACTGCTGGTCCTCGCGCGGGTAGGCGTAGACCGCCTGGGTGACCCCGCCGTGGTGGCGCGTGTCGCCGACCGTGTCACCGACCACGCCGCTGCCGAGGCCGCCGTGCTTGGGCCCGGGGTCACGCACGTCGATGCCGTCGACCGGACGCTTGTCGATGGCCGTCACGGGCCCGCTCGCGTAGGGGCGCTCGACGCCGCGGCCGACGTTGACGGAGAGGACATGTGCTGGGCTCGGCATGTCCTCGAGCCTAACGACCCCGTGCAACCGGTTTCGCTACGGTCGGGTCATGCCCACCGAGCCGCGCGTCCCTCTCGTCGTGTCCGTCCCCGACGAGGAGTATGCCGCCGGGCTCGCCGATCTCGATGGTGTCGACGTCGTCGTGTGGGACATGGTCCGGCCTCACCCTCGCGGCGGTGAGCTGCGCTACGTGGTCGTGCCGTACATGTCGCACCTGCGTCTGACCGACGTCGTACCCGGTCTGGACGCGCTCGAGGCGATCCAGCTCCAGAGCGCCGGCTACGAGTCCCACCTGGCGCACGTGCCCGCCGGTGTGGCCCTGTGCAACGCCGCGGGCGTGCACGACGCGAGCACGGCCGAGCTGGCCGTCGCGCTGACCCTGGCGTCGATCCGGCGTATCCCCGAGGCGGTCGCCGCCCAGCGGACGGGGTTCTGGCCGCCGCTCGAGCTCGGCCAGGCGCTCGCCGACCGACGGGTGCTCGTCGTCGGCTACGGCCAGATCGGGCGGGCGATCGCGCGGCGGCTCGCACCCTTCGAGGTGACGGTCACGGCGGTGGCCACTCGGGCCCGCGCGGGGGACGAGGTCGTCGACGCCGTCCACGCCATCGAGGAGCTGCCCGATCTCGTCGCGAGCCATGACGTCACGATCCTCATCGTCCCGCTCACGCATGCGACGCGTCGCCTCGTCGACGCCGCCCTGCTGGCGCGGATGCCCGACGGTGCGGTCGTCGTCAACGTGGCCCGCGGCGGCGTCGTCGACACCGATGCCCTCGTCGCCGAGTGCGCGACGGGCCGCCTGCGGGCCGCGCTCGACGTGACCGACCCGGAGCCGCTGCCGCCCGACCACCCTCTCTGGAGGACACCGGGGGTCCTCATCACGCCGCACGTGGGCGGGGCCACGACCGCCATGCGCCCGCGGGCGCTCGCCCTCATCCGCCGCCAGGTCGTCGCGCTGCGCGACGGGCGCCGCCTCGCGAACGTCGTCAACGCCTGATTGTCCTGCCCGATCCCTTGTTCGGTAACCACTCATAGTGGACACTGTCAACATGACCGAGACCATCGTCGCCATCGGAACGCGGAAGGGGCTGTGGCTCGCCCGCAGCGCAGACCGGCAGGAGTGGTCGCTCGAGGGGCCGCACTTCCTCATGAGCGAGGTCGCGTCCGTCGCGATCGACACCCGAGAGGGACGGTCGAACGTCCTCGCAGGGGTCAAGTCGTGGCACTGGGGTCCCACTGTCCAGCTGAGCACCGACGGCGGGCGGACGTGGACCGAGAGCGCAGAGCGTGCTGTCGCGTTCCCGGAGGACACCGACACCGCGCTCGAGCGGGTCTGGCAGCTGACGCCCGACCCCAACGACCCCGACGTCGTCTGGGCCGGGGTCGAGCCCCACGCGCTCTTCCGGAGCGCTGACCGGGGGGCGACCTACGAGCTCGTCCGCGGCCTGTGGGACCACCCGCACCGGCCGACGTGGGAGCCCGGCTTCGGCGGCGGCGCAGTGCACACGATCGTCCCCGAGGCCGGCCACCCGGAGCGGCTCCTCGTCGCGATGAGTGCCGGTGGGGTCTATCGCTCGTCCGACGCGGGCGCCACGTGGGAGCCGAGCAACCCCGGCATCCGGGCCTACTTCATGCCCGACAACGAGTACCCCGAGTACGGCCAGTGCGTCCACAAGGTGGCGCGCGGCCAGGGCGAGGGCGAGCTCTTCGCCCAGAACCACAAGGGTGTCTACCGGTCAGGCGACAACGGCGCGACGTGGGACTCGATCGCCGAGGGGCTGCCGACCGACTTCGGCTTCGCGATCCTCGCCCACCCGCGACGGCCCGGGGTCGTGTGGAACGTCCCGGTCGCCGACGACGGCGAGCGGATCCCGCCGGGCGCCCAGCTGCAGGTCCAGCGCTCCGACGATGGGGGCGCGACGTGGCGGATGCAGGCCGACGGCCTGCCCTCGGGCAGCTTCACGTGCGTCCTGCGCGATGCCGCGGCTGTCGACACGGGTGAGCCGGTCGGCGTCTACATCGGGACCCGCAACGGCGATGTCTTCGCGTCGGCCGACGAGGGCGAGTCCTTCACCCGGATCGCGACCCAGCTGCCCGACGTGCTCGTCGTGCGCGCGGCTGAGCTCTCCTGAGCGACAGAGGAGTCCGTATGCCGCTCGCCCCCGTCCGCGTCATCCTCCCCGGGCTGCTCCGCGACCTCGCGGGTGTGTCTGAGATCGAGGTCGAGTCGCCGCAGCAGTCCCAGACGGTGGCGGAGCTGCTCGACCGGGCGTTCTCCGAGCACCGCATCCTCGACGGCAAGGTGCGCGACGAGCGCGGCGAGATCCGCCGGCACGTCAAGGTCTTCGTCAACGGTGAGGACGCGACGCGCGCCGCAGGCGTCGCGACGGCGGTCCCCGCGGGGGCCCGCGTCCACATCATCAACGCCGTGTCGGGAGGCTGACCCCCGTCAACCGAGCCCGAGCAGGACCGGCAGGACGGTCCGCTCGAGCTCGCCCGCATCGAGCGACCCGGGCTCGACGAGCTGCTGCGTCATGGACCCGTTGGCGAGCGCCATGGCCGCCCGCACGAAGATCTCCGTCGGCATCGGCAGGGTGATCCCGCGCTGGTCGACGGTCTCGTCGACGACCGCGATGAGCGCGTCGCGGATGCGCCGCTGCTGCTCGGCCCAGGCCGTGCGCGCCTTTGCGTCGCGGATCGCGTGGAGGGTGAACTCCGTCGTGAGCACGAGCCACCGGTCCTTGCGCAGGGGCTCGTCGGCGAGGCTCGCGAAGACGTCGGTGAGGACGTCCTCGGGGCTCGCCTCCGGCCGGCTCGCTGCGCTCCGGATGCGGTCGACGAGCGCCTGCGCGTGTCGGGTCGACAGCTCGAGGACGAGGTCGTCCTTCGAGGAGAAGTTGGAGTAGAAGGCGCCGCGGGTGAACCCGGCGCGCTCGCAGATGTCCTCGACGCTCGCGCCGTGGAAGCCCCGCTCGGCGAAGACCTCGCTCGCAGCCTCGAGGACCCTGTCACGGGTGGCCTGGCGACGGGGGGTGACGCGCGGTGCGGGGGACGGCGGCATACGCCTAGGATACACGCTCGTATTGAATACATAGGCGTATTGGATGCATACTTGTATCGAAGCGAGCGGGGCCGTCCCGCCCAGAGGGAGTACAGCGTGATCGAGCGAGATGTCGTCGCCATCGGTGTGACCGTGGCCGGCACCCACGAGCCGTTCGTGGCGGGTGTCGACGTCCACGCCCCGGAGGGACGGGTGACGCTCGTGCCGACCGACCCCGGCGTCGGGCAGGTCGCCCTCGCCCTCGCGATCGGCGGGCGGGTCGACCTCGCCGCCGGCAGCGTCGCGATCGCGGGCTCGACCGAGCGCCGGACGCTCCAGGTGCTGACCCGGCTCGTCGACGTCGCCGACGTCACCGCGCCCGAGGACGCCCTTCCCGTCAAGGTCGTCGTCGCCGAGGAGCTCGCCCTGGCCGAGCGACCGTCCTCGCGCCGCGACGTCGCGGACTTCCTCGCCGAGCGCGGCCTCGCCGACCGGGCCCGGGACCGCTGGGACAGCCTTCCCCCCGGCGTGCGGACCCGAACGCTCCTCGAGCTGGGGTCCTGGCACCCGGAGGTCCGCGTCGTCGTCCTCACCGGCCCCGACCGGCACGGGGGAGACCCCCACGAGTGGTATGTGGCCGCCCAGCGCCTCGCCGAGCGCGGCCTGACCGTCGTCGTCATCTGCTCACCTGCCACGGCCCGCACCCTCGCGCCCGCCACCCCGACCGGAGATCCTGCATGAACCCCGTCCGTCTCGCCCTCACCGAGCTCCGCCGCCTCACCTCCTCGCGGCTGGCACGGCTCGGACTCGCCGCTCTCGTCCTCATCCCGACGCTCTACGGCGGCCTCTACCTCTACGCCAACCACGACCCGTACGGCGCGTTCCCGCAGGTGCCCGCCGCCGTCGTCAGCGACGACCGCGGCACGACCCTGAGCACGGGCGAGAGGCTCGCCGTCGGCGGCGACGTCGCAAACCACCTCGTCGAGTCGAAGAGCTTCGACTGGCACCGCGTCTCGCGGACCGAGGCGCTCGCCGGCGTCAACGACGGGCGCTACGCGTTCGCCGTCATCATCCCCGAGGGCTTCTCGGCCGACCTCGCCTCCACCGCCGACTACCACCCCCGCCAGGCCTCCGTGCTCCTCGAGACGAACGACGCGAACAACTACATGACGAGCCTCATCGGCAACACCGTCATCAAGCAGGTCAGCGCGTCGGTGGCGAGCGAGGTCAGCGAGACCGCGGCGAGCAAGCTCCTCCTCGGCTTCAGCGAGGTCCACGACGAGCTCGGGAAGGCCGTCGACGGCGCGGGTCGGCTGCAGGCCGGCATCGGCCAGGCAGACTCCGGAGCCCACCAGCTCCGTGACGGCTCCGTGGCTCTCGCCACCGGGCTGGACGACCTCGCCACGGGAGCGACGAAGCTGCACGCCGGCATCGGCCAGGCCGCCGCGGGCGCCGACCGGCTCAGCTCCGGGGCAGCGTCGCTCTCGTCGGGCCTCGGCACGCTGGACTCCAGGACGGCGGCCCTGCCGTCCCAGACCAGGGCGCTTGCTGACGGCGCGGCCCAGGTGGCGGCAGGCAACCGGCAGATCGCGGACACGGGCCGTCAGGTCGCCTCGGCCTCCGCGACCCTCCGCGACCGGCTCGCCACCGAGCAGACCTCGCTCGTCGCGGCGCTGCGACAGCAGGGGCTGACCGACGCCCAGATCGCCACGGTCGAGAGCCGGCTCGGACGGCTCGACGGCTACGTCGCCGATGCGGACACCCGGATCCAGCAGGCCTCCGGCGACCTCAGCCGCCTCTCGACGGGCGCCGACCAGGTCGCCGCGGGCGCCTCGCGGCTCGCCGCGGCGACGCCCGCGCTCCAGGACGGCATCCACCGCGCCGCGACCGGATCGGCCCAGCTCAGCACCGGGGCGAGCAGCCTCGCGACCGGGCTCCAGGCCCTCGACGCCGGCTCGGCCCAGCTCGCCACCGGCGCGACCAAGGCGGCCTCCGGCGCCGACAGCCTGTCGGCCGGCGCCGGACGCCTCGCCGGCGGCCTCGACGCGCTGAAGAGCGGCTCCGCTGACCTCCAGGAGGCGCTCGCCAAGGGCCGCGACTCGGTCCCGGACCCGTCGGACGCGCAGCGCAAGGCGATGGCGCAGACGATCGGCAACCCCCTCAAGATCGAGTCAGGGTCGCTCGCGTCCGCCGGCAACTACGGGGCGGGCCTCGCCCCGATGTTCCTCAGCCTCTCCCTGTGGATCGGCGCCTACACGCTCTTCCTGCTCGTCCGGCCGCTCTCGACCCGCGCCCTCGCGACGAGCCAGCGCTCGCTCCGCACGGCCGTCGGTGGCTGGCTCGCGCCCGTCGCCGTCGGCGGGGTCCAGGTGCTCGCCCTCATCGCGGTCGTCGGCCTCGCCCTCGACATCCACATCGCCCACCCGGTCCTCGCCCTGCTCTTCCTCGCCTTCGTCTCGATGACCTTCGTCGCGATCCTCCACGCGCTCGCGGCCCGCCTCGGGGCCGTCGGCAAGTTCCTCGGGCTCGTCTTCATGGTCGTCCAGCTCGTCAGCGCAGGCGGGACGTTCCCCTGGCAGACGCTCCCCGCGCCGCTCCAGGTCGTGCACCACCTCGTGCCGATGAGCTACGCCATCGACGGGCTGCGCCGCCTCATGTACGGCGCCGACCTGACGCCGCTCTGGGGAGACCTCGGGGTGCTCACCCTCTTCCTCGCCGGCGCGCTCGCCGTCTCGACCGTGGCGGCCCGTCGCTCGCGAGTCTGGACCGCAGCCCGGATCAAGCCCGAGCTGAGCCTCTGAGCCATCGCCCGAGGGCCGTATGCCGCGGGGCCGCGCCCAGCGGCACACGCCCACCTCGGGACCAACGGCCCTACACAACCCGCGTCCCCGCTCCCTAGCGTCGGGGACGGACAGGGGGAGAGGGGGCGAGGTGGCCGACGCATCCGGCACGGCAGACCTCATCACGGCCTACGTCGGCATCGCGACGGCGGCCGGGACGGCGATCTGGGCGGTCAGCAAGTACCTCGCGGATCGCCGCGACGCGCGCGAGAAGGCCGGGGAGGACGCCGAGCGGAGCCGACGCCAGCAGCACGACGAGGAGGTCCGCGCGCGCCAGGACCGTGCCGCCGCGCTGATCCGCGCGGTGGGCGAGGCCACCGACCCGTCGACCCGGCGCTGGACGATCAGCGCCCTCTCGCTCTACCCGGAGGAGGCCCTGACCCTGCTCCTGATGTCCCTCGGGGAGGCGAGTGCCGAGGACTCCGCCTCGATCGCGCTCGCCGTGCTCTCGATGGGACCGGCCGCGCTGCCGGAGACGGTCCGCACGCATCGCATCGCCCGCCAGGTCTGTGCGACCGCCGCGCCACCGGACGCCTCCGAGCCGGGGCCCGCCCGGGAGCACGTCGACGTCGCCCAGGCGACGCACGTGCTCGAGGGCACGCGAGGCATCATCGTCAACCTCCTCCTCCAGCTCGACGAGGAGGGGCGGGCCGCGGTCGACCTCGCGGGCGTCGACCTCTCAGGCGCGAACCTCGCGCGAGCCCGCCTCTCCCGCATACGACTTCGCAAGACCCGTCTTGACGGCGCCGACCTCGCGCACGCCCGGCTGACGGGCGCGGTGCTCCGGGGAGCGGGGCTCGAGGGCACCGTCCTCACCCGAGCGGCCCTGCCCGGGGCCGACCTCACCGGGGCGGCCGGACGCGTCCAGGCGATCCGGGCCGACCTCAGCGACGCGATCCTCGACCAGGCGCGCCTCGGTGGGGCGGCCCTCGACGCGGCGCGCCTCGCGGGCGCCACGCTGCGCCAGACGGACCTGACCGGAGCGAGCCTGCCCGGCGCCGTCCTCACCCACGCGACGCTCGACCGGGCCACGCTCTCCCGGGTGACCGCGCACCATCTCGCCGCCGGCGGGATGCAGGTCGCGGGCTCCGACCTCAGCCACGCCGACCTCGCCCACGCACGACTCTCCGGGAGCAGGTTCGAGCGGTCGAGGCTCGTCCGCGTGGCCGGGGCCGACCTCCGGGCGGACCGCGCGGTGCTCGTCGACACGAGCCTCGCCGGGGCGAGCCTGCCGCGCGCGACCCTCGTCTCCGCGACCATCACCCGCTGCAACCTCGGTGGGGCCGACCTGTCGCGGAGCGACCTCAGCGGAGCGGCCCTCACGCGCTGCGACCTCAGCGGCACCGTGCTGTCCAGCGCCACTCTCGCCGGGTCGGTCCTCGATGGGTGCCACGTGGCGCGGTGCGACCTCACGGGGGCCACCCTGACCGGTGCGACGTTCCGGGGTTGCGCGTTCGAGCGCGAGCTCGGTCTCACCGGCGTCGACCTCACCGGCGTCACGTTCGAGGCGTGCACCTTCGCCGAGGGCCTCGTCATCCGCGCGGGCGAGTCGTGGACGAGCGCCGTGCTCGACGACGCGGCGCGCGAGGCGTTCGGCCGGATCTCCGCGACCGCGGTCGGAGGCGGGTCATGACCACACTGGTGCGTGTCGTCCTCGGGACGTTGCTCATCGCCCACGGCCTCGTCCACCTGCTCTTCGTCGTCCCCGCCGCCGCCGACCCGGCCTACCCCTTCGCGCTCGAGCGGTCCTGGCTGCTGCCGGAAGCCGCACGCAGGCCGGTCGCCGGCGTCCTCATGGGCGCCGTCGTCCTGGCGTTCGTCGCCTCTGCCCTGGCGCTCTGGGGTGTGCCCGGGCTCGCAGGCGGCTGGTCCCCGATCACCATCGTCGCCGGAGGCCTGTCCATCGGCCTGCTCGTCGCCTTCTGGGACATCAGGTTGTGGATCGGCGTTGCCATCAGCGTCGCGCTCATCGTCCTCGCGGTCCTGCGTCCCGCATGGCTCGACCCGGTCCTCCCGTGAGCCTGCCGGCCAGCGTGCCGCGTCACGACGTGTGATGCGCGACTTCGCGGGAGAAGGGCTGACAAGGAAGCGCGCCGAGGGGCATGCTCGGTGCCATGAGCAGCGCCGCGAGAGAGAAGACCCTCGTCCTCATGCGTCACGCCAAGGCCGAGGAGGGACTCGGCAAGTCCGATCACGACCGCGACCTCAACAAGCGCGGCCGGCGTGACGCGACCGCCGCCGGGGAGTGGCTCAAGGAGAACGGCCTCGTGCCTGACCTCGTCATCTGTTCCACGTCCCACCGCACCCGCCAGACCTGGGAGGCCGCGTGCCACGGCGGCGCCAACACGGAGTTCGTGGAGTACCGCCGAAGCGTCTACCTCGGCGGCGCTGAGCAGGTCCTCGAGACGGTCCGCGAGGACGCGGGCCAGATGGCCACGGTGCTCGTCGTCGGCCACAACCCGACCATGGCTCAGCTCACGAGCCTGCTGACCGACGGCGCGGGATCTCGCGAGGCCCACGATGCGCTCGGTGACGGGTTCGCCACGAGCGGCCTCGCGGTCATGCGCTACGACGGCGACTGGGCCGACCTCGACCTCGGCACGTGCGAGCTGACGCGGTTCCACGTGAGCCGCGGCTGACGCCCCGGGCTCCTCGGGCGGGACGACCGTGGCGTGAGATGCCGTGTCCACCCAGCGGACACGGTCCTATGCTGCTCCCATGACGCAGACGCCTGACATCAAGCCCCGCAGCCGCGACGTCACGGACGGCCTCGAGAAGACCGCCGCGCGAGGGATGCTCCGGGCCGTTGGCCTCGGCGACGACGACTTCGCCAAGCCGCAGATCGGCGTCGCGAGCTCGTGGAACGAGATCACCCCCTGCAACCTCTCGCTCGACCGGCTCGCCAAGGCGGTCAAGGACGGCGTCCACGCGGGCGGGGGCTACCCGCTCGAGTTCGGGACGATCTCCGTGTCCGACGGCATCTCGATGGGCCACGAGGGGATGCACTTCTCGCTCGTCAGCCGCGAGATCATCGCCGACTCCGTCGAGACCGTCATGAACGCCGAACGCCTCGACGGCTCGGTGCTCCTCGCCGGCTGCGACAAGTCGCTGCCGGGCATGCTCATGGCGGCCGCTCGTCTCAACCTCTCCTCGGTCTTCCTGTATGCCGGGTCGATCCTCCCCGGGATCGCCAAGCTCTCCGACGGCACCGAGAAGACCGTGACGATCATCGACGCGTTCGAGGCCGTCGGTGCGTGCGCCGCCGGCCGGATGTCGCGTGAGGACGTCGACGCGATCGAGCGGGCGATCTGCCCGGGCGAGGGCGCCTGCGGAGGGATGTACACCGCCAACACGATGGCCTCGGTCGCAGAGGCGATCGGCATGTCGCTGCCCGGGTCGGCCGCGCCGCCGGCCACTGACCGCCGCCGTGACGGTTTCGCCCGCAAGTCGGGCGAGGCCGTCGTCGAGCTCCTGCGTCGAGGCATCCGCGCCCGCGACATCATGACGAAGGAGGCGTTCGAGAACGCCATCGCGGTCGTCATGGCCTTCGGTGGCTCGACCAACGCGGTGCTCCACCTCCTCGCCATCGCCCACGAGGCCGATGTCGAGCTGTCGATGGACGACTTCTCGCGCATCGGGGCGAGGGTTCCGCACCTGGCCGACGTCAAGCCCTTCGGCCAGTTCGTCATGACTGACATCGACCGGGTCGGTGGTGTCCCCGTCGTCATGCGCGCCCTGCTCGACGCCGGTCTGCTCCACGGCGACTGCCTCACGGTGACGGGAAAGACCCTCGCCGAGAACCTCGCCCACATCAACCCCCCGGACGTCGACGGCAAGGTCGTCCGCGCGCTGTCCGAGCCGATCCACAAGACGGGTGGCCTGACGATCCTCAAGGGCTCGCTCGCCCCCGAGGGCGCGGTCGTCAAGTCGGCCGGCTTCGACGAGTCGGTCTTCGAGGGCACGGCGCGCGTCTTCGACGGCGAGCGCGCCGCGATGGACGCGGTCGAGCAGGGCTCGCTCCAGGCCAACGACGTCGTCGTCATCCGCTACGAGGGCCCGAAGGGCGGCCCAGGGATGCGCGAGATGCTCGCCGTCACGGGAGCGATCAAGGGCGCCGGCCTCGGCAAGGACGTCCTCCTGCTCACCGACGGGCGGTTCTCCGGCGGCACCACGGGCCTCTGCGTCGGTCACGTCGCGCCCGAGGCCGTCGACAACGGCCCGATCGCCTTCGTCCACGACGGCGACCGCATCCGCCTCGACGTCGCCAACGGCCGGCTCGACCTGCTCGTCGACGACGACGAGCTCGAGCGCCGTCGCGCCGAGGGCGTCACCCACCCGGAGCCGAAGTACACCCGGGGTGTCCTCGCGAAGTACCGCAAGCTCGTCGGCAGCGCCAGCAAGGGCGCCGTCTGCGACTGACGTCACGGGCGGGGTCGCGTCCAGCCGCACGCCGGCCCGGCGGCATACGAACGATGTCGTATGCCGCCGGGCCGCGTCAGCCGTCGCCGTCGCGAAAGGCGCGGGGCGTGCGGCCGGTCCGCTCGCGGAACCGGCGGATGAGGTGTCGCTCGTCGCTGAACCCGGTTGCGGCGGCGATGTCGCGCACGCTGAGTCCACTGTGCACGAGCAGCTCGGTGGCGGCTGCCAGCCGTCGGGCCGCCCGGTGGGAGTAGGGGCTGGTGCCGGTCTCGGCGCGAAACCTGCGTCGCCACGTCTCGTAGGGCATGCCGACGGCGGCAGCCACCGTGCGCAGGTCCAGCGGCTCCCCGAGGTCGCTCTCGAGCAGCTCGGTCGAGCGGGCGAGCCACGCACCTGCGCGGTGGTGGTCGAGGCGGTGCTGCGCGTCGGGTAGCAGGGCCCCGAGAAGGGCCGAGAGCAGGTCGAGGGCCTCGGCATCTCGGCCCTCCACCGTGGTCGGTCGCGTCCGCTCGAACGCCGCGAAGCGCGCCGCCCAGCGCCGCACGGGCAGGCCATGGACCAGGGGCCGGGCAGGGGACAGGGATCCTCGCCGGGCGGCGAGGTCGAAGAGCGCGCCGTCGAAGACGACGAAGTGCTCGTCCCACCCTCCCGCGTCTGCGCCGTACCAGTGCGGGTGGCCGGGGTGGACGACGACGAGCGTGCCTGCGCTGATGGGTTCGTCGTGCCGGGCGTCGCGGTAGCGACCGGTGCCGGCCGTCAGGAAGGTGAGGCCCCAGGTCGGATGCCGCCGCGACGTGCCGACCGGCAGACCGGTGCCCGGGGCGATGCGGGCGGCGGCGAGCACCTGGCCGAGGCCGTGGCCGTTCATCGGCTCAGTCAACCAGAACGTCCCCCTGCGACCATCGTGTTCCGGGTGGCGGTGCGGTCCTTCGGATGTGATGACCACATCCGACGACCACTCAGGTCGGCCAAGATCCGCGAAGGACGCTCATCCGATGCCCACTGACACGCTTCCCGCCCTCACCACGGCATACCCCGTCAGCGACGAGGACGTTGCCGCCTACCGCGCCGACGGGTTCGTCCGGTTCACGGGCGTTGCGAGCGCCGACGAGGCGGCGGCATACCGCATCCCGATCCGTGCGGCCGTGGAGCGGCTCAGCACCGAGAGCCGGCCCCTCGCCGACCGCGACCGCTACGGCATGGCCTTCCTCCAGGTCATGAACCTCTGGCGCCACGACGAGTCGGTGGCCCGCTTCGTCCTGGCGACGCGGTTCGCCGGTGTCGCAGCGCGCCTGCTCGGCGTTCCCCGGGTCCGGCTCTACCACGACCAGGCTCTCTTCAAGGAGCCGGGCGGCGGCTACACGCCGTGGCACCAGGACGCGATGTACTGGCCGCTCGACGGGTCGCGGTGCCTCACCATGTGGATGCCGCTCGTCGACATCACGCCGGCCCACGGGGGCCTCGCCTTCGCTCGGGGGAGCCACGTCGACGGCCCGCTCAGCGACATCGGCATCTCCGACGCGTCCGAGGAGCACTTCGACCGGCTCGTCGCCGACCGTGGTCTCCACGTCGACGAGCCGGTCGCGATGCGGGCCGGCGACGCGTCCTTCCACTCCGGGTGGACGGTGCACCGGGCGCTCGGCAACACCGCTTCCCGGATGCGCGAGGTGATGACCGTCATCTGGTTCGCCGACGGCTTGTCCGTGCTCGAGCCGGCCAACCGGGCGCAGGCGAACGACCTCGCCAGCTGGCTGCCCGGTCTCGCCCCCGGCGACCTCGCCGCGTCGCCGGCCAACCCGCCGCTCGGCGGGTCGGCCGGCTAGGTCTCAGACGGCCTCGACCTCGGTCTGCACGGTCCCCGCGCTCCGGGACGACTGGTCCGCGACAGCTCCGTCGGTGGACACCGTGGCCGTGTGCAGGGTCACGGGGCCCGACGAGTCCGCCAGGGCATAGGCGCTCGCGACGGGGGAGGGGGCCCCGTGGACCTCACCCGGTGCGGCCTCCGACCCGGATTCGATCTGCGACCCGACGTAGACGACCGCGAGGGGCTGGTTGTTGATGAGCGAGACATCGGTGCAGATGTTGAGCGGAGCGCTCCAGCCCACGGTCACGACGAAGGTGACGCCGTGGTTCGGGTCGAAGGGCGGGCCGTGCGGCGTCACGTTGTCGACGGTGATCGAGGCGGCGCCGACGAAGCGCTGGGCGCTGTTGTCGGCGAGCTTTTGGCCCCCGGTGACGTACTCGCTGGCGGACACGGCGACGACGGAGTCGGCGCTCAGGGCATCCCAGTTGAGGTTGACGACGTTGCGTCCGGGGTTCATCCTCCAGTAGATGCGAACGGACATCGGCACAGCTCCTTCGTAGAAGTCGAGCGGGAACGGGTTGTCGGGGTTGGGTCCGGGCAGCGTCCAGTCGTGCACGGAGCCGTCGGGGTTCGTGCGCGGGAAGTGGCTGTCGATGAGCGCCTTGAAGGCCGGGAAGGGGTCGTCGGCCCGGCCGGTCAGGTTGCGGTAGACGCCCCCCAGCGTCGGCGCAGCCGCGGCGATGATCCGCTTGATGTCGTAGCCCAGCTGGTACGACAGGTAGTTGATGAACAGCGTCGCGCACCCGCTCTTGGCGTCGGGGGCGTGGTCGTGCTCGTCGATGCTGTTGACGTAGTCGACGCGGTCGCTGTTGACCCAGAAGCGTGCGGTGTCGAACCCGGGCTCGTTGAACCCCAGACCGGTACGGCGGAGGAACTCGGCGGACAGCACCCGCGAGAGACCCTCCCCGGCTGCTCCCTCGTTGCTGCCGTCACTGGCGAACCAGCCCTTGTTCTGGGCGAGCATGAGCATCTCGACGACCTCGGCCACAAGGAGGTAGCGCACCACGTCCATCCCGGACCCGTCACCCGGGCGGAGGGAGATGGGCGGGCCCCACGACGCTCCGGCGTACCCACCGGGCACGATGTTGACGTCGACGGGTAGGCCGTAGGGCAGGGCGATGCCACCGAACCAGTCGGACATGATCTGGTAGTCCGACTCGCACACCGCCAGCAGGGCCTGGGCCCGCTGGAGTCCGTCAGCGAGCGACAGGGACGTGTCGTAGCTGATCCTGTAGTGGGCAGTCGAGCCCACGGTGTTGAGTGTCATGCCGGGAAGACGGTCGGTTCACGCGCCCTGATACCCGGCCTTGGTGTGTGGGCGGCAGAGCCCTCGTCGGCGGCCGGCCCGGCGGCATACGAACGGCGTCGTATGCCGCCGGGCTGCGTCGCGCTCAGCGCGTCGAGGGCTCCTCGGAGCGGGACTTGAGGCCGGCCGCCTCCAGGGCAAGGTAACGGTCCGTGAGCCCCCGGTAGATGCGCCCGAAGAGCGCGCCGAGGGGACCCTGCTGCTCGATCGAGAGGGTGGCCCGCGACCGGCCGGGGCCCGTCTCCTCGACGGTGTGCCACGCGGTGCTGTGGATCCCCGGGCCGGTCGCCTCCCACACGAACTCGCGGCCCGCCTCGAGGGACGTGACCGTCCACACCGCCCGGGGGAGGCGAGGCTGTTCGACGGCGGCGCGGGCCCCGACCCGGAGGCCGCCGTCGAGCAACGTCACCTTCCTGATCGAGGCCGTCCACGTCGGCCACGCCTCCACGCCCGACATGACCTCGTAGACACGCGCGGCGGGGGCGTCGATGTCGATGCTGACCGACTGCTTCATCCCGGGACCTCCTCAGGCCTGGTCGGAGGTGTCGATGGCCCAGTGCTTCCACACCGACGTGACCTCCATGCCGACCTTCTCGTAGAGGCCGAGGGCGCCGGTCCGCGAGTCGGTCGACAGCTCCGAGCGGGTGGCGCCGTGCTCACGCGCGACGGCGAACCCGTCGACGAGCAGGGCCCGGGCCAACCCGAGCCCGCGCTGGTCACGGCGGACCGCGAGCTTGTCGACGTAGCCGACCTCCTCCGCCTTGACGACGAACATGGCGCCGACCGCGTCACCAGCGGGGTCGGTCATGAGACGGAGGTTCCACGCCTCGAAGCCGGGCCGCAGGACGGTGTTGGCGGCGAAGTCCTCGAACGTCTCGCGCTCGCGGTCCGACCACTCGAGGAAGGCGTCCTCGATGACCTCGTGCGCGGCGCGGTGGTCCGCGTCGCCGTCGGCCGCGCGGATCGCGTAGCCGTCGGGGATCGGCTGCGGCTCGATCTGCTTGCCCTCGGGCATCTCCAGGACCCACGAGGTCCAGAGGGGCTCGTAGCCGAGGCCCCGGAAGAGGGCCTCCGCAGCGGACCCCTCGGGTGCGGGCTGCCCCACGAGGCCCTTGCCGTCGCGTCGCGAGACGCGCTGGGTCCAGAGGGCGAGGGCGGTGCCGATGCCGCGGCCGCGGTGGTCGGGGTGGACGGCCGCCTCCGCGCGGCGGCCCTTGGCGACCTCGGCGTAGCCGACGAGCCGGCCCCCGTCGAGGACCCCGATGGTCTGGGAGGCGATGTCGAAGCTGGGGCGCTGCCAGTCACCGACGATGTCGGCCTCCTCGATGACGACGGAGCCGAGGGTCTCGAGCTCGCAGGCGGCCATGATCGTGAAGACGTCGTGGGCGTCGGAGGGCTCGAGCGGCCGCCAGGTGAAGCCCGGCAGCGCGAGGTCGTTGAGGTCGGTCGTGGCCGGTTCGGCGGTGGAGGGTTCGGCGGTGGTGGGTTCGGCGGTCATGGCCGCCAGTCTCCCGAGCCGCCGAGGCATGGGACAAGCGACTTTCGGTGCTCAGGAAGGGGTCCTCGACGGGCCGACAGTTGGTGAGATCACAGGTTCACATGCTGAGACCGCCCACGAGGCCGATTGACAGGCCCAGAGCGCCGTAGGACGGTTGGCACGTGGCCCGGATCCTCGTACTTCCCTAGCGCGCCGACCAGCAGCACAGGTCAGCGCGCCCCCTTCCGTCCCCCGGTGGACTGAAGGGTTTTTTTGTGAGCAGGGAAGGGCCGGAACGGCCACGCCACCGCACGAGCAAAGGATGAGATCGTGAGCGACACCACGAAGCAGGCGCCATCGCCCGCGGACCTGGCCTCCATGGCGCGTCCCAGGGCACCCCACGAGACCCCGGCCGGGGCGACGGTAGCGCCCGTCACGCCGGTCGTCGAGGTCACCGGTGCCCAGTCGCTCGTCCTCTCCCTCGAGGCGATCGGGGCCGACACCGTGTTCGGCATCCCGGGCGGGGCCATCCTGCCGGCCTACGACCCGATGCTCGACTCGGAGAAGGTCCGCCACATCCTCGTGCGGCACGAGCAGGGTGCCGGCCACGCCGCCGAGGGGTATGCCGCTGCGACCGGAAAGGTCGGCGTCTGCATGGCCACGTCGGGGCCCGGCGCGACGAACCTCGTCACCCCGATTGCCGACGCCCACATGGACTCCGTGCCGATCGTCGCCATCACGGGCCAGGTCTCGAGCGCCGCCATCGGCACCGACGCCTTCCAGGAGGCGGACATCCGGGGCATCACGATGCCCATCACCAAGCACAACTACCTCGTCACCGATCCGGACAAGATCCCGCAGGCGATCGCCGAGGCCTTCCACATCGCGAGCACCGGGCGCCCGGGTCCGGTCCTCGTCGACATCAGCAAGGACGCGCTCCAGGGGAAGACGACGTTCAGCTGGCCGCCGCGCATCGACCTGCCCGGCTACCGGCCGGTGACGCGCCCGCACGGCAAGCAGATCCGCGAGGCGGCCCGCCTCATGGCTGCAGCGCGGCGCCCGATCCTCTACGTCGGCGGGGGTGTCGTCCGCGCCAAGGCGAGCGACCGCCTGCGCGAGCTCGTCGAGCTGACGCAGATTCCCGTCGTGACCACCCTCATGGCACGGGGCACGGTCCCCGACAGCAACCCGCTCAACCTCGGAATGCCCGGCATGCACGGAACCGTCGCGGCGGTCACCGGCCTGCAGAAGTCGGACCTCATCATCGCCCTCGGTGCCCGCTTCGACGACCGGGTCACCGGCCAGCTGTCGAGCTTCGCGCCCGACGCCAAGGTGATCCACGCCGACATCGACCCGGCGGAGATCTCCAAGAACCGCACGGCCGACGTGCCGATCGTCGGCGACGTGGGCGAGGTCATCGCCGAGCTCATCGAGCAGATCAAGGCCAACCGCGCCCACGCCGAGGAGGGCGACGCCCGCACCCGCTCCTGGGACTACGCCGCGTGGCGCGAGCGCGTCGCGGGCTGGAAGGAGACCTTCCCCCTCGGCTGGACCGACCAGGAGGGCTCGCTCTCGCCGCAGTACGTCATCGAGCGGATCGGCGCGCTCACCGGTCCCGAGGGCACCTACGTCGCCGGCGTGGGGCAGCACCAGATGTGGGCGGCCCAGTTCGTCCAGTACGAGCGCCCCAACGCGTGGATCAACTCCGGGGGGCTCGGGACGATGGGCTTCTCCGTCCCGGCGGCGATGGGCGCCAAGGTCGCCGAGCCGGAGCGCACCGTGTGGGCGATCGACGGCGACGGGTGCTTCCAGATGACCAACCAGGAGCTCGCGACCTGCGTCATCAACAACATCCCGATCAAGGTCGCGATCATCAACAACAGCTCCCTCGGCATGGTCCGCCAGTGGCAGACGCTCTTCTACAACGAGCGCTACTCCAACACCGACCTGCAGCCGATGCAGCAGCGCGTGCCCGACTTCGTCAAGCTCGCCGACGCCTACGGCTGCCTCGGCCTCCGGGCCGAGACGCCGGAGGAGGTCGACGCGGTGATCAAGCAGGCGCTCGAGACCAACGACCGCCCGGTCGTCATCGACTTCATCGTCCACCGCGACGCGATGGTCTGGCCGATGGTGCCCGCCGGCGTCAGCAACGACATGATCCAGGCGGCGCGCCACGAGGCGCCCGTGTGGGAACGCGAGGAGTGAGCAGGACCATGAGCAAGCACACGTTGTCAGTCCTCGTCGAGAACAAGCCGGGCGTCCTCGCTCGGGTCGCCGCCCTCTTCTCGAGGCGTGGCTTCAACATCGACTCCCTCGCGGTCGGGCCGACCGAGCTGCCCGAGATCTCGCGGATGACCGTCGTCGTCGAGGTCGAGGGGGCAGCACTCGAGCAGGTGACCAAGCAGCTCAACAAGCTCATCGAGGTGCTCAAGGTCGTCGAGCTCGACTCGACGGCCTCGGTCCAGCGCGAGATCCTCCTCGTCAAGGTCCGGGCCGACGCGGTCACGCGCAGCCAGGTCGTCGACACGATCCAGCTCTTCAAGGCCAAGGTCGTCGACGTCTCGACCGACGCCATGACGATCGAGGCCACCGGCAACTCCGACAAGCTGCGCGCGCTGCTCGACGTGCTCGAGCCGTTCGGCATCAAGGAGCTCGTCCAGTCGGGCATGGTCGCCGTCGGGCGCGGCCCCCGCTCGATCACCGACCGCAGCCTGCGCAGCGCCTGACCACCGCGCCACCCACCGACCGCGGGGTATGCCGTCCAGCCCGCTGAGCGGCATACGTCTCCTCGCACACCAGCACGACACCGAAACCACCGATAACCCGGACTAAGGAGTGGCCACGATGGCCGAGATGTTCTACGACGACGACGCCGACCTGTCGATCATCCAGGGGCGCAAGGTCGCCGTCATCGGATACGGCAGCCAGGGGCACGCCCACGCGCTCAACCTGCGGGACTCGGGCGTCGACGTCCGCGTCGGCCTCGCCGAGGGCAGCAAGAGCCGGGCGAAGGCCGAGGCGGAGGGCCTGCAGGTCCGCTCGGTCGCCGACGCCGTCAAGGAGGCCGACCTCGTCGTCATCCTCACGCCCGACCAGGTCCAGCGCACGGTCTACGCCGAGCACATCAAGCCCAACCTCAAGGACGGCGCGGCCCTGCTCTTCGGCCACGGCTTCAACATCCGCTTCGGCTACATCACGCCCGAGGCCGGCGCCGACGTCGTCATGGTCGCGCCCAAGGGTCCCGGACACATCGTGCGCCGCGAGTTCGCCGACGGCCGTGGCGTGCCGGTCCTCGTCGCGGTCGAGCAGGACGCGAGCGGCTCGGCCTGGGACCTCGCCAAGTCCTACGCCAAGGCGATCGGCGGCCTGCGCGCCGGCGGCATCAAGACGACGTTCACCGAGGAGACCGAGACGGACCTCTTCGGCGAGCAGGCCGTCCTCTGCGGGGGCGCCAGCCAGCTCGTCATGTACGGCTTCGAGACGCTCGTCGAGGCGGGGTACCAGCCCGAGGTCGCCTACTTCGAGTGCCTCCACGAGCTCAAGCTCATCGTCGACCTCATGATCGAGGGCGGCATCGCCAAGCAGCGCTGGTCGGTCTCCGACACGGCGGAGTACGGCGACTACGTCTCCGGCCCGCGCGTCATCGACCCGCACGTCAAGGAGAACATGAAGGCCGTCCTCGGCGACATCCAGAACGGCACCTTCGCCAAGCGCTTCATCGACGACCAGGACGCCGGAGCGCCGGAGTTCAAGGCCCTGCGCGAGAAGGGTGCCCAGCACCCGATCGAGGCGACCGGCCGCGAGCTGCGCAAGCTCATGGCCTGGGTCAAGCAGACCGACTCGGACTACACCGAGGGCTCGGCCGCTCGCTGACCCGCGGCGCCGCAGCTGACGTGCCGACGGCCGGCCACCCGTTCGTGGGGTGGCCGGCCGTCTCGCATCAGGCCGAGCGGGTCTGCGCCAGGTCGCGGATCTCGGCCAGCCGGTCGAGCAGGCGAGGCCGCAGCCGGGAGTCCACCCACGCGGCCCGGGCCGGCACGTGCGGGCGCAGCGACAGCGTCTCGCGCTGGTGGAGCCGGCAGCCCGACGGGGTCGGCTCGACGGCATACGTGAGGTGCCCGTCGAACCACCGCGTCCGGAAGTCCATCTCGAGCGAGTCGGGAGGGCTCACCGCCGTGACGGTGCTCTCGACGCGCATCCACGCGCCCGGCGCGAGACGCACCTGCTCGTGCCACCGGGTCCCGACCCCGGTCGGCCCGTCCGGCTCCTTCGTCATGTGGACGCCGGCTGCGCGGGGGAGCGGTTCGAGGTCCTGGACGTCCGCGAGGAGCGCGTAGACCGCCGACGGCGGACGTCGTACCTCGACCGACAGGTCGTAGGTCAGCGGGGTGCCGGGGGCGTCGTCAGCAGGTTCGGCCCCACCGTGACGCCGCCGCGCGAGGCGCTCGGCCCGCTGCCGGATCCCGAGGAGCATCCGGCGGCTCATGACGAAGTCGCCGGCGTCCATCGCCGCGGCCCAGGCCAGGCCGTTCGCCGGGACGCGGAAGCGGACCCGGTGGACGAGGCGGCTGCCCCGCGGCCCGTACGGTCGCAGGACGAAGGCCGCCGTGACGGCGCCTCCGCCCGCGTGGTTGCTCATGACGAGCGACCGCTCCGGGTCGATCGACTCCACGACGAAGGCCGCCGACGACCCCGCCATCATCGGGAGCCGGTCGCCCACGGCGAGGTGCTGCAGGTCGGGCCGGAGCTCCTCGGCGCTCCGGATCCCACGGTTGTCGACCCAGTCGTAGCTGTACCAGCCCGCGCGAGGGTGGGCCCCCAGCTGGACGAGCCACGGCCACACGTCCTCCGGTCTGGCGTCGACCTGGACGGCGCGGGTCGCCTCCCACTGGGGCTGCGTGACGATCTCGTCGCCCGGGAGCGTCTCGGTGACCTCGCTCCCCGAGGCGCCCCAGCTGCGCTGCCACGGCCGGTAGACGAGCGCGTAGCCGAGCGGCAGCAGCCAGGCCCCGCGGCGCATCCATGCGTTGGTCCTCATCCACTCACCGTCGGTCGGGCCCGGGGCGGCGACAACGGCCGAAGGTCCCGCTCAGCGACCCGTCAGCGGGACCGGCTGGTCGGCGAGCCAGTCGACGAAACGCCGCCCACCCGTCTCCGAGGCGGCCGGGTCGGCAATGGTGTGCCGAGCGTCTAGCGCCCGCATCGTGGCCCCGACCGCGGGCAGTCGCATGACGCGCGGTGGCGCGAGGCCCTGCCGCGCACGGACGAGCGCCGCGATCTCCTCGACGGGCAGCACGTCGGGCCCCGCGACGTCCGTTGCCCGCCGGTATGCCGCCGGGCCCGGTCCCAGCGCGAGGTCGACCAGGCGCGTGGCGACGAAGTCGGTGTCGACCGGTTGCAGGGCCATTCGCCCGATGGGGAAGGTGAGCGGTCCCTTCGTCAGCGCCCGGGCGAAGAAGGCTGCGAGAGAGTGGAACTGGGTTGCCCTGAGGACCGTGGCGGGTGCTCCGGTCGTCTCGATGGCGCGTTCGGCCGCGAGCTTGCGCCGGTAGTAGCGCATGGGCATGGCGTCGATCCCGACGATGGAGATGTGGACGAGATGCAGGGCCGCTCCGGCCGCTCCGGCCGCACCGGCCGCGGCGGCCGCGGCGACGAGGCCGGCGACCCG
>NZ_AWSA01000011.1 GCF_000576595.1 Intrasporangium oryzae NRRL B-24470 | reverse complement strand
CGGCCGCGGCTGCGGCCGCTGCTGCCGTCGCTCCCGCGGCGGCGCCGGCCGCCTCTCCGGAGGCCGCGCGCCTGTCCGTCCGCCCCGAGCCCGACGGCACTGCCGTGACGCTCGACGTGTCCTTCTGGCCGCAGTCCGACGGGCTCAAGCACCCTCTCGTCCTCCTCGCCCACGGGTTCGGCGGCAGCAAGGACTCCGTCGCCGACCAGGCCAAGGCGCTCCAGGACCGCGGCTACGTCGTCGTGACGTGGAGCGCCCGGGGCCACGGCGCCTCCGGGGGGCGGATCCACCTCAACGACCCTGCATACGAGATCGCCGACGCACGAGCCCTCCTCGACGCTGCAGCCAAGCGCGCCGACGTCGAGCTCGACGCCGCCGGCGATCCGCGGGCCGGAGTCCTCGGCGGCTCGTACGGCGGCGCGCTCGGCCTCATGCTCGCCGGGGCCGACCCCCGTGTCGATGCCGTCGTCTCGGCCATCACGTGGAACGACCTCGCCGACGCCTTCTTCCCCCAGGCGGCCCTCAGCGCCGCACCGACGACCCCCGCCGGGCGCACGCCGATCGCGACCCCCGGGCCGTTCAAGCAGGTCTGGGCCTCGACCTTCTTCCTCGGCTCGCTCGGGAGCGCGGCACGGGCGGGGGGCGGCGCCCCGGCCGCCACGTCGTGCGGCCGCTTCGACCCGACGATCTGCCGGCTCTTCGTGCAGGCCTCCGAGACGGGCACGCCGAGCCCCGCGCTGCTGGCGCTGCTCCGGGCCCACAGCCCCAGGCCAACCCTCACGCGCGTGACTGCCCCGACGATGCTCGTCCAAGGCATCGCCGACTCGCTCTTCGGCCTCGACCAGGCCGACGCCAACGCGAAGGCGCTCGCCGCGGCCGGGACACCGGTCGCGGTCCGCTGGAGCGACGGTGGCCACGACGGGCCGAGCACCCATGAGGCCGAGGAGACCGAGGCCGGGTACGCCTGGCTCGACCACTACGTCCGCGACAAGGCGCCGCGCACCTCCGCCCCGCCGACCGAGGGCTTCGTCTACCCGACCGCCGCCAACCGCCGGGGCCAGCCCTCCGACCTGTGGTCCCTCCCGGCATACCCGGGGCTCGGCGGCTCGACCGTCAGCACGACGACCATCCCGCTCGCGACGACCCGCGGCGGGATGGTGCACCCGCCCGGTGGGCAGCCCGCCGCCCTCGTCGCGGTCCCGGCGCTCTCGGCCCTCGGCGGTGGCGCCCTGTCGACCTACCAGATCGCGGCCCTGCCGGGTCAGTCGACCGCCCTCGACACCGACCCGGTCGAGAAGGGCGTCACCGTCGTCGGCTCTCCGACCGTGCGCCTCACCCTCACCGCTGACACGCCGACCGTCACGCTCTTCGCCTCGCTGTGGCGCCTCAACGGCGACCAGCCGGTCCTGCCCAACGCGCTCGTCGCCCCGATCCGGGTGCCCGTCACACCCGGCAAGCCGACCACGGTGACGGTCTCGCTCCCGGCGGCGACGTACGAGATGCCGACGGGCAGCCGCTGGCGCGTCCTGCTCACGACGACCGAGTCGACCTACTCCAACGACCGCACGCCGAGCCGCGTCATCGTCGAGGCAGCGGCCCAGCTCAGCGTCCCGACCTCGGTCGGCGCCCCGCTCGGCGGCGGTTCGGCGGGTGGGCCCGACACCGAGACGGTCATTGCCGCGTCGGTCCTCGCCGCCCTGCTCGTTCTCGCCGCGGTCAGCGCGCTCCTGCGTCGCCGCCGTCGTCGTCTCGAGCCCTCCCGCCCCGACCTCGCCGACGTGCCCCTCGTCGTCGACAGCCTCGTCAAGACGTATGCCGACGGGCACCGGGCCGTCGACGACGTGAGCTGGCGTGCCGAGAAGGGCCAGGTCGTCGGGCTGCTCGGCCCCAACGGTGCCGGCAAGACGACGACGATGCGGATGGTCATGGGCCTCATCTCGTCCGACTCCGGCTCGGTCCACGTCCTCGGCGAGCCGGTCCACGCCGGCGCACCCGTCCTCGGCCGGGTCGGTGCGCTCATCGAGGGGCCCGGGTTCCTGCCGCACCTCACCGGCCGGGCCAACCTCGAGGCGTACTGGGCGGCCACCGGCCGGGCCCCGGAGGAGGCCCGCTTCGACGAGGCCCTCGACGTCGCCGCGCTCGGCGGAGCCGTCGACCGGCCGGTCAAGTCCTACAGCCACGGCATGAAGCAGCGGCTCGGGATCGCCCAGGCGATGCTCGGCATGCCCGACCTGCTCATCCTCGACGAGCCGACCAACGGTCTCGACCCGCCACAGATCGCGGCGATGCGCCCGATCCTGCGGCGTTACGCGGAGACCGGGCGCACCGTCGTCGTGTCGAGCCACCTGCTCGCCGAGGTAGAGATGACGTGCACCCACGTCGTCGTCATGCACGCCGGCCGGGTGATCACCCAGGGCGCGGTCGCCGACCTCGTCGACAGCAATGACACGACGATCGTCGACCTCGCCGACGGCGTCGCCCCGGATCGGCTCGCCGCCGAGGCCGCGGCGCTGCGCAGCCGTGACGGCATCGGCGACGTCCGCGTCGAGACGCCCACCCGCCTGGTCGTGGTCGCCGACGTCCCCCGCGCCGAGGTGGTCCTCGCGGCCGTCGAGGCGGGACTTCCCGTCGTCGGGGTGAGCAGCCGTCGCCACCTCGAGGAGGTCTTCCTCGGGGTCATCTCGACCGCGCAGGGCGGCACCGGGACCGGGAGCGACGACACCTCCGGCTCGTCGATGATCGAGAGGCTGAGGCAGGTGCGGGCACGATGACCGACGCAACCCCGAGCGGCGGCAAGCCGACCCTCGACAGCAGCCCAGCGGCATACGGCACGGCGGTGACCGAGAGGCCACCGACGATCGAGACGGTCCACGACCCGCTGTCGTGGCGTGCGGAGATCGGGCGGCAGTGGGGGAGGCGTCGCACCAAGGTCGCGTTCGCGCTCATCCTCGCGCTGCCCGTCATCCTCGTCATCGCGTTCGCGTTCGGCGACTCGCCCAACGGTCGCCGCACGACGACGGCGGCGCGCTTCATCGACCTCGCGCAGACCGGTTCGGCCAACTTCACGCTCTTCACCATCTTCGTCAGCGCCGAGCTGCTGCTCACCCTCCTCGCCGCGCTGTTCTGCGGCGACTCGGTCCCGGCCGAGGCGTCGTGGTCGTCGCTGCGCTACCTGCTCATGGCGCCGGTCCGGCGGGCCCGGCTCCTGACGAGCAAGCTCGTCATCGGGCTCGGCACGACGGCGCTCGCCATGGTCGTGCTCGTCGGCTGGGCCCTCATCGTCGGTGGGCTGGCCTACGGGGTGGCGCCGCTGACGAACCCGCTCGGCGAGGACCTCTCGTGGGCGCAGCTGCTGCCGCGCCTCGGCCTCGCGCTCGCCTACATCTTCGTCACGCTGCTCCCGGTGGCCGCGATCGCCTTCTGGATCGGGGTGCGGTCCGACGCGCCGCTCGCCGCGGTCGGCGGGGCGGTCCTCGTGTCGATCGTCCTCAGCATCCTCGACCAGATCGACGCCCTCGACCCGTGGCGAAACGCCCTGCCGGGGCACTACTCGCGGGCCTGGCAGGACCTCATCGCCGTCGACCCGCAGTGGACCGACATCGTCCACGGCACGCTCTGGTCGCTCGTCTGGGCAGTCGCCTTCACGATGCTCGGCTACCGCCGCTTCAGCCGCGCCGACATCCTCAGCTGAGGGTCGCGTTCGCAACAACTCCGCCCGGGCGGAGTTGTTGTGGTGCCTCCTGCCCGCACGTATGCCGCGGGGCCGGCCACGCGGGTGCGTGACCGGCCCTGCGGCGGAGTGGCTCGGTCAGAGGACGTCGGCGAAGTCGTCCTGCGCGACTCCGGAACCGTTGCCACCGGCCGGACGGCTCGTCTCCTCGGGCAACGGCGCGGCCGCGGCCGAGAGGGCCTCGATCGCGGCACGGACTCCGGCGCCGTAGGCCGGGTCGGCCTTCGTGCAGTTGGCGATGTGCCGCTCGATCGTCTCCTTCGAGGCGCCCGAGATCGCCCGGGCGGTGTTGTCGAAGAGGGCCTGCTGCTGCTCCGGCGTCATCTTCTCGCGGAAGAGGATGCCCGGCTGCGAGAAGTAGTCGGCGTCGTCCTCGCGGAAGTTGAACCGGTCGGCGTACGGGTCGATCTTGAGGCCCGGCTCGCGGAACTGCGGCTGCTCGGCCCAGCGGCCGTACGAGTTGGGCTCGATACCGGGCGTCGGCTCGCTGTCGATCCGCATGGCGCCGTCGCGGTGGTACGAGTTGACGTTGCCGGCGGCCTTGGGCGAGTTGACCGGGATCTGGTGGTGGTTGACCCCGAGGCGGTAGCGCGCGGCGTCACCGTACGAGAAGAGCCGGCCCTGCAGCATACGGTCGGGGGAGAAGCCGATGCCGGGGATGACGTTGGCGGGCGAGAAGGCGGCCTGCTCGACCTCGGCGAAGTAGTTCTCCGGGTTGCGGTTGAGCTCGAAGACGCCGACCTCGATGAGCGGGTAGTCGGCCTTGGGCCAGACCTTCGTCAGGTCGAACGGGTGGTAGGGGACCTTCTCGGCGTCGGCCTCGGGCATGACCTGGACGTACATCGTCCACTTCGGGAAGTCGCCGCGCTCGATGGCGTCGAAGAGGTCGCGCTGGCTCGACTCGCGGTCCTTGCCGACGAGCGCCTCGGCCTCGGCGTCGGTGAGGTTCTTGATGCCCTGCTGGGTCCGGAAGTGGAACTTGACCCAGTAGCGCTCGCCGGCCTCGTTGTAGAAGCTGAACGTGTGCGAGCCGAAGCCGTGCATGTGGCGGTACGACGCCGGGATTCCGCGGTCGGACATGACGATGGTGACCTGGTGGAGGGCCTCGGGGAGGTTGGTCCAGAAGTCCCAGTTGTTCTCGGGGTTGCGCAGGTTGGTCTTCGGGTCGCGCTTGACCGCGTGGTTGAGGTCGGGGAACTTCAGCGGGTCGCGGAAGAAGAACACCGGCGTGTTGTTGCCGACGATGTCCCAGTTGCCCTGCTCGGTGTAGAAGCGGACGGCGAACCCGCGGATGTCGCGCTCGGCGTCGGCGGCCCCGCGCTCACCGGCGACGGTGGAGAAGCGGGCGAACGTCTCGACCTGGTTGCCGACCTTCGAGAAGAGGGCCGCCGACGTGTACTTCGAGATGTCGTGCGTGATGGTGAACGTGCCGTACGCACCGGAGCCCTTGGCGTGCATGCGACGCTCGGGGATGACCTCGCGGTCGAAGTGCGCGAGCTTCTCGAGGAACCACACGTCCTGCAGGAGGAGCGGCCCGCGCGCACCGGCGGTCAGGCTGTTCTGGTTCTCCCAGACGGGGGCTCCCGCGACCGTGGTCAGCGGTTTGGTGTTGCCAGGCTCCTGGCGGGGTCCTTCAACGCTCATCAGTTCTCTCCTGAGGTGTTTCTCGTTGGCTGGACATGGACAGCAGGGAAGGATCAGGGGGTATGCCGCTGGGCCGGCTCGGCCTACCGCGTGGGCTCGGTCGCAGGGTCGGGTGTCGGGCGAGGTCGTGAGCCCCGCGTCGGCGCGTTGTCGGCGGCGACGCAGCTCGGGCACCTGCCCCAGTAGATGACCTCGGCCTCGTCGACCTCGTAGCCGTGGCCGTGCCCTGCGTCGAGGCAGGGTGCCTCGCCGACGGCGCAGGCGATGTCGACGATGTCGCCGCAGGCCCGGCACACGAGGTGGTGGTGGTTGTCGCCGCGCTGGAGCTCGTAGCGGGCCGGGGAGCCGGCGGGCTCGAGGTGCCGGACGAGGCCGGCCTGGCACAGTGCCGAGAGGACGTCGTAGATCGCCTGGGTCGAGACCTTGCCGAGCTCGGCGCGGACGTGGAAGGCGATGGTCTCGACATCGGCGTGCGGGTGGAGGCGCAACTGGTCGAGGACGGCGACGCGGGGCCGGGTGACGCGCAGCTGTGCCTCGCGCAGCAGGGCCGTCGTCTCCGTCGTCATGCCTCCACACCATCACGCAATCTGGAACAAGTCAAGAAAATGGCCATTCCCGAGCGCGAACCACCGAGCGTAGAGTCTGCGCATCGGCGCTGGCGCGTGACCGGCTGCTCAGGGGGTCGACCGACCGCTGGAGGCCCCCATGTTCGCGCTCACCTACGACGAGTACGGTCCGGCCGAGGTCCTGAGGGTCGGTGACATCCCTGAGGTCCACGCGGGCCCGGGCCAGGTGCGCGTCGAGGTCGTGGCGTCCAGCGTCAACCCGATCGACTGGAAGGTGCGGGCGGGCTATCTCAAGGACGTCCTGCCCGCCACCTTCCCCGTCGTGCCGGGGGTCGACGCCGCGGGGGTGGTGGACGAGGTCGGCGACGGCGTCGAGGGCGTGGCCGTCGGAGACAAGGTCTTCGGCGTCGGCAGTGCGACGAACGCGCAGTATGCCGTCCTCGACGGCTGGGCCCGCAAGCCGGAGGGGATGTCGTGGGCCGAGGCCGCGGGGGCCGGGCTGGCGGTCGAGACGGCGGCGCGTGGGCTCGACGACCTCGGGGTCGGCACCGGCTCGACCCTGCTCGTCGAGGGCGCCTCGGGCGGGGTCGGTTCGGCGGCCGTCCAGCTGGCCAGGCAGCGCGGGGCCACGGTGATCGGCACGGCCTCGGAGGCCAACCACGACTACCTGCGCAGCCTCGGGGCCACGCCGACGACCTACGGTCCGGGTCTCGCCGACCGCGTGGCCGGCCTCGGCCTCGGACCTGTGACTGCGGTGCTCGACGCCGCGGGCTCGGGCTCCATCACCGACCTCGTGACCCTCGTGGCCGATCCGAGGGACGTCGTCAGCATCGCGGACTACACCGCGGCGGCCCACGGCGCGCGGGTCGTCCGCAGCGAGCCGCGGGCGATGGAGGCCCTCCAGACGTTCGCCGACGGCCATGCCCGGGGCGCCTTCCGCGTCGAGGTCAACCAGGTGCTGCCGCTCGAGCAGTCCGCGCAGGCGCACGCGCTGAGCGAGACGGGCCACGTCCGGGGCAAGGTCGTCCTCGCGGTCCGTCCCGGGTTCCTCTGAGGCGCAGTCGCCCCAGCGCACGAGGGGTCAGCGGCGGCGACGGGGGCGCATGGCGGGCCCGAGGTCGCGCGCCCGACGGTGCCGGCCGATCGACGCGAGCGTGTAGCCGAGACCGAGGAGCAGGAAGGTCGCGCTCCCGAGCGCCCCGAGGACGGCGAGCCCGTGGAAGAGCGCGTCGATGCCGAGGTAGTCGTCGACGCGGTTCGCCCCGAGCCACGTCACGAGGCTCGCGGCCAGGCCGATGAGGAGGACGACCGCCCCGGCCCGGGACGCGCGGAGCGCCGTCGGGGAGGCGCTCCGCGCGCCCTTGGGCGTGGCCCGCGCGACGTGGCGGCGCTCGAGCCACGCCCCGAGGGCGCCGTCGCCGACGGCGACGAGACTCAGGCTGACCAGCGTGATGGCGAACGAGCCGCCGTGCGACCGGGAGAGGATGCTCGAGACGAGGATGTCGGCCGCGAGCAGGACGGCCGAGGCCGCGACGGCGACCCCGAGCGGTGGGAGCAGGTGGCTGAGGGTGCGGCTGCCCACGCGACGGGCGTCGGCCACGGCAGACGGGGATGGGCCGCCAACAGCTGGATCTGACACGGTGAGAAACCTAGTGGCGCAATCGGATCCACGTCCAACGGAACCGTGGAGGAATCTGCCCTGAGAGGCGCTCAGCGCACGAGAGTGGCCACGATCTCCTCGGCGAGCCGGGCCGGGACCTCGAGTGGTATGCCGTGGGCCACGCCCTCGAGGGCCACCTCCCGCGTCGTCCCGCCGGCAGCGGCATACGCTGCGAGGACGGCGCGCATCTGGGCGACCATCGGCTGGGGTGGCAGGACGTCGGCGCCCGGCCAGCCGGGGATCGCGCCGAGCTCGCCGAGGGTGGCGAGGTCGAACATCGAGCGGTCGCTGACGACCTGGTCGGCGGTGCCGTGGACCCACGTGACGGGCGGCTTGCGGGTCAGGTCCACGATCCCCGACGCGTCGTAGTGCGTCGGCGCCATCGTGTTGAGGATGCCGCGGTCGCCGGGAGCGAGGGTCGGCCAGTTCTCCGACGGCGCGGCATCGCCCGGGTAGAAGTCCTCGCCGGTCCTGGTCGTCAGCAGCTCCGCGACGAGGAAGTCCTCGTCGACGTGGGGCGCGTTGTCGCCCGCGCCGAAGAAGGTCCGCATGACGACCCGCGGGCTCGACATCGGCTCGTCCTCGCTCGCGTCCCTGGCGCCGAGGCGCCGGACGAAGTCGGGGTTGGCCCCACCGGCTCCGGCGCTCGCACCGTCGGAGAAGGCCCGGGTGCCGTGTTCGTCGGTCGTGCCCCCGAAGCCGTAGGGCGAGAGCGGCGCGACGAGCGTGACGGAGGCGAGGTCGTCGGGGTGCTCGATCATGAGCTGCTCGAGGACCCCGCCGCCCATCGACCACCCGACGGCGTTGACGACGGCGCGGCCGGCCAGGCCCAGCGTCTCGAGGAGGGCGTGGACGTCGTCGACCATGTCACCGAGGCCGCGCGTCGCATCGACGGGTGCGGGGTCGGTCAGCCCGAAGCCGCGCAGGTCGGGCGCGATGACCCTCACGTCGTCAGGGAGCTCTGCGGCGACGTACGTCCAGAAGCCGCCCGTCGTGAGATTGCCGTGAACGAGCAGGAGCGGCACGCCGTCCTCTGGGCCGCTCGTCCAGACGTTGACGGCCAGGCGCGGGGTCTCGACGATCGAGCAGGTGAACGGCGACGACGGTGTCACGGAAGGTCCTCTCCCTCAGGGAAGGTGTGCTGGGGCCCCTGTCCCGCCCTGTCTATCGGGCGGTCACACCCCAGGGCCATGTGTGCCGACGACACCTCGGCCGTGTCCCTGTGGTGTCGCGCCTCACCTCGTCAGGCGCTCGACCCGGCCGGCCCCGCCGTGACGGGCGGTTCGGCCGACCACGGGAAGACGATCCACTGGTCGGTCTCCTTCCAGACGTAGTCGGGGCGCACCTCCGATCGCGGCTTGGCGTAGAGGACGGCGCTGCGGGCCTCGGCCCCGTGCTCGCGGAGCAGGTCGAGGACGAGCCCGAGGGTGCGGCCCGAGTCGGCGACGTCGTCCACGACGAGCAGCCGGTGTCCCTTGAGGCTCGCGGTGTCGAGGTGCGGGGCGAGCAGGACCGGGTCGGGGAGCGTCTCGTGGACGTCGGTGTAGAACTCGACGTTGATCGCGTCGGTCAGCTTGAGGCCGAGCGCGTAGGAGAGGCCGCCGCCCGGCAGCAGGCCGCCGCGGGCCACCGCGATGAGGATCTCGGGCGCGAAGTCGGACTCGGCCACCTGGACGGCGAGCTCGCGGCACGCCTCGCCGAAGCGCTCCCAGGTGAGGACCTCCTTCTCGGCGAGGTCGGAGGAGTCTGCGTGGTAGGCCGTCGTCATCGCTCGAGCGTATCGACCCGCGCCCGTATGCCGCTCAGTCCGCAGGTGCCCCCGCGCGGTCGAGTGCCTCCGAGAGATAGGGCACGAGCGCCTCCGCCCACCGGCTCGAGGTCGCGACGAGGGTCGGCAGCCCGACCGCGCCGGGCCCGCGCGACCGGACCTTGAAGGACATGGCCGCCGCCGCCGCGACGGCGAGCAGGTCGTCCGGATCCAGGTGGCGCAGGACGGAGTCCGTGCGAGCGAGCTCGCCCGTGGTCACCGCGCTGCCACTTATCGAGCAGTCGAGCGCGAGCATCGCGTGGTCCATCCACGCGCGACCGACACGGACCTGACCCCAGTCGACGAGCACGGTGCGATGTTCACCGAGCATGACGTTGTCCGACCGGATGTCCCAGTGCAGCAACGAGTCCCCGTCGATCAGGTCCGCGGCGCGCTGCGCGTGGGCGGCGAGCACGTCGAGGTGCTCGGCCCACCACGGCTCGAGCCTCGCCCGCAGGGCGGGGAGCTCGCGCCAGCGGGAGACGAAGATCGGGGCCGACGCGCTCGCCCTGGGCACGCCCTCCAGCTCGACGTCGTCGAGGACGTGCCGTAGGTCGCTCAGGGTCGCCGACACCCGGTCGAGGTCGGGCCGCCGCCATGGACTCGCTGGAAGGCCGCCGTCGAGGTCTTCGATGAGCAGCGCGACCCAGTCACCGTCGTCGTACACGCCGAGCAGCCGTGGCAGCGACGGGTGTGCCGGAAGGGCCGACAGGACCCTCGCCTCCGTCCGAAGCAGGTCCGGTGTGCGCGGGTTGAGCTCGGTGCCGCATGCCTTGACGAACCCGCGACGCCCGTCGGCTCCGACGACTCGGGCCGCCGGCCCGGGCGACATGCCCCCCGTGGCATCGAGCGCCTCGACGACGGAAGCCCCGAGCTCGCGCTCGACCCAGCGGCGGACGTGAAGCGGCCCGGCGGCATACGGGAGTCTGACCCCCTGCGCGTAGCCGTTCGCCATCGCCACATCCTCACCGGCCCGCGCGGGCGCGGGCAAACCGACTCGCGCGCGGCGCTCTCGATGCTGGTCCGATGGTCACGGCGAGACGGCGGAGGCCGGGCGCGAACGGTGGAGGAGACTGGCGGGGTGACGACGACGCCCCCCGCCTTCTCGCCCTCCCGCCGGTCGCAGGTCCAGCCGTTCGAGGTCATGGACATCCTCGACCGGGTGGCCGTGCTCCGGGCGGAGGGTCGCGACGTCGTCTCCCTCTGCGCGGGCGAGCCGTCCGGGGGCGCCCCGTCCCTGGTCTCCCAGGCCGCGGCCGCGCTCCACGCCTCGGGGCGCGCCCTGACCTACACGTCGGCTCTCGGCATCCGTGAGCTGCGCACCGAGATCGCGGGGCACTACCGCCGCTGGTACGGCCTCGACGTCGACCCCGCGCGCGTCGCGATCACGACCGGGTCGTCCGGGGCCTTCGTCCTCGGCTTCCTCGCCGCCTTCGACGCCGGCGACCGCGTGGCCCTGGCCCGGCCGGGCTACCCGGCGTACCGCAACATCCTCCGCGCGCTCGGCTGCGAGGTCGTCGAGATCGACTGCGGTCCCGAGGTCCGCTTCCAGCCGACGCCGGAGCTGCTCGACGCGGCCCAAGCGGCCGGTCCGCTGGCGGGGCTCATCGTCGCCTCGCCCGCGAACCCCACGGGCACCATGGTCGACCGGGCGGAGCTGACGGCGATCTCGCAGTGGTGCGAGGCGCACAGCGTCCGCCTCGTCAGCGACGAGATCTACCACGGCGTGACCTACCCCGAGGCGGGCGCGGACGACCCGCGCGGCGTCTGCGCGTGGGAGATCGACGACCGCGCGCTCGTCATCTCGTCGTTCAGCAAGTACTGGGGCATGACGGGCTGGCGCCTCGGCTGGATGCTCCTCCCGGAGGACCTCGCTCGCCCGGTCGACGCGCTCGCCGGCAACGTCGCGCTGTGCCCACCCGCGCCTGCGCAGTATGCCGCGGTCCCCGCCTTCGCCGAGGAGTCCTACCTCGAGTGCGACGAGGCCGTCGCAGAGTTCGCCCGGACCCGAAAGCTGCTGCTGGACAACGAGGCCCGTCTCGGCTGGGGCACGGCGGCCCCGGCCGACGGCGCCTTCTACTACTGGGCCGACCTCGGGACGCAGCTCGACCGCTTCGGGAGCTCAGCGGCATACGCGAAGGCCCTCATCGAGGAGGCCGGCGTCGCGATCACGCCGGGAGGCGACTTCGACGACCGGGCCGGCGGCCGCTCGGTCCGGCTCAGCTTCGCCGCGGGGAGCATCGCCGTCGGCGAGGCGATCGAGCGCATCGCCGCGTTCCACGCCCGACCTCACACCATGGCTACGTCGCGCGTCTACCGGGTGTGAACAGCCACATCACCATCGACCCGGCCATCCTCTACCTCGGCACCCCCGTCGTCCTGGTGTCCACGACGAACGAGGACGGGACGGCCAACCTCGCCCCGATCTCCTCGGCCTTCTGGATGGGCCACACCGCCACGCTCGGCTTCGGGCTCGCCTCCCACTCGCTCGCGAACCTCCGACGCACGCGCGAGCTCGTCATCAACCTCCCCAGCCACGACCAGGTCGACGCGGTCGACCGGCTCGCCCTCACGACGGGCGCCGAGCACGTGAACGCCTGGAAGTCGGCCGCGGGCTACCGGCACCACAAGGACAAGTTCGGCCTGGCACGCCTCAGCCCGGTCGCGTCCGACGTCGTCACCGCACCGCGTGCTGCGCAGTGCCCGGTCGCGCTCGAGGCGTGCGTCGAGGCGATCCACGAGACCGACCACGCCCTCGTCGTGGCGCAGGTCGTCCGGGTCCACGTCCACCCGGACGTCAAGGCCTCCGGCCATGCCAACCGGATCGACCCTGACGCATGGCGGCCGCTCATCATGAGTTTCCAGCGCTTCTACGGGCTGGGGGAGGAGCTGCTCCCGTCACGCCTCGCCTCGATCGACGAGGAGCACTACCGCTGATTCCCCGGCGCGCCGGTGCGTCCCGGTCTACCGTCCGCAGCATGAGCTGGTTCTCCGACGTCGTCGCGGCGGTCGGTGCGCGTCTGCGCCCGCAGAAGCCGGTGCCTCCTCCTCCCGGACAGCTGGGGTCGGTCGATGCCGTCGTCGCTCGGATGCAGGCCATCGAGACGGGCCTGCCGCCGACCGACGGGGTCGCCGAGTTCAACCGGATGTACCTCGAGGTCACCGAGCTCGTCCGCGACCGGATCGCGGCCGGGACCTTCGTCGACGCCGCCTTCGTGACCCGGCTCGACCTCGTCTTCGCGGGGCTCTACTTCGCCGCGGTCGACGCTGCCGCACCCGACCCGGCCTGGGCCCCGCTCTTCGCCACCCGCGCCGAGGCGGGGCGGGCGCCGATCCAGTACGCGCTCGCCGGCATGAACGCCCATATCAACCACGACCTGCCCATCGCCGTCGTCGCTGCGTGCCGGCAGCTCGGCCTGACGCCGGAGAGCCCCGGCGTCGAGGCCGACTACCGCAAGGTCAACGACCTGCTCGCCTCGGTGCAGCAGCAGGTCCGCCAGTCCTTCCTCGACGGGCTCGCCCTCGAGGTCGACAAGACGTATGCCGGACCGCTCGCCAACCTCGTCAGCGGCTGGAGCATCACCCGGGCCCGCGACGCCGCCTGGACCAACGCGAAGGTGCTGTGGACGCTCCAGGGCGTCGAGCCGCTGCGGACCGACTTCCTGGCGACGCTCTCCCAGACGGTCGGCCTCGCCGGCCGCGGCCTGCTCACCCCCATCGCCGACCTCCCGTGAGGGGCACCGCCTCGTGGGCGGGGCCCCTCCGCGGGGTCAGGCGGCGGCCGGAATTGCCGAGCCGGCCTCTTGCTCCCCGACCGCGACCGCGGGCGGGCCGGCCGCGGCCGGGCCGTCGGTGACCCGGACGACCGCGGACCGGTGCAGGGCCGCACGAAGGCGCCACGCCGCATACAGGGCCGTGAGGCTGATCCCGAGGTGCAGCGCGAGGAACCCGTTCGCGAGACCCGCGCCGAGCAGGGCCCCGGCGACGAGCGGGCCGAGGGCCGAGAACGTCGTCTGGATCGCCGTGAAGGTGCCGAGCGTCGTGCCGACGAGGCCCTTGGGCGCGAGGCTCGCCGTGAGCGGGTTGAGGACGGGGGAGTACATCGTCTCGCCGACGGCGAAGATGCCGTAGGTCGTCACGAAGAGCGTCGACGCGATGGCCGGGCTCAGCTGGGCGACCGAGAGGACGACCCATGCGAGGACCCAGATCGCCCCGACGGCCATGAGCAGCGAGCCGGCGCCGCGCCGCGCCGTGAGACGGACGACGACGACCTGGAGCGCGACGATGACGATGCAGTTGACCGCAGCGGCCAGCCCGATCGACGTCTCCCGGACGTCGAGGACCGTGAGGGCGTAGGCGGGCAGGCCCGACTCGAACTGGGCGTAGAACCCGAGCGCGAGCGCGACGGTGACGAGCGCGGTCCAGCGCAGGGCGGGGACGGCGAAGATGCGGCGGAGCCCCTCGAAGGTACCGACCCGCTCCTCGGCGTCGGCCGCCGCGAGGTCGGCGGGCGACGTCGTCGGCGCGCCGATTCCGGCGAGGTGGACGAGCGCGGCCGAGATCGCGAAACCGAGGCCCGCCGCGACGAAGGCGAAGGTCATGCCGTCGGGGCGGTGGAGGTCGACGACGTAGCCGGCGACGAAGGCGCCCACGGCCATGCCGATCGCCTCGCCCGTGAACTTGTAGGCGAAGACCCTCCGCCGGTCGCTGCTGTCGGCCCAGCGCAGCACGAGGACGGACGCGGCGGGGCCGGCCGCGGTCAGGCCGAGACCGAAGACGAACATGCCGACGAGGAACGTCGACGCCTGGTCGGCGAGGACGAGCGAGGCGACGCCGAGGGCGGCGACGACCTTGGCCCAGACGGCGACCGTGACCGGGTTGAACCGGTCGGACAGCCGTCCGGCGAACGGCGCGGCGACGAGCGCCCCGGCCGAGAACAGCGTGCTCGCCAGCGCGGCAGCGAGCGGTCCCCACCCACGGGTGTTGGCGGCATACGCGTACTGGTAGGGGAGCACGGTGCCCCAGCCGAGCATGCCGATGGAGGACGCGAGGATGAGCAGCTTGGTGCGCATGGGAACACCCCTTTCCTGGGTGGGCTGGCAGTTGGGCGAGCCACGGCGGTGGGGCTTCGATACCTAAGTCTTCGAAATCTAACTTTCGACTTCGAAAGATTAGCATTCGAACGTTTCGTGGGACAATCGGGATATGGGAGCCAGGCGCCGCACGGCGCAGCAGCAGCACGCGGAGGACGTCGCGTCCTACGTGGCGGCGGGCGGCGAGGAGACCGTCCAGCGCGTCATCACGGCCGTCTACGCGGTGACGAAGCGGCTCGACCAGTGGTACGCCCGTCAGTTCGCCGACCTCGGCCTGACCCAGGGCGAGTGGGCGGTCCTCGCCGCCCTGGCCAAGGCCGGTGACACGTGCCTCACGCCGAGCCAGCTCGCCGACCGCTCGAGCGTCGCCCCGTCCTCGATGACGCACCGGCTCGACAAGATGGCCGCCCGCGGACTGGTCAAGCGCACCCCCGACCAGACGAACCGCACCCGGACCCTCGTCTCGTTGACGAAGGACGGGTGGGCCCTGTTCAGCGCCGCGGTCCGGGAGTCCAACGTCGTCGAGAGCGACACGCTGCGCGGCCTCACCGCCGACGAGCGAGACGAGCTCGGCCGGCTCCTCGAGATCGTCATCGCCGGCCTCGACGACGTCGAGGCCTGAGAAGGAGGCCTGAGGAGGAGGCCTGAGAAGACGGTCGCGCAGGCGGCCGCGCGCCAGCCCGAGCGAGCGTCGACGGGTGCCCGCCTCGGGCGTAGCGTCGGGCCATGAACCAGATCGCCGTCGTCACCGGAACGTCCAGCGGCATGGGGCTGCACGCAGCAGTCGAGCTCGCCCGCCGCGGCCTCACCGTCGTCGCCACGATGCGCGACGAGACGCGCAGCACGGCCCTGCGTGACGCCGCGGCCGGCGCCGGGGTCGACCTCGACGTCCGCACCCTCGATGTCACGGACCACGAGGCCGCGGCCGCCTGCCTCGACTCCGTCGTCGCCGACCACGGCCGTATCGACGTCCTCGTCAACAACGCCGGGCGCGGCGCCGTCGCCACCGCCGAGCAGCTGAGCCTCGACGACATCCGGGCGCAGCTCGACGTCAACTACCTCGGCCCGGTCGCCCTGACCAAGCTCGTCCTGCCGGCCATGCGCCACGCCGGCAGCGGCCGCATCCTCACCGTGACGAGCGTCGGCGGCGCCGTCGGCCAGCCGTTCGCCGACGCCTACTGCGGGGCGAAGTTCGCCGTGGAGGGGTTCATGCAGTCGCTCGCACCCGTCGCCGAGCGGTTCGGCGTCTGGGTCAGCGTCATCGAGCCGGCGGCTGTCGCGAGCGACTTCGTCGGCAACGTCGCCAGGGTCGAGGCCGACGACTCCGACCCGTATGCCGCCCTGCTCGCCGCCTACCTCGCCCGCACCGCGGGGGCCTTCGACCGGGCCCAGACGGCCGAGGACGCCGGCCGGGCGATCGCCGATGCGGTCACCTCCGAGACGTACCGCTTCCGCTGGCAGAGCTCCGAGGCCGCGACGGCGTTCGTCGGGATGTCCCTCGACGACCTCGACGGCGAGCGGGTCCTCGGCGCGACGCGGACCTGGGTTCGCCTGACGACAGAAATGTGAGCAGTGCTCTTGCTTTTGACTGGGCCATGCCTCATGATCGTCCTGTAACGAGAGCACTGCTCACATAATGGAGGAATCATGAGCTCGCTGTCTGGCCGCACCGCGGCTGTCGGTTTCGTCGTCTCGGGCCTGGCGCTCGCCGCCTACCCCCTGCTCCGCCCCTGGGGCCCGGAGACGGGAGCCGAGGGAGCCCTGACCTACGCGTCGACGGCGTGGCCCGTCGCGCACCTGCTCGGGATGGTCGGTTTCGTCACCCTCGCCCTCGCCCTGCGCGGCCTCGCCTCGACCCCCGTCCCCACCTGGCCCGGGCGCGGGGTGAGGAGCGTCGAGACCCTCGCCTGGCTCGCGGCCGCCTTCCTCCTGCCGTACTACGGCGCCGAGGCCTTCGGCCTGCACGCCCTCGGGACGTATGCCGCTGAGCGCGGTGACGCGGCCGTGCTCGCCGTCGCCGACTCCTTCCGCTACGGCCCCGTGGCCCTGACGATCTTCGCGCTCGGGCTGCTTCTCCTCGCCGTCGTCGGGGTCCGGCTCGCCGTCGGCCTCTGGCGCTCGGGGACGGCCGGGCGCCTCGGCGGCCTCCTCGCTGCGGCGGGTGCGGTGACCTACCTCCCGCAGTTCTTCGGGACGCCCGTCGTGCGGGTCTCGCACGGTCTCGTCCTGGGGGTCGGTCTCGTCCTGATCGGCCTGGTCGTGGCGCGCACGGCAGTCGCGGGCGAGGCGGCCTCGACCGAGCACGGAGCCCTGGTCCGGACCTCCTGAGCGCGCCCGGATCTCGGGATTCGGCAGGTTCGCGGTATTGGGATGTGGTATCTCCTTGTCCTCGCCGCACCCCGCTGACAAACTCTGCGCATGGGGACACAGTCGAGCGGGCCAGTCACTGGTCCCCAGGGGGAGACTCGGAGGACCGCCGGCGGGGGCCGGCACCGTGCGCCGAGACGGTCGGCGGGGCGAAATGTCCTGGTGACCGCCCTCGTCCTCGCTCTGCTGGCCGGCGTCGGGGTGTGGTTCTTCGTCTCACGCTCGGGCGACTCGGCCGAGGCGGCGACGTGCGACTCCTCCCGGTTCCCGTTGCGCATCGCGGCGTCGCCCGAGGTCGCCCCGATCCTGAAGAAGGCCGCGGCGGCCTTCGACGCGGGCACCGCCTCCTCCGTCAACGGCGCGTGCGCGACCACGACCGTGACGGCCGTGGCACCCGATGCCTTCGGTGACACGCTGGGCGCGGCGCTCCAGGCCCGCGGCGGCGCGCAGGCCCCCACGGCCTGGGTGCCCGAGTCGGGGCTCTGGCGCAGGGTGCTCGCCCGGCGACCGGAGCTGTCGGCGGCACTTCCCCGCGCCAACCCCGTCGTTGCCGTGAGCCCGACCGTGGTCGCCGCCCCGCGGCCCATGGCCGAGGCGCTCGGCTGGCCGCAGCACGAGCCGTCCTGGTCCGAGCTCCTCGGCCTGGCCCAGGACGCCAAGGGCTGGGGTGCCCGCGGCCACAGCGAGTGGGGCCCGCTCCACCTCGCCTGGCAGGACCCGCTGCACAGTCCGTCGAGCCTCGCCGCCACCGCCAGCATCTACGACACCACGGTGCAGGACCAGACCTCGGTCGACGACGTGCGCCGTGACCTGCTCTCGGCCCAGAGCGCCATCACCTCCCTCGGGACCGACCCGTCCAAGGCGTTCGCGCCCCTGCGCGACGGCGCGATGACGACCGCCGAGGCGCTGCGCCAGACGCCGCTCATGCCGTGGACCGAGCGCGAGGTCATGGCCTTCAACCGCACCTCGCCACGGGTGCCGCTCGTCGCCCTCTACCCGAGCGACGGCGTCGCGCCCGCCGAGGTCCCCGTCATCACGCTCAACGTCCCCTGGGTCACCGACCAGCAGCGGGCCGCCCTCGACCGGTTCGCCGACTTCCTCGTCAAGGGCGACGCCGCCAACCAGTTCGCCGCCAAGGGCTGGCGCACACCCCGACTGGTCGCCGACCCCGACGAGAGCCTCGGCGCGCTGGCCGACGAGCCCCACTACACCCCGCCGACGCCCGAGGCCGACCGGGTCGCGACGGTCCTGCAGGCCTGGAGCGCGCTCGACCGGCAGGGCAGCGTCTTCGTCGTCCTCGACATCTCCGGCTCGATGAACGAGAAGGTCCCGAGCGCGGGCAACGCGACCCGGCTCGACCTCGCCAAGCAGGCCATCACGTCGTCGCTCCCGCTCTTCTCCGACCGGACGTCGGTCGCGCTCTGGACCTTCTCGCGCAAGGACCAGGGCACCGACTACACGTCGGTGTCCGACTTCGGCCCGCTCTCGCGTGCGGTCGGCGGGACGACAGCCCGCCAGGCGCTGCAGCAGTCGGTCAACGGCCTGACCGCCGACGGGGCCACCGGCCTGTACGACACCGTCATCGCGGCCGCCGACGCGGCCCGGACCCACTGGCGCCCCGGCAACAACACGATCATCCTCATCAGCGACGGCAAGAACGAGGACGAAGGCAGCGCCAGCCTCGATGCGGTGCTGGCGAAGGTCAAGCCGCTGGCCGACCCGCAGCGCCCCGTTCGCATCCTCAGCATCGCCCTGGGCGACCAGGCCGACGCCGCGTCCCTCGGGAAGATCTCCGCGGCGACGTCCGGTGAGCTCTACGTCGCGCGCGACGTGGACGACCTCGACCGGGTGTTCCTCTCCGCGCTCACGGACTAGTCGGGCAGCGTGGGTCGATCGATGTACGGCAGGCCGGTCCCGACCATCGGCGACGCCTCCTCCGCCGCCGAGCGCGCCCAGACGCCCGACGCCTGGGCGCTGACCGACGACATCGAGTCCCTCGCCCGGGTCGTCGGCGCGCGGCGCGACATCCGCCGCTTCCGGCCCGACCCCGTGCCCGAGGAGGCTCTCGAGGCCGTGCTCCTCGCGGGTCACCGCGGTCCGAGCGTGGGGCACTCCCAGCCGTGGCGCTTCATCGTCGTCACCGCCGCGGAGACGCGCGACGCCGCCGCGGCGATGGCCGACCGGGCCCGGCTGCGCCAGGCATCCGGGATGGCGGAGGAGTCCGCACGCGGCCTGCTCGACCTCCGGCTCGAGGGGATCCGCGAGGCGCCGCTCGGGGTCGTCGTGGCGTGCGACCGCCGCACACCCGCCGCCGGGATCCTCGGACGCGCCACCTTCCCCGACGCCGACCTGTGGTCGTGCGCCGCGGCCATCGAGAACATGTGGTTGACTGCCCGGGCCCACGGCCTCGGACTGGGGTGGGTCACCCTCTTCGAGCCCGAGGAGCTCGCGAACCTGCTCGGCCTCCCCACCGGCGTCGAGACCCTCGGCTGGCTCTGCCTGGGCTGGCCCGACGAGCGCCCGCCCGAGCCTGGCCTCGAGCGGGCCGGCTGGTCGCGCCGGCTCCCCCTCGACCAGGTCGTCATGCGCGAGCGCTGGGTCGAGGTCGACGCGCCCGAGTCGCACCTGCGCGCGCCCGACCAGGCCGACGTCGTCGCCGCCCGCGACCGCGCCGACGACCTCCTGGCCGTCCCCGGTTCGCTCGGCGTCCTCGACGGCGTCCTCGACCGGATCGAGGCCCTGCCCGTCGCCGACGGCGGGGGCACCCTCGTCGTCGCGGCCGCGGACCACGCCGTGACGGCATACGGCGTCTCCGCCTTCGATGCGTCGGTCACCGCGGACGTCGCCCGGGCGACCCGTGAGGGCACGTCGATGGGGGCGGTCGCCGCGCGCGCGGCCGGCCTCGACGTCGAGCTCATCGACGCCGGGATCGGCTCTCGCAGAGGCGATCTCGTCGCGACCGACGCGCTCGACGAGGAGACGTATGCCGCCCTGCGCGATCTCGGGCACGAGCGCGGTCGCGCGCTGGCGGCCTCCGGGCTCGTCGCTGTCGGCGAGGTCGGCATCGGCAACACGACGGTCGCCGCGGCGGTGGCAGCCGCCCTGCTCGACCGCCCGGCGGACGACGTCGTCGGGCGCGGCTCGTCCGCGGACGCCGCGATGGTCGAGCGCAAGCGCGAGGTCGTCGAACGCGCCCTGGCCCGCGTCGGGCCCCGACCCGAAGGCGCGTTCGGCATCCACGAGACCCTGCGCCGACTCGGCGGCGGCGAGATCGCCGTCCTCGCCGGGGTGGTCCTCGGCGTCGCCGAGGCGCGGGGCGTCGTCGTGCTCGACGGGCTGGCCACCTCGGTGGCTGCCCTGGCCGCGGTCCGCCTCGAGCCGGCCGTCGCCGCGCACCTCGTCGCGGGGCAGCGTTCGCGTGAGGTGGGCCACGCTCTCGTCCTTCGCGAGCTCGGCCTCGAGCCGCTGCTCGACCTGCGAATCCGTGCGGGGGAGGGCGTCGGAGCGGCCCTCGCGGCGGGTCTTGTGTCCGATGGGCGAGAACTTCGGCGCGGCGTCGCCCGAACCCGTCCGGTTTGAGGTATACGCGGACGCCACCTACCGTGGAAGGGTTGTCCGTTTGCCGATCCCCCCGTCGCGGGGGTCCTGGGAGCCTTCATGACCAGTCGTACCGACGACCGTCCCACGCCGAGGTCGAGCGCCGCTGACCGCGGTTTCCTCGGCCACCCCACCGGCCTCTCGACGCTGTTCTTCGTCGAGCTGTGGGAGCGCTTCTCGTACTACGGGATGCGGGCCATCCTGCTCTACTTCCTCGTGGACACCGCCGCGAACGGCGGCCTCGGGATCGCCGAGTCGACCGGCGCGGCAGTGGTCGCCATCTACGGCGCCTCCGTGTACCTGCTCTCCGTCATCGGCGGCTTCGCGGCCGACCGGCTCGTCGGCGCGCGCCGCTCGACGCTCTACGGCGGTCTCGTCATCATGACCGGCCACCTGTGCCTCGCCGTCCCGGCCGCGGCGACCGCGTGGCTCGGCATCGTCCTCGTCGCCCTCGGCACGGGCCTGCTCAAGCCGAACATCTCGACGATGGTCGGCCGGCTCTACTCGGACGACGACCCGCGTCGCGACGCCGGGTTCTCGATCTTCTACATGGCGATCAACATCGGCGCCCTGCTGTCGCCGCTCGTCGTCGCGTTCCTCCGCAACAACTGGGGTTACCACGCCGGCTTCTCGGCCGCCGCCGTCGGCATGGCCATCGCGCTCGTCTGGTTCGTCCTCGGACGCCGTACGCTCCGCGGCTCCGGCGACGACGTCCCCAACCCGCTCGGCGCCGAGGAGCGCGGCAAGGTCCTCGTCCTCGGCATCAGCGCGCTCGTCGCCTTCGTCGCCGTCGTGCTGCTCGCCGGCGTGTGGCGCGACACCCTCCTCGACCAGGTCATCGACGCGATCTCGATCGTCGCGATCCTCGTGCCGATCGCCTACTTCACGATGATGTTCCGCAGCCCGAAGGTCGAGGCGCAGGAGCGCTCGCACCTGGCCGCCTACATCCCGCTCTGGATCGGCGCGATGCTCTTCTGGATGATCTTCGAGCAGGCGGCGGGCAAGATGGCCCTCTTCGCCTCCGACAACACCGTCAAGCAGGTCGCGGGGGTGACCATCGACCCCGAGTGGTTCCAGTCGGTCAACCCGCTCGCGATCATCGTGCTCGCCCCGGTCTTCGGCTGGATCTGGACCAAGCGTGCGGGCCGGTTCCCCTCGACGCCGATGAAGTTCGTCCTCGGTGTCGGCCTGATCGGGCTGTCGGCCCTCGCCATGTCGTGGGCGTTCGCGACCTACCAGGGCAACACCGCCCCCGTCATCGTCCTCACGTCGGTCTTCGTCCTCCAGACCGTCGCGGAGCTGTGTCTTTCGCCTGTCGGCCTGTCGGCGACGACCCGACTTGCCCCGCGCGCCTTCACGAGCCAGGCGATGGCCCTGTGGTTCCTCGGCAGCGCCGCCGGCCAGGCGATCGCGGCGCAGCTCATCACCGGGATGGCCGACCTGCCGGACTCGCAGTACTACGCGGTGCTCGGCATCATGACGCTCGCCTTCACGGCCGTCCTCTTCGCCCTCGTGCCGTGGATCAGCCGCAGGATGGCGGCCGTCGAGCGCCAGGCCGTGCCGGTCCTGACGCACTGAGGCCGGTCTCGCCTCAGCGAAAGCGGGCGGCGAACTCGCCGGGCGTGATGCCGGTCGCCTTGCGGAAGTCACGGGTGAAGTGGGCCTGGTCGGCGTAGCCGAGCTCGGCGGCGATCCCGGCGAGCTCGGCGCCGGTGTCGCGGAGCCGGTCGGCCGCCTCCTGGAGGCGACGTCGGCGGATGAGCCACTTCGGCCCGATCCCGAGCCGCTTGTGGAGGAGCCGCTGGAGGGTGCGCTCGGCGATGTCGAACCGGGCGCACAGCTCGTCGACGCGCAGCAACTCGGGTGAGCCCTCGACGTCCTCGACGATCGCATTGACGAGCTGGCCCTCCTCGTCGACCGGCAGGTGCGGGCGGAGGGCGTCTTCGACGTGGGCGCGGGCCGCGGCCCGCGCCTGCTCGTCCCGAGGGCTGGGGCGCATGAGCTCGCGCACGAGCTCCGGGCGTATGCCGCTGAGCCCGGGGACGTCAGCCACGTCGATGTCACGGTCGGTGGCCTCACGGGCCCGGCGCCCCGTGAGCAGGGCCCCGGCCGCCGGCTGGAGCATGAGCCCGAGCCCCCAGCCCTGCCCCTCGAGGGTCGTCGCGGAGAGTCCGGACACGACGCCGTAGAACCGGGCATAGGTCTCGGAGATGACGATGAGGCTGACGGGGTACTGCAGGACCCGCTGCGTCGACTGTGCCCCCGCCGGGACGTCCCAGACGGGGATCCAGAAGCGGCGCGCCAGGGGCAGCAGGTCGTCGGAGACCGCATACCGGTCGATGGTGAACGGCTGGTCGGCCGGGTCGCGCAGGTGCGCCGGCTCGGTGTCGTCGGGGCGACGCGTGGCGCTCGGGGGAGCCATGTGTCGGAAAGTATCAAGACCCCCCGACAGGGCGCCGCCTAGCGTCGAACCGACCACCAGTCGAGCCGACAAGGAGACCACCGTGTCCACTGTTCTCACCACCTATGCCGACCTCGCCGACCGCTTCGGCGCGGTCGTCGACACCCTTCCCGCCGACGCCTGGGACGCGCCCTCCGCGTGCGAGGGGTGGTCCGGCCGCGACGTCGTGGCGCACGTCATCGGCTCCCAGCGGGACTTCTTCGCACGGCACGGCCTCGACGCCGGGCCCGTCGGTGCATCGGACCTCACGTCCGACCCGGTCGGGACATGGCACGCCCACGACGCGGTCGTCCGCAGCCTGCTCGCTGACGAGCACGTGGCCGCCCGGGAGTACGACGGCCTCCTGGGCCGCACGACGATCGGCGCGACGATGACGAGCTTCTACGGCTTCGACCTCGTCGTCCACCGGTGGGACCTGGCCCGGGCCGCCGCCCGCGACGAGGCCCTGACGCCGGCGGAGCTCGACCTCGTCGAGGGGTCGCTCCCCGGCTTCGGCGACCATCTCTACGACGACGGCGTCTGCAAGCCCCCCGTGCCGGTCTCCGACGACGCCGACCGCCAGGTGCGGCTGCTCGCCCTGCTCGGCCGGCCGACGCCCGTCACCGCCGGCCGGTGACCCGTCCGGCTGAGGCCGGGTCAGCGGAGCCAGACGTACTCGACCTCCGGACGCCCCGCACCGGCATACCGCGAGCGCCGGCTCGCGCGCCGCGTGTCGCAGAGGTACTCCGCGTAGCGTCGCGCCGTGACCCTGCTGACGCCCAGCAGCTCGCCGAGCTCTGAGGCGGAGCGTCCCGTGTCAGCCTCGCGCAGCGCTCGGGAGACACGGCCGAGGAGCTCCTCGCCCATCCCCTTGGGCAGCCGGACCTCACCGCCGCGACGCACGCCCGCGAAGACCTCGTCGACCTCGGCCTGGGTGCTCACCTCCTCGCCGGCGGAGAGCTGGTCGCGGTAGGCGCGGTAGGCGAGGAGCCGGTCGCGGAGCGTGGCGAAGACGAAGGGCTTGAGGACGTACTGGACGACCCCGAGCGACACCGCCGAGCGCACGACCTCGAGGTCGCGGGCCGACGTCACCGCGATGACGTCGGCCCGATGGCCTCTCGCGCGCATCGCGCGCACGACGTCTAGCCCGTGCCGGTCGGGGAGGTTCATGTCGAGCAGGACGACGTCGACGGCCCGGTCCTGCAGCGCCTTGAGGGCAGCCTGGCTCGTGCCCACCGTCGCGACGACCTCGAAGCCCGGAACGCGCGAGACGTATGCCGTGTGGGCCTCGGCGGCGATCGGCTCGTCCTCGACGACGAGCACCCGGAGCACGGGTCCGCTCACGTCATCTCCCTCCTCGCGCCGTCCCGGGGGAGGCGCACGGTGAACGTCGCTCCCGGCGGCCCCGAGACCTCCAGCGTCCCGCCGAGTCGCTCGACCGACTGGGCGACGAGCGCGAGGCCGATGCCGCGCCGGCCGGCGCTGCCCTGCTCCTTCGTCGAGAACCCGCGCCGGAACGCGTCGTCGACCCCGCCGGGCGGCAGTCCCGGCCCGGTGTCGGAGACGGCGAGGACGGCATACGGCTCCTGGTCGGTGGCGTCCTCGAGGTGGGCGTCGACCGTCACCCGACGCTCGCCCTCGGAGGCGGACACGGCGTCGATGGCGTTGTCGAGGAGGTTGCCGGCGATCGTCACGACGTCGCGGGCCGGGGCGACGTCGCGCGGCCAGTGCGAGCCGGGCGCGACGACGAAGTCGATGCCGCGCTCGCTCGCCTCGGCGGCCTTGCCGAGGAGGACGGCCGACAGGGCAGGCTCTTCGACGGCCGCGACGACGCGGTCGGTGAGCCGCTGCGAGACCTGCAGCTCGTCGGTCGCGAAGGCGAGCGCCCGGTCGGTGTGGCCGAGCTCGATGAGGCTGACGATCGTGTGGAGCCGGTTGGCCGACTCGTGAGCCTGCGACCGCAGCGCCTCGGTGAGGCCGCGAGCCGAGTCGAGCTCACCGGTCAGCGCCTCGAGGTCGGTGCGGTCGCGCAGGGTCGCGACGTGGCCGAGGAGGCGTCCGCGCCACATCGCCGGGCCCTGGTTGAGGACGAGCACCCGGGCCTTCGTCACGTGGAGCTCGTCCTCGTGCGGCTCGCCGTCGGTGAGCGCATCGGTGAGGGGGGCGGCGAGCCCGAGGTCGCGCACGGGGCGCCCGACGGCGTCGGCGGGCAGGTCGAGGAGCCGGACGGCCTCGTCGTTGGCGAGCCGGAGCGTGCCGTCGAGGTCGACGATGAGCAGGCCCTCCGTCACGGCGTGGAGGACGGCGTCGTAGTACTCGTACATGTCGCGCAGCTGACGCTCGCCGAGGCCGTGGGTCTGACGCCGGACGCGGCGCGCCACGAGGGCCATGCCGAGGCCGGTCACCGCGGCCGCCGCGAGACCGGCGAGGAGGATGCCGGGCAGCTGGGCGCGGACCTGCTCGCCGACCGCCGAGGTGCGGATGCCGACCGCGACGAGGGCCACGATCCTCGCGCCGTCGCGGACGGGGACGACGACGCGCGTCGACGGGCCGAGGGTGCCGGTGTAGTCCTCGACGACGGTGCCGCCGGCGAGCGCGGCCTCGGTGTGGCCGATGAACCGGTGCCCGATCTGGGCCGGGTCCGGGTGGGTCCAGCGGATCGCGTCGGGACTCATGATGACGACGAAGTCGGTCCCCGAGTCGGCGCCGACGCGCATCGCGTACGGCTGGAGGGTCGCCGTGGGGTCAGGACCCTCGACCGCCGTGACGACCGCCGGCGTTGCGGCGACGGTCCGGGCGACGGCCGTCGCCCGGGCCACTGCCTCCTCGGCCCCGGCCCGGCGCGCCTGGACGTAGGCGCCGAGGAGCCCTGCCGCGACCACCAGCACGGCGATGAGGACCTGGAGTGCGAAGGTCTGCGTCGCGACGCTCCAGCGCCGCGGCGAGAACTCAATGAACACAATCGTGACCCTAGTCACCTCGGCGGCCACGCTCGGAGTCACCAACCGGTCCCGCGGCCCTGCGGCCCGGACCCAGCCAACGGAGGTCACCGTGAGTTCAACCGCCGACAGCGCCGTCGACGCCCAGCAGGCCGCGTCGACACCGAAGCGCGACCGCACCCATCTGCTCTACGTCGCCGTCATCGTCGCCATGGTGGCGGGCATCCTCGTCGGGTGGCTCTTCCCCGAGTTCGGGAAGTCGCTCAAGCCGCTCGGCACGGGGTTCGTCAACCTCATCAAGATGATGATCACCCCGATCATCTTCTGCACGATCGTCCTGGGCATCGGCTCGGTCCGCAAGGCAGCCCAGGTCGGCAAGGTCGGCGGCCTCGCCCTCGCCTACTTCCTCACGATGTCGACGGTCGCCCTCGGCATCGGCCTCGTCGTCGGCAACATCATCAAGCCCGGCTCGGGGCTGCACCTCACCGCCGACATGGCTGCGGCCGGCCAGAAGCAGGTGGCCGGGGAGGCCCTGACGACGGTCGACTTCCTCCTCGGGCTCATCCCCGACACGCTCGTGTCCGCGCTCACCTCGGGGTCGGTGCTGCAGGCCCTCCTCGTCGCGCTCCTCGTCGGGTTCGCCCTGCAGAAGATGGGCCGCTCCGGCGAGCCGATCCTCTCGGCGATCAAGTACCTCGAGCGTCTCGTCTTCCGGCTCATGGCGATGATCATGTGGGCCGCGCCGGTCGGCGCCTTCGGCGCGATGGCCGCCCTCGTCGGGTCGACCGGCCTCGGCTCGCTGAAGAGCCTCGGGCTGCTCATGGTCGCCTTCTACGTCACCTGCGCGATCTTCGTCTTCGGCTTCCTCGGCTCGATCCTCAAGGTCTTCACGGGTATCAACGTCTTCTCGCTGCTGAAGTACCTCGCCCGCGAGTTCCTCCTCATCCTCTCGACGTCGTCGTCGGAGTCGGCCCTGCCGCGCCTCATCGCCAAGATGGAGCACCTCGGCGTCTCGCGGCCCGTCGTCGGCATCACCGTCCCGACCGGCTACTCGTTCAACCTCGACGGCACGGCGATCTACCTGACGATGGCGAGCCTCTTCATCGCCGAGGCGATGGACAAGCCGTTCACGATCGGCCAGCAGGTCTCGCTCCTCGTCTTCATGATCATCGCGAGCAAGGGCGCGGCCGGGGTGAGCGGCGCCGGACTCGCCACCCTCGCCGGCGGCCTCCAGTCGCACCGCCCCGACCTCGTCCCCGGTGTCGGCATCATCGTCGGCATCGACCGCCTCATGAGCGAGGCCCGCGCCCTGACGAACTTCGCCGGCAACGCCATCGCGACGGTCCTCATCGGCACGTGGGTCGGCGAGATCGACCGGGCCCAGGCCGACCGGGTCCTCGCCGGTCAGCTGCCGTTCGACGAGGCGACGATGATCGACGTCGACGAGGACGCCCTGCCGGCTGCGGCGGCGACGTCGGCCGCACCCGGACCGGACGGTCGGGAGCCCGAGCTCGTCGGCGCGGGCCGCTGAGCACAGGGACCCGGCCGTATGCCGCCGGGTCCCTCCCGGACAGCAGGTGGGCGCACGACGGGGGGACGTGCGCTCACCTGTGTCGGTCGACCTGCGATGCCTCTCGGCCAACGCGTGGGGTGTGGACGGGTCCGCGGTGACGAAGGATGGCAGGATGCCGCGGGTGGACCTGTCCGATTTGCGTGCCCTTGTCGGTGACCCCGCGCCGATGCCCTTCGATGTCGACTGGCCGGCGGTCGAGACTTGGCTCGGCACCTCCCTGCCGGCGGCCTACAAGGAGATCGGGTCGACGTTCGGGCCGTGGTATTTCGGCGACTGGGTCTGGGTCGAAGTCCCCTGCGGTGACCAGCCTGAGTTCCCCGGCTACTCGACCTGGCTTCGAACGACCGTGCGCGACACGCGCGCCCTGGCCCGGGAGTACTACGAGGACGCGCCGCTGCCGGACTTCCACCCGAAACGGGGAGGCCTGCTGCCCTGGGCCGAAACACGCAACAACGACCGGTTCTTCTGGGACACCACCGGACCGGACCCGGACGAGTGGCCCGTCGTGGTCTTCGCGCTCGACCTCGAGCCGGGCATTGACCCCTGGGTGCATACCGGTCTGACCTTCGTCGACTTCCTCGCCACCCTCATCACCACGGGGATCGACGTCTCCCCGCACCACAGGATCGGGCCCATGCCCCACCGGGCAAGCCGCACGAGCCACCGTGCCGAAGCGATCGCGTGGACGCCACCACCCCGTCCGGTCCGAGATACCGCTCGGGCCCGCCGACGCCAGGCACTCACCCGTGGCAACGGCCTGACCGCACTGCGCGCCCTCATCCCACCACCCACATCGCCGGACCTTGGTGAGGGCGGCACGTGGGAGTCGGTCCTCGAGGCGCTCGGCGGCCGCTTGCCGTCGGCATACGTGGAGCTGATGAACACGTACGGCGGGGGGATCTGGCGCTCCTACCTGCGATTCCCGTCGCCGCTGGACCTCTCCGCCGATGGGTTGGTCGCGCGTGCCCAGTTCGTCAGCCGCACCTACCGCGACTTGCGCGCGGGCTTCCCCGACGAGTTCCCGTTCGCGGCGTGGCCCGAGCCGGGAGGGCTGCTGGCCTTCGCGAACACCATCGACGGCGACCAGCTCGGCTGGCTCACCACCGGCGAACCGGACGACTGGCCGATCGTGGTCTACCCGCGCCACGGCGAGCAGGGACCGCCGCTGACCACCGACCTCATCGACACCCTGCTCGCCTTCATGCGCGGCCAGGACGTCCCGGACCTGGAACGCCTGGACCCCGAAGACGACCCGCTCGAGTTCGCCACCTTCACCTCCTGGGGACAGGAGGACCGCTGACGAGCCACCGCGTCGTGTCAGTGACGAGTCGCCGGGTCCTCGCTCGACGGTTCGCCCGCTCCTCGCACAGCTCGTGCGCTCGCGCGGGCCGTGACGACGGCGTCGGCGCGCGACCGGGTCTCGGTGATGACGCGCGCGTTGGCCTCGTCGCTGCCGAGGGTGCGCTCCCAGGCCTCCGCCGCGGAGCGGCCGTGGGCCTGGTGGCGCGCGGCGAGTCGCGAGCGCCTGACGTCGTCGGGGACGTCGAGGTACCAGCACGCGTCGAGGAGCTCGCGCACCCGTGACCAGGCGCCCGTCTCGAGGAGGAGGTAGTTGCCCTCGGTGACGACGAGCGAGACCTCCGGACCCACGCCGATACTCCCTGCGATGGCGTCCTCGAGGTCGCGGTCAAAGCGAGGCGCCCACACCGTCTCGCGGTCCGGGGTCCGGAGCCGGCCGAGCAGGTGGACGTAGCCCGCCGCGTCGAACGTGTGCGGCGCGCCCTTGACGGCGACCTCGCCCGAGGACGTCAGGACGTCGTGGGCGAGGTGGAAGCCGTCCATCGGGACGAGAGCCACCCCGACGCCACGCGCGCGCAGGACGTCGACGAGCCGGGCGGCATACGTCGACTTGCCGGACCCGGGAGGGCCGGTGATGCCGAGGAGCGTGCGGCGGCCGCGCTCCGCGAGCTCGAGGGCACGCTCCAGCGCATCCGTGTCGTCGAGAACCGGGGGCCGCGTCACAGGGACATGGTGGTCCATGGGGGCATGGTCAGGAGAAGTCGGCCACGAGCGCCGGCGTGATCTCGGCGACGACCGCGTGGGCGCGCTCCGGCGTCACGTCGACGAGCTCGTAGTGCTGCCGCCCCGCCGCGGTGGTCGCGACAAGCGTCACGACGCCCGCCCGGCGCTGGAAGAACGACTGCCGGATCGTCCACCCGATGATCCCCTCTCGGGCGAGCACCACCCGGCTGCGGTCGAGGGACCCGTGCTGGGCGACGAGGTGCGTCGGCGTCACGAGGTGGCCGAGGCCGGCATACCGGTCCATCCCGAGGGCGAACGCTGCTGCGAGCAGGACCGGGACGGCCACGGCAAAACCGGTCGGCCACCCGAGGACGGCCCGGGCCGCGATGAGGGCGGCGCCCACGACGACGGCCGGGGCGAGCGCCCGGTTGAGCCGTCGCCGGCGTGCGGCCGGTCCGTGCGGCACGAGCGCGGCGAGCACCGCGCTCGCGTCGTCGACGATCTCGACCGCCACGGTGGTGACGGCCTCCACGGGAGCCGGCGGCGACAGCCAGTCGGAGCCGCCGCCCCGCTCGGTGGGCAGACCGGTGCTCACCGCGCGAAGTCGGCGTGCTCCGGCGAGCCGCAGCCCGAGCGGCGCCTCGACCCGAACGCCCCGGAGCCGCGACCGGTCGATCGTCGTCTCCCGGGTCGTGAGGAGGCCGCGCCGGGCGTGCAGGGTCCCCAGGGTGTTGCGCGAGAGCCGGAACCCCCAGAACGACAGGACGTAGGCGAGGACCGCGAGGAGGGAGATGACCGCGAGGAGGATGACGACGTCGGCCCACCAGACGAGAGCACGGACCTGCTCGGCGGCGGACGTCAAGGCCCCGTCGTCGGCATAGCGCTGCAGGCCCTGGACGGCGAACCCGACGACGGCGGCGGCGGTCGCGAGCCCGGTGAGGGTGAGGGGCGCGTACCGGACCCACGCCGGGTCGAGCCGGAGCAGCTCCTCGTCAGCGCTGACGTCGGCCGGCGCGACCGGGAGGACGGGGTGCGCGGCGAGGTCGGGCGCAGGGGCCGGCGCGGCGCGATGGAGCAGCTCGGCCCGGAGGCGCCGGCCGTCGACGAGGCTGAGGGAGTCGAGGACGAGCCGGTCCTTGCCGGCGCTCCCGGTGGAGATCTCGACCTTGGCCAGCCCGAGGGCGCGGTGGTGCAGCTCGGAGGTGAGATCGACCGTGCGGACCCGGTCGAGACGGGCGGTCGTCGTCGTCTTGTTGAGCAGGCCCCGCCTCAGCTCGATCTGGCCGTCGCCGATCCGGTAGCGGGTCGTCAACCACCGCAGCGCGCCCACGGCCACGATGAGCGGCAGGGCGACCAGCTCCCAGCGGTCGCCGTCCGACGAGCCCGAGGTGCTCGACCGGGCGATGAGGATCGCGAGGATGGCCGGAAGGAAGCGGACGAAGGTCTGGACGGGGTGCACGAGCAGCATCCGCGCGTCGAGGCGGCGCCAGCCGGAACCGTCGCCCGGCGCGCGCTCGGTCACGTCGCGTCTCCGACGTCGAGGACGGCGGCCGCGGTGAGGGAGTCGACGAGGTCGAGCGCGACCGGCAGGTCGAGCCCGTGGATCCGGACGGGACCTGCGGCCGATGCCGTCGTCACGGTGACCGAGGCGAGTCCGAGCAGCTGCGACAGGGGTCCGCGTTCGAGGTCGACGGTCTGGACCCGGCTGAGCGGTGCGATCCGGCGCTCGAGGTTGAGCCACCCGGTCTGCGTGTAGATCGCGGTCGGCGTCGCCTCCCACCGGTGCACGCGGTAGCGCCACTGCGGCATGACGACGAGGTAGCCGAGCCCGACCACGGCCCACACCGCCGCGACGACCCGGTGAGCGGTGCGGTCGGGGGCGTCGTCGACGAACCACCAGACGGCCTGCGCGGCGAGCGCGACGAGGACCGCGAGGGCCGCCTCGACCGCCCAGAGCCGGCGCGCCCGGGGCGAGACGCGGTGGGCCGGCTCGCGCATCGCATGCACCATGGGTCCACCGTGCCACACCGTGCGCCGATCGTTACTCCTCGCGGGTCGCGTCGACGCCGCACGCACTCATAGACTGCGCTTCCGTCCGTGCGACGGTCGCCGATGATGTGACTCGGCGGCGCCCGGACCCCATTGAGCGAGAGTGAGTGTCATGGCTGGGCTGATCATCGTCGAGGGCCTGCCCGGGTCGGGGAAGAGCACGACGGCGCAGGGCCTCTCCACCTGGCTGTCCGGCCAGGGGGTTTCGGCCGAGCACTACCCCGAGGGGCGGCACGACAACCCGGTCGACTTCGAGCAGGTTGCCGTCCTGACGAACGACGACCTCGTCCGCTTCCTCGGCGAGCTCCCGTCGTCGGCCGACGACCTCATCCGCGCGGCGGAGCGCTCGGGCGACGTCTGGCTCGTGCGCCACGGTCGCCACCCCGAGTGGCCCCGGTCGCTGCGCAGCCGCCTCGCCGAGCACGACAGCTACGACGGGTCGGTCAGCCCCGAGCTCCACATGCGGGTCCTCACCGAGAGCTGGCGCCAGTACGGCCAGCGCTCGGCGCCCGCCCACGTCGAGGTCCTCGAGTGTGTCCTCGTGCAGAACCCCGTCACCGCACTCCTCGCGCGCTTCGACCAGCCGGTCGAGGTCGTCGAGTCGCACATCCGGGGCCTCGCCCGCGCAGCCGCCCCGCGTCGCCCGGCCCTCGTCTACCTCGACGCGGGTGACCCGCGAGCGACGCTCGAGCAGGCCGCCGCGGAGCGCTCGCCGGAGTGGCTCGAGTCGGTCATCGGCTACCACACCCAGCAGGGCTACGGCCTCGCCTACGGCCTCGAGGGCTTCGACGGCTACGTCGAGTTCATGCGCCACCGCCGGTCGATCGAGCTCGAGATCGTGTCCTCCCTTGACCTTCCGACGCTCGTCGTGTCGGTCGACGAGCGCCCCTGGCATGTCAGGGATTCCGAGATCCAGGCCTTCGTGGGCGATCATCTCGGCATCGACGACCGCGCGGTCTCCGGCTGGTGATGCGCAGGGCGGCGGGCTCCGGTCAGGCGGCCAGGGCCGGCCGTTCCGGCCGCTCGGAGCGGGACTCGACGAGGCGCGCGTAGCGACCGCCGAGGTCGAGCAGCCCGTCGTGGTCGCCGAGTTCGACGACCCGGCCGTGGTCGAGGACCGCGATCTGCTCCGCGTCGCGGACCGTCGAGAGCCGGTGGGCGATCGTCAGGGTCGTGCGGCCGGCCATGAGGCGGTCGATCGCGGTCTGCAGGTCGCGCTCGGTCTCGTTGTCGAGCGCGCTCGTCGCCTCGTCGAGGACGAGGATCCGTGGGCCGCGCAGGAGCGTGCGGGCGATCGCGAGCCGCTGCTTCTCGCCGCCGGAGAACCGGTGACCGCGAGCGCCGACGACGGTGTCGAGGCCGTCGGGCAGGCCCGCGACGAGGTGTGATACCTGAGCCGCCTCGAGGGCCTGCCACAGCTCGTCGTCGGTCGCCTGAGGTGCGGCGAGGAGGAGGTTGTCGCGGATCGACGCGTGGACGAGATAGGTCTCCTGGGAGACGACGCCGACGATGCGCGCGAGGTCTTCGGGGGCGAGGTCCCGCAGGTCGACCCCGTCGATGGTGACGCGCCCCGCGGCCGGGTCGGTGAGCCGGGACACGAGCCCGGCGAGCGTCGACTTGCCGGAGCCGGTCTCCCCGACGAGGGCGAGCGTCGTGCCGGCGGGCACGCTCAGCGTGACGTCGTCGACGGCATACCTCCGGCCGTCGTGCGTGACGCTCACGCCTTCGAAGCGGAGCTCGCCGCGGACCCGGTCGTGCTCGACCTCGACGGGGTCGGCCGGCGGGACGATCTCGACGGGCAGGTCGAGGTAGCCGAAGATCCGGCTGAAGAGCGCCATGGAGGTGACCCACTGGGCGCCGACGTCGAGCAGGCCCATGAGGGGGCGGAAGATGCCGGCCTGCAGCGCGGTGAACGCGATGAGCGTGCCGATCGTCATGCCGCCCGACGTCGCGGGGAACCCGGCGGCGAGGTAGATGAGGGCCGGGATGGCGGCGAAGATCATCTGCATCGTCGCCATCCGCCAGCGGCCGGCGAGCTGGGACCGGAGCTCGAGGTCGATGAGGTCGGTCGAGGTCGCGGCGAACCGGTCGGCTGTCAGCTGGCCCGCGCTGAGCGTCTTGATGAGGGTGGCGCCGCTCACGGTGAGGCCCTCCTCGACCTGGCTGTGGAGGTCGGCGAGGCGGCGCTGGCGCGCGGCGGTGATGTCGCGGCGGAGCAGGGCGACGCGGCGGGTCATCCACACGGCCGGCGGGATGACGAGGAGCGAGAGGAAGGAGAGACGGGGACTGAGCGCGATCATCGCGATCGCGGTGGCGACGGCGGTCGTCACGTTGCTCGCGATCGAGGTCGCGGTCGACGTGATGACCGACTGCATCCCCGAGATGTCGTGGGTGAGGCGCGACTGGACCTCGCCGCTCCGGGTCCGGGTGAAGAAGGCGATCGACTGCCGCTGCACGTGACGGAAGACGTCGGTGCGCAGGCCGTGCATGACGCGCTGGCCCACGGTCGTGGTGAGCCACGTCTGGACGACGCCGAGCAGCTGCGTGACGACGGCGACGGCGAGCATCCCTCCGACGGCCCAGAGGAGCAGGCGGAGGTCCTGCTGGGGGAGCGCGTGGTCGATGACGGCGCGCAGGAGGAAGGGCTGGGCCATCGAGATGAGCGAGATGGCGACGATGATCGCCGTGACGACGGCGACGGTGGCGCGGTGCGGTCGGAAGAGGCTCGCGACGCGGCGCACGGAGACGGGCGACTCGGCGAGCTGGGCGCGGTCGTCCGGGTCGATCCTCGCGGGGCCGCGGCCTCCGCGGGCGGGGGCGCTGGTGGTGACGTTCGTGGCGATGGTGGTGTCGTTCAAGGGCTACTCCATGTGTGGGCTCCGATTCACGGTGCTGAGGTTACCTCACTATGAGGTTTGGTCGCAAATCACGCCGTATGCTGCTCGCATGCCTCCCACGGACGAGCCGGCTCCCGACGACGCCGGGGCCCCCCTCGACGAGCTCCTCCTCGGCGCCGCCCGGGCGCTCCGCCGCCGCTGGTCGACCGGCCTCGACCCGCTCGACCTGTCGCCGCACGACGCCCGCGCCCTGCGCGTCATCGGGCACCACGGGCCCACCCGGCTCGGAGTCGTCGCGGAGCACCTGCGCATCGCGCCGAGGTCGGCGACTGACGTCGTCGACCGGCTCGAGAGGCGTGGGCTCGTCGAGCGGGCCCCCGACCCGGGCGACCGTCGCGCGACGACCGTCCGGCTGACGAGTGCGGGGGAGACGGTGCTCGGGGAGGTCGACGCGGCCCGGCGGGTCGGCGCGGAGGAGTTCTTCGGTCGCCTGAGCGACCGCGAACGCCGCACGCTCGCGACGGTCCTTGCCCGTCTCGACCCGGGACGCCTGCCGTGAGGCGTGGGCGGTGAGCCTCCACTCCGTCGAGGCCCTGCTCGACCCCGCGACGGATGCCGCCGTCCGGGCCGAGTGGCGTGCCCTGCTCGACGCCGGCCTGCCGAGCCAGGCGAGCCACCCGGGCGCGACCAACGCGCCGCACGTCACCCTCTCCGGCGCGTCGGCCGTCCCACCCGAGGTCGAGGCACGGCTGCCCGGAGCGATCGAGGCGAGCGAGGCCCGGCTTCCCCTGGCGGTCCGGCTCGGCCCGCTGCTCCTGCTCGGCTCCCGGGGGCCCGTCCTCGCACGACTCGTCCTCGCGACGACCCCGCTCCTCCGGCTCCAGGACGACGTCGCGGCGGCCATGGCCGCGTGCGACGAGGTCCCGGTCACCCTCCTGCCCGGCCGCTGGACGCCGCACGTCACCCTCGCGCGCGGCCTGCAGCCCGAGGAGGTCGGCCGCGCCCTCGCCGTCCTCGAGTCCGTCGGCCACCCGGCGGCCCGCGACGGTGAGCTCGTGGCCGTCCGACGCTGGGACCCCGTCGCCAAGCGCGTCTGGGAGGTGGCGGTGGCCGGACCTACGATGGGTCCATGAGTCTCGAACTCGGTCTCGACACCTTCGGCGACATCGCGAACGGCCCGGACGGAACGCCGCTCCACCCCGCCGTCGTGATCCGGGAGGTGCTGGCCGAGGGCGAGCTCGCCGACCGGCTCGGTCTCGACTTCTTCGGCATCGGCGAGCACCACCGGCCCGACTTCGCCGTCAGCGCCCCCGACACGCTGCTCGCCGCGCTCGCAGGTCGGACCGAGCGGATCCGGCTCGGCACGTCCGTCACCGTCCTCAGCTCCGACGACCCGATCCGCGTCTTCCAGCGCTTCGCCACGGTCGATGCCATCTCCGGTGGCCGCGCCGAGATCACGGTCGGCGCGGCTCGTTCATCGAGTCCTTCCCGCTCTTCGGCCTCGACCTCGGCGACTACGAGACGCTCTTCTCCGAGAAGCTCGACCTTCTCGCCGCCGTCCTCACCGAGAAGCCGGTGTCGTGGCAGGGCTCCCACCGAGCGCCGGTCGACGTGGAGTCGATCATGCCGACGACGGAGTCGGGCCACTTGCGCACGTGGGTCGGTGTCGGTGGCACACCCCAGTCGGTCGTCCGCGCCGCGCACTACGGCTTCCCCATCGTCATCGCGATCATCGGCGGGTCCGCCGAGCAGTTCGTGCCGCTCGCCGACCTCTACCGCCGGGCGCTTCAGGAGCTGGGCCGGCCGGAGCGGCCGGTCGGCGTCCACTCGCCCGGGTATGTCGCCGCGACGGACGAGCAGGCGATCGAGGAGTTCCTGCCGCACTTCGTCCCCTTCATGAACAAGCTCGGCCGCGAACGCCGCTGGGCGCCGATGACACCGCAGCAGGCGCTGGCCCAGCTCGGCCCGGACGGTGCGGTCTACTGCGGGTCGCCCGAGACCGTGGCCCGCAAGATCGCGCGCACGGTCAGCACCCTCGACCTCTCGCGCTTCCAGCTCAAGTACTCCCTCGGCACGCTGCCGCACGAGCAGCGGATGGAGTGCATCCGTCTCTACGCGGAGGAGGTCGCCCCCCGGGTCCGGGAGCTGCTCGCGTGAGGGTGCTCCTGCTCGGGATGGGCTCCCGCGGTGACGTCCAGCCGATGGTCGCGCTCGGGGAGCGACTCGTCGAGCGGGGGTATGCCGTGTCGCTGGCAGCCGCGGCAGACTTCCGCGACCTCGTGGCGGGGCACGGGATCGACTTCGAGGCGTTCTCCTTCGAGCTCGAGGAGGGCGTCCGCTCGGACCTCGGTCGCGAGTGGCTCCAGGGCTCGAGCACCAACCAGGTCCGTGAGGCCCGTCTCATGCGCCGAGCCGTCGCGTGGACGGCCGAGGCCCTTGCGGGCGACCTCGAGCGGCTCGTCGCACGGGCCGACGCCGTCGTGTCGAGCGCGCTCACGTTCGACGCGGTGGATGCGCTCGTGTCGGGGACGAGCACGCCGCACGTCTACGCGATCTTCCAGCCGGTGTGGCCGAGCGAATACGGCCCGTCGCTCGCCTTCGCGCTCCGGCCCCACGGCCGATCGGTCGCCAACCTCGCGTGGAGCCTGCTCGCCGGACGCGCGGCTCACGACATCGTCCGGCCGACGGGGGACCTCCTCCGTGCCCGGCGCGGCCTCCCGCGCGGGAGCTTCCGGTCGTATGCCGCTGCCGCCCGTCGCACCCCGACGCTCCTCGCCGTCGGCCGCGCCGTCGTGCCACCGGCGCCGGACTGGCCGCCGGCGGTGCGCCAGACCGGCTTCTGGTTCTGTCGCGCCCCCGGCTCGGAGCCGCTCGATCCCGCCCTCGAGCGGTTCCTCGACGCCGGACCGCCGCCCGTCCACCTCGGCTTCGGGTCGATGCCGACCGCCGACCCCGTCGCGGTCGTGCGGGGGTTCTGTGCGGTCCTCGACCGGCTCGGCCTGCGCGGTGTCGTGAGCGCGGGCCTCGCGGGCCTCGCGGTCGAGGCGATCTCGGAGGCCGGGCTCCCGACGTCGGTCCTCGGCATCGCCGGCGCACCGCACGAGGCGCTCTTCCCGCGCTGCTCCGCCGTCGTCCACCACGGCGGCGCAGGGACGAGCGCCGCTGCCTTCCGGGCCGGGGTGCCGCAGGTCGTCGTGCCCCACGCGGCCGACCAGCCCTACTGGGGCCGTCGGGTCTCCGACCTCGGGGTCGGCCCGCGACCGATCGCTCGCAAGGACCTGACCCCCGACCGTCTCGGCGCCGCGCTCGAGGTCGCGCTGTCCGCGCGAGCCCGCTCAACGGCATACGACCTCGGGGTGCGCGTCCGGACGGAGGACGGCGCCGACGACGCGGCCCGCCACATCGACGGGTTCCTGCGCCGCCAGGCGGTCGACGGCTCCCTCACCGGGAACCCGTGCCTGCGCACGACGCCTCGAGGAAGGTGAGCACGGGCTGCGACGCGCTCGTCCACCAGCGCCACGACCTGCCCCACGCGCTGGGCCGCCTCCTCGACGACGGCCTCCGCGGCGCCGGTTCAGATGGTGGCGGCGAGCTCGGTGCCCTGGCGGATGGCCCGCTTGGCGTCGAGCTCGGCTGCGACGTCGGCGCCACCGATGACGTGGACGGTGACGCCGGCCGCGGCGAGCGCGGGCCCGAGGTCGTTGACGGACTCCTGGCCGGTGCAGAGGACGATCGTGTCGGCGGCGATGACCTCGGGGTCGGTGCGCTCCTCGCCGTGGGTGATGTGGAGGCCCTCGTCGTCGATGCGCTCGTAGTTGACGCCCGTGTGCAGGTGGACTCCCTTGGCCTTCAGGGCCGCCCGGTGAACCCAACCGGTGGTCTTGCCGAGGCCCTTGCCGATCGACGTGGCCTTGCGCTGGAGCAGGTGGACCTCGCGCGGGGAGGGCGCGGGGTGCGGCTCGACGAGGGCGCCGCGTCCGGAGTCGGGTGCGCCGACGCCCCACTCGGCCATCCACTGCGCGACCGTGAGTGGCGACTCGACGTGTGTGAGGAACTCGGAGACGTCGACGCCGATGCCGCCGGCGCCGAGGACGGCGACGCACCGGCCCGCCGGGACGCCCTCACGGACGAGCTGGGCGTAGGTGACGACCTTCGGGTGGTCGATGCCGGGGATGTCGGGGATGCGCGGCTCGACGCCGGTCGCGACGACGACCTCGTCGAACCCCGTCAGGTCGTCGACTGCCGCCCGGCGCCCGAGGTGGACCTTGACGCCGCCGAGCTCGAGCCGTCGGCGGTAGTAGCGGACCGTCTCGGCGAAGTCCTCCTTGCCCGGGATCCGCATCGCGATGGCGAACTGGCCGCCGAGGTCCGTCGAGGCCTCGAAGAGCTCGACGCGGTGCCCCCGGTCGGTCAGGGCCACCGCGGTCGCGAGGCCCGCCGGGCCGGCGCCGACGACGGCGACGGACTTCGAGCGTCGGGTCGGCGCGAGGACGAGGGTCGTCTCGTGGGCGGCGCGCGGGTTGACGAGGCAGCTCGCCGTCTTCTTGGCGAAGGTGTGGTCGAGGCAGGCCTGGTTGCAGGCGATGCACGTGTTGATCTCGTCGGACCGGTCCTCGGCGGCCTTGCGGACCCAGTCGGGGTCGGCGAGGAACGGGCGGGCCATCGAGACGAGGTCGGCCTTGCCGGCGGCGATGACGTCCTCGGCGAGCTCGGGCATCGTGATCCGGTTGGAGGCGACGACGGGGACGGACACCTCCGGACGCAGCATGGCCGTCACGTCGATGAACGCTCCGCGCGGCACGGAGGTGACGATCGTCGGGACGCGTGCCTCGTGCCAGCCGATGCCGGTGTTGATGATCGTGGCCCCGGCCGCCTCTACGTCCTTGGCGAGGGCGACGATCTCCTCCCACGTCTGGCCGTCCGGGACGAGGTCGAGCATCGAGAGCCGGTAGATGATGATGAAGTCGGGGCCCACCGCGTCGCGGATGGCGCGGACGACCTCGACGGGGAGCCGGCGACGGTTCTCGGCCGAACCGCCGTAGGCGTCGGTGCGCTTGTTGGTCCGCGGCGCGAGGAACTGGTTGAGCAGGTAGCCCTCCGACCCCATGACCTCGACGCCGTCGTAGCCGGCCTCCTTCGCGAGCCGGGCACAGCGGGCGTATGCCGCGACCTGGCGCCGGATGCCCGCCGCGGAGAGCGCACGGGGTGCGAACCTCGAGATCGGCGCCTTGATCGCGGACGCCGAGACCGCCAGTGGGTGGTAGGCGTAGCGGCCCGCGTGGAGGATCTGGAGGGCGATCCTGCCGCCCTCGCGGTGGACGGCGCTCGTGATCCGCTCGTGCCGCCTACCCTGGCGTCGCGTCATGAGGACCGACCCACCCGGGTAGAGCGAGCCCTCGATGTTCGGCGCGTAACCGCCCGTCACGATGAGCCCGACCCCGCCGCGCGCCCGCTCCGCGAAGTAGGCCGCAAGCCGGTCGACGTCGCGGGCCCGGTCCTCGAGGCCGGTGTGCATCGAGCCCATGATGACGCGGTTGCGCAGCGTCGTGAACCCCAGGTCGAGCGGCTGGAGCAGGTGCGGGTAGGCAGTCACCCCGCCGAGGGTAGCCGGTGCCTACTCCCGGGTAGCGAGCCCAGCGGCATACGTCACAATGCCGTGGTGAGCGATGAAGCGAGCGACCCGGTGACCGAGCACCTCGACGTCCTCGTCGTCGGCGCCGGGCTCTCCGGCGTGGGGGCCGGCTACCGGCTCCAGACGATGTGCCCGACGAAGACGTATGCGATCCTCGAGTCCCGCTCCGCGATCGGCGGCACGTGGGACCTCTTCCGCTATCCCGGCGTGCGCTCCGACTCCGACATGCAGACGCTCGGCTACCCCTTCGAGCCGTGGGTCGAGGCGGAGGCGATCGCGGACGGCGGCCAGATCCTCGACTACGTGCGGCGGACTGCTGCCAAGTACGGCATCGACAAGCGGATCCGCTTCCGCCACAGGGTGGTTGCCGCCGACTGGTCGAGTGAGGACGCACGCTGGACGGTGACGGTCGAGACCGGCGGCGGTGAGCAGCGCCTCACGTGCGGCTTTCTCTACCTGTGCAGCGGCTACTACGACTACGAGCAGGGGCACGCGCCCGTCTTCCCCGGACAGGACGACTTCGCCGGCCGGATCGTCCACCCTCAGTTCTGGCCGGAGGACCTCGACGTCTCCGGGAAGAAGGTCGTCGTCATCGGGTCGGGCGCGACCGCGGTCACGCTCGTGCCCTCGCTCGCCGAGCTCGGGGCCGACGTGACGATGCTCCAGCGCTCGCAGACGTGGATCACGTCGCTGCCGCGGCGCGACCGCGTCGCCGACGCCCTGCGCAAGGTCCTGCCGGGGCAGGCTGCGGGCGACGTCATCCGCTACAAGAACGTCCTCACGACGGGCGCGTTCTACCAGCTGAGCCGGCGCCGGCCGCGGGTCGCCCGGGCGCTGCTGACGAAGGGGGCCGTGCGGGGCCTCGGCTCGAGCGAGCTCGTCCGCGAGCACTTCACGCCGAGCTACGACCCGTGGGACCAGCGCCTCTGCCTCGTGCCCGACGGCGACCTCTTCGAGGCGGTCCGGGCCGGGACCGCGCACGTCGTGACCGACACGATCGACACCTTCACCGCCAGCGGCATCCGGCTCACGTCCGGACGCGAGCTCGATGCCGATGTCATCGTCAGCGCGACCGGCCTGCGGATGAAGATCGCCGGCGGCATCGACATCAGCGTCGACGGCGAGCGCCGTCCGACGCACGACCTCGTCGTCTACCGGGGGATGATGTTCGGCGGGGTGCCCAACCTCGCGATCTGCGTCGGTTACGTCAACGCGTCGTGGACCCTGCGTGCCGACCTCGCGAGCCGCTACGTCTGCCGCCTCCTCACCCATCTCGACGCCCACGGGTGGCGGTCCGCGATGCCCGTGCCGCCGGGTGGGATGGACCGACGCCCGCTCCTGCCGCTCAGCTCGGGATACGTCGCCCGCGCCGCCGACCAGCTGCCCGTGCAGGGCGACGGGGCCCCCTGGCTCATGCGCCAGAACTACCTCCTCGACCGCCGCGACATGCTGCGGGGCGACGTCACCGAGGGGATGGCCTTCGCGCGCTGACGCCGGCGTCCGTATGCCGCTGAGCCCGGTCGCCGACGCGGCTCTCCTCGCGCTGTGGTTCGGGAGGCCGGCGGGTCAGGGCGGTTCAGGGACTCGGCGCGCCGAGGAGCGCGGTCTCGAAGGCCCCGGCGATCTTCGTGTGCCCGCTGCGGGTGGGGTGACGGCAGTCCCCTCCGCCGACGAGGTCGCCGGCGCCGAGAAGGCCGAAGGTCTCGGCCGTCACCGCGCCGTAATGCTGCGACACCGAGCGGATGATGTCGTTCACGCCGTAGGGGAGTGTCCCGAAGCCGGGAACGGTCCCGCCCTCGAGCACCCAGTTGCCGAACGCCTCTGCCGCGGCCGGATCGGCCTGCCCGAGGACGCAGAAGGGCAGCGGGTTGTAAAGCGTCATGGTGGCGATCCGCGCGTCAGGGCCGGCCGCCTGCCGCAGGTCGGACACGATGTGCGAGAAGTTGGCGGTGAACTCGGTGAACGCTGACGTGAGCGCCGCTGAGCAGGCACCTGCATCGCCGCCCAGACAGCTGCCCAACGCCGGGACGAGGACGTCGGCACCGCCGGCGGTGATGGTGACGACCTCGACATCGTTGCGGGGGTTGGCGTCGTGGTTGCGCGACCCGAGCAGGGCCGTGGCGGTGGGCAGCTGCTCCTCGATGAGGATCGGGAGCGTCACGCCCGGCTTCTCCGGCTGCCCGTTCAAGGGCGGGACCGCCGACCTGCTGAGGTTGAGCAGCTGCAGCTGCCTGCACCCGTCGGCCGCGTGAGTGCTCGCAGCGGGCAGGCAGTCGAGCCGGGTCACGAGCGCCGCATCGAGCTGGGCGACGTAGCCGTTGGCGCGCCAGCCCGCGACCGTCTCCCAGTAGGCGGGCAGGGTCGGCGCGGACGCCTCGCCGTTGGCGATGGAGTCGCCGAGCGCGAGATAGACCGGGAGCCCGGGCACGAGCCCCTCGTCGGCGCTGCTCGCCCGAGACATCGACGAGCCGGCGCCCACCACCAACAACGCCATCATCGCGAGGATGCTCGTTACGCGCTTGCGGGTGTCCATGCTGTCCCCCTTGACCTGTGTCCTCCCTCCACGGTATAAGCCGGGCTCGACGCATGCGGCCGTTTGCTCAGACTCGTCCGCCTGCCGGCCCCTCAGCCGCGGGGCCCGGGGCCGGCTCTCGCCCCGTCGGGAGCGCTGATTGCATTGGGCTGCAAGAAGATTCATGCAAATTGACGTGCCGGAACCATTGACCTGCATGTCGAACGGATGTTCCAATTGACCATTGGGACCGCGGTTCTCGGCGAGTCAGGGGAGGGGTGCGATGCCGTTCATCGATGTCTCACTGTCCCCTCTCGAGCGGGCGACCGCCGCCTCCCTGACTGCCGCAGGTGTCCTGTCGGTCTCCGCCGCTGGTGAGGCTGTCGGCACTCGGGTCGACCGCTTCGTGTCACTAGCTCGGGCGGCAGACGCAGCCCTCGCGCAGATCGAGGCGCTGGAGGTCGAGAAGGCTCGGCTGGAGGGCCGGCTCGTCGACGCGTACGCAGCGCTGACCTCGATCCAGGAGCAGCAGCACGCCGGGGCGGCGCTGGTGGGCCACAACGGCGTCGTGCCGGTGTCCGTGAGTCAGATCGTGACCCAGGAGATCGCCCTCGCGACGGGAGTCGGTGTCGGTGAGGTGTCCCGGCGGCTCGCCCTGGCGACAGCGCCCAGACGGCACCGCGTGATGCGGGCGGCGCTGCGCCGCGGGGACGTGAGCCTGGCCCGGGCTCTACAGGTCGTGTCCGAGACGTCAGCGCTCCCCGACGAGGTCATGCCGGCCCTCGAGGAGGCGCTTCTCGCACCCGGACGCGACGGCCACGCGCCGTCGCAGCGGACGTTCACGACCAGGCTGCGGCGGTGCGTCCGGTCGGCCGACGCCCGCGGTCAGGAGGAGCTGCGGCTGTCGGCCGCGGGGTCCCGGACGGTGTACGGCCGCCTGACCGAGGACGGGCTCGGCGTCCTGACGGTGGTCGCGCCGGCGGAGCGGGTGGTGGCCATCCTCGACCGTGCCGACGAGGTCGCGCGGGCGGTGCGCGCCTCTGGGGACGAGCGCACGCTGGAGCAGCTGCGCTGCGACGTGGTGTGCGACCTTCTCCTTCACGGCTGGCTCACTGACGGCCTCCGTGCCGGCGACGCGACGGCATCCGGCGGCCCGGGGAGCTGGGGGCGGCCGCCGAAGGCCCGGGTGTGGATCGTGGTGCCGTTCGAGGTCGCTGCGGGCCTGTCCGACGCCGCCTGCGAGATTCCCGGGCACGGCTGGGTGACGGCGGCGCATGCGAGGGAGATCATGACCGCGCCGGACTCGGTGTGGCAGCGTCTCGCCGTCGACGTGGACACCGGGCGGGCGTTGGAGCTCTCTTCGGACCGCTACGTGCCGAGCCGTGCGATGGTCGACCACGTCCGCGCCGTCGACGGCGTGTGTCGCGGGCCCGGGTGCGAGGTCCCGGCGCATCGGTGCGACCTCGACCACGAGGTCCCGTGGCCCCGAGGCCGCACGGAGGTCGGCAACCTCCACGCCAAGCACCGCTTCTGCCACAACACCAAGACCGCCCGGCTGTGGCGGTCCGAGCCGACGCCTGACGACGCACTCACGTGGACGACGCTCGCGGGCCGCCGATACGTCACCTACCCGAAGGACTGGCGAGCCGCCCTGCGCGGCCCCGGCCCCGGGCACGACAACAACACAGGGACCGACCGGGCGGTCGTCACCGCGACGGTCCGGGGCGCGCCCGCCGCGGCGGACGACCCGCCGCCCTTCTGAGCACTGGTCACCTCGAGGGGCCCGAGGCGCCGATCGCCCGAGCGCCGAGACGGACTCAAATGGCGCGAATGCCGATGCTGCGTCAGGCTTCCCCTGTGATCCGACGAGGCCAGACGCTTGCCGCCCGATCCCTCACCGCCGATGAGTGGGCACTCCTGGGCGCGCTCGCCTTCGCGGGCGTCGTGCTCATCCCACCCCTCGGCGCCGTCCCGCTGGTCATCGCCGCCGTTCTCAGCCGCCGGAAGGGTCTTCGTGCCTGGGTGCCGGCGGCTCTGCTCGTCGCCGCCGCCTTCGTGGCGGGCTACTTCGTCCTGTCGGCGCCAGGCTTCACGGCCTGAGTCTCGATGGCACGCCCGGTCGCTCAGCCCACCGTGATGCGGTCGGACAGCGCGCCGGCGTCGCGCAGCTCGCGCAGGCGGGTGACGGTCCGCTCGCGCACGGTCCATGGGTCGATCGTGTTGACGTAGATCTTCGTCCCGCCCTCGAAGCCGGCGAGCGTCGAGATCCGCCACTTGATGACGGCCCGGAGCGGTATGGGCACGTCGACCGACGGCGGCTTGTGGTGCCACTCCTCGTTCGAGGGCACGTGGACCCCCGTCGCCGCGTGGCAGGCGTGCACGAGGTCGGCGAAGTCCCGGATCTGGTCGGTGCTCAGCTCCCACGGGCGCGGCCCACCGTCGAGAAGGTGCACGACCAGGGCGGGGTACCGGTGGCCGACCCCGGCGAACGCCACGGCGTGCTCGGCGCGCGCGATGACGAGACCCTGCTCGGCGGCATACTGCGCCCCCCAGCGCAGGAAGACGTCGGGCTCCTTACGGACGCGGCGGACCTCACGCTCCTTCTGCGAGCCGAGCTCGTCGATCGCGACAACCTGCTTGTGGAGGTGGTCGAAGGAGGCGCCGGCAGGGCCGAGCCAGTTCTGGAAGACGGAGACGTATCGCGCGCACGCGTTGTCGCGGTAGAGGTCGCGCATCGCCTCGATCGTGAACTCGACGTACTTCCAGTGCTCCTCGGGTGTCAGCGTCCCCGATCCGGCGAGCTGCGTGTCGTCGGTGGCGCCGTCGACGAAGTGCCGCCGCGCGATGACGACCTGGTGGTTGCCGGCGAAGAGTCCCACCGCCTCGCGCTCGAGGTCCGCCTCGGCGAGGGGCTCGGCGTCCGCGCCGGCGGCCCCGCGCGCCCGCATGCGGATCCGCGCGAGGGCGGCGACGTGCGCGTGCCCCGCAGGGGTCGAGAGGTATGCCGCTCGCCTGGCTTGGGACTCGGGCGTGGGCTCGAACCCGTGGGCGAGGTTCCAGTAGTCGTAGCTGAGGATCTCGAAGAGGTTGGGGATGAGCCGGAACTCGGCGACGGTGTCGTGGAGCTCCTCCGCGAGCAGGCCCCGCAGCTCCTTCCACGAGCCGTTCGGCCGGACGAGGCGGGCGATCTCCGGCGTCGTCTCGAGCATGCGGCCCGCGCAGAAGGCGCAGTGTCGGTCGTGGTCGGCCGGGTCGATGGGCAGGGGCGTGCGGGTCGGCACGCCGATCGGTCGGGCGGCCCGGCCGGGGAGGGTCCAGACCTTCGTCCCGGTGAGGGGGTTGACCTGCTTGATGGTGCCGTCCGGGAGCCGGACCAGGGGCTCGATCACCCTCTCACCCTAGAGCGCGCCCGCGTCGGCTCATCGGGCGCAGCCGAACCGGAGGCCAGGTTTCGTCGCTAGGGTCACCAGCATGAGAGCAGCACGAGTGACGAGCCTCGACGGGCCGTCCGCGGTCGAGGTCGCCGAGGTCGAGATCCCCACCCTCCAGCCGGGGCACGTGCTCGTCGACGTCCACGAGGCGGGCGTCAACTTCCCTGACGTCCTCATGACGAAGGGGCTCTACCAGATGCGCCCCGACCTGCCCTTCGTCCCGGGGTCGGAGTGCGCGGGTGTCGTCCGCGAGGCCGCCCCGGGCAGCGCGTTCGCGACGGGGGATCGCGTCGCCGCCTTCCCGGTGCTTGGCGGCTTCGCCGAGACGGTGTCGGTGCAGGAGGCCCTCGCCTTCCCGCTGCCCGACTCCGTCTCGTTCCGCGCCGGGGCCGCGCTGCCGATGAACTACCTGACCGTCCACTTCGCCCTCGTGCGTCGGGCCCAGCTCGAGCGCGGCGAGGTCGTGCTCGTCCACGGCGCGGCCGGCGGCATCGGGACCGCGGCGATCCAGCTGGCGCGCGCGATGGACGCCCGCGTCATCGCCGTCGTCTCCACCGAGGACAAGATCGAGACCGCCCGCGCCGCCGGGGCCCACCACATCGTCCTCGCCGACGACTTCCTCGCGGGCGCCAAGGAGCTGACGGAGGGCCGGGGCGTCGACGTGATCGTCGACCCTGTCGGCGGCGACCGGTTCACCGACAGCCTCCGCGCGCTCGCCCCCGAGGGGCGCCTCCTCGTCATCGGCTTCACCGCCGGCCAGATCCCCGAGGTCAAGGTCAACCGGCTCCTCCTCAACAACCTCAGCGTCGTCGGGGTCGGTTGGGGAGCGTTCTGGACCCGCGACCCGGGCTACCTCCGCACCCAGTGGGACGCGATCCTGCCCCTGCTCGCGCAGGGCGCGCTCGACCCGGTCCTCGGGCCCGGCTTCCCCCTCGCCGACGTCGCCGCCGCCCTCACCGAGATCGACGAGCGCCGGGCCCGCGGGAAGGTCACGCTGGCCATCCGCTGAGCTGAGCGGCATACGGACATAGGGTCGTCCGTATGCCGCTCACCCCGCATCGCGCCCCCACCTCCCACCGTCGCGTCCTCGTCACCGGCGCCGCGTCGGGTCTCGGGCTCGCGCTCGTGCGCGGGCTCGCCGCGCGCGGCGACCGGGTCCTCGCGACGGACGTGGCGCTCGAGCGCCCGGACGCGATCCCCGTCGGGGTCGACTACCTGCCCCTCGACGTGCGCAGCGACGATGCCTGGGCCCGGGCACTCGACCACGTCATGGCCTCGATGGGCGGACTCGACCTGCTCGTCAACAACGCGGGTGTCGCGGCCGGCGGCCGCATCGACGTGGCGACGATGGACGAGTGGCACTGGATCGTCGACATCAACCTCCTCGGCGTCGTCCGCGGCTGCCGCACCTTCGTGCCACTCCTCAAGCAGCAGGGCAGCGGCCACATCGTCAACACCGCTTCCCTCGCCGGTCTCGTCCACGCACCGGGCATGGCCGCCTACAACACGGTCAAGGCCGGCGTCGTCGCGCTGAGCGAGACGCTGTCGCACGAGCTCGCGCCGCACGGGGTGACGGTGTCCGTCGTCTGTCCGTCGTTCTTCCAGACGAACCTCGGGGCGTCGTTCCGGGGCGCCGACACCGAGATGGAGGACGCCGGCCGGGCGATGGTGAGCGGATCGAGCCGAACCGCTGAGGGCGTCGCCGCGATCGTCCTCAAGGGCATCGACTCGGGCAAGGACGTGATCCTCACCGACCGCGAGGGGCACATCGCGTGGCGGGCCAAGCGGTTCGTGCGCCCCCTCTACACGGCGGTGATGCAGGGGGCCGGACGTCGACTCCACCAGGGCAAGGCCGTCCGGCTGCCGCGCTGAGACGCCTGCGGGGCGCCGGGTCTCGGGTCGCGGGCCCTCAGCGCGCGGCCTCCATCAGGGCGCGGAGCCCGTCCGGGATGGGGGTGGGCCGGCGGGAGGCCGCGTCGATCTCGACATGGACCCAGTGGCCGAGCGCCTTGACCGCAGGGTCGGGGTCGGACGCCCGGTCGGGGTCGAGAAAGAGGCCGAGCTGGTAGGTCACGCTGCTCGTCCCGATCCGCACCACCCGCAGACCCACGACGAGCGGGGAGGGAAAAGCCACCTCGCCGTAGAAGACGCAGCCCGACTCGGCGACGACGCCCTGGGTGGCGTCGGTCATCGGGTCGATCGTCAGGTGCTCGGCCTGCCAGGCGTTGATCGCCGAGTCGAAGAGCTCGTAGTAGACCGCGTTGTTGAGATGGCCGTACATGTCGTTGTCGGACCACCGCGTCGTCACCGGCCGCCGGACGGGGAAGTCGGCGAGGGTCAGCGTGCGGGGGTCGCGGTCGTCGTCGGCCATGGCGTCATCTTGGCCGACGGGTTGTCCGCCTGTCAGCCGACCCCGACCTGTAGCGGGCTGGGTGCCTACTTCCACCTGAAGTGGACGAAGACGCGGCCGAAGTTGTCGGAGTCCTTCTCGACCCGGTGGTAGAGCGCTTTGATGTCCTTGCGGTCCAGGAAGCGCAACACCCGCTTCTTGAGCTGACCAGAGCCCTTTCCGGGGATGATCTCCACCAGGGGCGCCTTCTTCTCGATCGCCTCGTCGATGACGGCCCGGAGCGCTCGCTCGATCTCGTCGCCCCTGTTGTAGATGTCGTGCAGGTCGATTTTGAGCTTCACGACATGATCCTCCAGCGCCGCCCCGGATGACGCCAGGTGCCCAGCGCCAATGCTGATGATCGGTTCACAGAGAGTGCCGGCCGCCCATCGGGACGTGCGGCCACCTCGGGCCCCTGGGCAAGTGATGCCGGGATCGACGACGACCAACCGTCGGCCCCACGCACCACGACGGTGTTGCTTCAAACCCACTCGCTCTGCCGGACCCAGACGCCATCGGCCACCTGACTGACCGTCGGTCCACTCGGTCAGCCCGACCGGCCCCAGGGCGACGCTGTGGAGGACGCATCCCGATGTCCGCCGCCGCGCCTAGAGTCGAGACATGGCGTGGAGCGTGGGGCAGGCGACGTGGGTCGGTGACCTCACCGACCCCGAGATCGCGCAACAGGTCGGCTCCCGGACGTTCGAACGCGGTCAGGCGTATGCCGCCGAGGGCCGCGTCCGGTCCCTGGCCGCCCGGCCGGAGGGCCTCATGCTCCTCGGCACCGTGAGCGGCAGCCGCGACGAGACCTACCAGACGATCGTCGAGGCCCGGCCACACCCGAAGGGGCGCTCGCCGCTGTGGTCCGGGCGCTGCAGCTGCCCCGTCGGCGCCGACTGCAAGCACGTCGTGGCCCTGCTCCTGCTGGCCCGTGATGTCGCCCGGGGCATCGACCCCGACGGCGTCGCAGAGGGCGGCGCGGAGGGACTCAGCGACCCTGATGCTGGCGCGAAGCGGGTGCACTGGTCCGAGGTCCTCGGGCACGTCCGACCGCGCTCGCAGGCGGAGGGCGAGGGCGAAGCCAGAAGGCCCGAGGCCCGCGGTGACCTCGTGCCGGCAGGGCTCTTCGTCGACCTCGTCTACCGCGGCGGCGGGGCGTGGTCGGAGGCGCCCGAGCTGGGCTACGGCCTCCGACCGACCCGCTGGACGCGCACGGGGACGTGGCACAAGAACCTCTCCTGGCACGAGGCCCTCCCGCAGTGGCGCAGTGGGCTGCGCTACCTGCCCGAGCACGAGCGGATCATGAGCCGGCTCCACGACGCGGCCCGGCACGGGTCCGGCCGGACGACCTTCTTCACGGGCACGGCGCCGATCGCGCTCGACGCGAGCGCCGAGGTCTGGCCGCTCCTCGGCGAGGCGCGCCGGGCCGGCATCGAGATCCTGCCCGGCAGTGGGGTCGAGGGCCCGATCCGCATCGCCGAGGAGCCGGCGCGCCTCGTCCTCGGGGTGCACCGCGCCGACGACGAGTCCGGCGACCTCGTGCTGAGGGTCGAGGTCGTCGGGCTGCCCGACGAGCTGTCTGATGGCCTCCCAGGGTCGCGGCTGCTCATCGGCGACCCGGTTCACGGGATTGCCGTCGAGGGCGACGACGGGTCGCTCACCTTCGTCGCGCTCGACCAGGACCTCGGTCTCGACCGCGACGGGCTGCTCCAGGCCGAGGCCGGGCTGCGCGTGCCCGCCGAGGAGCGGGCGCGCTTCCTTCGCACCGCCGTGCCCGGCCTCCGCGACCGGGTCCGCGTCCGCTCCGAGGTCCCCCTGCCCGTCCCCGACGCGGAGCCGGCCAGTTGGGAGGCGCCCCGGGTCACCGTCCTCGTCCGCGTCACCGCCGACGTTCCGGGCGAGGTCCACCTCGACCTCGGCCACGCCTACGACGGTCGGGCCCGGGCGTTCTCGACCGCCCGGTTCGGCGGGACGGGCGGGGCCCGCGACCACGAGGCCGAGCGCGCGGCGGTCGAGGCCGCCGCATCGGTGCGGGCCATCCCCGGGGCGACGCGCCTCGACGTCCTCGGCCATCCCTACCTCCTCCCGCGGGTCGTCCTGCGTGGCCTCGACGCCGCCCGCTTCGGCACCGACGTGCTCCCGGCCCTCGAGGCCGACGAGCACGTCACCGTCGAGCTCGACGGCGACCTCCCGGTCTACGAGGAGGTCACCAGCGCGCCCGTCATCCGTCTCGGCGCCCTCGACCAGGGACGCGATGCCGCGCCGGCCGCGCCGGGCGAGCCGGGCGACTGGTTCGACCTGCACGTCTCCGTCGAGGTCGACGGTGAGGAGGTCCCCTTCGAGCCGCTCTTCGGGGCGCTCGCGCGCGGCGAGGAGATCATGCTCCTCGACTCGGGCGCCTGGTTCCGACTCGACCGCCCCGAGCTCCAGCGCCTCCGCGCCCTCATCGAGGAGGCGCGCGACATCGCCGACCCCGAGACCGGCGGCCTGCGCCTCAGCGCGCACCACGCCGACTTCTGGGAGGAGCTCGTCGCGCTCGGCGTCGTCGACGAGCAGAGCGCCCGCTGGGCCGCGAGCGTCGAGGCGCTGCGCGGGGTCGACGACGGGCCGCCGATCGAGGTCCCGGAGGACCTCCGGGCGACCCTGCGGCCCTACCAGCTCGACGGCTACCGCTGGCTCTCACGCCTCTGGGACGCCCGCCTCGGCGGGATCCTCGCCGACGACATGGGCCTTGGCAAGACCCTCCAGACGATCGCCGCCCTCGCCCGGGCCCACGATCGCGGCGAGCTCGGCGGCGTGGCCGACGACGCGTCACCCGCCCGCGGGCCGGTCCTCGTCGTCGCACCGACGAGCGTCATCGGCACGTGGCTCGGCGAGTTCGAGACGTTCGCGCCGCACCTCCCGGTGGTCGCCGTCGCCGAGACCGAGCGCAGGCGCGGGCGGCCGCTCGCCGACGCCGTCGCGGGCGCCGAGGTCGTCGTCACGTCGTATGCCGTCCTCCGCCTCGACGCCGAGTCCTTCCAAGGCGTCCGGTGGGGTGGCGTCGTCCTCGACGAGGCGCAGTTCGTCAAGAACCGTCAGGCCAAGACGCACGTAGCGGTGCGCAAGCTCGGGGCGCCGTTCACCATCGCGGTCACGGGCACCCCGCTCGAGAACTCCCTCATGGACCTCTGGTCGCTCCTGTCCCTCACCGCCCCCGGGCTCTACCCGCGACCCGACGTCTTCACCAAGAGCTACCGCAAGCCGATCGAGTCGGGGGAGCGGCCCGAGCTGCTCGACCTGCTGCGGCGGCGGATCCGCCCGCTCATGCTCCGCCGCACGAAGGAGCAGGTGGCGATCGACCTGCCCCCCAAGCAGATCCAGGTCATGCCCATCGCCCCACACCCGGTCCACGCCCACATCTACGACCAGCACCTGCAGCGCGAGCGTCAGCGGGTCCTCGGCCTGCTCGACGACCCCGAGGCCAACCGGGTCGCCATCCTCGCGGCGTTGACCCGGCTGCGTCAGCTCTCCCTCGACCCGGCCCTCGTCGACGACGCGCACGCCGGCAAGGCGACCGCGGCCAAGGTCGAGTTCCTCGTCGAGCAGCTTCGCGAGCTGGCCGCCGAAGGGCATCGCGCCCTCGTCTTCAGCCAGTTCACCGGTTTCCTGCGCATCGTCGAGCGGGCCCTCACCGAGGCCGGCCTGCGCACGTGCTACCTCGACGGGACCACGACCGACCGGCAGTCCGTCATCCGGGGCTTCCGCGACGGTCAGGCCGCGGCCTTCCTCATCAGCCTCAAGGCCGGCGGGTTCGGCCTGACCCTGACCGAGGCCGACTACGTCTTCGTCCTCGACCCGTGGTGGAACCCCGCCGCCGAGGCCCAGGCGATCGACCGGGCGCACCGCATCGGCCAGAGCCGACCGGTCACCGTCTACCGGCTCGTGTCGGCCGGGACGATCGAGGAGAAGGTCGTCGCCCTGCAGGAGCGCAAGCGCGACCTGTTCCAGCGGGTCGTCGACGAGGGCGGCGCCCTCTCGGGCGCCATCACGAGCGACGACGTCCGCGACCTGCTCGGGCTGGGCTGAGCGGCATACCGAATCCGCCCGGCCCGAGGAAGCCACTGGCAGGATGAGGACATGCGGCGTGGTGGGTCATGCTGACGAGCAAGAGCAACCGGCGCCGCTCGCTGCTCGGCGGGGTCGACAGCGCTCGCAGCGCGGTCAACCGGATCGGTTTCGCCGTGCTTGCCCTCGGTGCGGTCATGGTCGTCGGGGCCATCGGCTACGTGGTCCTCGGCTTCACGCCGCTCGAGGCGATGTACCAGACCGTCACCACCGTCGCCACGGTCGGCTTCCGCGAGGTCCGCCCGCTGACGACGGCCGGCCAGGTCTTCACCATGGTCCTGATCCTCCTCGGCGTCGGCGTGGTGCTCTACAACCTGGGAGTCATTGTCGAAGCGCTGACCGAGGGTCACCTCCGTGCGCATCTCGAGAGGCGTCACATGGACCGTTCGATAGCGGCACTGCGGGGTCACATCATCATCTGCGGCTACGGCCGCGTCGGGCGGGCGGCCGCCGCGCAGCTCATCGCGACCGGCAACGACGTCGTCGTCATCGACAGCGACGAGAGCCGCCTCGTCGGGCTGACGACACCGCACCTGCAGGGCAACGCGCTCGACGACGCGACGCTGCGGGCCGCGGGGATCGCGCAGGCTCGGGCGCTCATCGTCGCCCTCGACACCGACACCGACACCGTCTACGTCACGCTCTCCGCCCGCGCCCTCCGGCCGGACCTCGTCATCATCTCGAGGGCGCGCACCGTCGACGCCAAGGAGAAGATGGTGCTCGCGGGTGCGACCCGCGCCGTCAACCCGCAGCTCATCGGCGGCCGGCGGATGGCGTCGTTCGCCCTCCACCGGGACGTCGCGGAGTTCCTCGACGTGGTGATGCACGACGAGGACATCGACTACCGCATCGACCAGATCCGGATCCCCGAGGGTTCGTCGGTATCCGGACGGGCCATCGGCGAGCTGGACCTGTTCCAGCGCTCGGGGGCCCAGGTGCTGGGGCTGCGCCTGCCCGACCGGGGCCGCTTCGTCGCCAACCCGCCACCCGACACGGTGCTCTCCGCGGGCATGACGGTCATCGCCCTCGGTGACAGTGCCCAGATCTCGACGTTGTCCGGGTTCCTCGGATCCTGACGACCCGGCTGCGGCCCCGCCCAGACACCCCTGCCGGACCTCTTCCGCACCGGCATAGAGTGGTCGGAGCCGAATGGTCTCCACGAAAGGAACGACAAGTGGCTTACACGCTTCCGGAACTTCCCTACGACTACGCAGCCCTCGAGCCGCACATCAGCGCGCGGATCATGGAGCTGCACCACAGCAAGCACCACCAGGCCTACGTCGACGGCGCCAACGCGGCCGTCGCCAAGCTCGAGGAGCTGCGGGCCTCCGGTGACTACGCCACGATCAACGGCGTCGAGAAGAACCTCGCGTTCCACCTGGGTGGCCACACGAACCACTCGGTCTTCTGGCAGAACATGAGCCCCGACGGTGGCGGCCGTCCCGAGGGCGAGGTCGCCGCGGCGATCGACGAGTACTTCGGCGGCTTCGACGCGTTCCAGGCGCACTTCAACGCCAACGCCAACGCGATCCAGGGCTCCGGCTGGTCGATCCTCGCCTGGGACACCATCGCCGAGCGGCCGCACATCATGCAGCTGTTCGACCAGCAGGGCAACATCCCCGTGGGTCAGATCCCGCTGCTCCAGCTCGACATGTGGGAGCACGCCTTCTACCTGCAGTACGAGAACGTCAAGGCCGACTACGTCAAGGCCTGGTGGAACGTCGTCAACTGGCCCGACGTCGCTGCTCGCCTCGAGCGCGCCAAGGCGACGAAGGGTCTCATCCTCCCCGCCTGAGGCGATCCGGACCGACCTTCCGAGACAGGCGCAGGGCGGCCATCCCTACCGGGTGGCCGCTCTGCGCCTTTCCTCTTCCCGGGTCAGGCGCTCGGGCGCGCGAGCCGGTCGATGACGCCGAGCAGGATCGCCTCGCGCAGCTCGGGTGAGAGGGCGTCGAGGAGGGCGTTGAGCGGGGCCATCCGCTCCGGCAGTGCGAGCCCACCCGCTCCGTCGCCGAGGCCCGCGAGCGCGAGGAGACCGTCGAAGGCGGCATCGTCGAGCGTCGCAGGGTCGAGCGAGCCTGCGGCGGCGACGAGCTCGGCCGGGACGGGGACCGGACCGGAGGCGCGGGCGGCCGCGGTCGAGTCGGCGAGGTCGCGCCCGATCCGGTCCGATGCCGTCGCCGTCGCGGCGCTGAACGTGAGGTGGAGCGTCGCCGGGAGGTCGCCGAAACGCATCTGCGGCTGGATGTACCACCCCCGGGCGAGCATCTCGTCGGAGATCGTGAAGACGTCGCACGAGCCGTCCGTCGTCAGGGACAACAGGGTGGAGTCCGGCTCGGCCGCGAGGGAAAGCCCCGGTATGCCGCTCACCGCGGTCGCGAGGTCGAGGGTCGCCTCGCGCGCGGTGCGGGCGAGCCCGGCATAGCCCTCGGCGCCGATGTGGTGGACGACGGCCCACGCCGCTGCGAGGGGCCCTCCGGACTTCGTCGACTGGGCCGTCGTGTTGAGCATCGTGTAGCCCGGCCACCGGGCCGAGGCGAACAGGTGGGTCCGGCGCAGCGCGGCCGAGGCGTGGAGCAGGACGGAGACGCCCTTGGGGGTGTACGCGTACTTGTGCAGGTCGAGCGAGAGGCTCGTGACGCCGGGGACGGCGAACGTCCACGGCAGCTGGTCGGGCTCCGTCGCGCGCAGGTGGGGCAGCACCCACCCGCCGATGCACGCGTCGACGTGGCAGCGGACCCCGGCCGCGGACGCCGCCGCCGCGATCGGCTCGACGGGGTCGATGACGCCATGGGCGTAGGAGGGCGCGGAGGCGACGACGAGGAGGGTTCGGTCGTCGATCGCCGCGGCCATCGCCTCGGGCACGGCCCGCTTCGTCACGGGGTCGACGTCGACGAACACCGGCTCGACCCCGAGCCAGTGCGCCGCCTTGTGGAACGCCGCGTGCGCCGTCGTCGGGAGGACCATGCGCGGCGCCGCGACGTCGGGCCGCCCGTCCCGCGCGGCGAGGACAGCGAGGAGGATCGACTCGGTGCCGCCGGACGTGACGACGCCGGCGAACCCGTCCGGTGCGTCGACGAGCCGGCCCGCGATGCCCACGAGGTCGTTCTCCATGGCGAGGAGCGAGGGGAAGGCCGTCGGGTCGAGACCGTTCGTCGACGAGAACGCCGCGAGGACCTCGCGCCCGATCGCGTCGGCGCTCGCGAGCCCGGAGTCGTAGACGTAGGCGAGGGTGTGCCCCCCGTGCGTCGGCAGGTCCCGTCCGCGCAGGGCCTCGAGGTGGGTGCGGATCTCGTCAGGGGTGAGGCTCATCGTCGACCTCTCTCAGCGGGGTTCGAGGGGGTGGCTTCGCCTGGCGACAGGCGGTAGCGGCGGAGTGCGAGGAGCGACACCGCAACGAGGACCGCCGGGACGAGCGAGAACCCGAGCGCGATCGCGGTCACGGCCGACTCCGGTTGGAAGAGGTTCGACCCCGTCGAGGAGACGTAGCCCCCGAGGGCGAGCACGGCGGCATACACCGCCGGGCCGAGGGCGAGACCGAGCGTTTCCCCGGCGGTCCAGACGCCCGTGTAGAGGCCGACGCGCGACTGCGCGTCGCCGGTGCGGCTCGCGACGTCGGGGAGCATCGCCATCGGGAACATCTGTGCCCCGGCGTAGCCGACGCCGACGACCGCGACGCACCCGTAGACGAGCCCCGCCGGCATCGAGCGCGACAGCACGAGCAGGAGCGCCCCGCCGCCGAGGAGGAACGACGCGAGCAGGTAGCCGCGCTTCTTGTCTCGGGAGGTGCCGTAGCGCTGCCAGAGGGGCGTCACGACGAGCGCGGGGGCGACGAAGCAGACGAAGAGCAGGCTGGCGGCGTTGGGGGAGCGCAGCACCCACCGCGCGACGTAGTCGACCCCGGCCAGCATCGCGCCCGTCGCGAGGGCCTGGAGGACGAAGGTCGTGAGCAGCAGCCGGAACGGTCGGTCGGACCGCACGAGCCGCAGCTGGTCGGCGAAGGACGTGCTCGTCACGGCGCTTGCGACGACGCGCGCCCGCTTGGTGCCGTGCCAGGCGCCCCACGCCCCGAGGGCGATGAGGGCCGCGACGAAGAACCCGACCGCGCGGTAGCCCCACTCCTGACCGAAGGCATCACGGATGACGGGCGACAGGCCCCCGCTGACGAGGATCGCGAACGCGAGGATCGCGACCCGCCAGGTCATGAGCCGGGTGCGCTCGTCGTAGTCGTCGGTGATCTCGGCGGGCATCGCGACGTAGGGCACCTGGAAGAAGCTGTAGGCCGTCGCGCAGGCGAGGTAGGCCACGGCCACCCACGCAGCCCCCGCCCACTCCGGCGAGGTCGGTCCGAGGAAGAGGAGCGCGAAGCAGGCCGCGAGCGCGAGCCCGGCCCGGATGAGGAAGGGGCGGCGCTTGCCGTCGGGGTGCTCGGACCGGTCGCTGATGCGGCCGGCGACGGGGTTGAGGACGACGTCCCAGGCCTTCGGGGCGAAGACGATGACACCGGCGAGCCCGGCGGGGATGCCGATGCGATCGGTGAGGTAGGGCAGCAGGAGCAGGCCCGGCACGGTCCCGAAGGCGCCCGTCGCGACCGAGCCGAGACCGTAGCCCCGGCGGACGGCCGGGTCGAGCCCAGGGGAGGGTGGGGCGGAGGGCCTCGTCGCACTCATGGACGCACCCTAGGTCAGCCCGGCCGGCCGCCGGGTCGGAACCCCGTGGACGACCCGGTCGGCCACCGGGGGACGGAGCCGGCCACCCGAAGGAGGAGGAAGGGGGAACGGGTGGCCGACTCCGCGCCTCAGGCGTCGCGGGCGGCCGGGCCGCCCGCGACGACGGCGAACGAGGCGGGTGGCGTGTACCCGTGCGCCTCGAAGGCCGTGGCGATCGCGCCCGCCACCACGTCGACGGCGTCGGCCGGGACGATGGCGATGCACGAGCCCCCGAAGCCGCCGCCGGTCATGCGGGCCCCGAGGGCGCCGTGGGCGCGGGCGGTGGCCGTCGCGACGTCGAGCTCGGGACAGGAGACCTCGTAGTCGTCGCGGAGCGAGGCGTGCGAGGCGTCGAAGAGCCGGCCAACCGCGGCGAGGTCGTCGCGGCCGAGCGCCGCGACGGTCTGCTCGACGCGGTCGATCTCGGTGACGACGTGCCGCACGCGGGCACGCACGACGTCGTCGGGCAGCCGCGCGCTCGCCGCATCGAGCTCGTCGACGGAGATCTCACGGAGGGTGTCGACGCCGAGCACGCGGGCGGCCTCCTCGCAGGCGGCGCGCCGGGCGGCGTACTGGCCGTCGACGAGCGCGTGGGGGGCGCGGGTGTCGGTGACGAGGAGGGTGAGGCCGCGGGAGGCGAGATCGAAGGGCACCTGGGAGGTCTCGCCGGACCGGCAGTCGAGAAGCAGTGCGGAGCGTTCGGCGCAGAGGAGCGAGGCCGACTGGTCGAGCCCGCCGGTCGGGGCACCCGCGATGACGTTCTCGGCCTCGACGCAGAGCCGGGCGAGCCGCGCGCGGCCCTCGGTGCTCTCGAGGAGCCCGAGCGCGGCGAGGTCGCTCACGGCCGCGGCGACCGAGCACTCGAGCGCCGCGGAGCTCGACAGGCCGGCCCCGACCGGGACGCTCGAGCCGACGACGACGTCGAGCCCGGGAACGGCATGGCCGTCGCGCTCGAGCGCCCACAGGACGCCGGCGACGTAGGCGGCCCAGCCGCCGGGATGGTCGGGCCCGATCTCGGCGAGGTCGATCTCGACCGTCTCGTGCGGGCGCTCGAGGGACCGGACGCGAAGGGTGCGGTCGCCGCGCGTGCTGACGGCGGCATACGTCCGCTGGGGGAGGGCGATGGGCAGGCAGAGCCCGCCGTTGTAGTCGGTGTGCTCGCCGATGAGGTTGACGCGGCCGGGTGCCGACCACACGCCCGTGGGGCTGTGGCCGACCATCTGCCGGAAGCCCTCGGTCACGGCCGCCGTGCGGTCGTCGGGGCGCTGGGTCACTCGGCCACCTCCCGGAGGCGGGCCGCGGTCCGCTCGGGCGGCACGTCGTTGATCCAGCCGCCGACGCCCGACTCGGACCCGGCGAGGTACTTGAGCTTGCCGGGTCCGCGCAGGACCGACATGAGCTGCAGGTGCAGGCGTGACGCGTCGCGGCCGCGCTTCGAGGGGGCTTGCTGCCAGGCGGAGATGTAGGGCATGGCGACGGGCGACCCGTCGGCGGCGACGTGGTAGCGGTCGAGCCGTCGCAGCAGGTCGCGGTAGACGACGGCGAGCTCGTCGCGCTCGTCGTCGTCGAGGGCGTCGAGGTCGGGGACGTCGCGGTGCGGCGCGAGGTGGACCTCGAGCGGCCACCGCGCGGCGAACGGGACGTATGCCGTCCAGTGCGTCCCGGAGACGACGACCCGTGAGCCGTCGGCCCGCTCGGCCTCGAGCAGGTCCGCGCCGAGGAGCCGCCCGGTCGCGGCGAGGTGGGCCTCGGCCCGGTCGAGGAGCTGCTGGCTCCGCTGCGGGATGTACGGGTAGGCGTAGATCTGGCCGTGCGGGTGGTGGAGGGACACGCCGATCTCGGGGCCGCGGTTCTCGAAGCAGAAGACGTGCTCGACCTCGGGCCGGGCGCCGAGGACCCGGGTCCGGTCGGCCCACGTGTCGATGACGGTCCGCACGCGGGGGAGCGGGAGGTTCTTGAACGCCGAGTCGTGGTCGCTCGTGAAGCAGACGACCTCGCACCGGCCCTCTGCCGGACGGGTGCCGAAGAGCCCGCGCGGGTCAGGCGCCTCGACGCCGCTCGACTCCGACGAGTAGGAGGGGAACCGGTTCTCGAAGACGACGACCTGGTAGTCGTCCTCGGGGATCTCGGAGGGCGCCGACCCCACGCCGTGCGCACAGAGGGGGCACTCGTCCTTGGGCGGGAGCAGGACGCGGTTCTGGCGGTGGCCGGCGATGACGACCCAGTCGCCGACGAGGGCGTCCCAACGCAGCTCGCCGGACGTGACGCGCTCCTCCGCGGGGCGCTCGTCGACGGCGAGGCGCTCGTGCGTGCCCGGCTCGTCGACGTAGATGATCTCGCGCCCGTCGGCCAGGCGCCTCGACGTCACACGGTTGGGCCCGCTCATCCGCGTCCCCCTTCGGGCGAGACGACCTCGAGGGTGCCCACGAGGTCGCGGAGTGCGGCCCGTCCGCGTTCGGAGAGCCCGTCGTCGGTGACGAAGAGGTCGACCTCCTCGAGGTCGCCGAAGGTGCTGAGGCCGATCGTGCCCCACTTGCTCGAGTCGGCGAGGACGCAGACCCGCCGGGCCGCCGCGATGAGGGCCCGGTTGGTCTCGGCCTCGACGAGGTTGGGGGTCGTCAGGCCGGCGTACGCGTCGACGCCGTGGGCGCCGAGGAAGAGCAGGTCGACGTGCAGGTTGCGGAGCGAGCCGAGCGCGACCGGGCCGACGAGGGCGTCGGACTTGGTGCGGATCCCGCCCGTCAGCACGACGGTCTGACCGGGCGCGCCGGACTCGTGGAGCAGCTGGGCGACTGGGACGGAGTTGGTGACGACGGTGATCGAGGGGATGTCGGCGACGTAGCGGGCGAGCTCGTACGTCGTCGTCCCGGCCGAGATGCCGATGGCGCTGCCGGGCTCGACGCGGTCGGCGGCGGCGCGGGCGATCGCCTGCTTCTGGGCCCGCTGAAGCTCCGACTTCGCCGAGAAGCCCGGCTCGTCGCTCGTCCGCGCGCCGTTGATGGCAAGGGCCCCGCCGTGGACCCGCTCGACCAGTCCCTCGCCCGAGAGGCGCTCGATGTCGCGGCGGATCGTCATGTCGGACACGCCGAGCCGTTCGACGAGGTCGGACACCTTGACGGCGCCGGACTCCTCGACGAGCTCGAGGATGACCGACCGGCGCTGGCTCGCGAGCACCTCAGCCCTCCCTGAGGACGGCGACGCCGCCCGGGGCGAGCTCGACGCCGTCGAGGCGCCCGTCGGTGACGAGGTCGTGGCCGCTCGCGGGGACCGCCTGCGGGGCGTCGGTGTGGTTGAGCAGGAAGAGCCAGGACCCCTCGCCCGACCGTCGGCGGGTCGCCTCCACGCCGGTCGGCAGGCCGGCGACCGTCGGCGTGACCCCTCCGGCGGCGAGGACGTCGTCGAGCAGGCGCCCGAGCCGGTCGTCGTCGGGGAGCGTGCTGAGGTACCAGGCCCCGCCCTGGCCGACGTCGCGACGCGTGAGGGCGGCCTTCCCGGAGAGGGGCCCGGCGGCATACGACTCGAGGACGACGGCGTCGGTCACCTCGACGTGCTCGCTCCACCACGTCCCCGTCCCGCCCGTCAGGGCGACCTCGCCGCCCGGGCCGAGCGGGAAGAACTCCTCGACGCGGACGCCGAGCAGGTCGCGGAACGCGCCCGGGTAGCCGCCCAGACGGACGTGGTCGTCGGCGTCGCTGATGCCGGAGAAGTACGTGACGAGGACCTGGGCGCCCGCCCGGGCGGCGTCGGCGACGGCAGCCGCGTGCTCATCGGTGATGAGGTAGAGCTGCGGCACGACCACGACGTCGTATGCCGTGAGGTCGGCGCTCGGGTGGACGACGTCGCAGGTGACCCCGCGGTCGTGGAGGAGCCGGTGGATCGTGTGCGCCGCCTCGAGCGGGTCGAGCTCGGAGCTCGGCATGCACGGTCCGGCCGCCGCCCACATCGACTGGTAGTCGTGCAGGAGCGCGACGCGGGCCTCGACCCGGCTCCCGACGAGCTCGCCGAGGCGCCCCGCGATCCGGCCGAGCTCCTCGACCTCGCGGAAGCGGGCGCTGTCGGCTCCGGCGTGCGGCACGACCGCGCTGTGGAACTTCTCCGAGCCCGCCCGGGACTGGCGCCACTGGAACCAGCCGATCGTGTCGGCGCCCCGCGCCACGTGCGCGAGCGCGTCGCGGATCGTCTGGCCGGGCGCCTTCGCGTGATTGGTCGGCTGCCAGTTGACCGCGCTCGTCGAGTGCTCCATGAGCATCCAGGGTGCGCCGCCGGCGAGGCCGCGGGTCAGGTCGCCGCTGTACGCGAGCTCGGAGCGCGGGTGCGCGAGCGCGTCGACGATGTAGTGGTCGGTGCTGACCACGTCGACGGTCGGCGTCCACTGGTGGTAGTCGAGGTGGCGGAAGCCCGAGAGCGTCATGAAGTTCGTCGTCACGAGCACGCCGGGCGAGTGCTCGTCGAGGACGGCGCGCTCGGCCCGCATGAAGTCGAGGAGCGCGTCGGAGGAGAACCGCTTGTAGTCGAGGACGTGCGTCGGGTTGTTGAAGCTCGTCGAGCGCCGCGGCGGCAGGACCTGGTCCCACGCGGTGTAGCGCTGGCTCCAGAAGGCCGTGCCCCACGCGTCGTTGAGCCGGTCGAGGGTCTCGTAGCGGCGCTGGAGCCAGGCCCGGAAGTGGCGGGCGCACTCGTCGCAGTAGCAGGGCAGGTTGTGGCAGGCGTACTCGTTGGACACGTGCCACATCGCGAGGGCCGGGTGGTCGTGGTAGCGCGTCGCCATCTGCCGGGTGAGCGCGAGGGCGTAGTCGCGGAAGACCGGCGACGTCGGGCACCACGCCTGGCGGCTGCCCGGCCACAGCGTGTGCCCGTCGCGGTCGACGGGGAGGATCTCCGGGTGGGCGGCCGAGAGCCACGGGGGCGGCGTGGCCGTCGCCGTCGCGAGGTCGACGGCGATCCCGCCCGCGTGGAGCTTGTCCATGATCGTGTCGAGCCACTCGAACTCGTACTCGCCCTTGGCCGGCTCGAGCCACGACCAGGAGAAGATCCCCAGGCTCACGAAGCTCACCCCCGCCCGGTGCATGAGCTCGATGTCCTCGTCCCAGACGGGTCGGGGCCACTGCTCGGGGTTGTAGTCGCCTCCGAGGGCGAGGGTCTTCGTCGGCCAATCGCGCATGGCGACAGCGTGACGGGTCAGGATGTTCGATGTCAACATTTTCCAACAGGCGACTCGGGGCCGCTCGGGGTGCCTCCGCTGCAGGACCACGGCGCCGGCGCCGACGGCGCCGGCGAGGAGCGGTGCCGACGAATCCATGCTCAGGGGGCCAACATTGGACAACATCGCCCGCCAGATAACGAACAGGTCACCGAAGCCTGGACTCGCGCCTCCCAAGTCTTGACAGGCCCCGGGTCGGGCGACATCCTCTGTTCATTGCTGACTGTTTGTGATGACTGATGTTCGAAATGGTGTCAGTCTGTGATCACCGTCGGCAGCACCCGGCACAGCGTCAAAGGAGACCGCCATGACCCGCCCGCAGAGCGAGGCCGAGTACCTCGCCAGCATCGTTCCCCCCTCCATCCGCGGCGTCGACCGTCGGACCCTGCTGCGCGGCGCCGTCGGCGTCGGCGCGCTTCTCGGCACCGGCGCACTCGCGGCCTGCAGCAGCGGCTCGACCTCGTCCGGCGGCGCCACCTCCGGCCCCATCACCGGGACCGTCACGCTCGGCTCCAACCAGTCGGACGCCGTGCCGAAGGCCGCCGTCCAGTCGGTCGTCGACGCCTTCCAGAAGGCCAACTCCGGCGTGACGGTCAAGGTCAACACGGTCGACCACAACACGTTCCAGGAGAACATCAACAACTACCTGCAGGGCTCGCCCGACGACGTCTTCACGTGGTTCTCGGGCTACCGCATGCGCTTCTTCGCCTCGAAGGACCTCGCCAGCGACATCTCCGACGTCTGGAGCAGCAGCATCACCGGCATGAGCGACGCGCTCAAGAAGGCGTCGACGGGCGACGACGGCAAGCAGTACTTCGTCCCGTCGACGTACTACCCGTGGGCGGTCTTCTACCGCAAGAGCCTCTTCAAGGACAAGGGCTACCAGGTCCCCAAGACGCTCGACGACCTCAAGACCCTCGGGGCCCAGATGCAGAAGGACGGCATCGCACCCATCGCCTTCGGCGACAAGGACGGCTGGCCGGCCATGGGCACCTTCGACCAGCTCAACCTGCGCATCAACGGCTACGACTTCCACATCAGCCTGATGGCCGGCAAGGAGTCCTGGACCGACCCCAAGGTCAAGAAGGTCTTCGACACGTGGGCCGGGATCCTCCCGATCCACCAGGCCGACCCGCTGGGCCGCACCTGGCAGGAGGCTGCGCAGGCGCTGCAGCAGAAGAAGGCCGGCATGTACGTCCTCGGCTCCTTCGTCGCCCAGCAGTTCGCCAAGGGTGCCGAGCAGGACGACCTCGACTTCTTCACCTTCCCGGAGGTCGACTCGACGATCGGCACCGACGCCATCGAGGCGCCGATCGACGGCTACATGATGAGCAAGAGCCCGAAGAACGAGGCGGCCGCCAAGAAGCTGCTCGCCTTCGTCGGCTCGCCCGACGCGCAGAACATCGCCGTCAAGGCCGACCCGAGCGTCATCGCGACCAACGACGGTGCCGACCAGGCCGCCTACACCGCGCTGCAGAAGAAGTCGGTCGAGTTCGTCAAGTCCGCCAAGTCGATCGCGCAGTTCATGGACCGCGACACCCGCCCCGACTTCGCCTCGACGGTGATGATCCCGGCGATCCAGTCCTTCCTCAAGAACCCGAAGGACATCGACGGACTCTGCAACTCGATCGAGCAGCAGAAGAAGAGCATCTTCGGATCCTGACGGGAAGTAGTGACGCCATGGCGAGCAAGAGGAAGTACCGAGGGATCGACCAGCTCTCGACCCGTGACAAGGTCATCGTCGGTCTGATGGTCGTCGTGCCGACGCTCATCGTCCTGTGGCTCGTCTGGCTGCCGGCGATCGGCTCGGTCCTGCTCTCGTTCACGAACTGGGACGGGATCGGGCCGCTCTCCGACATCAAGTTCGTGGGGGTGCAGAACTACCACGACATCGCGACGATCTACCCGCCGTTCTGGCCCGCGATCCAGCACAACCTGATCTGGCTCGGGGTGATGTTCTTCATCGCGACCCCGCTCGGCATCCTCTTCGCGGTCCTCATCGACCGCGGCGTGGCCGGGACGCGGTTCTACCAGTCGAGCATCTACCTGCCGGTCGTGCTGTCGCTCGCGCTCGTGGGCTTCATCTGGCAGCTCATCTACTCGCGCGACCAGGGCCTGCTCAACGCGATCACGGGTGGCACGACCGACTGGTACGGCGACCCCGACGTCAACCTCTGGGCCGCCCTGGTCGCCGCGAGCTGGCGGCATGCCGGCTACATCATGCTGCTCTACCTGGCCGGCCTCAAGGGCGTCGACCCGTCGCTGCGCGAGGCCGCCAAGATCGACGGCGCGAGTGAGACGAAGACGTTCTTCAGGGTCGTCTTCCCGGTCATGCGCCCGATCAACATCATCGTCCTCGTCGTGACGTTCATCGAGTCGCTCCGCGCCTTCGACCTCGTCTGGGTCATCAACAAGGGGCGCAACGGCCTCGAGCTCATCTCGACACTCGTCACCCAGAACGTCGTGGGCGAGGCCAGCCGGATCGGCTTCGGCTCGGCCCTCGCGACGATCATGCTCGCGATCTCCAGCGTGCTCGTCTTCGCCTACCTGCGCATCGCCATGAAGGAGGACTGACCGATGACCGACATCACGGTCGACACCCCGCGAGCCAAGGCGCGCCGCGCGCCGAGGGAGGGTGGCCCGTCCTCGGGCCGCCGGTGGGTCATGCCGGTGGTCCTCACCGTCATCTCGCTCATCTGGCTCTTCCCGATCCTGCTCGCCGTCGTCAACTCGTTCCGCGACTACGCCTACACCGCGAAGTACGGCTACGTCTCGTGGGGCGGCTTCACCATCGACAACTACAAGAACGCCTGGCAGCAGGCCGACTTCGGCATCCACTTCTGGAACTCGCTCATCATCACGGTCCCGGCCGTGCTCCTCACGCTCTTCCTCTCGTGCTGCGTCGCCTTCGTCGTCGCGCGGTTCTCCTACCGGTTCAACCTGGCGCTCCTCGGCTTCTTCCTCGCCGCCAACCTGCTGCCGCCGCAGGCCCTGCTCATCCCGGTCTACCGGATGTTCCGGGCCATCACGGTGCCGCTCTGGGTCAGCGACTCGGGCACGCTGCTCAACAGCTTCGCCGGGCTGATCCTCGTCAACGTGGCCTTCCAGACGGGCTTCTGCGCCTTCGTGCTCAGCAACTACATGAAGGCGCTGCCGCGCGAGCTCTACGAGTCGGCGGTCATCGACGGTGCGGGAGTCCTGCGTCAGTTCTTCACGATCACTCTGCCGCTCTGCCGTCCGGCTCTCGCGGCCCTGGCGGTGCTGCAGACGACGTGGATCTACAACGAGTTCTTCTGGGCGACCGTCCTGCTCCAGCAGGGTGACAAGTTCCCGGTGACGAGCTCGCTCAACAACCTGCGGGGCCAGTTCTTCACCGACAACAACCTCGTGGCCGCCGGGTCGATGATCGTCGCGATCCCGACCCTGATCATCTTCTTCGTCCTCCAACGACACTTCGTCGCGGGGCTCACCCTCGGCGCGACCAAGGGCTGAGTGTGGCTGCAACGCGATCGAACCCGTCCGACCGTCCCGACCCGACCCAGCCGGTCTTCATCGAGTCGGCGGGCACCGCGCTCGTCGTCCTGCCCGCCTCCGACGGGTCGGGGCTCCCGGAGGTGCTCCACTGGGGGGCGACGCTCGAGGGCGGGAGGGCGGCATACGCCGCGATCGTCGACGCGACGGTCGCGCCCGTGGCGCCGAGCGCCTTCGACGCCCCCTGGCCGCTCACGCTCCTCCCCGGCGAGGCCGACGGGTGGTCGGGAACGCCGGCGTATGCCGGTCACCGCGCGGGCGCGGCCGGCGCGGTCCGCTGGGGCGAGGTGACGTGCGAGGCGTCGGGGTCGACGCTCGTCACGCGAGCGACGTCGTCGAGCGGGCTCGCCCTCGAGCTGCGCCACGCCCTCGACGAGGACGGGGTGCTCCGGGTCGACGCCGCCGTGACGAACACGGCCGAGGCCGACGCGCCCCTCGACGTCGCCGCGCTGCGGGCGATGCTCCCGCTGCCCGGGCGGGCGGACGAGGTCCTCGACCTCACCGGTCGCTGGTGCCGCGAGCGGTCCCCGCAGCGCAGCCGCCTCGACCACGGCACCCACCTGCGGGCGAGCCGGCGCGGGCGCACCGGCCACGACGCGACGCTCCTGCTCGTCGCCGGGACGTCGGGGTTCGGCTTCCGCAGCGGCGAGGTGTGGGCCGTCCACACGGCGTGGAGCGGCAACCACGAGCACCTCGTCGAGGCGCTCCCCGAGGGCGCCGGCCGTCACGTGTCCGTCCTCGGTGGGGGCGAGCTCCTCGCGCCCGGAGAGGTGCGCCTTCGGACGGGCGAGACGTATGCCGCTCCGACGGTCGTCTTCGTCCACGCCAGCGACGGCCTCGACGGCCTCTCGCGCCGGCTCCACCGCAGCCTCCGCGCGCGGGCGGGCCACCCGAGCCGGCCGCGACCCGTCGTGCTCAACACCTGGGAGGCGGTCTACTTCGACACCGACCTGGGCCACCTCACGTCGCTCGCCGACACGGCGAAGCGGATCGGTGTCGAACGCTTCGTCCTCGACGACGGGTGGTTCGGCGGCCGCCGCCACGACCGGGCCGGCCTCGGCGACTGGGTGGTCTCCGAGGAGGTGTGGCCCGCTGGGCTCTCCCCCCTCGTCGACCACGTCAAGGGTCTCGGGCTCGAGTTCGGCCTGTGGTTCGAGCCGGAGATGGTCAACGTCGACAGCGACCTCGTCCGCGAGCACCCCGACTGGGTGCTCCGCCCGGCGGACGGCTACCCCCGCGACTGGCGCTTCCAGCAGCTGCTCGACCTGACGAATCCCGACGCGTTCGCCCAGCTGCTCGAACGGATCAGCGGCCTCGTCGAGCGCTACGGCATCGACTACATCAAGTGGGACCACAACCGTGACCTCCACGAGGCGGTCCACACGGTCGAGCGCGGCGGGGTCCGGGTGGTCGACGCGCCGGCCGTCCACGCGCAGACCCTCGCGTTCTACGCCCTCCTCGACGCCCTGCGCGAGCGGCACCCCGCGCTCGAGATCGAGTCGTGCTCGTCGGGCGGCGCTCGCGTCGACCTCGGCGTGCTCGAGCACACCGACCGCGTCTGGACGAGCGACTGCAACGACGCGCTCGAGCGGGCCAGCATCCAGCGATGGACCACGCTGCTCGTCCCGCCGGAGCTCGTCGGCAGCCACATCGGGCCGCCGACCGCGCACACGACGCACCGGCACGTCGACCTCGGCTTCCGGATGCTCATGGCGATCCAGGGCCATGCCGGCCTCGAGTGGGACATCACCGGCTGCACCGACGACGAGCTCGACGCGCTCACGGCGTGGACCGCGCTCGTCCGCGAGCTGCGCCCCCTGCTGCACTCGGGCGACCTCGTCCGTGCCGACCTGCCCGACGACGCGCTCCAGGTGACGGGCACGGTCGCGCGCGACGGCGGGAGGGCGGCCTACGTCGTGGCGCGGCTCGTGACCTCACGCAACGCCGTCGCGGGCGCGCTACCGCTTCCCGGCCTCGACCCGTCGAGGACGTATGCCGTCCGCGTCCGTCCCGAGGCGGGCCTCCCCGCGCTCATCCAGCACGCGGGTCCCCGCTGGTGGGAGCCGGCGCTGTCGGAGGAGGGCTTTGTTGTCCCCGGATCGGTCCTGACCGGGATCGGCCTGCCCGTTCCCGTGCTCGGCCCGGCGCAGGGCTACCTGCTCGACGTGCGCGCGGTCTGACCCGCGACCGGGCGCCTGCGCCCCGGACGGGTGGCGGCCTCCGACGTCTCCCAGCGGAAGCGGAGCGCGACGACGACCGCGCCGACTACCGTCCACGCGAGCAGGACGGCGAGGTGGTCGAGGGCGAGCCCCGAGCCGGTGAGGTCCGGCGCGACGGCCTGGGTCATCGCGCTGGCAGCGTGGCGGAGCGGGAAGAACCACGAGATCGCCTCGATGACGGGCGGGAACGACGCGCCGACCACGAAGATGTCCGAGATGAAGGCGAGCGGCAGGAGGGTGCCGAGCGTGACCCCGACCGCGGCCTGGGCCGAGCGGACGAAGGACATCACCGCGAGGCCGAGCACGGCGAAACACACCGTCGCGACGACGAGGGTGAGCACGGCCGCGGGCAGCCCGCGCGGGTACGCAGGCCGGTAGGCGATCGCGGCGAGGAGCGCGATGTCGAAGGCCGTGAGCAGCGCGACCGCCAGGGCCCCGACGACGCGTCCGACGAGCAGGGCCACAGCAGGCAGTGGGGTCGCCCCCGTCCGCTTGAGCACGCCGCGCTCGCGGTCCTCGGCGAGTCCCTGCGGCATGTTGACGTAGGCCGTCACGGCCGCCCCGTAGACCGCCATCGTCGCCGCGTAGAAGGTCCCGAGCAGCTGGCCGTTGGACAGCCGCACGTCTCCGCCGCCGTTGACGGACGGGATGATCGCGACGAGCAGGACGGGGAAGGCCACGGCGAAGAACACCGCCGACCAGTCCCTCCACAGGATCGACTGCGTGTGCCGGACCTGGCCGAGGACGAGGGAGAACGTGGAGGGCGCCGCGGTGTTCACCGGTGCGGCATCCGCGGCCCGGCCGTGGACGTGGGCCCGGCCGCTCCCGGTCGCCGCCGCGCCCGCGCGGTCACGGTCGCGGCGCAGGAGCAAGGTCGCGGCGACCGCCCCGGCCAGGCCCCACAGGGCGAGGACCGCGAGGTGGTCGAGCTCGAATCCGGCTCCGGACAGGTACGGGTTGAGGGCGTCCCGGAAGACGGCGGTCAGGTGCCGGAGCGGGAACAGCCAGCCGATCGTCGAGAGCCAGTCGGGCATCCGACCGCCGATCATGAACATGTCGGAGATGAAGGCGAGCGGGATGACGATGCCGTTCGTCACGGCGAGCGTCATCTGCATGGACGGCAACGCGACAGCGAGCGCGAGCCCCAGTGCACTGAAGCACGCGGAGGCGAAGAGGAGGGTCACGACGATCGCGGCCACGGACCGGGTCGGCACCTGCAGGCCGTAGAAGAGCAGTCCGGCGGCGAGGATCAGCGCGGTGGCGGTGAGCCCGAGGACGAGGGCGGCGCCCATCCGGCCACCGATGAGCACCCAGCGAGGCACGGGTGTCCCGGACTGCCGCTTGAGGACCCCGGTCGAGCGCGCCTCGGAGAGGCCCACGGCGAGGAACGAGAAGGTCGCCATGACGACGCCGAACGAGGCCATCCCGGGTGCGAGGTACTGCACGAGCCGCACTCCGGTCCGTTCGTCGACGACGGAGTTGCCGACGAGCGCCGAGAGGATCACGAAGAACACGAGCGGCAGCCCGATGCTGAGGATCAGGGTGATCGGGATGCGTGAGAGGGTCACGAGCTCGTGCCGCGTCTGCCGCCACAGCAGCCCAGCCTCCCCCGGCCGTGCCGCGTCACGGGCGGCGCGCGGGGGCCGTCCGGCCTCGACGGTGGTCATCGCCGGGTCTCCGATCCTGACGCGGCCGCGCGGAGCGGCTTCGTGCCGCCTGTGTCCGCACCCCCGGCCTCCTCGACGGCCCGCTCCTGCTCGCCGACGAGGTCGAGGTAGACGTCCTCGAGGCTCGGCCGGGCCAGGGTCAGCGCCTCGAGCTCCAGGCCGTGGGCCACGGCCCACGCCGAAAGGGTGGCGACGTCGGCAGTCGGCGTCTCGGTGCGCACCTCGATGAGGTTCCCGGCCTCGCGCCTCTCGTGCCCGATGAGGGGCAGGTCGCCCACCGTGATCCCGGCCGGCATCCGGAAGGAGATGACGGTCGACGCGCCGGCCTCGGCCGCGAGGGCGTCCGGGGTGCCCTCTGCGAGCACCGTGCCGTGGTCGATGACGACGACCCGGTCGGCGAGGTGCTCGGCCTCGTCGAGGTAGTGCGTCGTCAGCAGGATCGTGGCGCCGAGGTCGCGCAGCCGCTCCACGAGCTCCCAGGCCCGGCGACGCGCCGACGGGTCGAAGCCGGTCGTCGGCTCGTCGAGGAAGAGCAGCTCGGGGTCCCCGATGAGGGCGAGCGCGAGGTCGAGGCGCCGGCGCTGCCCACCCGAGAGCGTCCGGACCCGGGCGTCGGCCTTCTCCTCGAGGCCGGTCAGCGTGATGACGTCGGCGACGGGCCGGGGGTGCGGGTAGTAGCCGGCGTGCAGCCGGAGCAGCTCCCGCGGGCTGAAGTTGTCCTCGAAGCCGGCATCCTGCAGGACGACCCCGATGCGCTCACGGAGGGCGCGGCTCCCCACTCCTGGGTCGTACCCGAGCACCGAGACGGTCCCCGCATCGCGGGCGCGGTAGCCCTCGAGGACCTCGACCGTGGTCGTCTTGCCGGCGCCGTTCGGGCCGAGCAGGGCCACGACCTCACCCGCCTCGACCATGAGGTCGAGTCCGTCGACGGCCGCGACCTCCCCGTAGACCTTCCGCAGACCCCTGACCTCGATCGCAGCCATGCTCCTCGCCCCTTCGGTGCCCTCGGATGCGTGGCGCTGCCTCGGCGCGACAGCGCCTCCCCTCCAGTCAATCCCTCCCGTGCAGAGCCGGCCGACGTTTGTGAGGGATCACTCGGCGGGGCACGGCACGCGGACCCGGCATAGGATCGCTGCCATGACCGAGTCCCGGGCCGGGCTGTCCCCGGATCGCCACGAGCTCGGGCTTCGCCGCGATGCGCTGACGATGGCCCTCTACGTCGCCCTCTGCCTGCTCGGCGCGCTGTCGCTGCTCGACGGGAGCCTCGGCGGTGACCGTCTCCAGATCGTGGCCACGATCTGGGGGATCACGATCGGGCTCGTCCTTGCCCACCTCTTCGCCTTCGTCGCGTCGGCTCACGTCGTGGGTTCCGGGCGCCTCCACCCGCACGACCGCGAGGCCGCCCTCGCCCACCTCGCGGGAGGGACCGCCGTGGCCGTCCTCGCGACGGTGGCGGTCCTCCTCGTCCCCGATGCGGCCGAGCTGTTCATCGTCCGGCTCGTCCTCAGCGTGTTCATCGGCAGCGTCGGCTACCTCATGCGCAGGGCCGTGGGCGCGTCCCGCCCGCGCGCCTTCCTCTTCGCCCTGGTCCTGATGGCGGGCGCAGCGCTCATCGCCCAGGTCAAGGTCAACCTGTCCCACTGACGCGAGTGGCCCGTCCGCCTGCGGCTCCGGCGGGTCAGCGACGGCAGTCCGCGCAGGTCCCCAGGAGCGCGGCGTGCGTCGTCTCGAGAGCGAAGCCGAGCTCGTCGAGGAGCCGTGCGGCGACCCCGTCGAGCACGTGCGGCGGCACGTCCTGGACCCGGCCGCACGCGACGCACTGGACGTGCCCATGGCCATCCTCGCCCGGGGGCTCGTGGGCCCGCTCGTGCTGCGGCTCCCCGGCCACGGCCAGGTGGTAGACCGTCGCCGACCCGCCGAGGTGGACGTGTGACAGGACGCCGGCCTCCGTCAGCGACGTCAGCGTCCGGTACACGGTCGCCCGGTGCACGGTCGGCTCGAGCGCGCCGACCCGGGTGCCGACCTGCTCGGCCGAGAGGTGCTCGTCCGCGAGGTCGGCGGCGTCGATGACGCGCAGGACGGCATACCTCGCGGGGGTGACCCGCTCACCCGTGGACCGCAGCCGGGCGACGGCGGCGGCCACGCGCGGGGTGTCGGTCCGCGGGCTCGTCTCCATGCGCCCATTGTGCCGCGTGCCCGTGCGTGGGCCGGGGTGGCAGACTTTGCGGGCGACGGACACCCCGTCGCCCGTTCCCGAAAGGACGCCCGTGCGCGCACTCACCAAGCTGACGGCCGGACCCGGCCTCGAGCTCGTCGACCGGCCCGAGCCCGTGTGCGGGCCGACCGACGTGAAGATCCGTGTCCTGCGCGCCGGCCTCTGCGGCACCGACCTGCACCTCCACCAGTGGGACGACTGGGCCGCGTCGACGGTCAAGGCGCCGCTCGTCATCGGGCACGAGTTCTACGGCGAGGTCGTCGAGGTGGGTGAGGACGTCACGAGCGTCCAGGTGGGCGACAAGGCCTCCGGAGAGGGACACGTCGTCTGCGGCGTCTGCCGCAACTGCCGGGCCGGCCGCCGCCACCTCTGCATCCGCACCCAGGGCATCGGGGTCAACCGCGACGGCGCGTTCGCCGACTACGTCGTCATCCCGGCGACCAACGTCTGGGTCCAGCCGTCCGACCTCGACCCCGACCTCGGCGCCGTCTTCGACCCGCTCGGCAATGCGACCCACACGGCCCTGCAGTGGCCCATGGTCGGTGAGGACGTCGTCATCACGGGCGCCGGACCGATCGGCGTCATGGCCGCAGCCATCGCGCGTCACGCCGGTGCACGCTATGTCGTCGTCTCCGACGCGAGCGACTACCGCCTCGCGCTCGCCGAGCACGCCGGCGCCGATCTCACGATCAACGTCACCCGTGAGTCGCTCGCCGACGCCCAGCACCACCTCGGCATGAAGGAGGGCTTCGACATCGGGCTCGAGATGTCGGGCGCCGCCCCCGCCGTCAGCGACATGCTCGCCAACATGAACCACGGCGGCCGGATCGCCCTTCTCGGCCTCCCGCACCAGAGCTACGACCTCGACTGGGGCAAGGTCATCACCCACATGATCACGCTCAAGGGCATCTACGGCCGCGAGATGTACGACACCTGGTACGCCATGTCCCAGATGATCGCGACGTCCGAGCGCTTCCGCTCGGCGGTCACGCAGGTCATCACGCACCGGTTCAAGGCCGAGCAGTGGGAGGAGGCCTTCGAGACCGCGAAGTCGGGTCAGTGCGGGAAGGTCGTCCTCGACTGGAGCTGAGTCGTATGCCGCCGGACTCGGTCCCGGGCGACGGCGCCGCCGAGCGCCCGCGTCCTCTCATCCTGCTCCACGGCCTCGGGCAGTCGCCGATCGCGTGGCAGGACTTCGTGTCGGCCTTCGGGGCCGGCCGGGCGATGAACGCCCCGTGGATGAAGGGCCTCAAGCCCGGCGACCCGATCGGTTTCGACCTCGACGCGGCAGCAGTGGGCGTGGCCAACGAGCTCGAGCTGCAGGGGATCCGGCAGGCCGACTTCGTCGGGGTCTCGGTCGGCGCCAGCGTCGCCCTGCGGCTCGCCGTCGAGCGGCCCGAGCTCGTCGGCCGGCTCGTGCTCGGCGGGGCGCTCGTCCGGCCGTCGAAGGGGGCGCTCCGCCTGCAGAAGATGGCCCTGCGCATCGTGCCCGAGAGCAGGCTCGTCGCTGCCGGCGTGTCCCGCCCCCGGATGCTCGCGGTCCTCGACGCCCTCAAGGGTTTCGACGGGAGTGAGTCGCTGCGCCAGGTGAAGGCGCCGACCCTCGTCGTCGCCGGGTCGAAGGACAAGGCTGGAGTCATCGCCGCCCAGCAGCTCGTGGCCGACATCGCGGACGCACGGCTCGAGGTCATCGACGGGGCGGGGTCGCTGCTCAACACGGAGTCGGCTCGCGAGCTCGCCGACCTCACTCACCACTTCCTGGGCTCACCTGGCCGGAGTTCGCGGCCTCTCGAGTGAGGACCATCGCCTCTTGGCGCCCCTCCCGTCCCGGCTCCACGGTGGAGGAGGAGGGAGGTGAATGCAGATGGCAACGTTGACACGCAACATCAGGATCAACGCCCCGGTCGACACCGTGTTCGAGCTGGCGCTCGACATCCGGGAGCTCTGGAAGTTCAAGGATGTCGCCCTGACGGAGGTCGACATCAAGCCCGAGGGTGTCGGCACGTCGGCCCGCATGTTCACGCACATCCTGGGCTTCCACATCGAGGGAGGCGTGGAGTACACCGAGGTCGTCCCGGGTCAGCGCATCGTCGCGCAGGTCCACTTCTTCGCGGAGAAGCCGACCTGGACGTTCACGTTCGAACCGGCCGACGGTCGCACCACGGTGACGGCCGTGGGCGAGTGGATCGTGAAGGTCCCTGTCGTCGGACGGCCCATCGAAGGGATGATGGTGAAGGAGCACGAGTCGTTCGTCGAGCTGATGCTCTCCAACCTGAAGGCCCAGGCCGAGGCCAGGACGGCCGCCGCCTGAGGACAGCGAGGCCGCCGGGTCGAGGACGGCCCGGTGGCCCCTCACGCGGCTCGCTGCCCGCCGTGGGCGGGGGCTGTGCAGGTCGGTGGCCTCGGAGGATGCTGGGGAGATGACCGATCGCGAGGACTTCCTGGCATGGGTGACGTCCGCGCTGTACGAGGCGGAGGTTGCCCTGCACAACGGCAATTCAGCCCCGCGCCGGGCGCTCTGGTCCCGCAAAGAACCCGTCAGCATCCTGGGCGCGTGGCGCAACGCCTACGGGCAGCGCGAGGTGGACGAGGCCTTCGCCTTCCTCGAGAGGAGCTTCTCCGACTGCCTCTCGTACGCCTTCGAGCTGCAGGCCCATGACGTGGTGGGCGACATGGCCTACACAGCCGGTCTCGAGCACACGTCGGCCTCGGTGGACGGCCAGCCCCGCACGTACACGCTGCGGGCCACCCAGGTGTATCGCCGCGAGGACGGTGCCTGGAAGGTCGCCCATCGGCACGCCGATACCGTGACCGGGTAGCGAGCCCGTGTGGCCCGCTCCCGTGGCGAACCTGTTGTCGGCGAGGCGGAGGCTGTGGGATCAGGCTTCGGGCTGCTCGTCGAAGAAGAGCCGCCGGACCCCGGCCCGGGAGGCCAGCAGGGCGACGACGAGGAGGGTCACGGACCAGAACCCGCCGAGGCTGACGGCGTCGCCGAACACGAGGTCGACGAGCTCGAGCACGACGAGCTTGCTGCCCGCAGCGACGGCCCACAACGCGAGCGCCGTCAGGACCTTGCCGCCTCGCGTGCGCGCGGCCCGGTGGCGGGCCAGGACCCTGCCCTTCGCGACGAGGACCACCTCGAGGGCGACCTTGAGCAGGACCGCGGTCAGCAGGGAGAGCGTGAAGCCTTCGCTGATCACCGCGGGGAGGTACTCGATCGCGAGGTTGAGGACCACGACGTACACGAACAGGTCGACCACGTCGGCCGGGTGCGTGCGCACCCACCCTCGCACGGGCCCGGGCCGGCGGCGGGGTGCGGTCGCGCGGTCCGGGCGGTCCGGCTCTGGGGGAGGTGCCACGCCACGATGATGGTGCACGGGACGTCCTCCCCGAGGCGGATCAGTGCTCCCAGGTTCGCGCCGTGCGTTCGTGGTTATGGTCGGGTCCATGGAAGAGGCACATCGCAGCAGGTACGTCGACCTCGTCCGGCTCCTCGTCCGGCACGGACGCTCCGACCTGCTGGCCGGTGCAGGGACCGACGAGTTCCTCACCGAGGACGCCGAGCCCGTCGTCGACGAGGAGGGGCCTCAGCGGCTGGCCGAGGACCTCGAGCGGATGGGCCCGACCTACGTCAAGCTCGGCCAGCTGCTCTCGACGAGGGTCGACCTGCTCCCGGCTCCGTACACCGAGGCACTGTCCCGGCTGCAGGACGACGTCGAGCCGTTCCCCGTCGAGCAGGTCCGGGAGATCATCGAGACCGAGCTCGGCGCACCGCTCAGGAGCCTCTTCTCGGAGTTCGACGACACGCCCCTCGCGGCGGCGTCGCTGGCCCAGGTCCACCGGGCCGTCACCCGCAACGGCCACGACGTCGTCGTCAAGGTCCAGCGGCCCGGCGTGCGCGAGCGCGTCCGCGACGACATGGAGGTCCTCGCCGACCTCGCCGCGAAGGCGGACCGGCACACCGAGGTCGGCCGGCGCTACGGGATGGGCACGCTGCTCGCGCACTTCCGGCGCGCGTTGGCCGACGAGCTCGACTACCGCCGGGAGGCGGCCAACCTCGTGCGCTTCGGCGAGCTGACCAAGCACTACGAGCACCTCGTCGTCCCCCAACCCGTCGGGGACCTCTCGACCTCGAAGGTCCTCACGATGGATCGCGTCATCGGCAGGTCGGTCACCGACGTCGGTCCGCTCGGGCTCCTCGACGTCGACCGGCGCCCGCTCGTCGAGGAGCTGTTCAGCGCCTACCTCCGGATGATCCTCGTCGACGGGGCGCTCCACGCGGACCCACATCCCGGCAACGTGCTGCTCACCGACGACGGACGGCTCGCACTCATCGACTTCGGGATGGTCGCGACCGTGCCGAGACGAGTGCAGGACAAGATCGTCAAGCTCCTCCTCGCACTCAGCGACGGCGACGGCGAGGAGGCAGCCCTCGTCCTGGCGGAGATGGGCCACCCCCTCGCCGGGTACGACGCCGCTCGTTTCCGCGACGACGTGTCGCATCTCGTGTCGAGCGCGGTCGCCCTCGGCGGCGAGGTCGAGGTCGGCTCGGTCCTCGTCGAGCTGTCGCGCCTCTCCGGCGACCGCGGGCTCCGGCCTCCGGCCGAGATGTCGATGGTGGGCAAAACGCTGCTCAACCTCGACCAGGTGACCAGGCACCTCGACCCCGGCTTCGACCCGACCCAGGCGATCCGCGACGACATCGAGGAGATCCTGCGGAGCGGGTTGTCGGTCTCCCTGTCGGGCGCGCTCTCCTCGGCCATCGAGGCGAAGGACTTCGCCGCCCAGCTGCCGAGACGGGCCAACCGCATCATGGACGCCCTGTCGGAGGGCGAGCTGGCGATACGTGTCAAGACGATGGACGAGGTGCGCTTCCTCGGGGCCCTGCAACGGCTGGCCAACCGCCTGACGATGGGCGTCATCATCGCGTCGATCGTCGTCGGCGCGGCCCTGATGATGCAGGTCCAGACCAGGAGCACGATCCTCGGCTACCCGGCGATCGCGATGGTGTTCTTCCTGCTCGCGGCCCTCGCCGGTGGGGCGCTCGTGGCCTCGATCGTCATCGGCGACCGGCGCGCGCAGCAGGCCGCCCGTCGCGATCGCCAACCGTGACCGCCCCGAGGCCGGGCGGCGGTGCCTAGGAGGGTGCGACCGAGGAGTCCCAGCGCCACTGCTGCAGCCGGGGACGGTCGGGAAGGGCGATGCGACCCGTGCACCAGAGCAGGGCCGCCGAGGGGTCGCCGGCCGGTGCGTCGGGGAAGAGTCGGGCCAGCACCGGGGCGCACAGCGCGGCCGGCGGCGCCCAGTCGAGGGCCAGGCCACGCGTGATGTCGTAGGTGTGCACGAGGACCTCGACGATCCCCATGGCGGCGAACCCGTCGGGGTCTGAGACACCGTAGGGGTGCCAGGCCCGCACATCGGGGGAGCCAGCGGCGACGGCGAGCCGGAGGAGCTCGCCGCACATGACGACGGACTGGAGCAGCGCCTCGGGCGAAGCGCCCGGCTCGATGACCGCCTCGATGGGAAGGTAACCCGCGGCGGGATGGGCCACCACCTGCGAGGCATAGGAGAACAGGTCGTCGGCGATGTGTGCGGCGGTCGCCCGACAGGACCAGTCCAGCTCTCCTGCAGCCACATCCCAGTCGCGGTCGAGCGCGGGCTCTACCGCGCGGCGGGTCTCTGCGGTGGCGGCGGTGACCAGACTCCCCATCTGACTCATACGCGCGAGCCTCTCACGCGGTGCCGACAGGGCGGGACGCAAGATGGGATCGTGATCCCATGACCGAGCCGCAGCAGATGGACATCACCCCCAACGACGTCGTGGCGTTCCTCGTCGAGATCGCCGCGGTCGTCGTCCTCGCGGCGTGGGGCTGGTCTCTCGGCACCAGCGCCGGGACGAGAGTCCTTCTCGCCGTGGTGATCCCGGCGGTTGCCATCGCCCTGTGGGCGTGCTTCGCTGCACCGCGGGCCGTGTTCCGTGTGCCGGCGGCAGCGGTCGCCGTCAAGGTCCTCGTCCTCGGTGGAGCGGCGCTCGCTTCGTTCGCGGTCCTGCCCGTCGGGTGGGCGGTGGTCTTCGCGGTGGTCGTCGTGGTCAACACGCTGCTGACGTGGTTCGGGCCCTTCGCCCGCTGACGAGCGGGGCGGCCGGAGGGCCGCCCCGCCACGAGGTCAGACGGCCGGAGCCGCGTCGATCCCACCGACCGCATCGTCCGAGACCAGCTTGGGCGACGGACCGTACTGGTTCATGCCTGCCTGGCTGTCCTGGACGCAGAAGACGATCAGGACGATGGCACCGACGAGCGGGATCAGGCCCAGGAGCAGGAACCAGCCGCTGCGGTTCGTGTCGTGCAGGCGGCGGACGCCGACCGCGAGGCCCGGGAGCAACAGGGCCAGGGCGACCACTCCGTAGAGCGCCGAGTTCAGGCCGATGGCCCGGTCGATGAAGTTGGCGACCATGAGGACGAGGAAGTTGAAGAGGGCGAAGAACCAGTACTCGCTCCGGCGGGCGCGGCCCGAGAAGGTGACGTACTGGGTGAGGGCGCTGCGAACAGCGTCTTGGAAGGACATGAGGTCCCTTTCAGTGCGGTGGAGTGACGGAGCGCACAGTAGCGACGAACGGGCACGCAAGGGGCCGAACGCCGCACCTGAGTCCGCGTCGTGACCGGAGACGGTCGCGTGGGCGTGGGTTCCCCTGCGGCTCAGGGATCGACGGCCTGCCCCGCCTTCGCTCCCTCGTCGATCCGGGTGAGCCCTTCGGCGAGGGCCTCGAGGAAGGAGGCGCGCTCCGGCACCGCCGTGCCGGCCATGACGGCGAGGAACGCGACCTGGTCGCGGACCTGCTGGAGCTGCTCCTCGCTGCCGAGCTCGCTCGCCCGGCGGTAGAGGTCGAGCACCTTCGGCAGCGTGGACGGCTCCGGGTGCGCGCTGAAGAGCGCATCGAGCGCCAGGAGGTCGCCGTAGACCGCGACGCTCCAGAAGCTCGGGGCGAGGTAGGCCTCCTCGCGGGCGCCACGGAGGGACTCGGCCAGCAGGGCCCGGGCCTCCGCCTTCGACAGGAGTGCCAGGCCGTCGAGGTGGTTCGTGCCCTGGTGCCACCGGAGACAGAGCTCCGCGCCGAGCCGGTTGCCGAGGGCGCCGTGGCGGCGGCGGTTGGTCGGGCCGGCGGCCTGTCGCGCGGCCTCGTACCAGCGCGCGGTGGAGACCAGGGCCGCCTTGGTCCGGGCCCAGCTCCGCGCGGACCCCTTCGCGCCGATCCTCGTCGGGCACGTGACGAGTGCGAGGCGCTTGTACGCGCTCGCCACCAGCCACAGCCGGTCGCTGCTGACGGTCTCGGGGAGGGCGTCCGGCTCGGGCAGCACCGTCGGCAGGTCGGAGTGCTGGTGGAGCACGAGCAGAGCCGGGTCGAGCAGGAGACCGCGGAGCAGCTCGATCGAGGCCTCGATCGTCGCGACCGCCTCCTCGACCTGTGGCCCGGCGCCCGCGGCGCTCGCGACAGCGGTCGCGGTGCGCACCCGCTGGTCGATCCACACCTCGAAGTCCCGGACCGTGAGGGCGCCCCCACCCCGCCGAAGGCTCTGCTCGAAGATCTCGCGCGCCGTGTCGAAGCTGCCGAACTTCGTGTAGGTCCGCGCGAGGAGCGCCTGCATCGTGTCGTCGTCGCGGTCGCACGGGTCGATCGTGTCGAGGATGCGTTGGAGCCGTTCGAGGCCGTACTTGGTGTCACGGCTCACGTCGACGGACTGGCCGAGGTTCTCGATCTCGACGCGGGCGACATCGAGGCAGGCGGGGGCCCGGGACTCCTGCTTGACCGGGCGCGCGCCGTCCCTCGCGAGCCGGAAGTCGGGGTCGCCGTAGCACTGGTACGCGCCCCACGTGTTCACGTCGGGGTGCTGCTCCCACGTTGCCGTCCGAGCCTTCGAGACGGCTTCTCCGAACGGCTCCCCGTCGAGCAGGGCTGCGTAGAGCGAGGATGCGAACGTCGAGGCGGCGCCGTCGTCGACGGCCCAACCGCACGCGACGACCCCGCGGACCCCGATCTCGATGAGCTCGGTCGCGAAGCTCGCCGCCAGTCGGTGGAAGTTGCCCGAGCGTGGAGGCGCGGACGGGTCGCTCGCGTCGGCGGCCACCGTGCCGAGATGGCAGCAGTTGACGACGACGAGCTCGGGGACCTGCCGCATCTGGCCGATCTCCCCTGCGGTCAGGTACATCCCGCCGCCGAGGACCATGCCCGTCACGAGCGTGGGCGCGACCGCGGGGGCGACAGCGGAACCCGCTGGGGCACCGTCGGTCGCCGGGGCACCTGCGGGCTCAGCGGCATACGGCATCGGGCTGCGGGGCGCGGGCAGCGGCCACTGGTAGACGCCGTGGCCGGCGAGGTGGACGACGCGGTAGGACCCGTCGAAGAGGGCCTGGATCACCTGTGTGCCGGTGGCACCGATGAGGGAGTTGGCGTCGAACCCGTTGGCCTGCAGTGCCGCCGAGACCTCGCGGCCCTCCTGCTGGGCGGCGGGCAGCGGGGTCAGCCCGCTCGCGGTGTCGCCGACGACGAGGGCCCGGCTCGTCGTCGCCGAGAGGACGTGGCTGCGCATCGAGGAGCCCTCGAGCTGGCGGATGAGACCGCGACGGACCCCGAGCGGCGCGCGGCCGGTGTCACTGGCGTGGTCGTCGAGCAGCTCCCACGGGTAGTGGGCGGAGCCACGGTCGACGACGAGGACGATGTTGTCGGTGTCGGGGGCCTGTGCCTTGAGATCGTTGGGGAAGAGCAGCTCGAAGAGGGTCCGCGAGGCCGAGTCGTCCGGCGACGGGGTGTCGACGAGCGACTCGACGAGGCGGTCGACCAGCGCGCGCTGGGTCGGGACGGTCCGCGTCGGGGCTCCGGCCCGGCGGACCGAGGCGTCGAAGACGAGCGCGCCATCGGGGTCGGAGTGCACCCGCACCTGCTGCCACCACCCGGTCGCCTCCTGGAAGAGAAGGCGACGCTGCCGGCCCGGCAGCTCGCGCAGGCGGGCGTCCCACTCGAACGACTCCTCGATCTCGCTGCTCGTCAGCGAGGCACGCACCGCCTCGAGCGCCTGCAGGGCCCGGTCCTGCCAGAGCTCGATGATCTCGACGTCGGCGATGTGGACGGGCATCCCGGTGTCGGAGAGCCGGTCGTTGGCCCGCTGGATGCCGGTGAGGAGGGCCTGGACGCTGTCGCGGACCGGCAGGCCGCCGGCGCCAGTCCCGATGAGCAGGCTCGAGAGGCGCATCTGGAGGATGTCGCTGACGGTCCGGTCGGGGCCGGGGCTGCTCGTGGGGGCGCTCGCGCCGTTCTTCGACGGGGAGGGCGTCGCGCCCGGGTCTGGCGTGGGCGTGATGCTGAGGTGGCCGAGCGCGGCGGTGAGCGCGGCGTGTGCGACGGCCCGCGCCAGCGAAGCGGCACTCAGCATGCCGACCGGCCCGAGGCCCGCGACGACCGCTCCGGGCGGGCTGGACCACTCGTTGGGGTCGGTGAAGACCTGGCACGTCTCGATCGCGCCGGGGTAGATGCCGAGGAGCGCCGCCCGGGACAACCGGCCGTCGAGGAGCTGGTCCAGCGCGGCCTCGCCGCCCGCGATGGTGCTGCCGGGGTAGTGGCCGACGAGGACGTGGTGCCGCGCGAAGCGCAGATCGCCGTGGGCGACGTGGACGGTCGTCCTCGGCCGCCCGGGATCCTCGTCGTCGTCGGCTTCCTCGGGCGCGCCCGCCGCCGTGCTCGCTGCCGTCGCCGTGGGCGTCGGGGTGGGCGTCGGAGACGCCGTCGCGGCGGGTGCCGCGGAAGGCGTTGTGCTGGTGGTCGATCCGGCGGCGGTCGCGCCGGCATCCGTCACTGCCGCCCCGCTGGCTGCCCCGTTCGCGGCCGCGTTGGCACTCCCGTTGGCGGCCGCGCCGGCGGCGGGTGGTCGGTCCCCCGGGTTCGCCGCAGGCCTCACGTCGACGGTGGCCATCGCAGCCTCATCCCGCGGGGGAGAGGACGTCGGCGTCGAGCCGGGCGGCTCGGCCCTCGAGCTGCGGCACCTGGTCGTAGTTGCCCTTGAGCCCGGCCATCGTCGCGGCGTGCAGCTCGCGGTAGGTCGCCTGCGGTTGGTCGCGCATCGCCTTGACGAGGAAGTACGTCAGGGCGCCGTTGTAGACGCCGTCGATGATCGCGTCGGCGGACGTCTGCGTGTCGCGGCAGCCGCTGATGAGCGTCTCGATGATGTCGACGTCGTGGACGTCGACGGGCGCCCGGCGCCTCAGGCTGCGGCTCAGCCGGCCGGTGTGCTCGCCGCCGGATGCCTCGTCGTCGGGGTTGGGCAGGAAGCGGTCGATGATGGGGGCGTCGGGCGGGATCGGCTCACGGGTGTTCGTGCCCGAGTGGCAGCAGTCCATCACCACGGTGAGGCTCGCGGCCGGGTCGAGCCGGTCGAACGTGGTGCGCAGCCAGTCGTCGGTGAGCGGGTCGTTGAAGTCGAGGTCGTGGGGGCAGAGGATCTCGTCGCGGCCGTCCGACTCGTCGCCGTTGGTGTCGGGGACGTTGGAGCCGTGGCCCGAGTAGTGCAGGTAGAGCACGTCGCCGGCCGCCGCCGTGGTGACGAGCGAGGTGATCGCCGCCTCCATGGCCGCCTTGGTCGCCTGCTCGTCGGTGAGCATCGTGATGTCGGCATCGGTGAAGCCGTAGCAGTCCTTGAGGGCCGCGGCGATGTTGTTGACGTCGTTGACGCAGCCCCGGAGGTCTGCGTTGGGGATGTTGGGGATGGCGTAGTGGTTGATCCCGATGAGCAGCGCGCGCTTGGCCATGATCTCGCTCCTTCTCGCCCGGCACGTGTCCGGAGGGTGTGACCGCAGTGGTCAGAGCGCCCAGCGACAGGGGGTGATACACGAGCGTCGAGCCGTCAGGTCGTCGGAGGGGCGCGGTGTCCGTGGGGCCAACACCCTCACGGTATGCCGCTGAGCAGGGTCGCGTCCGCGAGTTCGCGAACGTCGTGGCCGGGCCTCCGGATGCCTGGTCGCCGATAAGGACCCGTGAGGGCCTCTTCGCCTCTATGGTGTCCCCGGCGGGCCCGGGCGCTCCGCCGAGAAGGGATCGGCAGTCCGTGGGACAGGGCGTCTGGCGCATCGTGGGCATCGTGCTCGCGACCCTCGGCCTGCTCGGCGTCGCCGGCCACGTCGTCCTCGCAGACCTCGGCGAGACCCACACGGTCACGGGAGACCTGGCGCTCACGGCGGCAGGCAGCCCCGACCCCGGTGACTGGTGCGTCGGGAGCCCTGCCCCGCGAGCGGGGGAGGACGGCATCCGACAGGGAGACCGGGTCGTCGTCGAGGACGCTGATGGGACTCTTCTCGCGGCGAGCTCGCTCGGGCGCGGGACGTTCGACGGGAAGGTGTGCGTCTTCGGCTTCCACCTCTCGGAGGTGCCGCGTGCCGCGTCGTACCGCGTGCGGCAGGGCGGCATCGGCAGCGCTCTGAGCAGCTACGAGGAGATGGTCGCTTCCGACTGGTCCGTGCACCTGACTCCCGGAGGTGGGTGACCATGGCGACGGAACTCAGGCCTCGCGTGACCACGGAAGGCGACGACGTCGAGGCCGACGACGTGCTCCACGTGTTCCGGCACGCCCCGGCCGCCCGGCAGCCGGAGGCACCTGCGGCAGTCGGGTCAGCCGATCGCCGCGACAGTCTCCGGGCTGTTCGCTGGGTCGGCGTCGGTGCCGCGGCCCTGCTGCTTGCCGCGTCGGCCGCGACCATGCTCGTGCCGTCTCGCGCCGGGTCCTGCCCCGGAGGTCTCCAGTCCTTCACGACCGCGCCTGCGGTCCTGCCCGCGGGGGAGCCGCCGCTTCCTGACGACGCCCTCGAAGCCACTGACGAACGCGCCGTCGCCGAGGCCCGGACGGAGACCGTCCGGGCCGCAGCGCAGGTTGCCGAGGCCGAGGCCGTGACCGGGCAGGCCCGCATCCTCCAGTCCCGGTCCGACGCGGCCCGGGCCGCGCTCGACCTCGACACGGCGCAGGGTTCGGCCTGGTCGATCGAGCAGGCGCGCGCGAGGGTCGCGTTCGACCGAGACGCCGTGCAATGGGCCAAGGACCGGCTCTCCGGGGCTGCGGTCGCCGATGCCCAGGCGACGCTGGATCGGGACCTGGCGACGCTCGCCTCCGGGGAGAAGGCGGCCGCCGCCGTCGCTCCCCAGACGCAGGCTGCCCGCGCCGCGGCGGACGCTCTCGCCGCGCAGGCCCAGGCCGCCACGAGCGCCGCCCAGGCAAGGCTCTCGGAGGCCGTCGCGCGCCAGCGTGCCGCGGAGTCGGCACTGACGGCGGCCGAGTCGGCCCGGCTGGAGCACCAGCAGGCAGCGCGCACCGCCACGGTGGAGTGGCACCACCAGCGGCGCCTCACGGCCTTCGACGTGCGGGCTTCGAACGCCGTCCTCAGCGACTGCCGGGACCTGGCGACGATGCACGCCGCCGTCGCCGGGGGCCTTGCCGTCGGCGCGGTGATCGTGCTGCTCGTCGGCCTGCGGGGCAGTCGCCGCAGTGCCACCCAGGCGACCACCTGACCTAGACGAAGCGGCGCTCGAGCTCGGCGAAGAAGGCGTCGGCGAGCCTCTCGAACTGGTCTGCGCTGAGCCGGATCCGGTCACCGACCTCGAGACCGAGCGTCGACTCGGCCGGGACGTACCTGATCGGGCTCAGGCTCTCGAGCACCCCCTCGTTGCCGATGATCGACTCGGCCAGCAGCTCGACCTCGTTGAGCGGGTTGCCGTCCTTGCCGGCGACCATGCGGACGCGGTGGACGAAGAAGCGGTCGAGGGCGAGCACCATGTTCGTGAAGAGGACCGGTTCAAGCTCCTCGAGGGCGGACGAGACCCCGGCGTCCGACGGTGCTGCATCGACGGCGTGGGCGAGCGTGCGGTAGGCGGCGACCTGGGTCGCGACGGCGGCCTTGGCTGTCGCGACCTCGTCGGGCGAGTAGTCCTTGCGGCCGAGCATGAGCGTGCCTCCTCCTCGTGGTGGACCTGTCGTCACCGATGACGATTGTCGACCCGCGGATGTGACCGCGGGGTCGCAACGGCCGGGTGGCCGCCGGGCCGGCCCAGCGGCATACGTCCTGTGCGACCACCCAGGGAATGACAACATCAGCACCGTTCCCTGCCAGAGCAATGGGGCCAAGGCGCCGAACACCACGTGGGACGCCGAAGGGCACCTGGCCGCTACGACGAGCCGCGGCGGCGCAACGAGCAACCTGTACGACGCCCTCACCGCGGTCCATCACCCCGTGCGCCCTCAACCGTGAGCGGGCCGGGACCTGCGGAGAAGACTCGGTGAACGACCCACGCACACAGAGAGACTCGAGGCATCCGCCACGTTGTCTTGTGCGAGACCAGCCGCAACGAGACCCGACCATAGGCTGGCTCGAGCCCATGACCTCACTTCGTGACACGACTGCGTAGAAAGCAGCCATGATCACCGAGGTCACGCGCCCTCACATCACCGACGCGGACCCGGACCCTGCCCGGCTACGCTCGATGAGCTGGTTGGGTGTGGTGTAGCGCGGAGGGACGGCCGCTGATGTCGCCCGAGTATTCGACAGGGCGTCGCGAAGGGCGCTGCGCGAGCCGACTCCGAGCTTGGGAAAGGCCCGGCTCAGGTGGAATCCCACCGTTCGCGCACTCAGGAAAAGGCGTTCCCCGATCTGCTTGTTCGTCAAGCCGGTGGCCGCGAGCTCGACGACCTTGCGCTCCTGCGGAGTGAGGGAGCGCGCAGGGGCCGCCGGGTCGGGTCCAGGTGCGGCCACTCCGGTCGCACCCAGCTCCGCGGTGGCTCTGCTCACCCAAGGACCGGCGCCCAAATCGCGGAAGGTGCTTACCGCGGACGCGAGCTGTGCACGAGCGTCGCGGACTCTGTGCAGACGGCGCAGCCGCTCGCCGTACAACAGCTGCACGCGTGCCTGCTCGAAGGGCCAGCGTCCCGCCTCGGGCAAGGTCAGCGCAGACTCGAACAGCTCGGCGCACCGGTGATCCGGTGCCGTCAGTGCGGAGGCTGCACCCGCGAGGAGCGCCAGCCTCGAAGACAGATCCGCGAGCCCCGCCTCTTCCACGGCCCGAACGTGCTGGTGCGCTTCGCACTGACGTCCCGTCCGTACCGCCGCCTCGACGAGGTCGAGGATCATCCACAGGGCGTAGGGGGCGCAGTGGGGCAGAACGCCGGCGGGCCCCGGCACCGTGGCTTCTTGGTAGGCGAGCTCGAAGTCGCCGCTGCCGATCGCGGCGAGGCAGCGCGGGGCCCACGATGAGGCCCCGATGCCGCGCGGGATGGCCCACAGCCGGAGCTCGTCCGTGAGCTGTCCGACCGCGTCCAAGTCCCCACGGGCGGCAGCGAGGAAGGCCCTGACCTGTCGAGCGGTCACGCTCCAGTAGCCACCGCAGGCTTCGGCCAACTTCTCCGATTCCATGGCCAGACGGTCGGCGGCCTCCCAATCCCCGGTGCGGAACGCGTCCTGTGCGAGTAGTGCGAGCGCGGTGACGGCGGAGCCGGCAGCGCCCCCGGCGCGGCCGTCCCGGGCCACCCTCCACAAGGGGCGTCGGCAGTCACCGGACCGGTCGACGAACATGCCGGTCGTGGAGACCCGGACGATGCGTGCCGGGTCGAGCTCGGTGGTCAGCTCCGCGATGGCGCCGTCCAGCTCGCGGAGCGTGGAGTGAGCCAATCGGGCTGGGTCTGCCAGAGCCTGGCTGCCGATGACGAGCTCGACGGGTGGGTCGGACAGGCGTTCGAGGTGGCGGAAGAAGTTCTCCCAGAGGTCCCCGCGTCCACCGAAGCAGCAAACCCGCTGCAGCGCGTACAGCGCGTCCCGGTGTGCCTCCGGGTCGATACCGCGACGGCCCTCAGCCGTGCCGAGCGCTGTCGACAGCAGCCGGTTCGCGACGTCGAGGTCGCCGTCACCGCTGAGCAGGATCAGTGCGGCGGACGCGGCGAGCCGGAGCGATGCGTCCGGCTCGGGGTCGGTCACGGTGGAATTGGCCAGCCAGCCGGAGGCGCGCTCCAGCTCGCCTGTGACCTCGGCTCCGATGTAGGTCGCCTTTGCCATCCGTCGACCGTGATCTCGCGGAGACGGGCTCAGCTGCGCCGCACGCACCAGCATGGTCGTCGTGCTGCGGGAGTCACCGCGCCGCAGGCTGCGCTGCGCTGCGGCTTCGAGGGCGACTGCAACGCTCTCGTCCGGCTCGACCGTTGCAGCCGCGACGTGCCAGCTGTACCGCTCTGACTGGTGCGGGTACCTCCTCGCCAGGTCCTGGTGAGCGCGCCGCCGCTCTGCCGAGCGCGTGCCGGCGATGACGGCCGACCGCGTCAGATGATGGGTGAAGGCGATCCGATGGGTCGTCTCGTCAACGCACGCAAGTCCTGCTCGCTCCGCTTCTGACAGATACCCCGTCGCATCCTGCAGCGCTCCGGCCGCAGCCAGGCATCGCAGGTCACCGGTGCCGTCGAGTGCCGCGAGCAGCAGCAGACGCTGGGCCTGCTCTGAGATGGTGTTGAGCCCTGAACCGAACGCGGCCTGCAGGCGCCTTGTCATGGGGACCCAGTTGTCCAGGGCGGCTGCTGCCGGGGCTCCTTGGAGCCGCTGGAGGGCTGCCGGCAGCTCGAGCAGTGCCAGGGGATTCCCTCTCGCCTCTGCAAGAACGCGCCGCCGCAGGTCCGGAGGCAGTTGCGGATGGTGCTGGTCCAGCAAGAGCCTCGCGGCCGGGTCTGCGAGCGGTTGGACCATCACTTCGCCCGTCCCGGGGAACTCGAGCACCGGGACTCGCTCCGGCCTTCCGGCCGCGAGGAAGCCCATTCTGGTTCCCTCCAGGCGCCGGGCCACGAACGCGAGCACCGATGCCGTCTCCCGGTCCAGCCAGGACACGTCGTCGACGATGACGAGCAGTCCTGCGGTTTGCGCATGCCGCCGGAGCGCTGTGAGCGTTGCATGACCGATCGCGAGCGGGCCGGCAGAGCGCTCGTCACTGCCGGCGATGGCGGACCGGAGCGCCATGCGCTCCCACCCTGGGAGGCCCTCGACCTGGTCGTACAGCGGAAGGAGCAGCTGATGCAGTGTGGAGTACGGCAGGTCGGCCTCGTGCTCGGCGCCGCCGGCGCGCAGGACTGCGTGGCCGTGCCGCGCAGCCGCGCGGGCCGCCACCTCCAGCAGGGCGGTCTTGCCGATTCCCGGTTCTCCCGTCAGGCGCAGGCTGTGCCCCGTCTGTTCGAGGCGGCAGACGAAGTCGCGCATGATGTCTTGTTCGTGGTCGCGGCCCACCAGCGCGCTACGAAGGTCGGGGTCGGAGTTCGGCTGCGCCATCGAGCTTCTCCCTCGCCTGATGATGGTCGGTTGACTGAGGTGCCGCGGCCTGGGGGTGAGCGTCTGTCTGGCCTTGGTCGGCCCGTCGTGGCCTTGCTCCGGGGTCCCAGCACCGTTCCCCCGATGCTCCCGATCAGCGTTGAACGACCGCTGACGGACCGCTGACGGCCGCTGACGGACGTCGGCGGGCATCACGCTGTCTTGCCTGCGGTCCTCGGCTGGCAGGGAGATCGTCCCGCGGGAGTCAGCGCGGGTGGCCGGCTCCAACATCCGAGATGTCTGGAATGGTTCGCTCGGCGAGGGCAACCTCGACCGCTTCGGCCAGGGTCAGGCGCGCCGCCGGGTCGTCCACGTCGAGCGGCTGGCCGGCCAGATGGGGCAGGAACGTCTCGATGATTCGCCGGTTGGACGAGCTGACGTTCGGCCCGTCCTTCTCGTCCAGTGCACGCCACATCGTGTACAGGACCCTCGCTCTATCGGTGGCGCCCCGCACTCCCTCCACGGCCGCCAGACGGAGCAGATCCTCGATCTCGGTCGCAACGTCTCCGACGCGACGGGCGCCCTGGAGAGAGGTGCGCAGATCCGCGGCAGCCTGGCTCGAGGACCCCCCGGCGAGCAGGACCGCGGCGCCGGCGTTGCTGAGGCCGCGCGCCTGCGGCACGACGTCGCCCATGAGGAGGCCGATCTGAGTCGCGCGGCGACCCCATTGCTCCGCGTGCGCCAGCACCGCCGGCTGGTCACTGTTCAGGGCGACCTCGCTGAGCTCGAGCAGCGCGTAGGACTCGACGATCTGGTTGTCGTGGCGGCGAGCAGAGCTCAGGGCCCGTTCGGCCCTGGCGAGGAACCCAGCACCCGCGGTCATCGGCTGGATGGTCTCAACGATGGCGATCAACTCTTCGTTGCCGCTGGCCAGGGCCGCGGACTTGGCCAGCTCCGACTCCAGGGCTCTGCGGCGGGAATCGCCGCGGTGGTAGGCGATGACGGCGCCATACTGGTGCAGGACCGCCTCCTGAGCAGGGTTCGGCGGCACCATCGTCGCCACCAGGTCGAGCGCCGCGTCGAGCAGACGGCCCGCTCGGACGGTCTCGCCGCGCATCTCGGCGAGCCAGGCCGCCGCGCCCGTGAGGTCCACTTGGCTCGCGACCGCCACGTCGGGTGACGCCCGGAGGGCGGTCAGGTGGGTCTCGAGCTCGTCGATGAAACCGCCGTTCTGCGCGATGCTGAACAGCGCAACCGCCAGGTCGGCGCGCAGCTGGGATGCGCCGGTCTCCTCCAGGGTCTGCAGCGCCGCTCGTGCGTTGGGCAGCTCTGCGGTCCAGGCGGCCAGCTCCTGGGCGTTGCGCGGTGGCCAGAGGCACGCGTTGGGCTCTTGGGCAAGAAGGTCGTGGAAGTGGCGCGCGTGGGCCAGCTTGACCACATGGCGCTCCCCGGAGGATTCCAGCAGCTCGGCCGCGAGCTCGCGCACCGTCTCGAGCAGGAACAGCCTCGTGCCGGCCCGGTCGGAAACCGGTCTGAGCAGGCTCTTGGCGACCAGGGAGTCGACGACGGCCACAGCGTCCACGTGGGGCAGGATTGCGGCGGAGACTGCCTCCAGCGAGGCGAGCGTTAGTCCGCCGACGAACACTGAACTGACCCCCAGGAGCCACCGCTCGCGATCTGTGAGCAGGTCCACGCTCCACTCGAGGCAGGCCCGCAGTGACTGCTGCCGGTGGGGGGCGTCTCTGGTGCCCGTCGTGAGCAGGCTCAGCCGGTGCGACAAGCGCTCGGTCATCTGCTCCGGCGGCAGGACGTTGACGCGGGCCGCCGCCAGCTCGATCGCGAGCGGAAGGCCGTCCAGCCGCTCACAGATCGCACGCACCGCGGCCGGGTCGTTCTCGCGGCGGAACTCAGGGCTGGCAGCCTCGGCCCGCTGCCAGAACAGCTCTACGGCCGGTGCCGGCGTCGCTCCGGCCACTGCACGCCCGACGCCGTCACCGGAGTCGTCCGGGCCCGAGAACTCGGTGGCGAGTGGGTTGACTCGGACGAGGTGCTCACCGCGGATCCTCAGGGACTCGCGGCTGGTAACCAGCAGCTGGACCCCTCCCCGGGCAAGGCTGAGCAGCCGGGCCAGGTCGGGCGCGACGCGAATGACATGCTCGAGGTTGTCGAGCACCAGCAGCAGGTCACGGCCCTGGACGACATTGGCGATCTCGGCCACAAGGTCCGCGTCAGGCGTGGCCCTGAGCTGGAGCGCGGCGGCTACGGTCGGCAGCACGCGGTCGGCGGTCGGGACCACGTCGAGGGCCACGTAGACGACCTCGCGGTCGGTTGCGGCCCGCAGGGCCAGCTCGACAGCAAGTCGGGTCTTGCCCACACCGCCGGGCCCGCTCAGGGTGATCAGCGCGACCCCGGGAGCGGCCAGCAGCTGTTCGACCTCTGTCAGCTCAGGCTCACGACCCAGCATGGCGTTTGCGGGCCGTGGGACCGTGTCGGGCAACCACCGAGGGGCGGCGGGGGCTGCCAGCGTCGGGTCCGCGGCCAGCACCGCGACGTGGGTGGCGCGCAGCCGCTCCCCAGGATCCATACCAAGCTCTTCGACCAGCCTGGCCCGGATCCGGTCGTAGACTTCCAGGGCATCCGCGGTTCGGCCCGTTCCCGCCAGCGCCCGCATCAGCTGCTCGGCGGCCGACTCGTTGAACGGGTGCTCTGCAGCCAGCGCGCCGGCCCGCTCGACTACCGCGGCAGCGTGCCCCATCTCGATCTCGACCGAGACCCGCAGCAGTTCGGCGGCCAGGAGGGCATCGTCCAGACCCGCTCGGGCCGGCGCTACGAACGGACAGTCGGGCAGGTCGGCCAACGCCGCGCCGCGCCAGAGCCCGACGGCCTCCCACAACAGACGAGACGCTGCCGCCGCGTCCCCCGTTTTCCGGCGGCGCCGGGCCTCGGCGACGAGGGCGTGGAACCGGCTTACGTCGACCGAGACCGGATCCACCCTCAGCCGGTAGCTGGCCCCCGCCGTCACGATCGCCTCCTGGCCGAGCCCGGCGCGCAGCGCCGAGACGTGCTGCTGGACGGAGTTCACCGCGGTGGCCGGCGGGTTCGCCCAAAGCGCATCGACGAGCTGCCCCCGGGTCAGGACGTGCCCGCGCGCCAACGCCAACGAGGCCAGCAGGGCGCGCTGCATGGGTGCCGTCACGCTGATCAGGTTTCCATTCACCGCGACCTGCAGCTGCCCCAGCACCCGCACCTCGAGCATGCAGGCAACGTACCGAGCGAACCCGCACGCCGTACAGAGGGGGAGCTCCTTCGGCGCCGTGCGATGACGCCGGGCAGTCGTTGTCGACCCATCTTTCCGCGTCGTCGCCACCACTGGTGAGAGTCCCCACTCGGCCGGGGTGGCCCGCCGGGGTGACCCGGTCACCATCCCCGTCATCTGACAGAAGCGGTCACGTCGGTCTCCGGAACACGCTCGGTGATGACCCCACCTCGAAGGCGGCCCTGCCGTCCGTCCCCCAAGGAGAAGCCCCTATGTCTGTCAACCTCGAGCCAGCCGCCCAAGCGTTCTGTGATGCCACTGCCAACCCGCCGTACCTGTTCGACCTCGGCCCCGAAAAGGGGCGGCAGGTCGTCGACGACGTCCAGAGCGGGACCGTCGCCAGGCAACCCGTCGACATCGTCGACACCCGCGTTCCAGGGGGGCCGACCGGTGAGGTGTCGGTGCGCATCCTGCGCCCGCAGCATTCGCCGGCGAGCCTTCCCGTGATCGTCTACGTGCACGGCGCCGGGTGGGTGTTCGGCAACAGCCACACCCACGATCGCCTCATCCGCGAGCTCGCCGTTCGCACCCAGGCGGCTGTCGTGTTCCCCAACTACACGCTCTCCCCGGGGGCGAGGTACCCCACGGCCGTCGAGGAGAGCTTCGCCGTGGCCCAGTGGGTGGCCGCCCACGGACTCGAGTTCGGTCTGGACGGGGAGCGAATCGCCGTCGCCGGCGACAGTGTCGGCGGCAACATGACGATCGCCCTGACGTTGCTGGCCAAGGAGCGGGGTGGCGTCGCCTTTCGCCACCAGGTGCTGTTCTACCCGGTCACTGATGCCAACTTCGACACCCCCTCCTACCACGAGTTCGCCGAGGGCTACTTCCTGCGGCGCGATGCCATGGAGTGGTTCTGGGACCAGTACACGACCGACCCCGCCGAGCGGGCCCAGATCACGGCGTCGCCGTTGCGGGCCACGACAGAGCAACTGGCCGGGCTGCCGCCCGCTCTGGTGATCACCGGAGAGGCCGACGTCCTGCGTGACGAGGGCGAGCGGTACGCCTCCAAGCTCCGGGCGGCGGGCGTGCCGGTCACCGCAGTCCGATTCGGCGGGATCATCCACGACTTCGTCATGCTCAACGCCCTGGCCGACACCCAGGCCGCCCGCGGCGCCATGAGTCTCGCGGCCAGCACGCTCCGCCAGGCGCTCGGTGCCCGGTGACAGAGCTGGCGGGACCACGGCACGGACGGGGCGCCGCAGTCATTCGCGCACGACACCTCACTCCCTGGCCGCCCGGGCGCCGCGGGCGCCATACGGACCCCCGGCTGGCGGATCGCCCCGGACACGGTCTGACGCGGCCCCGGGCAGCCCTAGGACCCACCTTCGCCAACAGCGACACGTACAGGAGAGACCAATGACAGCAGGACTCACACGACCTCGACACGCAACCCGACGACTTGAGTCCGACCGGGCCCGCGCCGCCGCATCCGGCGGGCTGCAGGCCAACCTCCAAGCCGCCCTCGTCGATCTCATCGAGCTCGAGCTGCAGGCCAAGCACGCGCACTGGAACGTGGTCGGCGCGGACTTCAAGGCGGTCCACGAGCTGCTCGACACGGTCGTGGACACCGCTCGGAGCGGCGGGGACACCATCGCGGAACGGATGCGAGCACTCCAGGCCGTCCCAGACGGCCGGTCCACCACCGTCGCATCGGCAACACACCTGCCACCGATGACGGCCGGTCCGGCGCAGGCCGGGGAAACTGCCCGCACGGTGGCCGGGCGCATCGCCACGGCCGTCGGCACCCTACGAGCGATCCGCGACGCGGTCGACGCCGAGGACCCTTCCACGACGGACTTGCTGCACGGCCTGGTCATCGACCTGGAGAAGGACCTGTGGATGCTGGCCGCCGCCGCGCAGTAGCCGGACCTGTCGACCAGGACGCGACGTACCGCAGCCTGCGAGCGGCAGGCAGGTCGACGCGGATTGCAGCTCGCTCGACGCACCTGCGGAGCCGTCGGCCCCCGCGACGCAACGTCGGGGCGTGGCCGCCCAGGGCGGGTCACGTCACCGGATCAGGTCATCCGACAGAAGCGACAGGCGACGACCAGAGCCGACGATCGGAAACGTCATCACCCCACCCACCAAAGGAGAGCCCCATGTCCCACCACCTCGCGGCTGCACAGGCCGGCACGCTCGGGCAGCTGTACATCGACGACATGTACGTCTTCCCCGGCGAGAACAGCACGGTCTTCATCATGAACGTCAACTCCACCATCACGGGAGAACACTCCGAACCGTCCTTCCTTCCCGACGCGCGCTACGAGTTCAAGGTCCACTTCGACGGCGCAGCTCGGGAGGAGCTCACTTACCGGCTCAGCTTCGAGCCCCCAAGCAGAGACGGGCACCAGGCCTACCGGCTCCACGTCCTCGACGGCGCGGCCGCCAGCGACGACTCGGCCTCCGGTGACCTCGTGCTCGAAGGGCGCACCGGGTCGGCCGCGGAGGCGGGCGACGCCAACGTGTGGGCGGGGCGCATCGCAGACTCGTTCTACATCGACCTGTCACTGCTGGGAATGGTCAACGGCGCCGTCCGCGGCGGTACCGCTCTGGACCTGTCCGGCTGGAACCCGGACGCAGCGGAGAACAGCTTCACCGACACCACCGTCGACTCCATCGTGCTCGAGGTCTCCCATCGGCACCCCCGGCTGCAGCCCGGGGCTGCAGTCGCCGTCTGGTGCACCACCAAGATCAGCGAGGGCGACGACGAGTGGCACCAGATCAACCGGTTCGGGCGCCCGATGCTCTGGCCGATCTTCTGGCCCGACGACGTGCACTTCGCCCACCCGGCAAACACCCGCCACCCGTCCGAGGACCGCGCCGCTGACGGCAAGTACGTGGCCGACCTCATCTCGTCCACCGTCGCAGCGTCCGGCACCTCTGGCGACCCCGACGGGTACGGGCACGTCGTGGCCGACCAGCTCTTCCCCGATGTGATGCCCTACGTTGTCGGTACTCCGGCGGTGTACGGCTTCGCCGTGCGCAACGGCCGTACCCTCGCCGACAACGCCCCCGAGGTCATGCTGTCCCTGGTCACGAACACGGCCATCCCGTCGGGTTTGACGCCGTCAGTGTCCGGGCATCTGCGCGCCAGCGCATTCCCCTACGTGGTACCCGCGCCGAGGCCCTAGTACCTCGGACGGAGCGGATGCTCGGGCCTTCGGAGCCGCCTCGGTCCGAGCATCCGCTGCGGGATGCGCGTGCCCCGTGCCCGCACCGGCTCCTTCCCGGACATCCACCAGCGCGCCCGGCGCACGAGCCGATCAGCCGACGAGCTAAACGCTCAGTCAACACGACCCACGAGAACGACCCGATCCGGAGGACCCAGCCATGTTGTCCCAGCGTGCGACCACCGCGGTCGACACACCACCGTTGGCCCGCAAGCCGCTACGGGCGTTCGCGCGGAGCCTGACCCGAGCTGAGCGGCGCGGACTGGGCCGCATGGCGACGTCCATCCTCGTGCTGCACCTGGTCGGGTTCGGCCTGCTGTTCGGGCTCGTCGCGCCGCGGCACTTCCGGCTCGGGGACGGTCACCACTTCTTCACCGTCGGCGTGGGCGTGCTCGCCTACACGTTCGGGCTCCGGCACGCCTTCGACGCCGACCACATCGCCGCGGTCGACAACACGACCCGGAAGCTGATCGGCGACAACCTCGCCCGGCGGGCCGACGGCGACGACCGAGGAAGAAAGCCTCTTTCGGTGGGCTTCTGGTTCTCGCTGGGCCACTCGACCATCGTGTTCGCGCTCGCTGCCTTCCTGGCAGTCGGGGTGAAGTCGTTGGTCGGTCCGGTCGAGAGTGACAGCTCTCGGCTCCACGCGATCACGGGGATCGTCGGCCCGGTGGTTTCCGGGGCGTTCCTGTGGGTGCTCGGAATTGTCAACCTCGCCGCCCTGCTCGGCATCATCCGCATCTTCCGCGAGATGCGCACCGGCCGTTTCGACGAGGCCGAGCTCGAGAAGAGGCTTGAGTCCCGTGGGGCGATCAACCGCGTTCTGGGCGGCCTGACAAAGTCGGTCACCAAGCCGTGGCAGAGCTACCCGATTGGCTTGCTGTTCGGCCTCGGCTTCGATACCGCCACCGAGGTCGGGCTGCTCGTGCTTGCTGGCGGTGCCGCCGCTTTCGACCTGCCGATCTACGCCATCCTCGTGCTACCCCTCCTGTTCGCAGCGGGCATGTGCCTTGCGGACACCGGCGACGGGGTGCTCATGAACGCCGCTTACGGCTGGGCGTTCGCGCACCCGGTCCGCAAGGTCTTCTACAACCTCACGATCACCGCCATCTCGGTTATCGTTGCCCTGGCGATCGGCAGCGTGGAGCTGGCCGGCGTGATTGCCGACCAGCTCTCCGTTACCAGCGGACCATTGGCAGCCATCGCAAGCATCGACCTGGCCCACGCGGGCTACGCCATCGTCGGCCTGTTCGCCGGCTCGTGGCTGGTCGCGTTGGGGATCTGGCGCCTGGGCCGCATCGAAGAGAGGTGGTTGCCGAGCGAGTTTGGCCCCGATCATGTGACAGGCCCTCGTTCGACGGCGACGCCACCGAAGGGGCCCCGGCCGATCGGCAGCGTGGCGGAGAGGCTCGGGGAGGCGACGGTCGTCGCCGCGCCCGGGCCTGCTGCCCGCCGCCCCCGTGGCGCACAGCTCGGTGGAGCGCCGGGGTGGACCGGGGGACCGGGGGCGGGGCCCGTGGATCGGCAAACCCGAAGACAATGGCACCGCGGCACTCACGAGGGTTGACCGGTCGGCATCGAGATGACCTCAAAGGCGACCAGGCGATGGCGTGGGTCTTCCGAGTGAGTTCGTCGATCACGTACTGTCCCTCGGCGCAGATCTCATGAGCTCGGAAGCGGACGACACGTGGTGGATCGAGACCTGCGGTGGGCACTGACTCTGCGCCAGGCGGGCTGACTCGTCTCAGGTGTGCCTGAGGGCTGCTCGTTGGAGTTCTCCGGGCCGCTTCGACGCAGCCGGGTGGCCGCGGAGCCCGCCCAGCGGCATACGTCTCCGGGCCCGTTCGCCCCATCGGGGCCCCTCCTGTGGTCGACTTCCCGTGAAGGGCACGCAACGGCGCGCGCGGCACGGGCGGGAGAGGGACGGCACGGCGAAGGAGACGCGATGGCACTGCTGGTCTACACGGTGATCACCTCGCTCGACGGTTACGTCGCAGACGCGGAGGGACGCTTCGACTGGGCCGCGCCGGACGAGGAGGTGCACGCCTTCGTCAACGACCTCGAGCGACCGGTCGGCACCTACCTCTACGGGCGCAGGCTCTACGAGACGATGCTCTACTGGGAGACCGCCCCGACCTCGGGGGAGCCCGCGTCGGCGATGCACGACTACGCGGCCATCTGGCAGGGCGCCGACAAGATCGTCTACTCCACGACCCTCGGCTCCGTGTCGAGCGCGCGGACCCGCCTCGAGCGGAGCTTCGACGTCGAGCAGGTGCGTGCCCTCAAGGCGTATGCCGGCCGCGATGTCAGCGTCGGAGGCCCCCACCTCGCCGCGGAGGCCCTGCGCCACGGCCTCGTCGACGAGGTCCGGCTCCTCGTGACGCCGGTCGTCGTCGGGGGCGGCACCCGGGCGCTGCCCGACGGGGTCCGGCTCGACCTCGACCTGATCGACCACCGGCGGTTCGATGGCGGCACGGTCTTCGTGCGCTACGCGACGCGGTCCTGACGAGCCGTCAGGCGAAAAGCTTCTCGCGGACGGCCTCGCGCCGCTCGCACGCATCCTTGATCCGCTCCATCTGCTCGTCGCTGCACGACAGGTCGAAGACGTCCCGGATGAACTCCGGCAGGTCGGCGCGGTAGTCGTGCGCCCAGGCCCGGTAGGCGCCGGGGATCTGGGCGTTCTTCATGTCGACCATGAGCTGGAAGAACGTCGTCACGGGCCGCCACCGCATCGACGGAGGTATGCCGCGGGGTGACCGTCCGGGGACCTCCTCCTCGGCCGGGCGCTGCGGCCCGAGCCAGGACGGCCGGTACGCGAGCAGGTCCGGGGTGAACTTCGTGACGCCGTCGTTGTCGTGGCTGAGCAGGACGTACCTGACCTTCTTTCGGGCCTCCTCGCCGAGGGCGCGGAACTGCTCGTAGTCGTTGACGATCGCGACGAGGCTGCGGTCGACCTCGAGCCGGCTCGGGTCCATGAGCTCCTTGCGCCAGGCACTGAGGGCCGGGGTCCCGATCCACAGCGCACGGTCGATGCCGAGCGCCGCCGGGCCGAGGGTCCCCCACCCGGCGAAGGCCGCCTGGCTCGTGTGCGCCCCGAGCGACTCGCCGAAGACGACGACCCGCGGCCGTCGCTCGGACGGGATCTCGCGGAGCCGCTCGACGATCCGCAGCCACAGGAGCCGGTTCTGCTCCTTGGCCCGGCCGACCATGCCGAGGGAGAGCGGCGAGGGCCGATGGGAGTACTGGAGGGTCACGGTGGCGATGTCTCCGCGGGTGAGGTACTGCGCACAGGCCAGCGCGACGTAGTTGACGTAGCCGGTGCCGGTCGGGGAGACGAGCATGAGGAGCGAGCGCGACCACGCGTCGGTCCGGTCCATCTCGGCGAGGGCGAGGTCGACGCGCTCCTTCGCGGTCGGGGCGTTGTCGAGCCCGACGAAGACCTGGATGGGGTCGGCTTTCGGCTCCTCCTGCATGACCGTGCTGATGGAGTAGTCGGGCAGGGGGACGCCATTGATCTCCGCGGGCGCGTCGGTGAGGTGACGTGGACGGACGAAGGAGATGGCGTGGCGCCGGCCCTCGCGGCCCATCTGCCTCCACGACACGAGGCTCTCGGGCGAACCGCTGATCGACGGGGTCGTCCACGCGCCCGTCTCGGCACCCTCGACGACATCCTCGTACGTCGTCGTCGCTGCCTCGATCCGGGTCATCGCCCGGTCCCACAGGGCGTGGGTGCCCAGGGCCATCGTCCCCATGGCGAGGGTGTGCGCGAGGCGCAGCCACGACGTCTCCGACATCGGCAGCGCCCGGGCGCCGAGGGCGGCGACCTGGCGGGCGCTCCAGTTCTCCGCGGCGACGACCGCGGTGAGCGCGAGGACGACCCCACCGCCGGCGGCGAGCCCGACCATCGGGTTGGCCCGGGCCGGGTCGGTCTCGTGGTCGGGCGGCACGTCCCGCTGGCGCACGGCCTCGGCGACCGCGTTGATGAGCAGACCCGCGGGCACGGCGACGGGGAGCCGGGCGAGTCGCCCATCGGCTCCCACGGCGTCGTCGAGCCGCTGCGTGACCGCAAGCCCGCTCTCGAGCGTCGACCCGCACAGGCCGGTGACGCCGAGACGCCAGCCGGCCTGCCTGACGAACGACCGGGTCCGCTCCTCGTACTCGTCCCGGACCTTCAGCTGGCTCACGGCCAGGCCCACCGGGACGGCGAGCAGGTCGACGGCGATCGTCACGGCCCGCACGCGCTGCTCGTCGGTCCACGACTGCGGCATCGGCAGGAGTGGTGCGAGGAACGAGGCCGTCCGGGACAGCGCCGCCTGCGACCCCACGGTCAGCACGAACTGCGTGCCCGTGGAGAGGCCCGTGATCAGCCCTTGGTCGATCCACGAGCGCTTCGAGAGCGACCGCGCGAACGTGGCCGGCACGGTCGCGGACGCCGCGACGAGCCCCACCTGCGATGCGCGGTTGACGACCGGGTGCTCTGCCATCGTGACTCCTAGTGCGGTCTCGTCGGTGCTGCCAGCGTAGGCGGCGGCAGCGTGCGGCTCACCGGAATCAGCGTGGTGCGACCGAAGGCACACCGGTGCGGCCGCATCGCCCCTAGCCTGTCGGGATGAGCACTACGACGAGCAAGCCCGCCAGTGGCCCGGAAGTCCGGATGGTCCCGCTGGCCGACGGCCGTGAGCTCGAGGTCCTCGTCACCGGCCCGGACGGCGGTGTTCCGTTCGTCTTCCACCACGGGACGCCACAGGGAGCCGTGCCCTTCGGGATACTCGAGCGGGCCGCGACCACTCGCGGCCTGCTGACGATCTCGTACTCACGTCCGGGCTACGGGCGGTCGACGCCACGAGTCGACGCCGCAACGACCGCGACGGTCGCCGACGACGCTGCCGACACCGCCGCGATCCTCGACCACCTCGGCCACACGGAGTTCATCACGCTCGGCTGGTCGGGCGGGGGCCCCCGGGCCCTTGCCTGCGCCGCGATGCTGCCGGACCGCTGCCGGGCCGCGACCTCGGGTGTCGGCATCGCCCCTCCGGACGCGGAGGGACTCGACCTCCTGGCCGGCATGGGACCCGAGAACGTCGAGGAGTACGGGGCGGTCAGCGGAGGCATCGAGGCGCTCACGGCCTGGCTCGAGGAGCACGGAACGCCGCTCTTCTCCGTCACGGCGGCGGACGTGGTCGCCGAGCTCGGCGGGCTCCTGCCTCCGGTCGACCAGGCCGCCCTCACCGGAGAGCTCGCCGAGTACCTCGCGGCGTCCTGCCGCCATGCGGGTCACCAGGGCATCGTGGGCTGGCGTGACGACGACCTGACCCACACCAGGCCGTGGGGCTTCGACGTCGCGGACGTGCACGTGCCGACCTCGATCTGGCAGGGGACCGAGGACCTGATGGTTCCGTTCGCGCACGCGGTCTGGCTGAGCGAGCACGTCGCCGGGACCCGTCCGCACCTGGTCCAGGGGGAGGGCCACATCTCGCTCCTGATGAAGATCGAGCAGATCCTCGACGACCTGCTCGACCTCGCCGGCCTCCAGCCGCCCGGGCGCGCCTGACTCGCCCGGTCTCGGCGCGCCTCGCCGGCCGCTGCCGTCGGGAACCTTGCACCGAATCGGCACGCGCACGAAGGTCGGCGGAGGATCATCGAGACATGGTGGACACAGGGGACACACGCCCGCAGAACCCTCTCGGCGCCGCGGCATCGGCACCCATGGCACACCCGGCGCCGGCACCACCGCCATCCCCACCGAGCGCCAAGCCGGTCGTGGCCGTGTCGGTCGCCGACCTGCGCCAGTCCATCCGGACGATGGAGAAGAACGCCTGGCTCCAAGCCGAGCGACACGTCACGGCCGCCGGCTTCTGGGGGAACTTCCAGTGGGTCGCGGGCGGTGCGGCGGCCGTGCTCGCGGCGGCGGCCAGCGCCACTGCCTTCAACACCATGCCCGTGCTCGCCGGGGTGCTCGCGCTGCTCGCCGCGGCCGCCGCCGCGCTCGTGACGGCCCTGCGGCCAGGTGACATCTCCGAGCAGCATCTCAAGGCGGCCGCCTCGTACAACGCGCTCCAGTCCTCGGCGCGGGACCTCGACGAGCTGACGCCGGACGCCGACGCCGACGACCTCCTCGAGGCGCTCGCGGCGATGACCACCACCTGGGTGGAGACGACCTCCCGCAGCCCCCGGATCCCGCGGCGTCTCCTTCGCAAGACGACGACGTTCGACAAGAGCGACGAGAACTACTTCCCCCGGCCCCGCTGGCTCTCGGCCGACGAGTCGCGAACGGGCCACGCGTAGGACCCGACGTGACGCTGGGAGCGGGCCCGGCGGCATACGCTGGGTGGCGCCACAAGCACCCGACCCGCGAAGGACACCGATGTACGGCTCAGTCAAGGACGAGCTCGCTGCGACGCTGCAGGAGATCAAGGACGCCGGCCTCTACAAGAACGAGCGAGAGCTGACGTCGCCGCAGGCGGCGCACATCACGACGCTCAAGGCGGAGGCGCTCAACTTCTGCGCCAACAACTACCTCGGGCTCGCGGACGACCCGACCGTCATCGAGGTATCGAAGAGGGCCCTCGACGAGTGGGGCTTCGGGATGGCCTCGGTGCGCTTCATCTGCGGCACCCAGACTCTCCACACGGAGCTCGAGCACGCGATCAGCGACTTCCTCGGCACCGAGGCGACGATCCTCTACTCGAGCTGCTTCGACGCCAACGGCGGCGTCTTCGAGGTCCTCTTCGGCCCGGACGACGCGATCATCTCCGACGAGCTCAACCACGCCTCGATCATCGACGGCATCCGCCTGTCCAAGGCCCAGCGGTTCCGCTACCGCAACGCCGACATGGACGACCTGCGCACCCAGCTCGAGGCGGCGCGGGCCGCGGGCGCCAAGCGGATCGTCGTCGTCACCGACGGCGTCTTCTCGATGGACGGGTCCTACGCGCCGCTCGACCGGATCTGCGGCCTCGCCGACGAGTTCGGCGCGCTCGTCTTCGTCGACGACTCCCACGCGGTCGGTTTCGTCGGCGACGGCGGCCGCGGCACGCCCGAGCTGTTCGGCGTGAGCGACCGCGTCGACATCGTCACGGGCACGCTCGGCAAGGCCCTCGGCGGCGCGTCCGGCGGCTACGTCAGCAGCCACCAGGAGGTCGTCGACCTCCTGCGCCAGCGCTCGCGGCCCTACCTCTTCTCCAACTCGGTTGCGCCGGCCGTCGTGGCGGGCTCGATGGCGGCCCTGCGGCTCGTCGAGGGCTCCGCCGACAAGCGCGACGCCCTGAAGCGCAACACCGCCCTCTTCCAGGAGCTCATGACCGAGGCCGGCTTCGAGCTGCTCCCCGGGATGCACCCGATCCGGCCGGTCATGTTCCCCGGCGAGGACGGCGCGCGCCGAGCGACCCAGATCGCCGACCACATGCTCGGCAACGGCGTCTACGTCATCGCCTTCAGCTACCCCGTCGTCCCCAAGGGCAGGGCCCGGATCCGCGTCCAACTCTCCGCCGCGCACTCCGAGGACGACGTCCGCGCGTGCGTCGACGCGTTCGTCAAGGCGCGGGACGCCGTCGGCTGAGTTCCTTTCTGTCCGTATGCCGCTGGGCCGGCACCCGACCGCGGGTGCCGACCCAGCGGCATACGTCTCAGGCGTTGGCGGGGTCGACGCGGTCGTGCAGCCAGGGGCGCGACAGGTCGAAACGGCGACCGGTGATCTCGGTGACGGTGATGGCGACGACCTGGTACTTCGGGTAGTCGACCCAGGGCCGGAGCGGGAGCGACTCGACGATGTACCTCTCCTGGCCCTCGAGGTGACGCGCCCGGCCTCGGGCGACGACGCTGACCGCCGTGTCCTCGCCGACCTCGTCGACCTCGAAGGCGACGTCCTCGTTCATCGTCACCCCGAGGAGCTTGTTGCCCTCTGAGGTGAGGAAGAGGATCCGCTCGCGGTCGACGGCGTAGTTGATCGGGGTGATGTGCACCTCGCCGACGAGATGGAAGGCGAGCCGGCCGAACTCCCGGTCGCGCAGGAACTCCCAGCACTCCGTCGGGTGCAGGACGTGGACGGGGTCCGGTTGCTCAGGCTGCTCGTAGTGCTCGGACTGGTCGGACATGGTCGCCACCTTTCCTGGGGACTCGGCCGCTCCCTGGACCGAAGTCCAGGTACTACGAATCGTAGTAACGATGCGGGTGCCACGCGAGGCATTGCGAGGAGGCTCACGTCACGTCGACCGATCCGATTGACTGTGCGCATGGACACTCCGAACGGCAGTCCGAACGACGGTCCGAACGAGCGCGCGACCGAGGGGTCGCAGCCGGGCCGGGCCCGCGAGCGGCACCCCTTCTTCAACGCCTACCGCCAGGGGTTCGCCCGGGTCGCCGCGTGCACGGTGCCCCTCGCCACGGCCGACCCGGAGCGCAACGCCGACACGGTCATCGCGCGCGTCCGCAGCCTCCACGACGACGGCGTGGCGGTGGCGGTGTTCCCCGAGCTCGGCCTGTCCGGCTACGCGATCGACGACCTCCTGCTGCAGGACCCGCTCCTCGACGCCGTCGAGTCGGCCCTCGCCCGCATCGCCGAGGCGACCACCGACCTGCGGCCCGTCATCGTCGTCGGGGCGCCGCTCGCCAAGGGCAACCGCCTCTTCAACTGCGCCGTCGTCGTCCATCGGGGCGCCATCCTCGGCGTCGCGCCCAAGTCCTACCTGCCGACCTACCGCGAGTTCTACGAGCGGCGGCACTTCGCGCCGGGCGACGACCAGCGCGGTGAGACCATCGAGGTGGCGGGGTGGCGGGTGCCGTTCGGGCCGGACCTGCTCTTCCGCGCGACCGACGTGCCCGGGCTCGTCCTCCACGCCGAGGTGTGCGAGGACATGTGGGTGCCCGTCCCGCCGAGCCACGAGGCCGCGCTCGCCGGCGCGACCGTCCTGCTCAACCTCTCCGGTTCGCCGATCACCGTCGCCCGCGCCGACGACCGCCACCTCCTGTGCCGCAGTGCCTCCTCCCGGTGCCTCGCGGCCTACCTCTATGCCGCCGCGGGCGAGGGTGAGAGCTCGACCGACCTCTCGTGGGACGGCCAGACGATGATCTACGAGAACGGCGCGCTCCTCGTCGAGACCGAGCGCTTCCCGGAGGGCCCGCGCAGCTCGGTCGCCGACATCGACCTCGACCTGCTCCGCCAGGAGCGCCAGCGCCAGGGGACGTTCGACGACAACCGCCGAGCGCTCGCGGGGCGCCTCTCGGGGTTCCGGTGGGTCGACCTCGAGCTCGACCCGCCGTCGGGTGACATCGGGCTGCTCCGCAAGGTCGACCGGTTCCCGTTCGTCCCGGACGACGAGGCGCGCCTCGCGCTCGACTGCTACGAGGCCTACAACATCCAGGTCTCCGGGCTGGAGCAGCGCCTGCGCGCCATCGGCCAGCCGAAGGTCGTCATCGGCGTGAGCGGCGGCCTCGACAGCACCCACGCCCTCATCGTCGCGGCCAAGGCGATGGACCGGCTCCGGCGCCCGCGCACCGACATCCTCGCCTTCACCATGCCCGGGTTCGCGACGAGCGAGCACACGAAGGGCAACGCGATCGCCCTGATGAAATCGCTCGGCGTCACGTGGGAGGAGCTCGACATCCGGCCGGCCGCGACCCAGATGCTCACGGAGATGGGCCACCCCTACGGCCGCGGCGAGGAGGTCTACGACGTCACCTTCGAGAACGTCCAGGCCGGCCTTCGGACCGACTACCTCTTCCGGATCGCCAACCAGCGCGGCGGCATCGTCCTCGGCACCGGCGACCTGTCCGAGCTGGCCCTCGGCTGGTGCACCTACGGCGTAGGCGACCAGATGTCGCACTACGGCGTCAACACCGGCGTGCCCAAGACGCTCATGCAGCACCTCATCCGGTGGGTCGTCTCGTCCGGGCAGTTCGACGGCGGCGTCAACACGACGCTGACCTCGATCCTCGACACCGAGATCACGCCAGAGCTCGTGCCGACGAAGGAGGGCGAGACGCCGCAGAGCACCGAGGCCTCGATCGGGCCCTACTCGCTCCAGGACTTCACACTCTTCCACGTCCTGCGCCGCGGGTACCGCCCCTCGAAGATCGCCTTCCTCGCCCACCACGCCTGGCGGGACGTGGAGGAGGGCGAGTGGCCCGCGGGGTACCCGGAGAGGGAGCGAGCGGCATACGACCTCGCGACGATCCGGCACTGGCTCGAGGTGTTCGTCAAGCGCTACTTCGGCAACCAGTTCAAGCGCTCGGCCCTGCCCAACGGCCCGAAGGTCGTCGCCGGTGGGTCGCTCTCGCCGCGCGGCGACTGGCGGATGCCGTCGGACGCGTCGGCCGCGGCGTGGCTCGACGAGCTCGACGCCAACGTCCCGGAGCGCTGACGCGAGGTCCCCCGTTCCGGAGAACGACCACGAACGGGTCCCGGCCCGTGCGCGTGCGTGGACCTGCCGCGTCACGGCGATCGTGGTCGTCATCCGGGGCACTGCCACCCCGGCCCGCACCTATCCTGACCCGATGGATCTCGAGTTCAGGGGCGAGGTGTGGTTCTGGAAGGGCCCGTCCCCGTGGCACTTCGTCACCGTCCCCGACGAGCAGTGCGGTGACCTCGAGGTGGCGTCGGCCTCGGTCAGCTACGGCTGGGGGATGATCCCGGCCACTGCTGTGCTCGGGGACACCGAGTGGGCGACGTCCCTGTGGCCCAAGGACGGCCGATACATCGTGCCGCTCAAGACATGGGTGCGCGAGGCCGAGGGCGTCGAGCTGGGCGACACGGTGACCGTCCGCCTGACCATCGACCTCTGACCCACACGACGCCGACCGAACGCAGCGTTCGTTCTCGAACGCAGCGGTAGAGCACTGAGTTCAAGAACGAACGCTGCGTTCACGTGGCGGGAGGAGGGGGCGGAGGTATGCCGCTGGGCTCGCCCGGGTCCGCACGAACCGGCCCCGGACGGACCGCACTCCCGCCCAGAGGTCCGGGCCGGAGTGCGGCAGCGTGTGCTCAGCGGGAGAGGACGACCTTGAGGGCCCTCGTCTCGGCGGCGTTGGCGAACGTGTCGTAGGCCTCCATGAAGTCGCCGAGGGCGAACCGGTGCGTGACGAACCGGGCCAGGTCGATGTGGTGCGCGGTGAGCAAACGAAGCAGGGTCGGCGTCGAGTAGGTGTCGACGAGACCGGTCGTGATCGTGACGTTCTTGATCCAGAGGTCCTCGAGATGGAGGGTGGCCGGGCCTCCGTGGACGCCCACGTTGGCGACCGTCCCACCCGGGCGGATCAGTGCGGCGCACTGCTCGAACGTCGATGCGACCCCGACCGCCTCGATCGCCACGTCGGCGCCGAGGCCTTCGGTGAGGCCGCGGACGATCTCGACGGGGTCCTCGCGCGAGGGGTTCACCGTGATGTCGGCCCCGAACTGCTTGGCCGCCTCGAGTCGGGCATCGGCCAGGTCGATGGCCACGACGTGCGCTGGACTGAAGAGCTTGGCGCCCATGATGGCGGAGAGGCCGACCGGGCCGGCGCCCACCACCGCTACGACGTCACCGGGGGACACCCGGCCGTTCAGCACACCGACCTCGTAGCCCGTGGGCCCGATGTCGGCGAGCATGAGCACTTCCTCGTCAGTCACACCTTCAGGGACGGCAAACGTCGACGTGTCCGCGAAGGGGACCCGGACGTACTCCGCCTGTGTTCCGTCGATCTTGTGGCCAAGGATCCACCCGCCGCCGCCGATGCACTGGCCGTACTGGCCCTCCCGGCAGTACCGGCAGGCGCCGCAGGCGGTGATGCACGAAACGAGCACGCGGTCGCCGACGTGGACGTTCTTGACGCCCGGGCCGACCTGCTCGACCGTGCCCACCGCCTCGTGGCCGAGGATCCGGCCGTCGGTCACGGCGGCCACGTCGCCCTTGAGGATGTGCAGGTCGGTGCCGCAGATCGTGACGGTGTCGACGCGGACGATGGCGTCGGTGTCGGCCTGGACGGTCGGCTTGGCGACCTGCTCCCAGCTCTTGGCGCCCGGCCCGTGGTAGACGATCGCGTACATGGTCTCGGTGGTCTTGGTGCTCTCGGCCACGGCGATCAGCTGATCTCGACGTGCGTGGTCTTGGCCTCGGTGGCCTTGGGCATCGTCACCGTGAGGACGCCGTCGGCGAGCGTCGCCGTCACCCCGGACTCCTCGACGGCGACGGGAAGGATCGCCTCGTACGTGAAGGTGCCGGATGTGCGGGTCGTGTGGCGCAGCGTGCCGTTGCCTTCCTTCTCGGTCGTCTTCGTGCCGCGGACGCTGAGGCGCCGGCCGGAGAAGTCGATCGTGATGTCCTTCTTGTCGACACCGGGCAGGTCCAGCTCGAGCGTGAAGGCCTCGTCGGTCTCGCGCAGCTCCCCGCCGGGAGCGAAGTCGCTCGCGGCCATGGCCGGCGACCACATCTGCTCCATCAGGTCCTGCATCCTCGTGGCCCAGGGTGCCAGGTCGGCCCACGGTGACAGCTCCGCCCACGGCGAACGCCGTTCCGTGGCCTTGCTGGGCGTGTTCGTGCTCATGTCGTCTCCTCTTTGGATGGTGCCGCGGCTCGTCAGCGGCCCCTAACCAGTGGATGCCCGGAACGCCTAGGGAAACAGGGCCATTGGTCCCTGCCGAGGGCCGATCGGCGCGAGGGAGCGTGGTCTCATGGCTGATCTGGCTGCCCCGCGCGCCGGTCACCTCGGTGGCCACGCCCCGATCGAGCACATCCCGTCGCTGCCGCCCCTCATCGGTGACTACGAGGAGCGATGCCGTAGGTTCACGTGGGAGGGCGCGCGGGCCTGGCTCGACCCCGACCCGTCCGGTCACGTCAACATGGCCCACGAGGCCGTCGACCGACACGCCGCCGGACCCCTCGCGGGCGTCGTCGCCATCCGCTTCCTCGACCGGACTGGCGAGGCCACCGAGCTGACGTATGCAGAGCTGCGCACACGGACGAACGTCACGGCGGCGGCGCTCCGGCTGCTCGGCCTCGAGCCCGGGGACCGGGTCTGCACGCTCCTGCCGCGCTCGCCGGAGCTCTACCTGACCGTCCTCGGCACGCTCAAGGCCGGCGGCGTCTACTGCCCGCTCTTCCCGGCCTTCGGACCCGAGCCGGTCCGCGAGCGCCTCGCCCTCGGGCGGATCCGCGTCCTCGTCACCGACACGCTCTCCTACACCCGCAAGATCGCTCCACAGCGCGCGAGCCTGCCCGACCTCGAGCACGTCCTCATCGTCGACCCAGACGAGGCGGGTGCTCCGACCGGCACGACGCCGTGGTCGGCGGCGCTGGCAGCCGGCTGGGCGGCATACGACCCGGAGACGTTCACGGTCGCGCCCACGCGCCCCGAGGACCCGGCGCTCCTGCACTTCACGAGCGGGACGACGGGCAAGCCGAAGGGCGCCGTCCACGTCCACGCGGCGATCCTCGCCCACCACGTGACGTCGGAGTTCGCGCTCGACCTGCGCCCCGGCGACGTCTACTGGTGCACGGCCGACCCGGGCTGGGTCACCGGCACGTCCTACGGCATCCTCGGGCCCCTCAGCTGCGGCGTCACGATCGTCACGGACGCGGCCGACTTCGAGGCACGGCGGTGGTACCGGATCCTCCACGACGAGCAGGTGACCGTCTTCTACACGGCTCCGACCGCGCTCCGGATGCTCATGCGCGCCGGCACCGCGCTCGCGCGCGAGCACACCTTCCCGACGCTGCGCCACGTCGTCAGCGTCGGCGAGCCGCTCAACCCCGAGGCCGTGCTCTGGGGGCTCGAGGCGTTCGGCCTGCCCGTCCACGACACGTGGTGGCAGACCGAGACGGGCGCGATCATGGTCAGCAACTACGCCGGTATGCCGGTCCGCCCGGGCTCGATGGGACGTCCCGTCCCCGGGGTGGTGGCCGCGGTCCTCGCCCAGGGAGCCGATGGTCGCGCCGCCGTCGTCGACGGGCGCGTCGAGGTGCTGACCGGGCCCGACGAGGTGGGCGAGCTCGCACTCCGGCCCGGGTGGCCGTCGATGTTCCGGGCCTACCTCGACGACCCGGACCGCTACGCCAAGGCCTTCGCCGACGGGTGGTACCTCACCGGCGACCTCGCGAGCGTCGACGCCGACGGCTACTGGTGGTTCGTCGGGCGAGCCGACGACGTCATCAAGTCCGCCGGCCACCTCATCGGGCCGTTCGAGGTCGAGAGCGCCCTCATGGAGCACCCGGCCGTCGCCGAGGCGGGCGTCATCGGCAAGCCCGACCCGCTGGCCGGCGAGATCGTCAAGGCGTTCGTCACGCTCCGGGTCGGCTACGAGCCCTCGCCCGGGCTGGCGCGGGAGCTCATCGCGTTCGGGCGGCACCGGCTCGGCTCGGTCGCACCGCGCGAGATCGCGTTCGACCAGGCGCTGCCCCACACACGGAGCGGCAAGGTCATGCGGCGGCTGCTCAAGGCCCGGGAGCTCGGGCTCCCCGAGGGGGACCTCTCGACCGTCGAGACCGCCCCGGCCGCGGCGACGGACGAGGGGGCGACGACATGAGCGCCAGGGACCGCGAGGTCGAGCACGACACGCACCTGGACCTCCTCTCGTGGCTCCTCCGGCAGATGATCCGCATCCGCCGGTTCGAGGAGAAGTGCGCCGAGCTCTACAGCGCGACGAAGATCCGCGGCTTCCTGCACCTGTGCATCGGCGAGGAGGCCGTCGCCGTCGGCGTCGTCGGCGCGCTCGACGCGCACGATGCGATCGTCTCGACGTACCGCGAGCACGGCCACGCCCTCGCCCGCGGGGTGCCGATGGAGTCGATCATGGCCGAGATGTTCGGCCGGGCGACCGGCTGCAGCGGCGGGCGCGGCGGGTCGATGCACCTCTTCGACGCCAGCCGGCGGTTCTACGGCGGCAACGCGATCGTCGCCGGCGGGCTCCCCGTCGCCGTCGGCCTCGCCCTCGCGGACCACCTCACGGGAGACAAGGCCGTCACCGCGTGCCTCTTCGGCGACGGGGCCTTCGCCGAGGGGGAGTTCCACGAGAGCGCCAACCTGGCTGCCCTGTGGCACCTGCCGGTCCTCTTCTGCTGCGAGAACAACCGCTACGCCATGGGCACCGCCCTCGCCCGCGAGCACGCCGAGACCGACCTCACCGCGCGGGCAGCGGCATACGGGATGGTCGCGTGGTCCGTCGACGGGATGGATGTGCTCGCCGTGCGCGAGGCGACCGACAGGGCGCTCGCCTACGTGCGGAGCAGCGGGCAGCCGTGCTTCCTCGAGCTGCGGACCTACCGGTTCCGCTCGCACTCGATGTATGACCCCGACCGCTACCGCGACAAGGCGGAGATCGAGCACTGGAAGCAGTCAGACCCGATCCCCGCGCTCGCGTCCCGCCTCGTGAGCGAGGGTCTCATGACCGCTGCCGAGGTCGAGGAGTGGCTGGCGGAGATCGAGTCGGAGGTCGCGACCGAGATCGACGAGGCCGTCGCCGTTGCGGAGGCGGCGCCCCTCGAGCCGGTCGAGGATCTGACCCGCTTCGTCACGACGGCGGCCGGCGACCCGGTGAGGAGGACCTCATGAGCAGGCGCACGGCGACCGCCGACAGGGCGCGCGAGCAGGCCACCGAGAAGGCCACCGGGAAGACCACCGGGAAGACCACCGGGAAGGTGCCTCCTACAGTCGAGACGACGTACCGAGAGGCGATGCGCGCCGCCCACCGGGAGGCGCTGCTCCGCGACCCGCGGGTCTTCCTCATGGGTGAGGACGTCGGCCGCTATGGCGGCTCCTTCGCGGTCAGCCTCGGGCTGCTCGAGGAGTTCGGCGAGGAGCGGATCCGGGACACTCCGCTCTCGGAGTCGGCGTTCACCGGCGCCGGTGTCGGTGCGGCGATGCGTGGCCTGCGACCGATCGTCGAGATCATGACGGTCAACTTCAGCCTCCTCGCGCTCGACCAGATCCTCGACAACGCGGCGACCCTGCGCCACATGTCCGGAGGGCAGCTCTCCGTGCCGCTCGTCATCCGGATGACGACGGGCGCGGGCCGCCAGCTCGCCGCGCAGCACTCGCACAGCCTCGAGGGCTGGTACGCCTCGATCCCCGGCCTGCGGGTCCTCGCCCCCGCGACGCTCGAGGACGCGCGCGGCATGCTGTGGCCGGCGCTGGAGGACCCCGACCCGGTTCTCATCTTCGAGCACGGCTCGCTCTACAACCTCTCGGGGACGCTGCCCGTGGAGCCCACGCCCGTCGACATCGAGCGGGCGGCCGTCCGCCGCCCCGGCACCGACGTCACCCTCATCGCGTATGCCGGTGGGCTCGGGAAGGCGCTCGCGGCCGCGGACCTCCTCGCCGCTGAGGGGATCTCGGCCGAGGTCGTCGACCTGCGGGTGCTTCGACCGCTCGACGACGCCACGATCATCGGATCGGTGTCCCGGACGCACCGGGCCGTCGTCGTCGACGAGGCCTGGCGCTCGGGCAGCCTCGCCGCGGAGGTGACTGCCCGGATCGTCGAGCAGGCGTTCTACGAGCTCGACGCGCCGGTCGAGCGGGTCTGCGCCGCGGAGGTCCCGATCCCCTACCCGCACCACCTCGAGGAGGCCGCGCTGCCGCAGCCGGAGGGGATCGCGGCCGCGGCGAGGAGGGCGGTCGGCGAGCATGGGTGACTTCCGGATGCCCTCGCTCGGGGCCGACATGGAGCGGGGCCAGCTCATCGAGTGGCTCGTCAAGGTCGGTGACCCGGTGCACCGCGGCGACATCGTCGCGGTCGTCGAGACGCCGAAGTCGACGGTGGAGGTCGAGTGCTTCGAGACCGGGACGGTGGCCGAACTCGTCGTGGAGGAGGGTCAGACGGTCCCGGTCGGCGCCGTCCTCGCCCACATCGGTGAGCCGGTTCAGGGCCGGGCGGCACCCGTTCGCGAGGTGCCGGTGGCTGCGACGCCGGCGCCAGTCGTGGCGACACCGGCACCGGTCACGGTGACGCCGGCACCGGTCGCGAAGGTCGCTCCTGAGCCGGCGAGGGCGAAGGTCGCCCCGCCGACCCCGGCCCGACGCCTGTCGCCGGTCCTGCGGCACCTCGCACACGAGCTCGGGGTCGACCCGACGACGCTGCGGGGCACGGGCCCCGACGGCACACTGACCCGGCACGACCTCGAGGAAGCCGCGGCCGCCCACGCCCACACCCACCGGGCCAGGGTGTCGCCGCTCGCGCGCCGGCTCGCCGCCGAGGCCGGCGTCGACCTGGCCCGCGTCGTGGGGACCGGAC
>NZ_AWSA01000010.1 GCF_000576595.1 Intrasporangium oryzae NRRL B-24470 | reverse complement strand
GGCGGCGAGGTCCCGACCGCGTTCACCGCGGCGACCTTGTAGAAGTACGCCGTGCCGTTGGTGACCGCCGTGTCGCTGTAGCTGGTCCCGGACACGTTTGAGGCGATCGGGACCGAGGACTCACCGCCGGCGGTGGTGCCCCGGTACACGGTGTAGCCGGTCACCGCCGACCCGCCGTTAGACGCCGGCGCCGCCCAGGACAGGGCCACCGACCCGTTCCCCGCTGTCCCCGACAGCGTCAAAGGGGCCGACGGCGCCGTCGCCTGCGGGGTCGCTGAGGCCTCGTTCGACGGCGGCGAGGTCCCGACCGCGTTCACCGCGGCGACCTTGTAGAAGTACGCCGTGCCGTTGGTGACCGCCGTGTCGCTGTAGCTGGTCCCGGACACGTTTGAGGCGATCGGGACCGAGGACTCACCGCCGGCGGTGGTGCCCCGGTACACGGTGTAGCCGGTCACCGCCGACCCGCCGTTAGACGCCGGCGCCGCCCAGGACAGGGCCACGGCGCTGGTGGCACCCACCGCCGTCAGGGACTGCGGGGCCGAGGGCGCGTTCGGCTGCGGGGTCGCCCCGGTCTTGAGGGCGATGAGGGCTGCCATCCATTGGCCTCCGCTGGTGCCGGTGGCGGTGTAGGTCCCGGTTGTGGTCGTGACGCGGTAGGCGGTGGCGAGGTAGTCGGTGGAGACGCTCAGGTTGGGCAGAGCGCTCCACCCGGCCGCCCAGGCCGGTGCGGTCGTGGCGGACTCGATGCCGACGACCCCGAACAGGATCTCGCTGGGCTGGGTCGTGGTGGCCGGTCCGGAGCTGAACGTGGACGCGGTCCCGGTCGCTGCAGCGCTCGTGTCGATGCCGGTCACGCCGGCGAGCTCGTCGACGCTCACGTGGGTTTCCCCGGAGGAGGAGTAGGTCACGACGATCGTGGCGCCAGCAGGCAAGGCCATGGTCGTGAGCGCGACCAGCGTGACGGCGCGGTCACCGGCAGAACCGTCGTTGACGTCACGAGCCACCGCATAGGAGTTGCCCGCACTGTCCTTGACCGACACGGCACCGGTGACGCTCGTCGAGGACAGCAGCAGCGACACCACCAAGGTGTCCCCGGCCTTCACCCCGCTCGAGCCGACCGTCAGCGTGGTCGTGGTCCGCGCCGCCGACGCGGTGGCCGACCCGACCCGCTGCACGTAGCCCACCGGCCCCGACGGGGCCTGCGGGGTCGCTGAGGCCTCGTTCGACGGCGGCGAGGTCCCGACCGCGTTCACCGCAGCGACCTTGTAGAAGTACGCGGTGCCGTTGATCAACCCGGTGTCCGTGAAGCTCGTGCCGGTCACATTGGTTGCCACTGGCGTCGCAGCCTCACCGCCGGTGGTGGTGCCCCGGTACACGGTGTAGCCGGTCACCGCCGACCCGCCGTTAGACGCCGGCGCCGCCCAGGACAGGCTCACGGTGGTGTTGGCACCCACCGCCGTCAGGGACTGCGGGGCCGAGGGCGCCGTCGCTGCAGCCTGCGGTGTCGCTGAGGCCTCGTTCGACGGCGGCGAGGTCCCGACCGCGTTCACCGCAGCCACTGTGTAGTAGTACTTCGTGCCGTTGGTGACGGACGAGTCGGTGAAGGCCGTCAAGGGCACGTTCGAGGCGATCGGGACCGAGGACTCACCGCCGGCGCTGGTGCCGCGGTACACGGTGTAGCCGGTGATCCCAGACCCGCCGTCCGATGTCGGCATCTGCCATGACAGGGCCACCGACCCGTCGCCGCTCGAGGCCACCAGTCCCACTGGTGCCGACGAGACCGTCGCCTGCGGGGTCGCCGAGGCCTCGTTGGACTGCAGCGACGTGCCGACCGCGTTCACGGCAGACACCTTGTAGTAGTAGGCGCTCCCGTTCACCTCACCCGTGTCTCTGTAGCTGGTTCCGCTCACGTTCGTGGCGATCGGAGTCGCGCTTTCCCCTCCGGGCGTCTGGCCGCGGTAGACGTTGTATCCGGTGATCGCTGATCCGCCGTTGGAGGCAGGAGCGGTCCACGAGAGCGCGACGGAGGCGTTGCCCGGCAGGGCCGACAACCCGGTGGGCGCCGAGGGCACTGTCGGCTGCGTAGGCTGCGGCGTCGCCGACGCCTCATTTGAGCGCGGTGACGTGCCCACGGCATTCACGGCCGCGACCGTGTAGAAGTATTGCGTCCCGTTGACTCGGTTGGTGTCGGTGTACGTGGTGGTCTTGACGTTCGTTGCGATCGGCGTTGCGCTTTCGCCGCCTGCGATCGTGCCCCTGTAGACGTTGTATCCGGTGATGGACGAACCGCCGTCAGATGTCGGCGCGGCCCAGGACAGGCTCACCGACCCGTCGCCTGGGACGGCCGCCAGACTGAGCGGCGCCGACGGGGCAGTGGCAGCTGCGGTCCCGATCTGCACCCAGGGGTGCGACTCGTCGAGCCGGCCGCTGACGAAACTGCCGTTGACACAATGTCCGCTGTCGACTCCGCCCCCGTTCAGTACCTGGCCGGAGTCGAGGTAGCTCGTCGTGGACCCCCCAAAGGTGATTTGCACGTCGGGGATCGCGCCGGAGTTGACACAGGACGCCGTGTTGCCCCCGTTGTAGGCGTTGGGGGCGAAGTCTGTCGCGTCGAAGTTGGTCGAGTTCTGGGCGCCCGTCTCGGTGAGGACGAGCGTCCCGTGGGCCTTGACCGTCAGGTTCGTGCCCCAGAGGTTGTAGGTGCTCGAACCGATCTTGACCACCGGGTGGACGCCGGTGACGTCGACGCTCCCGGGGTTGTCCAGACGGAGGGCCGCTGCGTCCCAGCACGTCGTGCTGTTGGGGTAGGCCGGGCACGGCGAACCGATGTAGCTCGTCGGGTCGGTGTACGGCCAGGGTTTGGGCTGCTTCGTGCTCGAGGCGACCGAGTGCGTGTCCATGTAGCCGACGAAGACGTCGAGCGGCGTGGCAGCAGCAGCTGGCGCGATGACTGTCACGGCCGACTCCAGGAGCAGCACGACGACAGCCGTCAAGGCGGCGACGCCACTCCTAGCCATCCATCGACGAAACACGACGCAGGAGGCCGGGCCGAGGGAACGTGGAAGACCGTGTAACAGTCCTTGCCAGTGCGCAGCTCGCATCACGTGCCCCCTCCGGGCGGATCCGTCTACAAAATGATCCACTCGCCGCCCGGGAATGCACTCGCCCGAACGTACTACGTCTCCTGCCCGACCCTCGTCGCCCATGCTGGCGCTGGCTGGAACCCCGCTCCACGCGGGCCGGACAACCAAGGGCTCGGCGGCATATCCGGCAAACGCCTCACGCTGATGACCGGATGGGCGTCCGGCCGTGGGACATCGCCGTCGCCGAGGGGGGGAGGCCAGCGTTGCGTCGGTTCTCGGGTGGGCTGGGCACCGTAGGATCCGGCGTCGTGGGTCCGTGGAAGTCGCACTTCGAGATGGTGATTCCTCAGTGCACGCCGTCCCGCCTGGCCGAGGTCGCGCGAGATCGCGGAGGGGGATGGTTGAAGGTCGGCTTGATCGTCCGTGTGCGTGGTGGTCGCATCCGGGCCAGGTACAACGAGATGTCACGGGGCTCTAGTGCGCCGCTGCTGAAAGGTGACCTGGTCCAAGAGTCCGCTGGGACGCGCATCGTTGGTGAGATCCAGTGGACCAATGTCGTCGCTCCGCCGCTCGTCTTGAGCGTCGTCAGCTTCGTGTCCCTGGTGATAGGAGCGGCGATTTGCGGAGATGACCGCTCCCTGGGCATCTTCTTTCTGCTCAGCGGCGCGGCCTTCGGCGCCTTTGTAGTGTTCGAGTTTCGAGGTGAAGGCAGTCAACGCGCCTTTGAGGAGAGGCGCCTGCGGGAAGAGCTGCTCAGCGTATTGGTCAAGCATGGGCGCCGGTAGGACGCACTGGGCTGTCACCGGCCCGGGGAGTGAGAGTCTGCCGTGCTGCTCGCGGCAGATCCGGTTGCCACAGCGCACGCTATCTGGGTTATGAGCGTGCGCTGCCGTCAGTGGGGGTGCGCCGCTCCCACGAGGTGGCGGTACTTCTCGAAGCGGGACATCTCGACGTCGTCGAAGGGGTATGGGGAGTTCTTGTCGGCGAGCCAGACGTAGGTGACGAGGGCGAGGAAGATGACGACGAAGGCGATCATGTAGCCGATGGCGAGCCACCAGTCGCTGGCCGCGATCCCGGTGTCGTTGTTGACCTCGACGATGTACCCGACGCTGAGCGCCGCCCAGGGAATGACCGAGACCAGTCCTGGGCTGTACTTGGCTCGTGCGCGGATGACGCCGCCGCCGACGTGGAGTAGCACTTCGAGGAAGTTGAACAGGATCGGTGCCAGGCCGAGCCAAATGACATCTGGAAAGAAGATGGCGATCCCGTAGAAGAGATAGACGGCGGAGACGTTGATGACCATGGAGTTCAGCTGGTTCAACGGGTATCGGTCGGGTCGGTCGCTGGGCCGCATCACCTCGTTCATGAATGTGGGAAGGCCGCCGGGCCAGCCGTACTCCTCGAACTCGTGGAGGATCAGAACCCCGAAACTGAGCAGGAGGATCTGCTGGCGGGTATCCAGGTCGGCGACGACGCCCCACGCGAGGGCGAGCACCCCGACGAGCAGTCCGACGTCGTACCAATGTCTGAGGTACCACCTCATGGGGACCATCTCTCTGCCCGGTGCGCTTGGCCGCATCGTGGGGGTGGCTCGTGGGGGTGGCTCGTGGGGGTTGTATAGGGATCACAGAACTAGACGCGTCTAAATGTAGGGATGGACAATCCCATCGGCAAGAGTGTGTGCGCGAAGGAGGTGGGCGGATGGCGAGGCGTGGACGTCGTCCCGGAGCAACGCAGACCCGGGATCAGATCCTCGAAGTCGCTCGGGCTCAGTTCGCAGATCGCGGTTACACCAAGACCACGATCCGTTCGATCGCTGAGGGGGCCGGGGTCCATCCGGCGCTGCTTGGTCATCATTTCGGCACCAAGCATCAGCTCTATCGCGAGGCCCTCGACTTGCCCGTTGACCCCTTGGAGGTTCTCGTCCGACTGCTCGATGAGACTCCTCGTGAGGAGTTCGCCGAAGCGCTCGCCCGACACTTCATCTCCATCTGGCGTGATCCCCAGACCGGCGAATGGATGCGTGCCCTGGTCCGGCAGCACCTGGCCGAGCCAGAAGATCTGGTCCTCACACGGACCCATTGGGAGACGCTCGTGATCCCATACATCGCGACCGCGCTCGACATCCCCGAGGTCCACGCTGCCGCCGGGCTGGCGAGTCTGATCGGCATCACCTGGACGGACTCCCTGTTTGGGGTGGAGCAGTTGACTCGGCTGTCCGACAACGACCTCATCGCACTCACCGTCCCGGTGCTCGAAGTCCACTTCCGAGCCATGCCCTGAGCACGCTCATCGGCAGGATCGCAACGTCCGACCATCGCATGAGGGTGAAACCCTTTCCCTCGATGCGTAGTTCGATTGAGCAGCGGCCTCGAATCTCGGGCCGCTCCTCGCATGGGTCCCAGTTTCGTTCTTAGCCGGTTCGCGACGCGCTGATCAAGACGGGGCTGATGTACTCGAGCGATCGGGGGCAGATCGCCTTCTCCGTGCCGCACTTCGGGCGTTACCTGCGCACTCAGGCCTGACGGGCCAACACGTGGAAGACGTGCCAATGCTTGGGGCCCGTGAACGCGCACCCATCCTCGTCCTCCTCGTCCAGCCTGACCACGTCCAGGCCCTCCAGGAGCTCCCCGACCTGGGACCGGTTGAGGAACGTCATACCCTCGGTCTCGGCCCATTCGTCCCGGTCTCCGAAGAGGTCAACCGCGAGCCACCCGCCGGGGTTCAGCGCATCGCGGAGCCGCTGCCACACCGAAGGGAAGTCAGTCGGGTCGATGAAGGGCAGGGCGTATGCCGCGTGGACGAGGTCGACCCGTCCCAGGTCCAGCTCCTGGAAGGACTGCACCCTGATCTCGAGCCCCTCGGCGGAACCGATCTGGCTGGCGAGCCGGGCGGGCGTGGACGGCTCACTGTCGACGGCAATGACCCGCCAGCCGGAGTTCAGCAGCGCGCGGGTCTCCACGCCGCTTCCACACCCGAGGTCCACGGCCAAGCGCCCCCGGCCGGGACCGGCCTGGGCGACCACAGCTCGGCACAACTCGCGCGGCTCTCGACCGAGCTGGGCTTCGTTGTAAGCGGACCAGATGTCGTCAAAGGCCATTCATCATGATGGCACCGCCGAGTCCACACGAAAGGGCTCACCTTCAGGGAGTTCCGTACGCGGCTCGAGCGAGGACCGAACAGCGGCAGCCGAGCGCACCTGAAGACTAGGGTTGGTCGCATGGCGACCTTCCGCACCGTGCTCGAGGCGACCGGCGGCAACAACGTCGGCATCGTCGTTCCCGAGTCGATCGTGCTCGCGTTCAACCGCGGGAAGCGAGTTCCCGTCATTGTCACGATCGATGGCGGCTACACGTACAAGACGACCATCGGGGTCATGGGAGGTCGTTATCTCGTCTCGTTCAACGCGGAAACCCGGAAGCAGACGGGCCGCGGTGCGGGCGACGAGGTAGAGGTGGACCTGGTGGCCGACCCAGAGCGTTGAGCGCTCCGAACGGCTGCTGCGGCATTGACCCAGTCAATCGACCTCGATACCCAAGGCTTCGAGTGTGCCGACTGCGATGCTTGTGGCCCCCACGGGACACTCCCAGCATGTGGTGAACTCTCCGGCCGGGTTCGCCTTCACCGTTCCATCTGCGACCGCAGGAGGAGGCCCTGCGTCGCCCGGACCGTCCGCGGATGCGGCAAGGTGAACGGCATGAGCGAGGAGCACAAGCAGCGGCTGCGCGAATACCTGACCAAGACGCGCGACGCCGTGCTCTGGAAGGTCGAGGGGCTGTCGGAGTACGACGCGCGCAGGCCGCTGACGCGGACCGGCACGAACCTGCTGGGACTGGTCAAGCACCTGTCGATCGGCGAGGCGTGGTACTTCGGGAAGGTCTTCGACCGACCGTTCGAGCCGCACCTGCCGTGGTGGGACGACGACGCCCCGGAGGGCGCCGACATGTGGGTGCCCGCGTCGGAGAGCCGTCAGGGCACACTCGACACCTACCGGGCTGCCATCGCCCACGCCGACGAGACGATCCGCTCGCTCGACCTCGACGTCCGCGGACACGTGCCGTGGTGGCCCCAGCCGGACGTCACGTTGCACACGATCCTCGTCCACGTGCTGGCAGAGACGACCCGACACGCCGGGCATGCCGACATCCTCCGCGAGCAGCTCGACGGTCGAGCCGGGTTGCGCAAGGACAACCTCAACCAGGAGCCGCACGACGACCAGTGGTGGGCCGACTACCGCTCAGAGATCGAGTCGGCCGCACGGGCAGCGGCTTCAGAGCAGCCGGGAGGCTAGGTCCTCGAGCCCGTCGAGATCGTCGGTGACGGTCCACGTCTCGTAGGCCGCCTCGATCGCCGCCTCGTGGGCGTCGGCCCGCGCCGCCATGACCACCGCCGAGGCGGCCCGCGCCAGGGCGAAGCTGCGCAGCATCCCGGCGTCGTCGCCACCCACTCCCGGACCGGAAGTGGCGAGGGCCTCGAAGTAGGCCTGCTCGAAGTCTGCGCAGAGCCGGCTCGTCTCCTCGATCGCCCCCGGCGAGGGCAGCCGGCCACGTGTGCCGACGGCGAGCGCCTCGAGGACGGCCGGGTCGTCGAGCCGAACCGCGGCGCAGGCGAGCTCGGCCGCCTGGAAGGCGAACTGGCGGGCACTGTCGGGCGACGCGGAGAGGATCCGGGCTGCGAGAGCGGGGGACACCGTTTCGAGCCGGCTGAGTTCCATGCTCGATTTCTACCGCTTGCGCGGGGTTTACGCCGTCACGGCTCGCAGAGCCAGATCACCGCCTGTTGCTGCTGCTCGGACGGGAAGCGTCGCACCTCGCCCGGGATGAGCCAGCCCAGGGCCTTGAATGCGAGGTTCACCCAGTCGGTGTCGGTGACGACGGCGATCCGTTCCCAGCGGCCTCCGCGAGCGAGCCCGAGGATCGGCGACTCGCGGAGCGCACCCGCGCTGAAGCTGATGAAGTCGTCACCGAGGACGTAGAGCAGGCGGACGTTCTCGCCGTGCGCCAGTGCCCGCTCCACCGCCGGGGCGACGACCTTCCGGTAGTCGGCCGCGCGCACGTCCCCGTGGGCCACGAGGCCGATGACGTTGTCGGGCAGGCTGTCGAGCAGCTGGATCACGGAGGCACCTCCACATCGACGCAGTGGACTAACTTCCACTATGTCGCGTGTGCCGCGTCCTCCTCAGCAAATGACGGGAAGGTCATATCGCCCACTGCCACGGCAGCGTCGTATGCCGCTGGGCCGGCTTCCGCTGCACCCCTGCGGCCGCGCGCGCCCCGACGCAACAGCTCGTGCTGGGTCAGGATGAGGGGGTGACCACACTCGACGGAGCGCATGTCCTCGTCCTCGGCGCGACGGGCGGCCTCGGCTCGGCCATCGCCCACCGTCTCACGGGCGAGGGAGCCCGCCTCACCCTCTCGGCACGCGACCCCGCACGCCTGGCGACACTCGCAGACTCCTTGGGAGACTCGGTCCTGACGACGGTCCCGGCCGACCTGACCCGACCGGACGCGCCCACGGCGGTCCTCGCAAGGGCTTCAGCGGCCGCGCCCCTCGACGGCATCGTCAATGCCGCCGGGGTCGTGGCCTTCGGCGACGCCGCCGACCTCGACGACGACACCTTCGACGAGCTGCTCCTGCTCGACCTCGTCGCGCCGGTCAGGCTCGTCCGGGCCGCTGCCGAGCATCTCGCCGAGGGCGGGTTCGTGGCCCAGGTGAGCGCGGTCGTGGCCGAGCGCCCGATGCCCGGCATGGCGGCATACAGCGCCGTCAAGGCCGGACTCACCGCGTTCGACGCAGCCGTCGCGACGGAGCTGCGCCGGAGAAGGATCCGCGTCCTCGACGCGAGGCCGCCGCACACCGAGACGGGGCTGGCCGACCGACCCATCGCCGGCAGCGCCCCCCGCCTCCCGCAGGGGCTCGACCCCGCGGTCGTGGCCGCCCGCATCGTGCAGGCGATCCTCGACGACGAGCGCGACCTGCCCTCGACCGCGTTCTGAGAACGGGAGCTCGGGCCACCGCAGGGACCTTTGGCCCTGTGCCCGCAGGGCATACCCGACGAGCATGACGCTCAGGGGGTGTTGGGGGTGTCGTTGCACGACGCGCGTCGGAGGAGTTCTGGGAAGGCGACGCGCCCGCGCACGGGGCCGGGGCCGAGGGCGGCAGCGATGCGACCACCGGACCCGGTCTGGCACCTCCTTCTGGGCGTCGGCGGCGTCTGCGCCTGGATCTTCGTGCTCCTCCTCGTCGTGGCGATCGTCCTGTCGGTCACGACGCCTGCGCCGCCGATCGACGGAGGGGCCGCGACCCTCGCCTACATCGCCGGGCACCGGACCCTCTACGTCGTCCACCAGGAGCTGTGGCTCGTGCCCGGGGCATTCGCGGCCGTGACGTACCTCGCCCTCTACCCGGCGCTGCGCCGGGTCGACCAGAGCCTCGCCACGCTCGGGACGGCGGTGGGCGGCGCGGCGTGGGCGCTCACCCTGGCGGTTCCCACGACGAGCACCGGCGCGCCTGCTCTCGTCTACCTGAGCGACCAGGCGGCCCTGACCCTCGACCCGGCCCGGAAGGCCGCGCTCGCCGCGGCCGCCGAGACGCTCATCGCGCAGAATCGCACACCGAGCGCCGTCGGCGTGCTCACGACCGTGGGCATGCTGCTCGTCTCCGTCGCGATGGCGAAGGGCGGGTTCCCGCGGTGGGTGGCCTACCTCGGGATCGCCACCGGCGCACTCGGCATCGTCAGCGAGGTGCTCCGCCCGGTCATCGAGGGCGGCTACGCCGTGTACGGGATCCTGCTGCTCGTCTGGACCGGAGCCGTCGGATGGTGCCTGCTCTCGCTCGCGCGCGCCCGCACGATCCACGAGCCGGGCGGCCTGAGCGCGCTGCGGTAGCACTATGCAACTGGTCCATCAGGGCACCTGGTCCATCAGGCTCGCCCGGGCGACACTCAGGGTGTGAAACCGACCCGGGTGGCCACGATCGGCGGGTGCCTCCTCATGGCGGCCTCGCTCCTCGTCGCGTGCACCTCGCCCGCGCCGTCACCAGGGCCCTCACCCGCGCGACCGACGGTCAGTGGCGTCCCCGCGAGCGGCGGGGGACCGAGCCCGACCGCCGCGCAGACGACCACGGCCGCCCCCACCGGGACATCGACGACCTCCGCACCGGGGACGTCGACCACCGCGCCCAACCCCGTCTCGATCCCCGCGCTCATCGCGAAGACGTACGACGGTCACGGGCTCCGCCTCGGGAGTGAGGGCGGGAGCACGGACGCCTACCGCGAGTATGCCGTGACGTACCAGGGCAGCGGCCTGACGATCTCGGGTCGGATCGCGATCCCACGGGGGCGAGGCCCGTTCCCGGCGGTCGTGACCGCCCATGGCTACGTCGACCCGGCCGCATATGTCAACGGTCAGACGATGCTGCGCGAGCGCGACTACCTCGCCCGGCACGGCTACGTCGTCCTCCACGTCGACTACCGCAACCACGCCCAGTCGAGCCGGGACCCGAATGCCGACGCGGACCTGCGGATCGGCTACACCGAGGACGTCATCAACGCGGCGCTCGCCCTGCAGAAGGACCCGCGCGTCATCCCCGACCGGATCGGCCTCGTCGGCCGCTCAATGGGCGGCGGTGTCGTCTACAACGCGCTCATCGTCCGGCCCGGCCTGTTCAAGGCGGCGGTCGCCTACTCGCCCGTCAGCTCCGACGCGGTCGACAACTTCGACAGGTGGGTCCGCCGCGACCCGGCGCGGTCCGGGGTCGCGAAGGAGGTCATCGCCCGGCTCGGCACGCCCGAGGCCCAGCCCCGGGCCTGGGCCGACGTCAGCCCGCGCACCTTCTTCGGACGCATCTCCGACCCGCTCATGATCCACCACGGCACCCTCGACGAGGACTGCCCGATCCAGTGGTCACGCGACACCGTCGCCGCCCTCAAGGCCGCGGGCCGGGACGTGACGTTCTACGTCTACCCGGGTGAGCGGCATACGTTCGTCGGTCAGTGGCCGCTGTCGATCCGGCGGACGACGGCGTTCCTCGACGCGCACCTGCGCTGAGGGCCCGACCGCCGAAGCGCGGTCTCAGGCGTCGATCGGCCGACGCCAGCCGTGCTGGGGGCGGTAGCCGATGAGGTCCTTGGCGCGCTGGTTGGACAGGAGCGTCTGGTGCCCGATGAGCTCGCCACGCACCTCGACGTCGGGGAAGAAGCGGGCCATGAGGACGGCCGACTCGTCGCTCACGATCGTGTCGTCGTTGGCGATGATGACGTTGACCGACCCCGTCGTGTCGGCCTCGAGGGCGTTGCGGCACGAGGCGGCGGCGTCGCGCACGTCGATGTAGCCCCAGAGGTTCCAGATCCGCGACTCGGGGTCGTCCTTGAACCCCGGGACCCGCTCGTAGTCCGCCGCGGTGAAGATGTTGGAGAAGCGCAGGCCGACGAAGGGGATGCCCGACCACGTCGCGATGTGCTCGGCCATCGTCTCCGACACGACCTTCGACAGCGCGTAGGTCGACTCCGGGAGCGGGAAGTGGTCCTCGTCGACCGGGACGTAGCGCGGCGGTCTGTCCGGGCCGAACGAGAGCCCGAGCGTCGTCTCGCTCGAGGCCCACACGACGCGCTTGAGGCGGAGCTGCTGGGCGGCGAGGAAGACGTGGGCGTTCATCGACGTGTTCTCGGTCAGCGTCGCCGCCGCAGGTCGCAGGCCGGGCGCCGGGATGTTGGCGAGGTGCACGACGGCGTCGGCGCCCGCAAGCACGTCGATCGCCTCGCCGTAGACCGTCAGGTCGGCCCGGAGGAACTCGCCCTCGAGGTCGGACGGTCGCTCCGCGGCATCCGTCGCGAGCACGTCGTAGCCGTGCTCCTTCAGCTCGGCGACGGCGGCCCGACCGGCCTTGCCCGCTGCTCCCGTGACGACGACACGCGTGATCGAGGTACTCATCCAGCCACCTTAGGACCCTCGGCGCGGCATCCGGCGCCCGGCGAGCTCCCGAGACCCGACGCGCTGACGCCTGCTCACGTAGGCTGACGCAACGAACGCGCCGCGCGGGGCCGGCTCCCACCGGGACCCGGCCCGGCGGCATACGACGGCTGAGACGACCACACGAGAACGGGGCCGATGGACCGGTATCAGTACCTCGCCCTCATGGCCCTGTGCGTCCTCGTCACCCTCCCGCTCGAGTTCGCCTTCGCCGCCCGCGTCTACCGCCGGCCGCGCCTGCTCCTCGCCGCGATGCTGCCCGTCGTTCTCGCGTATTCCGCGTGGGACGTCGTCGGCATCTGGCGGGGCCACTGGAGCTACAACGAGGCCTACGTCACCGGGATCCTCCTCCCCCTCCGTATGCCGCTCGAGGAGCTCGTCTTCTTCGTGGTCATCCCCATCTGCGGGCTCCTCTCCTACGAGGCCGTCGGCACCGTCCTGACGTGGGTGCGGCGGTGGCGCTCGGACGGGTGGTGGCGGACGCATGCGTGAGTACACCGTCCTCGCGGTCCTGTCCGTCGTCGTCACCCTGCTGCTCGATCGGCGACTCGGCGTCCACGTCTTTCGCCGGGCCCAGTACTGGATCGCCCTCGCGATCGTCTTCGCCTTCCAGGTCCTCGTCGACGGGTGGCTGACCAAGCTCAGCGCGCCGATCGTCATCTACAGCCCCGAGCACTTCCTCGGGGTCCGCTTCCCGTGGGACATCCCCGTCGAGGACTACCTCTTCGGGTTCTCCATGGTCACGAGCACGATCGTGCTGTGGGAGTGGGGCAAGCGGACGCGCGGGGAGACCACACCGGTCGACAGGCAGGTCGACGGGCAGTCCGACAGGCAGGTCGACAGGCAGTCCGACAGGCAGTCCGACAGGCAGCCCGACAGGCACTTCGACACCGAGAGAGGGAGCAGTGCATGACGACGACGCAGCCGGTGAACCGCGGCGAGGTCCCCGAGGCGTTCGACGAGGTCGCGGACCGCTACGACCTCATGGTCGGGCTCAACCCCGGTTACCACGCACACCTACGCACCTCGGCGAGGGCTCTCGTGGAGTCCCTTCCGGCACAGGCCGACCCGGTGCGGATGGTCGATCTCGGCTGCGGCTCCGGCGCCTCGACCCGTGCGCTCGTCACCGAGCTCCAGAGGAAGGGCCGGGCGTTCACGCTCGTCGGGATCGACGGCTCGGCCGGGATGCTTCGCGAGGCCCGCGCCAAGACGTGGCCGGCGAGCGTCGCGTTCGCGCAGGGTCGCGCCGAGAAGATCGGCGAGCTGCCCGAGCTCGCCGAGGCGCGGGCGGCCGGAGGGCTCGACGGCATCTTCGCCGCGTACCTCGTCCGCAACGTCCCCGAGCGTGACGAGCTGCTCGCCTCGCTGCACGACCAGCTCCGGCCGGGCGCGACGCTCGTCGTCCACGAGTACTCCGTCAAGGGCAACCGCGTCGCGACCGCCGTGTGGACCGCCGTCTGCCAGGTCATCGTCGTGCCCCTCGGGTGGCTTACCTCGCGCCGGACCCGCCTCTACCGCTACCTGTGGCGCAGCGTCATGGACATGGACTCCGTGGAGGAGCTCGAGGGCCGCCTCCGCACGGCTGGGTTCGAGGGGGTCGGGTCGCGGACGATCGGCGGCTGGCAGCGGGGCATCATCCACACCTTCTCGGCCCGGCGCCCCCTTTGAGGACCGGGACACGCATGGGCACCTCACACTGGCGGCCGGGACTCGACCCGCGCGCCGAGCGGCATACGGCCGAGGCGCCGCTCACGCCCGCCACGGGCGCACGGACGGGGACCACCCGCGGTGTCGTCGTCGTGGGTGGCGGGATCGCGGGGCTGACCGCGGCGACCGGGCTCGCCGAGCGCGGTGTCCCGGTGACGGTCGTCGAGCGCGAGGACACCCTCGGCGGCCGGGTGAGGTCCTGGGACGTCGAGCTGCCGGGAGGTCGGGCGGGCTCGATGAGCCGCGGGTTCCACGCCTTCTTCCGCCAGTACTACAACCTCCGGTCCCTGCTCCGTCGCGCCGACCCCGCGCTCGAGCGGCTCCGGCCCGTCGACGACTACCCGCTCCGCCTCGCCGACGGCCCGACCGACTCGTTCGCCCGGATCCCCCGCACGCCGCCGCTCAGTATCGCCGCCTTCGTCGTCCAGAGCCCGAGCTTCCCGATGTCGGCGCTCCGACGGGTCGACGTCGGCGCCGCGCTCGGGCTGCTCGACGTGCGCTTCCCCGAGACGTACTCCGAGTACGACGGGGTGAGCGCCGCCGACGTCCTCGACCGGCTGCGGTTCCCGGAGCAGGCGCGGCACCTCGCCCTCGAGGTCTTTGCGCGCAGCTTCTTCGCCGACCCGCGCGAGTTCTCCGGCGGCGAGCTCGTCGCGATGTTCCACACCTACTTCACGGGCTCGGCCGAGGGGCTGCTCTTCGACGTGCCGGACGCGCCCTACGACGAGGCCCTGTGGCAGCCGCTCGCCGCGCACCTGCGGCGCCTCGGCGTCAACATCGAGACGGGGCGCGAGGTCGCCGCCCTCGACGAGCGCCCCGACGGCGTGGCCGTCGTCCTCGCCGACGGAGGGGTCCTCGAGGCGGACGCGGTCGTCCTCGCGACCGACCGGGCGCCGCTGCAGCGCCTCGTCGCCGGGGCGCCGTGGCTCGGCGACGAGGGCTGGCGCTCGCGGGTCGCCGGACTGCGTATCGCGCCGCCCTTCGCGGTGTGGCGGCTCTGGCTCGACCGTCCGCCCGCCGCCGGCGCACCGCCCTTCCTCGGGACGAGCCGCTTCGGCCCGCTCGACAACGTCTCCTTCGTCGAGCAGATGGAGGACGGAGCTCGCGCGTGGGCGCGCGAGGTCGGCGGCTGTCTCGTCGAGCTCCACGCGTATGCCGTGTCACCCTCTCCCGACGAAGGCGCCCTCCGCGCCGAGCTCCTCGCGCAGCTCCACCGGATCCATCCCGAGCTCGAGGGTGCACAGGTGCTGCACGACGAGTGGCTCGTCAGGGACGACTGCCCGCTCGCCGGCACCGATCCGTGGGCGGACCGTCCCGGGGTCACGACGCCCGACCCGCGCGTCGTCCTCGCCGGCGACGGCATCCGGTGCGAGCATCCGGTCGCCCTCATGGAGCGAGCCGCGACGACCGGCTGGCTGGCAGCCAATGCCCTCCTGCGGGACCGAGGCCTGGTCGGTCACGACGTCTGGACCGTGCCGACCCGAGGCCGGGGCCAGGCTGCTGCCCACGCGGCCCGCCGCCTGCTCACCCGCCGCTGATCCCGGGACGCGGCCCAGCGGCATACGCCCTGGTCCACGTGGACGCGGCAACGTGGACGCGGTGGCGGAGGGATCAGGCGCCGTAGGTCTCGCCCCGGCTGCGCAGCAGCCAGCGACGCTCGGCATAGGCCATGTCGTCGACCCAGAGCTGGCGCGCGGTCGACGCGACGGCGGGGCGGATCACCCCGGCAAGCGCGCGGGCCACCCTGAAGCCCTTGCGTTCCGAGTGCGCGATCGTCGCCTCGGTCATGATCGTGACCGGCCGTCCCTGGGCGTCGGGACCGACGAAGGTGGCGTGCGTCTCGACGACGCTCCCGGTCCCCTCGCCGTCGACGATCGTCATGACGATCGTCCGCGCGTCGGGGCAGGCGAACTCCGCCCGCACCGGCACGCCCCACGTCCGCGACACGCGGAAGGCGACGTCGACCGTCAGCACCTCGTCGCTGGAGGCCGAGTCGTCGACGGTGAGGTGGCTGAAAGCGTAGGGGTGGTACCACGTGCCGTGCCACGGGTCGAGGCGGTTGGCGATGACGTCGGCCGGCTCGCACGTGCCGCGCTCGGCGATGACCGTCGCGAACGATGCGTCCACCGGCGGTCGCCTCGTGATCGTCGGCGCCTCCGTCGGGGTCTCGCCCTCGGTGGGCAGGCGAACCCAGAGGAGCACCCCGTCGTCGTGGGCCGGGTAGGTGAGCCAGTCCTTGCGCGTGCCCTCGCCCAGGGCCAGACCGTGCCAGCGGCAGTAGACCTTGCCGTGCATGACCTCGCAGTCCTCGAGGAGCGCGCCGAGGTGCGGGCACGCGCCGGGGCCGGCCAGGGCCCGGCCGTCCTCGCCGCGCCACAGCACCACCTCGCGTCCGCCCACCGTCCGCGTGACGGACCGGGTGGGGCGCAGCTCGGACGAGGCTCCGACGACGTGCCAGCCGCCAGGGTCCCGGCCCTGGGCGACCTCGAAGGCCCGCCGGATCCGGGCCGGCCGGGCCTGGCGCCACGTCCCCTCGAGGCGGTCGCGGGGCTCGACCGGCAGGCGTCGCAGGGGGTTCACCTCGGCCATCCGCCCGGACACCCGCTGGGAGATGCGCTGGGAGATCCGCTCGGTCAGCCCACCGGCGACGTGCCGGACCGCCGCATCGGCGTCGCTCCGGTCGTGCCGCGAGGTCTCGGGAGTCGTGCGCAGGGTCATGGGGTCACCGCTTCCGGTCGCGTGGGTCCGAGGACGAGGACGCGGGTGCTCACGGCGGCCTTGCGCCAGGTGGGCACGCGCGCCCGCGTGGAGAAGACGTCGTAGTCGTTGGCCTCGATCCGCTCGAGGATCCGGGCGTAGAGCGTCCGGGCCGTCCCGACGCAGCGCGCCGAGGCCCGGGGCAGCAGGGCGATGCCCTCGTCGGCGTGGCGGTAGAGCTCGCGGTTGCGCTCGATCTCGAACCGCATCAGCTCGCGCCACTCGGGGGTCACGGTCCGCGCCCACGGGTCGGCGCCGAACCGTCGGAGGTCCTCCTGCGGCACGTAGACCCGGCCGCGCCCGAGGTCCTCCCCGATGTCGCGGAGGAAGTTCGTCAGCTGGAAGGCGAGCCCGAGCGACTGGGCCGGGGCGAGGGCCGCCGCCGACGTCGGCCGAAGAACGGGCAGCATCATCTCGCCGATGACGGCGGCCGACCCGTCCATGTAGCCGAGAAGGTCGTCCCACGTCTCGTAGGTCGTCTGCGTGAGGTCCTGGGCCATCGCCCCGAAGAAGCGGTCGAAGCACTCGGACGGGATCTGGCACGACCGGACGCTGTGCCCGACGGCCGCGATGACGGGGTCGTCGGTCGGTGCGCCCTCGGCCACCCGCCGGAAGGTGTCGGCGAACTCGCGCAGCCGCTCCGCCGTCCGCGCCACCTGAGGGGCCGACGTCGCGCCCGGGTCGTCGACGATGTCGTCGGCGAGCCGGCACAACGCATAGACCGCATACACGTGGCGGCGGCGCTCGGGCGGGAGGAGCAGCGTCCCCCAGTAGTAGGTCGTGCCGTGCTGGCGGGTGATCCGCGCGCAGCGACGGTAGCCCTCCTCGAGGAGGGCGTCGCTGGGCACGTCGACCGCGGTCACCGCCGTCCTCCCGTCCGCGAGAGACGGCGTATGCCGCTGGGCCGGCTCCGAGCGCCGGCGCCGGACGCGCCTCCCGCCCCCGAGGGTCCGCGACCGGGCAGGTAGGCGTCGACCCGCTCGGCCGCGAGCTTGCCGCTGACCAGGACCATCGGCACGCCGACACCGGGCACGGTGCCGGACCCGGCGAAGACGAGGCCGGGAACGCGCCGTTCGAGGTTGCCGGGCCGGAACGGGCCGGTCTGGAGGAAGGTGTGGGCAAGCGCGAAGGGCGTCCCCTCGTGCATGCCCAGCTGCTGCCACTCGAGCGGGGTCACGAGGTGCTCGGTGAGCACCTGGGTCGGGTACCCGTTGGCGGCGAGGAAGCCGTGGAGCCGCTCGCGCATGGGCTCGCGCTCGGTCGTCCAGTCGATGCGACCGGACAGGTTGGGGACGGGCTCGAGGACGTAGAGGACGGAGTCGCCGTCAGGGGCGAGGCTCGAGTCGGTGACGGTCGGCACGGTGACGAGCCGCGACGGGTCCGGCATGAGCCGCTTGTCGTCGATGAGAGCCCGGAAGGCGCCGTTCCAGTCGTCGCCGAAGTGGATGTTGTGGTGCGCCACGCCGGCCTCGGGCTGCCCCTTGGCGCCGACGTGCCAGACGACGGCCGACGGCGAGTAGCTGCCGGACCTCACGACGCGCGGTGGCGTCAGCTGGGGGAGCAGGCGGTCGTAGGCGGTCGGCAGGTCGAGGGTGCAGACGACGGCGTCGGCGCGCAGCTGCTCGCCGCTGTCGAGGACGACGCCGGCGACGGCTCCGCGCCGGTCGAGGGCGAGCCGGCTCACCGTCGCGCCGTAGCGGACGTCGGCACCGGCCTTGGCCGCGGCGGTCGCGAGCGCCGCGGGGACGGCGTCCATCCCACCCTCGGGGAACCACACGCCCTCGATGGAGTCCATGTAGGTGATGACGGCGTAGAGCGCGAGGGCCTTCTCGGGGGAGAGGCCCGCATAGAGGGCCTGGAACGAGAACAGCCGGTGGAGGCGCTCGTCGCGGAACCACTCGCGGATGACCGGGCCGAGCCGTCGGAAGCCACCGAGCCGCACGAGCCGGGCGGCGGCCCGCGGCGAGGACGCGAGGTCGAGCGGGGAGTCGAAGTTGGCGTCGATGAAGTGCGGCATCTCGACGCGGTAGAGCTGGCGCAGCCACGCCGCGAAGTCGACGAAGGCGGCGGCGTCGACGCTCCCGCACGTGTCGGCGATCTCCTGGCGCATCGCCTCGATGCCGTGCCGGACCATGATCTGGCTGCCGTCGGCGAACCGCGCCCGGTAGGCGGGGTCGAGCAGGGTCATCGGCAGGGCATCGGACAGGCTCGTGCCGGCCGCCGCGAGGGCGTCCGCGACAAGGTCGGGCATCGTCATGACGGTAGGGCCGGTGTCGAAGGTGAACCCGTCCTGGTGGAGGCGCAGGCCACGGCCTCCGGGTGCCTCGTGCCGCTCGACGACGGTCACGTCGTGGCCGCGGCCGACGAGATGGCAGGCCGCCGAGAGCCCCGAGAGCCCCGCCCCGATGACGACGACGCTCACGCGCTCCTCCAGGCCGTCGCGTGGGCGAGCTCGGTCAGGCTGCGGACCCCGTCGGGGTGCAGACCGCGGTCGTCCAGGGCGTCGAGCGCCCGGGCCACCTCGTCGGTGATGCGTGACTCGACCTCGTCGAGCACCCCGACCTCGACCATGAGCCGCTGGAGCTCGGGCACGTCGTCGGGGGTGATCACCGAGGCCGGCCCGAGATAACGCTCGCTCGTCGCCGGTGGGAGGAGCCGCCGCGCCTCGGCGAGGAGCACCGTGGCCTTCGCGGCGAGGAGATCGTCGCCGACGGGCTTGCCCGTCGCCGCGGGGTCGCCCCAGACGCCGAGGACGTCGTCGCGCAGCGCGAACGCCTCCCCGAGGTGGTCGCCGTAGGCCGCCAGCGCGCAGAGCGTCTCGGGGCCGGCCCCGGCGGCCAGCGCCCCGAGCAGGAGCGGCCGCTGGATCGTGTAGGCGCCGGACTTGAGCCGGGCCACCCGCCGCGAGTGCTCGAGGTCGCGGCGCCGGGCGGCGGCGGCCGTGATGTCGAGGAGCTGGCCGTGGACCAGCTCGCGGAGCATCTCGCGCCACATGTCGAGGAGCGGCCTGGGGGTGCCGGAGATGAGGATCGAGGCCTCGCTCAGGGCGAGGTCGCCGAGCAGGATCGCGACGCTGTCACCGAAGAGGACGGAGTCGCCGAGCGCGCCGCTGCCGGCATGGGCCTTGGCAGCGGCGACGTGGACCGTCTCGCGTCCGCGGCGCGAGGCGCCGCGGTCCATGACGTCGTCGTGGACGAGGGCGAAGAGGTGGAGCAGCTCGAGGGCCGCGGCGGCCCGGACCATGTCGTCGTGGCCCGCGCCGTCGACCGCGCCGTGGGCGGTGACCCAGCCCCAGTGGCACATGAGCGGGCGGAGCCGTTTGCCGCTCGCGGGGAGCAGCCAGGTCAGGAGCGTCTCGGGCAGGTCCGCGGGGAGGATGTCGGCCGACTCGGGGACCCGCTCGGCCCAGCCGAGGGCGATGTCGTCGCACACCTCGCGGAGCAGCCCGTCGATGGCGTCCATGGTCCGGGCCGGTTCGGCACGGTCGGGCCCGCCCTGTCCGGGCCGTCCCGGCTCGGCGCGTCCCCGCTCGTCGCGTCCCCGCTCGTCGCGTCCCTGCTCGAGCTGACGCGGTCCGCGGTGGTCGACCCGCGGCGGTGGTGTGTCGACGGCGACCCCGTTTCGGTGCACATCCCGCATCTGCGATGAGACGTCCCTGCCTGCGTCAGATCGTTGCGAGCTCACTCTGCTCCTCGGGTGGGCGGCGTTCCATGCACTCTCTCACCATCTTGCATGAGAGTGCCCTGAGTCTCACCTGCGTCGGATCGTTTGTCGACGGCTGCTTGCCTGCTGTTGCGCCCGATGGCGATCCGACGGACGCTGGGGTATGGCCACTGACGTCCAGGAGAGCAGGGACCTCGGGGTGTCGGTCGCCGACGTCCTCGCGACCCTCCGCGACCGCGCCCACTGGGAGCGCCGAGCGGCCATCGCGCCTGAGGCGAGCCTGCGGTTCGAGGGTCTGGTCGTCGAGCCGGACGCTCTCGAGGCGCGGCTCGTCGGGGACGTGCCGCTCTCGTGGCTGCCGTCGGCGGTCCGCAAGCGCGTCCCGGCCCTGCCGTCGATCAGGCGGGTCGAGCGCTGGCGGGTCGTCGCGTCGGACCACCTGGCCGGGGAGCTGCTCTTCGAGATCGACGGGGTGAGTGCGACGGTCGACGGTTCGGGCACGGTCCGGTCGGTGGCCTCGGGCAGCAGGATCGCGGTCGACCTGCGGATCGCCGTGTCCGTCCCGCTCGTCGGCGGCCTCGTCGAGCAGGCCATCGCCGGGCAGGTCGGACCGTCCCTGGCCAAGGAGCTCGCGCTGCTCGACGAGGCGCGCTCCGTCTGAGGCCCGCGACCGACGGCCATCAGGTCGAACCCGGGCCCGTCCACTGCAGCGTCGCCGGGCGGTCCCGACCCGCCGGGGGGCCGCCTGCGAGGACGAGTCAGGGGGTGGGCGTGTGCGGCGGCCGGAGCGCGGCGGGCAGCCGTGCCGCGTCGGCCTCGGGCCACTGCAAGGGGTCGGGTCCGAGGGCCGTGAGCTGCTCGACCTGCTCGACGCACCACGGCGAGACGACGAACCACCCGGCGCTCACCTGGACGGTGAAGTGGTCCCACTCGACCCACTCGAGCCCGTCGACCTCGCGCGGGTCGGGGTCGAGCCGGCCCCCGTCAGCGAGTCCGGCGACCACGACCGGGCACAGCTCGTGCTCGACGACGCCGTCCATCTCGGCCCGGTAGCGGAACTCCGGCAGGACGAGCCGCACCCAGCCCAGGGTGGCACCGAGCTCGTCCCGCGCACGCCGCCGAGCGGCATTCGCGACGGGCTCTCCGGGGGCGGGGTGGCCGCAGAAGGAGTTGGTCCAGACCCCCGGGAACGTCGCCTTGTCGTGGGCGCGGCGCGTCAGCAGGACCCGCCCGTCGTCGTCGACGACGTAGCACGAGAACCCGAGATGGAGCAGCGTCCGTGCATGGTGGGTCAGGGTCTTGGGCAGCCACCCGGTCGGCTCGCCCTCCGGGCTGACGAGGACGACCTGCTCGACCTGTTCGGCCGTCTCGAGGGAAGGGGGGAGGGACGCGACCATGGCCGCAGTCTTCCGGCGAGCCGCCTGTGGGTCCAGCGGGAACCGCAAGATCGTGGCGTAATCCGGGCGAACCGGATGTCGGTGTGAACGCGTAGTGTCCCCCGGGTGAACAGCCCCATCCAACGACGTGTCGGCCAGGTTTTCGTCCCCGTCCGCGACATGCACGCCTCCATCAGCTGGTATGCCGCTGTGCTCGGTTTCGAGCCCGGCGACGTCTCGCACGGGGGCACCATCTTCGACATCCCGACCGAGGGGGAGACGCGCCTCGCTCTCGACGCCAACCGTCCCGACTTCTCCCCGTCGGGGCCACCGCGGTTCTTCTTCTGGACGGACGACATGGGGGCGACCGTGCGACACCTGCAGGGACTGGGGGTGACGATCACGTCCGACGTCGAGGACATCGGCAGCGTCTTCTTCGTCCAGTTTCTCGACCCCGACGGCAATCCCCTCATGGTCTGCCAGCGTGCCTGAGCCGCAAGGGTGGTGGCGCGGCTTGCGATGAGCTCGTCTCTCCGGCATGGATGTTCACGCCTCAGTTCGGAACGGTCCCGCCGCAGCCCCGCCAGACCAGCGAGGCGACGCGTCGGGCCCAGTCGCTCGGCGGAGGGGGCTCGCTGACAGCGAGGGCATACCACGAGCCGGTCAGGAACGAGCCGGCGACGAGGAGGTCGGCGGTCTCGGGGAGCTCACCGCGCGCGACGGCGCTCGTCAGGATCGCGCGCAGTCGGGCCCGCCGGGGCGCGACGACGTGGGCGGCGCACTCGTCGCCGACGCGTACTCCGACCCGACGGACGACTCCGGCTACTCCGCCCACGACCTCATCAGCCGCGGTTTCATCGCGAGCCCGGAGCACGCCGCGCTCGTCGCCGACACCCCCGCCCTGGCGGACCTCGACACCGACTCCTTCGACGCGGTCTTCCTCGTGGGCGGCCAGGGGCCGATGTTCACCTTCCGGGCCGACCAGGCGGTCAAGGACCTCGTCGGCCGGTTCGTCGCCGGGGGCAAGGTCGCGGCCGTCGTCTGCCACGCCACGTGCGTCCTGCTCGACGCGACGACCCCCGACGGCGAGCTCGTCGTCGCCGGGCGGACGTGGACCGGCTTCGCCAACTCGGAGGAGGCCTACGCCGACGAGTTCGTCGGCCAGCGGATCCAGCCGTTCTGGATCGAGGACGAGGCCCGGGCCATCGAGGGGACGAACTTCATCGTCCAGGGCCGGTTCCGCGCGCACGCCGTGCGCGACGGCAACCTCATCACGGGCCAGCAGCAGTACTCCGGTGCCGCGGCCGCCCGGCTCGTCATCGAGACCTTGGGACGCTGACCCGCATCGGAGGTGCGTCCCGTGTCCGCCGACAGCCCCCGCCTTCCGCCGCTCGCGCCGTCAGTCTTGCGCGACCCCGAGGAGCACGAGCGGGCCTCGACGCCCCTCGAGCTGCTCTTCGACCTCTGCTTCGTCGTCGCCGTCGCGGCGCTCGCGGCGGAGCTCCACCACGGCGTCACGGAGGGGCACGCGGCCGCCGCCACAGCGGCATACGCCCTGCTCTTCGTCCCCGTGACCCGGCTGCTCACGCTCGGCCAGATGGCCGGCGTGCTCGCGGTCGCGGCGACCGTGCCCACCGCGGCCGACGGCGACCTCGTGCCCTTCGCCCTCGCGTATGCCGCGATGCGCCTGCCCCTCGTGCTCCAGTGGCTCCGGTCCGCGCGCGACGACCCGCCCCACCACGGCTTCGCCCTGACGTACGCGGCAGGCTCCCTCCTCGCACAGGCCCTGTGGGTGGGCTCGGCGCTGGCCGGCGGGCCCGCGCGGGCGGTCGGCTTCGCCGTCGCGCTCGGGGTGGAGCTCGCCACCCCGGCTCTGGCCGTTCGCCGCACCCCGGACCGGGTCTTCCACCCGGGGCACATCGCCGAGCGCTACGGGCTCTTCACCCTCATCGTGCTCGGCGACACGATCCTCGCCGTCACGGTCGGGCTGACCGACGCCCTCGGCGATGCCGGACGGCGCTCGTCGGCGTTCGTCGTCGTGGGGAGCGCCCTCGTCATCGCCTTCGGGATGTGGTGGACGTACTTCGACGCGCTGGGTCGCGACGCCCTGACGCGACACCGCCGCGCCGCATTCACGTGGGGCTACGGCCACTACGCCCTGTATGCCGCCCTGGCCGCCATCGGCGCGGGGGTCCAGGCCCAGCTCGACCTCCTCGGAGGCGGGCACGGCGTCGGTGCCGACGTCGGGCAGGGCCTCGCCGTGCTCGTCGTCGCCGTCCCGGTGGCGCTCTCGCTCGCGGCGATCGCCTGGTTGCAGCAGGCCGCCAACGGCCGTACCCGGGACGCGCGCCTCCTCGCCGCCGCGGCAGGAGCGTGTGCCCTCGTCGGGCTGGCCGGCCCGGCGTTGCCGGTTCCGGTCGCCGACGCCCTCCTCGCGGTGGTCGTCGTCGGCGCCGTCCTCGCTCCGATGCGCGGTTCGGAGTCGTAATGTCGGCTCATGAGCGACACGACGGCGCGTCCCATCCCTGCGTCGACGGGTGAACACGGATCCATGCCCGCCTGGACGACGGCTTCGACAGGCGTGCCCACCTCGTCCGGTGCGCCGGCCCCGACCGCCGGCGAGATCGCGGCGCAGGTCCACCACGGGGACCGCTCGGCGGTCGACGTCGTGACCGACGCCCTGCGCAGGATCGCGGAGCGCGACGGCGGGCTGGGCGCCTTCCACGTCGTCCGGTCGGAGCGGGCCCTGCTTGAGGCCGAGACGGTCGACCGTCGTCCCGACCGCTTCGGGCTGCCCCTCGCGGGCGTGCCGGTCGCCGTCAAGGACAACGTGGCCGTCAGGGGCGAGCCGATGCGCAACGGCTCGCCGCTCACGGCGGACGCGCCCCAGCCGACCGACCACGCGGTCGTGGCCCGGCTGCGGGCGGCCGGTGCCGTCGTCGTCGGGATCACCCGGGTGCCCGAGCTCTGCGTGTTCGCGGCGACGGACTCGCCCTTCGGCATCACCCGCAACCCGTGGGACCGGACGAGGACGCCGGGCGGCTCGTCCGGCGGCTCGGCGGCGGCCGTCGCCTCGGGGATGGTCCCGGTCGCTCACGCCGCCGACGGGATGGGCTCGATCCGGATCCCCGCCGCCTGCTGCGGGCTCGTCGGCATCAAGCCCGGCGGTGGCGTCGTTCCCGCGGGTCTCGGGCCCAACGACTGGTACGGCATGGCGGAGAACGGTGCGCTCGCGACGACCGTCGCCGATGCCGCCCTCATGCTCTCGGTCATGGCCGACCGACCGGACCTCGCCGACGTCAACGAGCCGGACCGGCCGCTCCGCGTGGCCGTGTCGACCAAGCCCCCGATCGCGGGAGTCCGCCCTGACCTCGAACACGTCCGGGCCGTCGTCCGGACGGTCCGCCTCCTCGAGGCCGCTGGGCACGGGGTCACGCGCGCCGACCCGCCCTATCCGGTGAACCCCCTTCCCGCCCTGGCCCGTTGGGTCGCCGGGGCCTCGGCCGATGCCGACGGGCTCGACCGCTCCCGGCTCGACCGCGCGACCCGGGCCCACGTCGCCCTCGGCGACCGAGTCCGAGCGCGCAACCTCGTCAAGGCCGCCGACCGCGACCGGTTCCGGGCCGCGCTCGGCGACTGGTTCTCCGGGTTCGACCTGCTCGTGACCCCCACGCTCGCCGCACCGCCGATCGAGGCGGCGCGGTGGGGTCAGCGCGCCTGGCCCCGAGTCTTCGCAGCGAACGCCCGCTACGCGCCGTATGCCGCGCCCTGGAACTTCGCCGGCTACCCCGCGGTCTCCGTCCCGGCCGGTCTGCACCCCGGGACCGGGACTCCGCTCGCCGTCCAGCTCGTCGCACCCGACGGCGGGGAACGGCTCCTGCTCGGCATGGCCGCATTGATCGAGCGCCTCGCGCCCTGGCCTCGGACGGCGCCCGGCTCCTGACCCGCCTCAACTTCTCCGCCCGGGCGAAGGAATCCGGGCCGGTACCGCGCACGGGCCTCAACTTCTCCGCCCGGGCGGAGGAATCCGGCCCGGAACCGCGCACGGGCCTTAACTTCCCCGCCCGGGCGAAGGAATCCGGGCCGGTACCGCCCACAGGCCGAAACAAGTCCGCCCCGGCGAAGAAAAGGCGGGGGAGGGTGAGGCGGGGGGAGGGTGAGGCGGTGGGCCGGGGGTCAGCCGGCAGCCGACGCCTCGAGTGCCGACCCGGCGTCGGCGCCCTGAGCCGCATGAACCTCGCGTGCGCCCGAGACCGGGTCCCCCTTCAGGTGCGTGGCGTGGCAGAGCCCGGCCAGCTCACCCGATGCCCCTTGCGCCCCGATGTAGACGTTCGTCGTGCGGGCGAGCCGGCGCAGCTCAGGCCCGCGAGCGGCATACGCCGTCGGTCGGTGGGCGGAGAGGATCGCAGCGGCCGGCTGGAGCGTGTGGCACGTCAGCGCGAGCTCGGCGGTCGGGGTGCTCGGGCCGAGGTAGCAGGTGCGCCATCCGAGGCGCGAGAGAGTGAGTGCCATGGCCATGAGACCGAACTCGTGGTGCTCCCCCGGCAGGCAGGCCAGCACCGCGAGCGGCCCGCTGTCTCGCGACTCGGCCTGCATGAGCAGCGACAGCCGGGAGCGCAGCACGTTGCTCGCGAAGTGCTCCTGCGCGACGCCGATCGACCCCTTCGCCCAGCGCTCCCCGATGGCGTGGAGGTAGGGCAGCACGACGGTGGCGAGTGCCTCCTCCACCGGGACGTCCTCGAAGAGCCGGCTGAGGACTCGGTGCCCGCCCGCTTCGTCGAAGGCCTCCAGGGTCGACTCGAGCAGGTCGAGCCAGTCTTCGGGTGCGGTCGGACGCGACGTCATGGGGTCTCCTGTTCGGAGCGGCCGTCTGGCCGGTGGCCTGATGGCCGGGGGCGCCGTGTCTTGACGGGTCAGACATACCCGCTCGTCGCGACCGCGCCTCGACGAGCAGCGGGACGTGACCGCATCGTGACCCTGACCCGCACCGGAAACGCGATGGTCGTGCGGGGGCACCCCGGCTCATGATGGGCCCATGACCGCCTCGACCCGACCATCGGCTCCGGTGGAGGTCGCGTGCGACGAGTCGGGCTCGGAGGGGGACAAGCTCGTCGGCGGGAGCACCGACGTCTTCGCTCATGCGAGCCTCGTCGTCGACACCCGCACCGCGGTCGAGACGATCGCGCGGATCCGGGTCGAGGCGCGCTCGCCCGCGACCGAGGTCAAGGCGAGCGTCGTGCTCCGGGAGCAGAACCGCCGCGTTCTGGAGTGGCTGCTCGGTCCCGACGGTCCCCTGCACGGGGCGGCGCACGTCCACCTCACCGACAAGGTCTTCCACCTGACGACAGCGCTCGTCCGGACCGCCGCCGTGGGAGACGCCGCGCTCGCCCGCAACGCGATGCTGCTCGGTCGAGAGGCCGTCACGCGCATCGGCGAGGACGCCTGGCTCGCCCTGCTCGGGGCGTTCAACGACCTCGTGCGCGCTCGCACCCCGGAGGATGCCGTGAGGTATGCCGCTCACCTCCGCGAGCACCTTCGTGGCCTCGCCGAGGCGGCTCGGGACACGGCCGTCGCCTCCCTGCTCGGCCGGATCGCTCTCGGTCTGCCTGCGTGGGGTGCCGGGGTCGGCGGGGTCGTGGCGGCGCGCGAGCACGTTCTGCCCGCGCTCGACCCGATCGTCCCGGCCGTCGCGGCCGTCGTCGCCTTCTGGGGAGCCGAGGGCCGACGCGTGCAGGTCGTCCACGACGTCCAGGCCGCTCTGACTCCGGAACGGGTCGCGCACATCGAACAGATGGCGCAGAGTGGCGCCCTGGCCGGGATCCGGTTCGTGGACTCACGCACCGACCCGCGCGTCCAGCTCGCCGACCTGCTCGCGGGCGCGGCGCGCCGGATCGCCTCGGACGCCCTCGCCGGACGGCCCGACCCGGACCTGGCCGAGCTGATCCGGCCCTACGTCAGCCCGAGCTCGATCTGGGCCGACCCAGTGAGCTGGGAGCTCATCGGACCCGGGGACCTCGCCCAGCGGCATACGGGCGAGGCGGCGAGCTGACCGCGCTGACGCTCCCGGCCCGAGAAGCTCGCTCGACCGGGCCGGGCCGGGCCCGGCCCGGGACAGCGTCAGCGAGCGATCTTGAAGTTGAACATCGGCGTGCCGAGGGCGCCCATGAGGCGCAGCCAGACCGGCAGCAGCATCTCGGTGCCGCGCGCCGTCGTGATGTCGCCGAGGTCGATGACATCGGTGTGCCCGAAGCTGCGGAGCAGCTGGGTCACGGTCGCCTTGGCGTCGGCGTCGTTGCCCGAGACGAACACCGACGAGTCGGCGCCCAGCCCGGCCGGGTTGACCATGAGCTGGGCCGTCAGCGTGTTGAGGGACTTGACGACCTTGGTCTCCGGGAAGGCGCGCTGGACCTGCTCGCCCAGCGAGTCAGTGTCCTTGACGAAGAGGGTGGGAGGGAAGCCGTTCGAGAAGTCGAGCGGGTTGGCGATGTCGAGGAGGGTCTTGCCGGCGAGGTTGTCGGCGCCGGCCGCCTCGAGGACGGAGAGGGTGGCCGAGCCGCTCGTGGCGTTGACGACAAGGTCGGCCCCCGCTGCGGCCTCCGCGAAGGTCGCCAGGGTGACGGTCGGGTTGGCGGCGACCCAGTCCGCGAAGGAGCCGTCGTCGCCGCTTCGCGCGAGGGTCGCCTCCGGGTCGCGGGTGCCGATCGTGACGTCGTGGCCGAGACCAGCGACGCGGGCAGCGATGGTCTGCCCGACCATGCCGGTTCCGAGGACAGCGATCTTCATGGGTGCTCCTGGGGGTTAAGGGTGAGCAGACAGGTCTGTCTACGTCTGCGGAGAGAACCTAGCAGACAGATCTGTCTGCTTCAATGGAGGCATGGATCCCCTGGCTGAACACCCTGCAGCGCACGCCGGCCGCGGTGCGCCCGAGGTCTCGCCTCCGGCGGCGGCGGTCGCGACCCCGCGCACCGGGTCGGCTCGCCAGCGGATCCTCGACACCGCCTTCCGGCTCTTCTACGCCAAGGGGATCCGCGCGGTCGGTGTCGACCTGATCATCGCCGAGTCCGGTGTGGCGAAGGCGACGTTCTACAAGCACTTCCCGGCCAAGGACGACCTCGTCGTCGCCTACCTCGACACGGTCGACGGGATCTGGTCGGGCCAGCTGCACGACGCCGCCGAGGCTGCCGGTCCGGCACCGGCCGACCAGCTCGTCGGGCTCTTCGACGCCCTGTCATCGGCCTGTCGCCAGGACGGCTACCGCGGCTGCGCGTTCATCAACGCGGCGGCGGAGTCGCAGCCGGGGACGCCCGTCCATGACCGGACCGTTGCCCACAAGGCCGCCGTCCTCGACTGGGTCACCGGGCTCGCGTCCCGGGCCGGCGCGGCGAACCCCCAGGTCCTGGCCCGATCGCTGACGCTGCTCCTCGACGGCGGGCTCGCGAGCGGGGCCCTTGACGCCGACCCCGACGCCCCCGCTGCCGCCAAGGCGTCCGCCGAGGCCCTCGTCGCCGCTGCGCTGGCCTGAGCACTCCGGCCGGGGCGAGGCCGAGCAGGCGAAACCGGGAGACCGGGGCCGGTCGTCAGGCTGAGCCGGCCGCGACGAGCGCGTCGCCCAGGCCGGTTCGCCAGTAGAGCACCTCGCGCCCCGACCTCCGGCGCAGGACTGCGCCAGACGCCAGCAGGACCTTGAGGTGGTCGCCGACCGAGCCGAGCGGCATACCCGTCGTGGCGACCAGCCCCGTCGTGCTGGCGGGTGTCTCGAGGGCGAGCAGGAGCCGGGCCCGGGGGCGGCCGACGAGCTGGGACAAGCCGCCGGCGGCTCGCCCGTCGACGGTGGCGAGTGCTCCCGTGACGGGGTAGTAGACGGCATACCGGCGAGGCAGGTCCCAGCCCACCCACGTCGCCGTGCCGTGCACGGGGACGAAGAAGAGCTCGGCGTCGTCGTCGAGGATGCGGGACGCCAGGTCGTAGCGGTTGATCCGGAGCTGTCCGTCACCGAGCCACTCGCGGTCGCGGCCGAGGTCGCGCAGGACCGCTGCCCAGCCGTGGCTCGCGAGCCGCGCCGTCCGGGAGACGATGTCCGCGTGGAGGATCCGTCGTCGCCGCGCCCAGTCGGAGGAGAGGACGTGGGTCCACACCCAGGAGAGGAGGGCGGCCGCGTGCTCGGCCGTTCCCGGCTCGAGGAGGATCGGGGGGAGCGGGCGGTCCGGGCGCACCTCGCGGAGCTCGGCGCGGACGCGATCGTCACCGAGGCGGCGGATCTCTTCGAGCTCCACCTTGAAGGGCAGGTCGGCGGCGGTCGGAGGCAGGCTGAGCCAGTCGGAGATCCAGCCGCGACGCCAGTTGTGGTCGAGGACTGCCCGCCGCGCCGGGTGAGCAGTGAGCATGGCCTCGAACGCCTCCCGGTGACCCACCGCGAGCGCCCGCCCGGCCGGGTCCGACGGGCGGACGAGGTCGTTGAGGACGCCGCACGCCTCGATCCGCGCGGACACCACGAACCGGCTCCGCGCGAGCAGGTCGGCCGAGATCTGCCACGTCCCCATCTTTCGCCTCCATCCGAAAGATTACCGACCCCCTCTCGTTGAACGCCATCCTCGGGCCGGTGAAGACGTATCGCGAGCTGTTCTCCGTCGGTGCGTTCCGGGTCCTCTTCCTCGTCCAGTGCCTCAACGTCGGTGCGTATGCCGTGTCGAGCCTCGCGCTCGGGACGATCACCTTCGCCGCCACCGGGTCCGCGATCCCGACGGCCCTGTCGATGTTCGGTGCGCCCCTCGTTCGCATTCTGGGGCAGTCGTGGTTCGGATCGGGCTCGGACCTCGTCCGGCCACGACGTGCGCTCATCCTCATCGCGCTCGCCAGCCTGGGCGCGAACGTCCTTCAGGCGATCCCGGACCTGCTGTGGGGGTGGAGGTTCGCCCTGCTCGCCCTGCCGCCGCTCATCACCTCGGCGCTCGGCGGGAGCCTGATCGCGCTCATGTCCGATGTCCTGCCCACTGAGGCGTTCATCCTCGGTCGGGCGACGATGAACATCGCGGTGGGCGTCATGCAGGTCGTCGGGTTCGGGGTGGCGGGCCTGTTGCAGCTGCACGTCCCGACGTCGCAGCTCTTCCTCGGGGCCGCCGGTGGCCTGGCGCTCGCAGCTCTGCTCGTCCGCCTCGGCCTCGGCGACCACCCGCCTCGGGCGGCTGGGGCGTCCCTCGTGCGTCGGACCCGTGAGGTGAACCGGAGACTGCTGGGGTCACCGGTCATCCGCCCGGTCTTCCTCAGCCTCTGGGTGCCCAACGGGCTCATCGTCGGATGCGAGGCCCTCTTCGTGCCGTATGCCGGAAGTCGCGCCGGGTACCTCTTCGCTGCGAGCGCAGCAGGGATGCTGACGGGTGATGTCGTGGTGGGGAGATTCGTCCCGGCTGCGTTGCGGGACAGGCTGATCGAACCGTTGCGGTTGTTGTTGGCGGTGCCCTACCTGGCCTTCTTCCTGGTCCCGTCGGTTCCGGCTGCTGCGGGCCTCGCGTTTGTCGCGTCGGTCGGCTACTGCGCCAGCCTGCCGCTGCAGGAGCGGCTCGTCGAGCGAACCGAGGGGGACGTTCGCGGCCAGGTGTTCGGGCTCAACGGCACCGGGCTCATGGTCGGTCAGGCGTTCGGCGCCCTGCTCGGCGGCGTCGTGGCCCAGCTCCTGACCCACCAGACCGGGGGCGGTGAAGCGGCTCGCGTCGGGTCGGCGGCACAGGCGATGGCCCTCATGGCCCTCGCCTCCGTCGCGGCCACCCTGGCGCTGACGCCGGGACTACGCCGTTCCCGAGTCCGCGCCGCGGAGGCCGCGGGCATACCCACCTAGCCGCCGGCGCTACGGCACTGCTCACGATTGGTGGGCAGCGCCGTAGGGGTCCGGGGTGAGTGCCCGCGCCTACGTCACTGCTCACGATTGGTGGGCAGTGACGTAGGGGTGGTGGGGTCCTAAACCAGCCCCCGGTCGCGAGCGATGGCGGCGGCCTCGGTTCGACCGGCGGCGCCGAGCTTGGCGAGCAGGTTGGAGACGTGGACGCTCACCGTCTTCGTGCTGATGTAGAGCTGCTTGCCGATCTGGCCGTTCGAGAGACCGCGAGCGAGCAGGGCGAGCACCTCGACCTCGCGCGGCGTCAGCGACGAGTCGCCAGTGCCGCCGCCCGGGGAACCGGATTGGCGAAGCGTGGCGAGCTCGGCGAGGAGCGGCTTCGCGCCGAGGCGCTCCGCGACCTCTCGAGCTGCGTCCGCCGCCGCCCGCGAGCCGGCTTCGTCACCATGTGCGTGCAATGCAGCAGCCAGCCGGGCCTGAGATCGGGCGGTCTCGAAGACATGGCCATAGCGTTCGAATGCCGCGACGCTCCTTTGCCAGGCGTCAACCATCTCGCCGGTCGTCGGTGGCTCACCGCTGCCGGAGCGCCACCGCAGACGAAGCGCCTCCGCCTCGACCCTGGACAGCCAGGCCCACGTCTCGCGGCTCGTCTCCGAGAGGTCCTCGCCCGGCGGCCGTTCGAACATCGGCTTGCTCGCACCCTCGACGACGGGCCCCACGGTCCCGATCCTTCGGGCCCGAACCGTGAGCTCGTCGGAAAGGGCGATCAGCCGATCGCGCATCGCCGCATCGACGTGAGCCACCGCCGAAGCGGTCTGCCCCGACACGAGGGCGGCGAGCCGGACGACGGCGTGGTACTCGCCCCAGATCCGGTCGAGAGCCCGGGTCGCCGCGTTGGTCAGCTCGATCAGGCCCTCGAAGTCGCCCGCCTGGCCCAGGATGTCGACACCTGACATGACCGACAGCACGACACACATGCCGTCGACGGGCCACCACTCGCGGATCTCCTCGAAGACCGCGGGGTCGACCTCTTCGCCGCGTCCGGCCCGGATGCTCAACAGGGCGCCGGTGAAGAGCGATCGCCCGGGCTGCGGCGCGGGCCGGCCACCGAGGTCGAGCCGCCGAACGGCGCCGTCCCAGTCGCCGAGCTCGTAGGCCGTCATCCCCGCGAGGAGCCGCGACTCCTGCCCCCAGGGGGCCCACTCGCGGTGCAGGCGGCGAGCCACCTCGGCCCCGGCGTCATAGCTCGCGAACGAGGCGGGCAGGTCGCCACGACGGTGGATGATCGACGCGAGCTGGTGCTGCGCACGTAGGAGCAGGGGGTCGTCGACCGGCAGGTCGGCGACGATGGAGCGCAGGTGCCGCTCGACCGAGTCGAGGTCTTCCTGAGCCTCGACGACCCGGGCGAAGATCGTCCGGACCTCCACGAGGGAGCCGCCCATGCCGAGCCGCTCGGCGAGCAGGGCGACCTCGTTGCCGACGAGCGCCGCCTCGACGAACTGACCGGCGTCGACGAGAGCCTGCAGGTGCGCGACGAGCACCCGCACACGCACCTCACCGGCGACGTCCTCGTCGATCAGCCCGACCGCCTCCCTCGTCAGCGCCAGCGGATCGATGGGCAGGTCGATGGACCGGGCCCGGACGACGAGCGCCGCCAGGAGATCGGCGCGAGCCTCGGGGCGCTGCTTGCTGCCGGGGTGGTCGAGCCGGTCGCGGAGCAGGTCGACGGCGCGCACCGGCTCACCCGCCACCATCGCGGCGACAGAGGCGCGGAGGGTCACCTCGTCGCGCTCGGTGTCGTCTTCGTCGAGCCAGCTGAGGGCCCGTTCGAGGTGCTGGAGCGCATCCTGTGGTCCGCCGACGGCGAGCGCGGCCTCGGCGGCGGCCCGGCTCGCGGCCACGGCGGTCGGCAGGTCTCCCACCGCGGCGGAGTGCCGGGCCAGCTCCGACGCGGGAGCGAGGTCGGGACGCTCGGCCAGCACGGCGGCATACGCCCGGTGTAGGCGCAGCCGCTCTCCCGGCAGGAGCATGTCGGCCACGGTCTCGCCGAGGAGCGCGTGGCGGAAGGTGTAGGAGGGCGGCCAGCAGGCCTCGATCACGTAGTGCTCGACGGCTTCGGCCACCGCCCGGTCGAGGACGTCGTCGGGCAGCCCCGACACTCGGGCCAGGAGGTCGTGGCCGATCTGACGCCCGGACAGGGCGATGATCCGAACGACCTGCTGGGCGGTCTCGTCGAGCTGCTCGACGCGGGAGCGGAGCACGCGGGAGAGGCCCCCGGTGAGCATCTGGCCCGCGGCGGCGCTCGCGACGAGCTCCTCCGCGAAGAAGGGGTTGCCCTCGGCACGCCGGGCGATCTCACCGGCGGTGACGACGTCGGTCGGGGCGCCCTCGAGACCGGCGACGAGCTCGCGGACCGCCTCGGGGGGCAGGGGTGCGAGCTCGATGTGCTCGACCCCGGCGATCCGGGCCCACACGGCGAGGGTCTCGTGGAGCGGGTGGCGGCGGTGGAGGTCGTCGGAGCGGTAGGTCACGACGAGGGCGACGGGCGTCGTGAACCCGCGGGTCATCAGGAGGGTCAGGAGGTCTCGCGAGGAGTGGTCGGCCCAGTGGACGTCTTCGACCATGACCAGCGTCGGCTCCTCCGCGCCGAGCTCCGAGAGCAGCGCGTGCACGGACTCGGCCACCTGGCCGGGCTCCGCCGTCGAGCCGGGCCCACCGGGCGCAGCCTGGGACTGGGCGGCGTCTCGTCGCCCGGGCAGCAGATGTCCGAGGCTCGGGTGCGTGGCGAGCACGCGCTCGACGGTCTCGGGGCGCGCCGAGTCGAGGTTGCCGAGGAGCTCGACGAAGGGGAGGTAGGCGAGGGCGCTCCCGGCCTGCCCGACGCAGTGCCCCATCGCGGTGAGCCAGCCGCGGTCCGCCGCGTCGGTCTCGAGCTGGGACAGCAGTCGGGTCTTGCCGATGCCGGCATCTCCGGACAGCACGACGACGCCACCGCGCCTCTCGTCGAGGCCGGTGGCGTCACTGAGTCGGGCGAGGTCGTCGCCTCGGCCGATGAGGGCCCCGCTGCGCAGTGGCATGGCCTGAATTATCGACCACACCACTGACAGCGGGGCGATCTCGGTCGTCATCGCCGGCGATCAGTCGCGGGGCAGCTCGAGCCGCCTGGCTCGGGCGAGGCTCCGACGGATGACCTGGAGCGAGGATTCCGGGCGCTCGCGGCGGATGTGCCCCGCGAGGTACCGGCTGTCGAGCTCGGCCTTGACGAGTCGCACGTCGCCGTAGGCGTAGATGTTCATGGTGAGCTTCCTTCGTGCCGTTGCTGGTTGGACTTCTCCAGATTCGGCTTCTGAGGTAGGCCCCCACATCGGGTGTGCTCCCTATCTATGGGGGCTCGACTACCTCAGATCCGTGGCTCACCTGCCCGGCGCCTACCTCAGATCACGGCTCAGGGTCGACCGGCGAGTCCTCCCTGGCCTCCGCGCCCTCCCCGGCCTCGGAGGCCAGGGCCTCAGCGTGGGCCCGCCACGCGGCATACCCGCCGATGACGTCGGTGGCCCGGTCGATGCCGAGGTCCTGCAACGCGGCGGCCGCGAGGCTGGAGGTGTACCCCTCCTGGCAGAGCACGATGACTTCGAGGTCATGGCCGGCGAACGGCAGCGCGGCGTCGCTCGACGGGTCGAGGCGCCACTCGAGCACGTTCCGTTCGATCGGGATGGCGAGGTCGAGCTCCCCGTGCTCGCGGCGCTGCTCGCTGGGGCGGATGTCGACGACGACCGCACCGCGCGCCGCGGCCAGCTCAGCCTCGGCGGGGGTCAGGCGGTGGAGTCGACCGCGCGCCTCGGCCAGCACCTCCGCGATGGTCCTCGCGGTGCGCCCCGGTGTCGCCGCCGACGCCGTCACCAGTCCACCCCCGCCCGGGCGTTCTCGGCGGCCTCGAGAACGCCCTCCACCTCCTCGTAGTTCGTCATGACGGTGAGCCTAGGTGCGTAGACGTGCAGGCTGACGGCTGGATCGGGACCGATATTCGTGACGCGGTGGAGGTGCCGGCGTCCGAACGTGCGCTGGTCGCCGGGGCTCAGGGTGACGGCGGGTCCGGACGCACGGCGGACGTCGTCGAGGTCGGCCGCGGCGCGGTAGCCGGCGACCTCCTCGGTCAGCACGCCCTGGAGGATGACGAAGGAGCCGGAGCTGCCTCCGTGGTCGTGCCACGGGGTGCCCTGGCCGGGCAGCCACGTGAGCAGCCAGGCCTCGTGGTCGGGTTCGGCCGCGAGCCGGGCGTAGTAGCGCGTGACCGGGTCGAAGTCGACGCGGGGCTGCCAGAGGGCACGGTGGCGGGCGAGCCGGCGTGCCGTCTCGGCGATGGCGATGGGCGTGCGGGAGATGGTGCTCATGGTCAGGGGCCTCTCGGGGCGAAAGTGGGCGATGTCGGTGCGTATGCCGCTGGGCGGGCTGTCGCGGAAGGTGTCCGAGCCGCGTGGCTGCGTCGCGGGGCTGAGCCGGGTGGCTGCGCGTCGCGTGGCTGCGTCGCGTGGCTGGGCCAGGGGCTGGGCCTGGGGCTGGGCCTGGGGCTGGGCCGGGTCGCGGCATTCCGGACCCGGTCTGTCGCCAGCCGGCGGTCAGGTCAGGCGGAGTGGACGGGACATCGCATCCCATAACCATGTATTGGCATAGAAAGAAGCGTAACTTATGTCCGGCGGGCCGTCACGAGCGAGTCGACGTCCCGGCGTTCGTGTCGTGGAGGACGCGCTCGAGGTCCACGTCGACGACGTCCGAGCCGAACGGGGCATGGGGGAGGCGCGCGGTGCGTCGGTGTGCGGGGCCGGTGGCGGCGACGATGGCGATGATCATGAGGATGAAGACGACGGTGTTCATGGCAGAAAGTCTGCGCGCATCGTGATGCTGCCACGAGTGGCAGGACCGACACTGTACGTGAATTTCCTGCCATACTCGAACCATGCTGCGAACCATCGCCGTCGTCATCCAGGAGCCGGTCGCCACGTTCGAGCTGGGCGTGCTCTGCGAGGTGTTCGGGATCGACCGCACCGACGACGGGGTGCCGGCCTTCGACTTCCGAGTCTGCTCCTCGCGCCCGGGAGAGGTGCTCCGGTCGACGACGGGCATCGGGATCGTGGCACCAAACTCCCTCGACGCCGCCCTGGACGCCGACCTCGTCGCGGTCCCCGGCGGCTCGACCGACGCTCTGGCTGACGGGCCGGCTGACGAGGCCGTCCTCGACGTCCTTCGGATCGCCGTGGAGCGCGGAGCGCGGGTCCTCTCGGTCTGCTCGGGCGCCTTCACCCTCGGCGCGGCAGGGTTGCTGGACGGCCGTGCGTGCGCGACGCACTGGCGGTATGCCGCTCAGCTCGCCGAGCGCCACCCCCTCGCCTCCGTCGACCTCGACGTCCTCTACGTCGAGGACGGACCGGTGGTGACGAGCGCAGGCACCGCCGCGGGGATCGACGCCTGCCTCCATCTCGTCCGGACCGAGTACGGGTCGGAGGTCGCCAACCGCATCGCCCGCCGGATGGTCGTGCCCCCGCACCGGGCGGGAGGGCAGCGCCAGTTCGTCGAGGCGCCGGTGCCGACCGAGCCGTGCGACGGCCTTCAGGACGTCATGGACTGGGTCATCGAGCACCTCGACGAGGAGCACTCGGTCCCGTCGCTCGCTGCCCGGGCGACCATGTCCGAGCGGACGTTCGCGCGGCGTTTCAGCCAGGAGGTCGGCACGACCCCGCACCAGTGGCTGACGGCCCAGCGGGTGCTCCGGGCGCGACACCTCCTCGAGACGACCGGCCTCGATGTCGAGCGGATCGCGCAGCGCAGCGGCTTCGGCACGGCGGCGGTCCTGCGCCACCACTTCCAGCGGCAGCTAGGGGTCGCGCCCCTGCAGTACCGCCGGACCTTCACCGGCGACTCGGCCTCGGCGTGAGCGCGTTCCGCCTGACGACCACGATCGCCCACCGCACGGGCTCCTCGCGCCCGACCGGGCCCAGACGGCCGAGCTCGTGGTCGTCAGCCGGAACGTAGCCGCCTCTAACGCACTCTTGCCCCAGACCTAGAGAGCACTAGCGACCCGCATCGAGACCTAGCGCCGGCGGTTTCGCCGGGCGATCGCCGTGGAGAGCACGGTCGCGAAACCGGTCCACGCGGCATACGGCACGAGAGCGAGCCCTGCGGTCCGGTGCGTGGCCATCGAACGGCGGGCGAGGGCGGCCGAGCTCGCCGTCAGGGCCGCGCACTCCAAGGCCGCCACACCCGGGCGCCTGGCCCGCCAGAACAGCCAGCTCCAGGCGGTGTTGAGGGCGAGGTTGGTCCCGAACGCCTTGAGGTAGGCGCTCCGCCCCGGTGCGTCGCCGGCCCGGTCGAGGGCGTTGAGCGTCGTCGCCGCGCTGCCCGCGATCGCCGTGTAGAGGGGCGTCCACACGAGCCCGAAGGTCGCGGGGGGCGGCTGCCAGGGCGGCAGGTCGAGCGAGCGGTACCACTGGGAGCCGGGCTTGGTCGCGAGCCCGCCGGCGACCGCACAGGCGACCGTCGCACCGACCGCGATGGCGAGGTTGCGCGGGGCCGTGTCGGGGCGCACCGTCTTCATCGCCGACCGGACGGCGGTGTCGAACCCCTCGAGGCCCCCGGGGACCACCACGAGGTCGAGCAGGTCGTCCTCCTTCGCGACGACCTCGTGGACGAGGCTGCCGACGAGCGGCTTGGCGAGGCCCGCCGAGATCGGCGTGACGAGCCCGACCCAGTGGCTCGCGAGGCGTGGGGTCAGGACGGGGACCGTGACGACCGGCCGGCGGCGGCGCCCGGTCACGTCGGCGAACCGCTGGATCATCTCCCGGTACGTCATGATCTCCGGCCCGCCGATGTCGAAGGTCCGGTTGACGTCCGCGGGCAGGCTGCCGGCCCCGGCGAGGAGCGTGATGACGTCGTCGATCGCGATCGGCTGGATGCGGTTGTCGAGCCACTTCGGCGCGATCATCGCGGGCAGTCGGGTGGTCAGGTAGCGCAGCATGTCGAACGACGCCGACCCGTCTCCGAGCACGACGGCCGCTTGCAGCACCGCGGTGGGCACGCCGGAGTCGAGCAGGATCCGCCCGACCTCGACGCGGGACGCGAGGTGCGGGGAGAGGACCTCGTCGTCGGGGTGGAGGCCGCCGAGGTAGACGATCCGCTCGACGCCGGTCTCTCGTGCGGCGGTGGCGAAGATCGTCGCCGCCTCCCGGTCGCGGCGGGCGAAGTCGGGCCGGTCGTCCATCGAGTGGACGAGGTAGTACGCCGTCCGTATGCCGCTCAGCGCCCGCCGCATGTCGTCCGCGGACGCGACGTCGCCCTCCAGGACGTCGACCCACCGGCGCCAGGGCCGGTCGTCGAGCGAAGAGGCGTGGCGGGTCAGGACTCGAACCGACCAGCCGTCCTCGAGCAGCCGTGGGACGAGGTGGCCGCCGATGTACCCGGACGCGCCCGTGACGAGCGCCGTTCGGGCGGTGGAGGATTCGTGGCGGGTCGCCGTCCGGGGGGCCGTGTCGGGCACGGTCCCGGGCGGGCTCGCTGCCGATGGTGCGGTCGGGACGGGAGCGGGGGAGTGGGGCACGCACATCACCTGGCCAGCTGGAGGACGGGGGGAAGGAGCAGGAGCATCCCGGTCGACCACGTCACGTGCGTGATGATCGGGGCGAGGATCCCACCGGTGACGCGCCGCTGCAGCGCGGTGACGACCCCGACGGCGACGGCGGCGAGGACGAGCAGGGGGATGCCGCTGCCCACCGTCGTCAGGGCGTAGAGGACCGTCGTGATGGCGACCGGGTGGGTCGGCAGGGCGGCATAGAGCGCGCCGCGGAAGTAGAGCTCCTCGACGAGGCCGTTGAGCATCGTGATGCCGAGGACCGCCGGCAGGGAGCCGAACCGGGCGTGGTCGAGCAGCTCGTCGACGGGCTGGCGCAGCAGCGGGAACCGGGCGACGACGAGTGCGCCCGCGAGGAAGATCGCGAGGAGGAGCGCGCCGAGGGCGAGGGACTGGACGACGGGCCGGGCGCGGCTTCCGCTCCGCGTGTGTCCCCAGCCGACGTGGAGGGGGCCGGACGCGATCGCCCCGATCCCCCAGACCGCCGCGAGCGCGAGCGTCGCTCCGTAGAAGCGCGCGTCGCCGGGCTGGATGCGCAGCGCGTAGGCGAGCACGGCCGTGCCGATGACGAAGGTCGCCGCGACGACGACGCGCCGCCGCATCCGGGACGCCGGCGGGTCGGGTCGCTGGCCTGGGACCGGGTCGACGAGGGCGGCCTCGAGGAAGGCCCGGAGCTCCTGGACGGGTCCGCGCACGGTCACCTCCGTGCTGTCTCGTAGCGGGCGAGGGCCTCCCGGCGTTCGACGTCGTGGTCGACGATCGGTGCCGGGTAGCCCGCGTCGTGTCCCTTCGCATGCTTCCACGGCTCGTGCGCGGCCGCCCCGGGCAGGTGCCGGAGCTCTGGCACCCAGCGGCGGACGTAGTCGCCGTCGGGATCGAACTTCCGGCCCTGGGTGACGGGGTTGAAGACCCGGAAGTACGGCGAGGCGTCGGTCCCGGTCCCGGCGACCCACTGCCAGCCGTGGTTGTTGGAGGCGAGGTCGCCGTCGAGGAGGTGGGCGAGGAAGTGCCGGGCCCCGACCGGCCACCAGACGTGGAGGTCCTTGGTGAGGAAGCTCGCCGTGATCATCCGGACCCGGTTGTGCATCCAGCCCTCGGCGAGCAGCTGGCGCATCCCCGCGTCGACGATGGGGAACCCGGTGCGCCCCTCACGCCACGCGTCGATCCGGGCCTCGGTCTCGGGGCCGTCGTCGTAGGGGAGCCGGGAGAGCTCGGGTCGCAGGTCGTGCCACGCCGACTCGGGGTGGTGCCAGAGCACGTCGGCGTAGAACTCCCGCCAGACGAGCTCGTTGACGTAGGTCTCGGTGGCACGCAGCCGCCCGGCCGAGTGGGCGGCGATGTCGGCGAGCATCGTCCGGGGGTGGATCTCGCCGTACTTGAGGGCCACCGACATGCGGCTCGTCGTGTCGAGGTCGGGCCGGTCGCGCTCGGTCGCGTAGTCGGTGAGACCGCCCTGGACGTATGCCGTCCAGCGGGCGAGGGCGGCTGCCTCCCCCGCGTCGGTGGCGGGGTCGCCCGTGGTCGGGGGCAGGGCCTCGGAGGGGACGCCGCGCCGCCATCGCACCGAGTCGGGGGTCGGCGCCGGTGCCGGCCGCCCGTGCGCGCGCCAGGCCCGGGCGAACGGGGTGAAGACCTTGTAGGGCGCGCCCGCCTGGTTGAGGAGGCGACCTGGCCCGACGGCATACGGCGTGCCGGTGGGGACGAGGCGGCGTCCCGACCCCTCGAGGGCGGCGGCGACGGCCTCGTCGCGGCGGCGGCCGTAGGGCGTCGTCTCCCGCGAGACGTGGACCTCGCCGGCGCCGACCTCGGCGGCGACCGCGGGGACGACCTCCCGCGGGTCGCCGCGGTGGAGGACGAGCGCGCCGTCCGTCGACGCGGAGAGGGCGGCGAGCGAGGCGAGGAGGCGGTCGGCCCGCGGGGTCCCCTCGTGCAGGAGCGACGGGTCGAGGACGAAGAGCGGCAGCACCTCGTCCGCGCCGGCGATCGCGGCGAGGAGGGCCGGGTGGTCGCCGAGTCTCAGGTCCCTGCGGAACCACAGGACGGACGTCGTCATGCCGCCCCTCCCTGCCGGGTGACGAGGAGGGTGCCCGGTCCGGGCCGCGGCCGACGGGTCATCAGGGCGCCTCGCCTCCCGCGGTCCGGTCCTGCGCCCGCTCGAGGCGGACCTGGGCGACGTCGAGGTAGCCCGACGCGAAGCCGGCCTCGCAGTAGGCGAGGTAGAACTCCCACTTGCGCCGGAAGGTCTCGTCGAACCCGAGCGCGTGGACCTCGGGCCACCTGCTGGTGAACGTCTCGCGCCAGCGGCGGAGGGTCTCGGCGTAGTCCCTGCCGAAGGCGTGGACGCCGGTCACCGTCAGGGCCGTGTGGTCGGCGGTCGTCTCCTCGATCGCCCGCAGGCTCGGGATGAGCCCGCCCGGGAAGATGTGCTTCTGGATCCAGCCGTAGGAGTGCTTCGTCGCCATGAGCCGCTCGTGCGACATGAGGATGGCCTGGACGGCCGCGACCCCGCCCGGGGCGAGTCGCTCGTCGATCGTCCGGAAGTACGCGGGCCAGTACTCCTCGCCGACGGCCTCGATCATCTCGACGCTGACGATGGCGTCGTAGCTACCCTCGACCTCGCGGTAGTCCTCGATGCGGATGTCGACCCGGTCCGTGAGCCCGGCCTCGGCGACGCGCTTGCGGGCGAGGGTCGCCTGCTCGCGCGAGAGGGTGAGCGAGGTGACGTCGGCCCCACGGCGGGCCGCCTCGATGGCGAGGGTGCCCCAGCCGGTGCCGATCTCGAGAACGCGGCTGCCCTCGGTGACGCGGGCCTCGTCGAGGATCGCGTTGACCTTGCGCACCTGGGCCTCGGCGAGGTCCTGCTCCTCCACGGCCCGGGCCGGGTCGAACAGGGCGGAGCTGTAGGTCAGCGTCTCGTCGAGGAACGTCGCGAAGAGCTCGTTGCTGAGGTCGTAGTGGGCCTCGATGTTCCTGCGCGAGCCGAGGAGCGAGTTGCGCTGGGCCGCGGGGATGCGCCGGTCGACGAACCCGCGCAGCGCGAGCAGCCGCGGCGGGACCGCGGTCGTGAGGCGTTCGGCGAAGGGCAGGAGCAGCTCGGCGAGGTCGGTCCCCGGGGCGGCGCGCCAGTCGCCGGCCATGTAGGCCTCGCCGATGCCGATCTTCGGGTGGTGAGCGAGCCGCTCGAAGACGGCGGTGGGCCGGACGATCTCGAGGGTGGGCCGGTCGGCCCGGGGCGCGCCGCCCCCGAGGAGCGACCCGTCGGGCATGAGGACGTCGACCGGGACGCGCTGGGCGACCTGGGCGAGGATCTCGCGGGCGACGCGGGCGCGGACGCAGAGGACGCGGAGGGCCGGCTTGCGCAGGCAGATGGGCTGGGTGACGGCGGGCAGGGCGGTCATCGGACGGCTTCCTCGGGGTGTGGTGGTCGGGGCGTCACGGGCAGCCGGCGCAGCCACAACCGGATCCCGTGCAGGCGGATGAGGGCGGTGACGCGTTGGGTCATGAGCCCGTGGCGGCGGATGACGGAACGCAGGGCGCGCGGCGTGGCCGGCGAGGCGGTGCCGCGCGTGACGGCCGTGAGGACGCGCTCGCCGTCCCGGTCGAGACGCACCGAGACGCCGACGACGCGTTCGTCGAGGAGGAGGCTGACGGCATACGTGCCGGAGACGTCGTTGAAGGGCGAGACGTAGAACGCCTTGTCGACGGAGGCGGTCCCGTCCTCGGCGACGTCGAGGAGGTAGGCGTGGCGCTCGCCGTACGTGTTGTGGACCTCGAAGACGACCGCGACGAGCTCGCCGTCGGGGCGCAGGCACCAGAAGACGGAGAGCGGGTCGAAGACGTGCCCGAGGACCCGCGCGTTGGCGAGCATGAGGACCCGGTCGTCGGCGGCGAGCGTCACGCCTCGGGCCTCGAGAAATCGTTCGACGTCTCCGCGGATGCCGCCGCCGAGGCGGCCCCCGTCGAGGTGGTCCCGCGCGTCGAAACCCGCGAAAAACCCTAGGAGCCAAGGGAACCGGGGCAGGTCGTCCACGTCGACGAGCCACTGGTAGTGCGGGTGCGTGAACGCGTTGGTCAGCGGTGCGCGGCGCGAGTGCGTGACGGTCCCCTCGACGAGGGCGGGGACGGGTGGCGGGCTGACGCGCATCGTCACCACCGCGCTCCGAGGGACTCGGCGGCCTCGACGCCGGACCGGCAGCCGTCCTCGTGGAAGCCCCAGCCGAGGTGGGCCCCGGCGAAGGCGAGCCGGTCGCCGCCGGCGGTCCGCAGGCGCCCCGCGGCCGCGACGGCCTCGCGGGTGAAGACCGGGTGCTCGTACGTCATCCGGGCCGTCACCGTGGCGGGGTCGACGTGGGCACCGGGGTTGAGCGTGACGACGTGGTCGTCGACGTCCCGTATGCCGTGCAGCCTGTTCATCCAGTAGCTGACCAGAACGTCGGGTGCGGGTGCGTCGCACGAGCGCATCCGGTAGTTCCACGACGCGCGGGCCTGGCGGGCGCGGGGAAGGACCGAGGAGTCGCGGTGCAGCCAGGTCGTGTTGCGGGAGTAGCGGATCGCGCCGAGGTCGCGCTTCTCGTCGGGTGTCGCGTCGGCGAGGATCTCGAGGGACTGGTCGGCGTGTGTCGCGATGACGGCCCGGTCGAAGGTGACGACGGGCTGCCCCTCGACGCGGACGTCTACGCCGTCGTCGTGGCGCGTCACCGCCGCGACGGGGCTGTCCCGCCGGACGTCGGGCAGGCGCTCGACGAGCCGGTCGACGTAGGTCCCCGACCCGCCGACGACGGTCCGCCACGTCGGCGAACCGGTCACCGTGAGCATCCCGTGGTGGTCGAGGAACCGGAACAAGTGGCGCGCCGGGTAGGTCGTCGCGTCGAGGTCGCCGCACGACCACACGCACGACACGAGCGGGATGGCGAAGTGCCGCACGAAGTGGGTCGAGAAGCCCTCGGTGGCGAGGAACTCGCCCCACGTCGGGTCGCTCGTGTCGTCGGCGAGGAGGCGCCGGGCCGCCCGGTGGAAGCGCGGCACCTCGGCCAGCATCCGCACGTGGCGCGGGTCGGCGGCCCGCCACGGTTGGGCGAAGAGGCCCTTGGGACCCCGCCCCCCGGCATACGACAGGCCGCAGCCCTCGCACGTGATGGACATGCTCATCTCGGTCGGCTGGGTCGCGACGCCGAGCTCCCGGAAGAGGCGCAGGAGGTGGGGGTAGGTCCGCTCGTTGTGGACGATGAACCCGCTGTCGATGCGCAGGCTCCGCCCGGCCGAGGGGACGTCGTGGGTGTGGGCGTGCCCGCCGAAGCGCGTGTCCGCCTCGAAGAGGGTGACGTCGTGGGTCATGCTGAGCACGTGGGCGGCGGTCAGCCCGGAGACACCCGCCCCGATCACTGCGGCTGTGGGTCTGGCGGTCACGGTCACCGAGGTCCTCCTGGTCTGGCATGTCCCGAGTGGTTCGGTGCCGCTGGCTGCGCGGATGGTGGTCCGCCAATGGATTGTCCATTGTTCGTCCACACCGTAGAGTGGTTGTCGAAGGTCTGTCAAAGGTTTGGAGAACCCATGGACATCGTGCGTACCGTGACCGTCGACCGTCCCGTCGACGAGGTGTTCACCTACCTCAGCGACTTCACGACGACGACCGAGTGGGACCCCGGGACCGTCCGGACCGTCGTCGTGTCCGGTGACGGCGGTGTCGGCACGCGCTACCGCAACACCTCGAAGTTCCTCGGCCGCGAGACCGAGCTCGACTACCTCGTCACCGACATCGTCCCGGGCGAGCGCTTCGCCCTGCGCGGCGAGAACGCCACCGTCGTCGCCAACGACACGATGACCTTCGCCCGGACCTACGCCGCCAACGGCGACGGAGGGGGCGGGGACGGGGGCACGACGGTCACCTACCACGCCGCGTTCGAGCTCAAGGGGATCGCGAGGTTCGTCGCGCCCCTGCTCTCGCCGGCCTTCCAGCGGCTCGGCGACGAGGCCGAGAAGGGGCTGCGCGAGGCCCTGACGAGGCTCTAGGCGACCGCGTGTACACCATCAAACGGGCAGCGGAGCTGACCGGCATCAGCGTCGCGACCCTGCGTGCCTGGGAGCGGCGCTACGGCGTCGTCCATCCCCAGCGGACCGAGGGCGGCTACCGCCTCTACGGTCCCGACGACGTCCGCGCGCTCGCGATCATGAACTCCCTCGTCAACGAGGGCTGGTCGGCGCGCGAGGCCGCGCAGGAGACGCTCGTCCGGCTGTCCGGCGAGCGTCGTGCGGCTCCGGCCGACGCCGAGGTCGCGACGATCGACCGCTCGGAGCTCATGGGTGGGGCGGTGGCCCCGGTCGTCTCGCTCCTCGCGACCCGGCACACGCAGGCCGACAGCGACGACGCGGAGGCCTTCGTCCGCGCGGCCGAACGGCTCGACGCCGCGGCGGCGGCGAGCGTCCTCGACGCGCGCTTCGCCCTCGGCACGTTCGAGCACGTCGTCGACAGCTGGCTCATGCCGACGCTGAGCCGCGTCGGGGAGGCGTGGGCCGAGGGCCGGCTCACCGTCGCCGGCGAGCACCTCGTGTCGTATGCCGTCCAGCGCCGTCTCGCGGCCGCCTACGAGGCGGCCTCGGGTCGGGTCGACGGGCCGACCGTCATCATCGGGCTGCCTCCGGGCTCCCGGCACGAGCTCGGCCTGCTGGCGTTCGCGGTCGCGGCGCGCCGGGCCGGGCTCGCGACGGTCTACGTCGGCGCCGACCTCCCAGTCGAGGACTGGGTGACGGCGATGGAGGCCCGCCAGGCCGGCGGGGTCGTCATGGCGGTGCCCCGGCTCATCGACATCCCGCCGGCGGAGTCGATCGTCCGTCACCTGCGCGCGGCCGAGCCCGAGGTCGTCATCGGTGTGGGCGGCCGGTTCCAGGACTCCCTCGAGGACGGCTGCGTGCCACTCGGCCACTCGATCGCCGGGGGCGTGGCCGTCCTGTCCCGCCTGCTGCGCATCCCCGCGTAGACCCCGCCGGCCGGCATACCCCTGTCGGGTAGAGCCCGCCATGGACAGGGTGCCGTGGAGAGGGTGCCGTGCTGAGGCTCAGGGCGCCGGTCCGATCACCGCGCCGAGCGTGACGAACGAGTACCCGCGAGCCCTCAGACCGTCGATCACGGCCGGGAGCGCGCTCGCGTCGAGCGTGGAGTGGTCGGTCGGGTGGGCCCCGACATGCATGAGGACGATCTCGCCCGGCCGCGCCGCGTCGAGGACCCGGTCGACGACCGTCGACACGGACTGGCCGCCGGACGTGCCCTTCCAGCCGAGCGTGTCGACGGTCCAGCGGAACGGGACGTAGCACTCGCTGTTGACGACCGAGATGGTCCGGGCGTTGACGGCGCCGAACGGGAAGCGGAAGTACGGCCGCGGGTCCTGGCCCGTGACGGCCTTGATCCGCGAGGCTGCCGTCCGGATCTCGGTCCGGATCGCACTGTCCGACTTCAGCGTCAGGTCCGGATGGCTGAAGGTGTGGTTGCCGACCGGGTACCGGGAGACGGCGCGGGCGCTCGCAGGGAAGCTGTTGACGAACTCGCCCGTGAGGAAGAAGGTCGCCGGCACGCCCTTGGCCGACAGCGTCGACAGGATCGAGGCGACCCCGGCGTTGTCGGCGCCGCCGTCGAAGGTGAGCGCGAGGACCTTGCGGGAGGTGCCGAGGGTCGTCAGGTCGCGGCCGAGCAGGCTGCTCGGGATCGAGCACGTCGTGCTCGGCGGCTTTGTGGTCGGGCTCGTCGGGCTCGGGGCCCGGGTGGTCGGCCGCGGACTGGTCGACGTGGGGGGCCGGGTGGTGCTCGTCGGGCGCGTCGTCGTCGGCGACGGCGGGCTCTGCGTCGGGACGGGCGCGGGGACGGTGGAGGTGGCGCTCGTGGTGCCCGTTGGGGTGGCGCTCCCCCCGGTGCTCGCACCAGTGGTGCCGGTCCCGCCCGGTGAGCCTGTCGTGCAGGCGGCCAGCGGGAGGGCGAAGGCCGCGACCGCTGCGACGGCGACCGCGAGACGGCCCGGTCGGTGGCTGGCTCGACCGTTGCCCATGGTCGCCCTCCTCGTACTCGTCCGCGGGGCCGACCTCCCGACGTCGGCGCTACGTCGCGAGGGGCCAGTGCGGGTGGATCGGCGCGCGGTGCTGGAAGGAGATGATCGCCGGGTTGAGGATCGAGCCGTCGCGGATCTCGATCGCCCGGCGGATCGTCGGGTTCTCGTCCCAGGCCTCCGGGCCGTCCATGACGGGACGGAGGAAGGGCAGGAGCGCCTCGCTGTTCTCCCACGTCGCGGAGTCCCACAGCAGCGACGGGCTGTGGTCGACGGCATAGTGCAGGACGTGGTCGCCGACGACGAAGGTCGGCTCGGTGAAACTCGTCGGCCGGGCCCAGCTGAAGCCCATGCCCTCGTCGCACGAGACGTCGACGACGACGGACCCGGGCCGGAGCAGCCAGAGGTCGTCGTCCGTCATGAAGACCACCGGGGCGTCGGTGTCCTGGAGGACGCAGTTGACGATGACGTCGTGCTGGGAGAGGAAGCGGGCGAGCGGCACCGGGCCCTCCTCGGTGACCGCGTGGCTCACGCCGTTGCCGGTGTCGCTGTCGAAGTGGACGATCCGCGCGCAGTGGATCGGCGCCGCGACCGCCGCGATGGCCCGGTGGGTGAGGACGTCGATCTCGTGGACGCCGAGGGCGTCGAGAGCGGTCACCGCGCCGCGCGCGGTCGCGCCGAAGCCGATGACGACGGCGCTGAGGCGCCGGCCGTAGTCACCGGTCGCCCCCGCGAGCTGCATGGCGTGGAGCACGGAGCAGTAGCCGGCGAGCTCGTTGTTCTTGTGGAAGACGTGCAGGTTGAAGGAGCCGTCGCGGTTCCAGTGGTTCATCGCCTCGAAGGCGATGAGCGTCAGCTTGCGGTCGATGGCGACCTGGGTCAGCTCGGAGTCCTGCACGCAGTGCGGCCAGCCCCAGAGGACCTGCCCGATCCGCATCGCGGCGATCTCGGCGAGAAGGGGCTTGGGCTGCAGGATGATGTCGCACTCCTCGTACAGCTCCTCGGCCGTCCGGAAGCCCCCGACCGACGCCTTGAGCTGCTCGTCCGTCACGCCGAAACCGGCGCCGTACCCGTGCTCGAGGAGGACGTCCTCGCGGAGGTCGTCGGGGATCCGCGTCAGGTGGCGGGGATGCAGGGGGAGTCGCCGCTCGTGCTCCTTGTGCGAGCGGGCCATGATGCCGAGGCTCAGCCGTCCCATGTCGATTCCTCCCGCTGGACGATCCCCCGTTTGTCCCGTCAGGCACTGCCCTCCGACGGGCAGTCGCCTCTGCTTTCACCGTACGCCGGGCCCGAGGAACTGTTCCGGGGTTGGGGCAGGCACTCGGTGTGATCTGCCGCATGACCGGCGCAGCCGCCCTACCCTCGCCGTATGGACAAGGCGGCGGGGGCCGGGGCGCAGCGGCACCCGCGCGGCCGAGCTCCGGACCATTCGCGCTGGGAGCGGCTCCTGCCCGGTGTCGGGGTCCTCCGCCGCTACGACCGGTCCTGGCTGCGGGGGGACGTCCTCGGCGGCATCACCGTGGCCGCCTACCTCGTGCCGCAGGTCCTGGCCTACGCCGAGGTCGCCGGCCTGCCCGCCGTCACCGGCCTCTGGGCGGTCGGGCCGGGGCTGCTCACGTACGCGATCCTCGGTTCGTCGCGCCAGCTGTCTGTCGGGCCCGAGTCGACGACGGCCCTCATGACCGCTGCCGGTGTCGGCGCCCTCGTGACGGCGAGCGGCCTGGGCGCCGCCGGGTACGCCGAGACGGCAGCCCTGCTCGCCGTCGCAGTCGGTCTGATCTGCGTCGTCGGGCGGGTGTCCCGGCTCGGCTTCCTCGCCGAGCTGCTCTCCAAGCCGGTCCTCGTCGGGTACATGGCCGGGATCGCCGCCCTGATGATCGTCAGCCAGATCGGCAAGATCACCGGGATCGCGGTCGAGGGCGACTCCTTCCTCCAGGAGCTCCGGTATGCCGTGACCCACCTCGGCGACGTCCACCTCCCGACCCTGTGGCTGGCGCTGGCCGTGCTCGGGCTGCTCCTGGCCCTCCAGCGCTGGGCGCCGCGCTGGCCCGGGCCGCTCCTCGGGATGCTCGGCGCGACGGTGGTGGTGCGCGTGCTCGACCTCACGGCATACGGCATCAAGGTCGTCGGGGAGGTGCCCCAGGGACTGCCGCAGGTCCACGTCCCCGACCTCGGCTCCGTCGACCTGTGGGCACTCCTGCCGGCCGCGCTCGGCATCACCGTCGTCGCGTACTCCGACAACGTGCTCACCGCGCGCGCGTTCGCCGGCCGCCACCAGGAGTCGATCGACGCCGACCAGGAGTTCCTCGCGCTCGGCGCCGCGAACATCGGCAGCGGTCTCCTCCAGGGGTTCCCGATCAGCTCCAGCGGCAGCCGCACCGTCATCGCCGACACGATGGGCAGCCGGACACAGCTGCACTCGCTCGTCTCGCTCGTCCTCGTCATCGCGACGCTGCTCTGGCTCGGGCCGGTCATCGGCGCGTTCCCGACCGCGGCCCTCGGTGCGGTCGTCGTCTACGCGGCACTGCGGCTCGTCGACGTCGCCGAGCTGCGGCGGATCGCGGCGTTCCGACGGAGCGAGCTCGTCCTCGCGCTCGCGACCACGGCCGCCGTCCTCGTCGTCGGCGTGCTGCCGGGGATCGGCGTCGCGATCGCGCTTTCGGTCCTCGACCTGCTCCGGCGGATCGTCCACCCGCACGACGGCGTCCTCGGCTACGTCCCGAACGTCGCCGGGATGCACGACATCGACGACTACCCGGACGCGGTGCAGGTTCCCGGGCTCGTCGTCTACCGCTACGACTCGCCGCTCTTCTTCGCCAACTCCGACGACTTCGTCTCGAGAGCGCTCGAGACGGTGGCGCTGGCCGAGACCCGGGCCCCGGTCGAGTGGTTCCTGCTCAACGCCGAGGCCAACACCGAGGTCGACCTGACGGCCGTCGACGCGCTCGACACGCTGCGCGAGACCCTCGCTGGCCGGGGGATCGCCTTCGCGATGGCGCGGGTCAAGCAGGACATGCGCGAGTCGCTCCAGGGCGCCGGCTTCGTCGAGAAGGTCGGGGAGTCGCTGATCTTCCCGACCCTGCCGACCGCCGTCGTCGCGTATGCCGCCTGGTACGAGCGCGCCCACGGCTTCCCTCCGCCCGGGCTGACCATCCCGCCGGTCCCGCCGTCGCCCGTGGACTGAGGCCGAACGCCGGGGGTGGCGATGCGCCCGGGCGCGGTAAGAGGCTCGTGGGACGGTTGCTGCAGGCGTCGTTGTTCATGCACATGGGCATCTCAGGCTGGCCCGACGACGTCGTACTGTGGCACCCCATAGGGCTGGTCCTCCCGTTCGGGCTGGCCCTCTACGTCCTGGTCATTGCCTTCGCCGAGTTCCGCATGCGGACGCTGCTCGAGCAGGACGCTGTCGTCGTCGTCCACGCGTTCCGTCGGACACGGATCCCATGGGCAGAGGTGCGTGACGTGCGGTTGCGCCACTCCCGTTCCGGCCGCGCCTGGGTTGAGCTCGTGCGAGCGAGCTCGCGGAATGTCGTGCTGCCGGCCCCGGTCGGCATCTATCCCGTGCTGAAGCAGCGACTGGCACACGCAGCGGGGGACCCCACCCGCTCGAACAGGCGGGTGGCTCCTCCCCCGAGCGCCGTCGCACACTCGCGGTGGCCCGAAGGGCTCCGGTCGCTCAGGTGGTGGCGCGGTCGATGAGGCCGACCAGCTCGGCCACGTCACGGTCACTGTCGAGCGACGCCGTGACGGCGGCGGCCCGCTGCCGCAGGTCGTCGGGTCTGGTCCACTGCGTCCAGGGGCCCCCGGTGAGCCGGTCGGTCAGCATGGCGACGACCAGGTCCTGCTGCAGGCGTGGTGAGGCATGCTCGATGCTGGGGGCGCACTCGGCGTCGCTGAGCTGTCGGGAGCGCTCGACCGGCCGGCCGCTCGCATCGAGGTAGCGGACGGTGGCCTTCACGAAGGACGCGTCGCGCGCTCCTTCCCGCAACTCGACGTCGTAGAGCGCGGTGGTGGCGTGCCCGGCGAAGACCTCGCCGCCGTCGATCGCGTCGTTGCGGAAGTCTCGGTCTGCCACGGCGCGGTTCTCGTAGCCCAGCAACCGGTAGGCCGCCACCTGGGCCGGGTCGAACTCGACCTGCGCCTTGGCGTCGCGAGCCGTCACAACGAGCGAGCCGGTGAGCCCGGTGGCGAACACCCGCTCGGCCTCGGCCGAGGTGTCGACGTAGACGTGCCAGCCGTCGCCGCGGTCGGCGAGCTGCTCGAGCAGGTGGTCGTTGTAGTCCTCGATGCCCACGCCGACGGAGATGAGGTTCGTCCCTGCCCGCGCTTGGGCGCTGATCCGGTCGAGGATCCCGCCCGGGGTCGTGTCGCCGACGTTGGCGACACCGTCGCTCACGAGCACGACGCGAGACATCCGACCCTCCGTGTGCATGGACCTCGCCAGGTCGTAGCCGAGGGCGAGACCGGCCGCTGCGTTGGTGGACTCCTGGGGGTGCAGGGAGTCGATCGCCCTGTCGATCGCGAGTCGGTCCGCGGCAGGGGTGGGTTCGAGGGCCACGTCGGCTTCGGTCGAGTAGCACACCATGGCAACGCGATCCGTCGGCCGGAGCGACGTGGCGAGGGTTCGCAGCGCGGCCTTGGTGGTGTCCATCTTGCCGGCCTCACCCATCGACCCGGAACAGTCCACGACCAGCACGAGGTCCGCGTCGGGGCGCGACTCGTGATCGGCGTTCGCGCTCCTGATGCCGACACGGACCAGGCGGTGGCCCTCGCGGAACGGCAGGGGCGCCGCATCGATGCTCACGTCGAGTCCCTCGCGTGGCGCCTGGTAGCCCTGCTCGAAGTAGTTGACGAACTCCTCGGTGCGGACCTCGCTCGGGGCGATCCGGCGGCCCTGGTTCACCGCATCCCTGAATCGGGTGTACGAGCCGGTGTCGATGTCGAGCGCGAAGGTGGAGAGCGGATCCGAGGCCGGGTCGGTCATGGCGAAGTCGCGGGCCGTCGGCAGGTCCGTGGCAAGGCGTGGCGGGGCGGGGGGCGCCTGCCCCGACCGGCCTGCCCCGCTGTCGCTGGACCCGCCGGCGGCACAGGCCGTCACGGCCAGAGCGGTCACAACTGCGATGGCGGCGTGCGTGATGTGACGGCGATGGTTCAGTACTCCCATGGCGGTGCCCCCTGCCTCATCCTTGAGTTGCATTGAGTGCGCGTTGAATCGACCGTAGGAGTGGGCTGCTGCGCTGACAGCGCTGGTTACCGGGACGTGACCCGACTGATGACGCTTCGTGTCCGCTGAGATCCCGGCGAGACCAGCGGGTGATCGCGGCGTGACCATGCGCGGCGTCGCGTATGCCGCGTGCTGCGACCGCGCCCACGGCTTCTCTTCACCCGGGCTGACGATCCAGCCGTTCCCGCCGGCGCCCGTTGGCTGACCGGACCCAAGGCCGAGGGTGCCGATGCGCTGCCCGCCGCTATGTCAGAGGGGCGGCCCTGTGAGGGACGTGACACACCGGGTCTGTCGATGAGCGGTCGGTGGACTGCGAATCACGTAGGACGCTGGCGTTCGTCGCATGTCGGCCGAGATTCACACAGGCTTCAATGGCGCGAGAACTGCGAGCGCGGCAACGACTTCGGTCTGATCGGGTGCGAGGAACAGAACGCACCATGGGTACCCGCTCGGGCCGGTGATGAGAGCAAGCCGCAGCTTCTCGTGAGGCGTTGCCTCCAAGCGGTCGACAACGTCTCGGAACCCAAGCGTCGGGAGCCCGATGTCTTCGACGTGGCTGGCCCGACCCCGGTAGAGCGTCACGAGTTTGGTTGTGGAGGCCAGGCGCTCAAGGATCGCGTCGGCATCCACCTGCGCGGTCGGTTCGTCAAGCACGGCGCGACACGTCGGCACCGCCTCTCCCGTCGCGCCTTCAAGCGCAACCCTGAGGTCGTCTCGAGTCATGGTGCCAGCATGGTGCAACCCGCTCTCATCGAGGTGACCTCTTGCCGGCGGATGAGCGCGAGAGTCCGCGTGTGCCGCCGAGCAGTCTTGCGGATAATCGCCTCGCCACGGTGCGATGTCAGCTTGGCGGTGAGCGGCACTTCGAATCACGGCCCGCCGTATGGTGCGGACGTGTCTACGATTCGCAGGATTCGGGCCGGCGCGGCCGTCCTAACGGTCGTGGGCGTGCTGTCCGCCTGCGGCCCGGCTCAAACCGGAACGATCGGCGTGGGTGTCGACGCTGCGGGGCACCCTGTCGGCTATCTGCGAGTGTGCCGCGGCGAGCACATGGACGGCGCCTTTCTCGACACCGAGCCCCTGAACGACACCACCCCTGCGGTTGCCTCTTGGGGACGTACGGCCCCAGCAACGGGCTCGACGTCTTGGTCATTCGGCAGTCCTGAGGGCGGATGGGTGCTCGGAAGACCAGTCCCAAAGCTGAAGCCGGGGGTCGTGTATCACCTCGAGGCGGGCGCTGACGATGGCTCTGGCGTCAGCCTTTACGTCCTCTTCACTGCCGAGGACCTCACAGCCTTGAAGCCGGGTCAGGTCCGCGTCTACGACACCACCCGGCCCCTCCCTGCAGGCGAGCCCACAGGTAGCCCTGAGCAGCAAGCCCGGGCCGAGAACGACGACTTCATGCGTGTGACCACCCTTCGAGAGTTCGAGCAAGGATCCTGCCTCGGCTGAAGCCCGAGCCCGAAGGAATGGTGGGCCTGCATCCTGTCGTCAGAACGCCTCAGGACAGGGGCAGGAGGGCGTGGCAGGCCTCGATGTTGTGGAGCTGGATGTCGTCCCTGCGTCGCTGCTCCCAGCGGTCCCTGGTCAGCCGCCACCGGTTGAGCAGGGCGGGTTCGCCCTGACGCGTCGCCCAGTCGAACCCGTTGGGCTCGTAGCCGAGACCCTGCGAGATCGCGTTGGAGCCGAGGTTGTCGACGAACGCGTCGCTGGCTGCTTCCTTCGCCCCGAGGCCGTGGAACGCCAGGTGCAGGATCGCCTCGCGCATCTCGTGCCCGAGCCCTCTGCCCCGCAGATCGGTGGACAGCCAGGAGAAGGTGGTGACCGTTCCGAGCGTGGAGAAGCTCACCCCGGCGAGGGACTGTTCCCCGACCGGCCGGCCGTCGACCATGACGACGAAGTACAGCCGCCAGGCGTCGGGTCCGACCTTGCCTCGGCCCCGCCAGATCGCCTGGAGCCACTTGGCGACCCGGAGGTCGGGGTCGGTCTCGTAGAACGACATCGGGTCGTCGTACGGCGCTGGGTCGGCGTGGGTCTTGCCCGAGCGCACGAGATCTGCGAGCTGGTCCAACAGCTCGTCTGTGGCGGCGCGCAGCTCCAGCGTCGGCGTGCTGACGCGGACATCGAGGAGCGGGTAGTTCAGCATGGTGGTCACTCTGCTCTCACGGTCGCGGGTGCTGGTCAGACGCGGGCGGTACACGTGGCCACGCCAAAAGGGATCAAAGCCGACGAAGAGGCGCGAATGCACGCGATTTTGCCCCTGGAGGTCACTGACCCGTTCGAGCCGGTGTTTCATTTCCGGTGGGGCCGTGTCGGATTCGCCCGTCGCCTTTCGTGGAGTGGGTATGGACGCGGTCCACCAGGCCCGCCAGAGCAAAGGAGCAGTCGTGACCGAGTACCTCCTCTACTTCAACCAGCAGTGGGTGGGCGACCACACCGAGGAGTGGTTCCGCAGCCGCGCGCCGCTCGCCATGGCGGCGGTCAACGAGATGAAGGCTGCCGGCGTCTACGTCTTCGCCGGGGGGCTGGAGGAGGACGGCCCGGTCTACAGTGCCGACCCCACCAGTGGCACCGTCATGGTCACCGACGGACCCTACGTCGAGACCAAGGAGTTCCTCGGCGGGTTCGCCGTCGTGGACGTGCCCGACGACGAGACCGCAACGATGTGGGCGGGCAAGCTAGCTGAGGCGTGCGGCTGGCCCCAGGAGGTTCGCCGCTTCGGGTCGCAGCCTCGGATCGAGTGACTCCATCGTCGAACGTGGTCCGGGCAGGAAGGGGTGGCAGGCTGGCGGTCATGGGGACGTTCCAGTTCCGCGACCGCTGGCGCCTCCCCATCGACGTCACCACGGCGTATGCCGTGCTGGCCGACGTCGACCGGTACGCCGAGTGGTGGCCCCAGGTGCGCCGCATCGAACGGCTCGACGACGAGAGCGGCCACGCCTTCGTCCGCAGCCTCCTGCCCTACACGCTCGACCTGTTCCTGACCCGCGAGGTCGCTGATCCGGTGGGTCTCGTGCTCCGGGTGAGAATCGCCGGCGACCTCGAGGGGTGGAGCCAGTGGCGCCTCGTGGCCGACCCGGACCCCCACCACCCCGACCGGGGCCAGGGCACCGGCCGGACGGTTGCCGAGTACACCTTGGCCGAGTACACCCAGAAGGCCGTCGTCACGGCACCCGGGCTCCGGCGGCTCGTGCCCGTCGCGGGCGCGGTGCTCCGCGCGAACCACCGTTGGATGATGCGGTCCGGCCAGCGCGGGCTGGTTGCGCGCCTTCGAGCGTGACCCCGCCCAGCGGCATACGTGCCACACCCCGGACGCGGCCCGCTCGTGAGATGCCGGTCACGACTCCCAGGGGAAGCGGCCGCTCCGCGGCTGCCAGCCGTCCGGCGGGTCCTCGCCCGTGCGGCCGTCCACGGCCTCGCGGAGGAGGTCGGCGTGGCCGGTGTGCCGGCCGTACTCTTCGATGAGGTCGCACAGGAGCCGGCGGAGGTTCGCGTGGCGTCCGTCGGGCATCGACGCGTGGACCGGCTGGTCGAGACCTCCCCGGTCGAGCGCCGCGCGGACCCGGGCGTGCGCCCGTTCGACGGCGCTGTCCCAGAGGCCGTAGAGCTCCTCCGGGGTGTCGTCAGCGGCGCTCGCGAACTCCCAGTCGTTGCTGCCGTCCCAACCGTTCGAGTCCCACGGGCCGCCGAGCGGCTCACCCGTGAGCTTGACGGTGAAGTGGTGGTCCTCCACTGCGGCCAGGTGCTTGAGCAGGCCGCCCAGGGTCAGGGTGGACGCGCCGATGCGCTGCTGGAGCCCGGCGGCATCGAGGTCGTCGGTCTTGAAGCGGAAGGTCGTGCGGAGCCGGTCGAGTGCTCCGGTGAGCTGCTCGACCTCGGTGCCCGCGAGCGGTGGATCCCAAGGCGGCTGAGTCGTGGTCATGCCGGCACGATAGGGGCTCCTCCGGACAATCTGGGTCCGGACGTGGGGTGACCTCCTCGCGGTTCACGGCGGGCTCGGAGGCCGGTGACCGGTCGCTAGGGTGGCCGCGTGAAGCTGCTCGCCTCGGGACGGGACTCGGACGTCTTCGACCACGGCGACGGGCTCGTGCTCCGCCGCTACCGTGACGGCCGGTCCGCCGAGGCCGAGGCGGCGACGATCCGTGCGGTTGCGGCGCTGGGTTACCCGGTCCCGGCGGTGCACTCGGCCGCGGGGCCGGACATCGTGATGGAGCGGGTCGACGGGACCACGCTGGTCGAGGCGATGGCGGGTGGTCTCCAGCCCGAGCAGGTCGGGGCGGTTCTCGCCGGGCTGCACGACCGGCTGCATGCCCTCGACTGGCCGGGGGCCGAGCCCGGCGAGTCGATCCTCCATCTCGACCTCCACCCGCTCAACGTGATCGTGCGTGGCACGGACCCGGTCGTCATCGACTGGTCCAACGCGCGTCCGGGGCACGCCGGCCTCGACGTCGCCATGACCGCCCTGATCCTCGCGCAGGTCGTCGTGACCGACGGGATGCTGGCTTCCGTCGGGGTCGGTGACGACGGGCTGCGCGCCGCGGTTCGCGCCGTCCTCGAGACCTTCGCCGGACGCGTCGGGACCCCGTACTCCGACCACCTCGCAAACGCCGAGGCGCTGCGTCGCCACGACCCGAACCAGTCCGCCGAGGAGCTGCGTGCCCTCTCCCGGGCCGTGGGGCTGGCGAGGGAGGTGGCGCGTGTCGATCGCCCGGCCGCCCGGGCGGCCGGGCGCCCGGCTGCCCCGCCCGACGGCCGCGCCTGACTACTCGACGGCCAGCTCGACGAGGAGCTCGGTCGCGAGCTCCTCGAGGTCGGCGCGCAGGGCAACCGGGTCGGCCGTCGGCGGCACCAGAGCGACGACGTGGGCCTCGAAGAGCCGCCCGCCCGCCATCGGCGCGTCCCGGGTCTCGGTGGCGATGGTGTCGATGCTGAGGCCGTGCCGCGTCAGCACGCCGGTCACCTCGTTGACGATGCCCGGGTGGTCGTTGCCGAGCAGGTCGATGGTGAGCGGCTGCCACCCCTCGCGGGCGCCGGCCTCTGCCTCGGCGCCCGGGTGGACGGAGACCTCCATGAGGCCCTCGAGGTCGCGCAGGGCGGCCACGAAGTCGTCGCCCCGCTCGGCCGGGATGGCGACGACGACGATGCCGGCGAACTTGCCCGCGAGCTCGGCCATCTGGCTGTGCTCCCAGTTGCCGCCGTGGGCGGTCACGACTTCGGCGAGGGCCTTGACGAGGCCGGCGCGGTCGTCCCCGATGACAGTGAGCACGAGTCTTGGCATCTACGCATGGTAGCCACCCCGGACCTGCCCCACCCGCGCCTCGCCCGTGCGTCAGGCGCGGCATGCCTGGACATGCACCCCGTGCCGCACTCGTGTCAGCAGCCAGGCTCGAAGACGGCGCTGACGACGGCCGCGACGTACCTGTCCTCGTGCTCCCGGACGATGCCGTATGCCGCTGAGCCACCTTCGCGACGGAGGCGCCCGTCCCGCGTGCGCGGAGGCCAATACTGGGCACCATGAACCTCTTCACCGCAGACGTGCACGCCGTGCACACGTCGGACGAGCGGAGCCAGCTCGAGGCCTTCCTCGACACGTACCGCCGCCTGGTCAACGAGTCGTTGGACGGCATCACCGAGGAGGAGGCTCGACGGCGGCTCGTGCCCTCGCGAACGACCCTGCTCGGACTGGTGAAGCACGCGACCTACGTCGAGCAGGTGTGGTTCGTCGAGGCGGTCACCGGCACGCGGCGTCAGCAGCTGGGGCTCCCCGCGTCGCCGGACGACTCCTTCCTCCTCGCCGACGACGACACCGTCGCGTCGATCCGGGAGGCGCACAGGCGGGTGTGCGCGGCCTCGGTGGAGACCGCGTCACATCTCACGCTGGACGATGTCGTCACGGGCCACCGGTTCGGTCCGCTCAGCCTCCGCTGGATCTACCTCCATCTCCTCCGGGAGCTGGCCCAGCACGCCGGCCACGCCGACATCCTTCGGGAACAGCTCCTCGCCGCCCGGACCTCAGCGGGTGGGGCCCTCGAGGAGCCCGTTGTCGAGGAGTGACCACGCCCGGTCGGCAACGGCGCGGCGCTCGGCGGCGGGTGTCCTGGCCACGACGGCGGCGACCATCCCGACCGCCAGGAGCACGTCGTCCGCGGTGACCACGGGCCGCAGACGGGTCGGCCCGCGTGACCCGTCGAGGACCTGGGCGAGCGCCGCCCGGACGCGTTCGGCGACGGCCAGCACCCGGGGGTCGGACGATGTCGCCGTGAGGATGTCGACGAAGGCGACCGATCGGATGGTCTGGTCCGTGAGGAGCGCGACGAGGTCGTCGAGCGTCGACGCGGGGTCGGCCGCGAGCGCCTCGAGCTCGGCGACGTTGTCCTCGAAGACCGCCAGGGCGAGGCTCGTCCGGTCGGGGAAGTGCCGGTAGAGGCTTCCCTGGCCCACTCCGGCCTTCCGGGCCACCGCGCTGAGCGGCGCGTCGATGCCGCCGTCGGCGAAGACCTCGAGGGCGGCTGCGAGCAGTGCCCTGCGGTTCTCCCCTGCGGCGGCAGGTCCGCGATTCTCCGGACGCGTGTCGGACACGGGGATAACCTATAACCGGACAGAGTTGTCCGGTAGGACGCGGCGAGACGACCCAGTTCCGGCCGCCGGCTCGCGCCCCACGACACCGCAGGAGGTCACCATGTCCGTCCAACACACGCCCGGCCGCTTCGACGGCAGGACCGTCATCGTCACCGGTGCCGGCTCCGGGATCGGGCGGGCGACCGCCGTCAGGCTCGCGCAGGAGGGCGCGCGCGTCGTCGCGGCCGACATCTCCGGGCCGCGGCTCGACGCCCTCGTCGCCGAGTTCCCCGACCTCGACCTCGTGCCCGTTGCGGGTGACATCGTCGGCCAGGACGGCGTCGATGCCGTCGTCGCGGCCGCCGAGGGACGGGTCGACGGCCTCGCCAACGTGGCCGGGATCATGGACGCGTTCCTCCCCCCGGCGGAGGTCGACGACGCCACGTGGCAGCGGGTCTTCGACGTGAACCTCAACGCGGTCATGCGCCTCACGCGGGCCGTCCTGCCCATCATGATCGGCGCCGGGGGCGGTGCCATCGTCAACGTCTCGTCCGAAGCCAGCCTGCGGGCCTCCGCCTCGGGGGTGGCGTATGCCGCGTCCAAGCACGCCGTCAACGGCTTCACCAAGAGCGTCGCCGTCTTCTACAAGGGCGACGGCGTGCGCTGCAACGCGGTGGCGCCCGGTGCGGTGGCGACCAACATCGAGGCCCCCTTCAAGTCCGCCCACGCGGGTGCGGTTCTGGGGCCCATCATGCAGGCCACGATCCCGGGAGTCGCGACGTCGGAGCAGCTGGCCGCCACGATCACCTATCTGCTCAGCGACGACGCGAGCAACGTCAACGGCGCCATCCTGCCCTGCGACGGAGGCTGGTCCGCGATCTGAGGGGTCGCCTTCTGCAAGGATCCGAGCATGTCTCCGTCGACGTCGCCCACGAGCGTGCCCGGAAGCACGGAACTGCGTGCACCCGACTGGTGGAAGACCGCCGTGGTGTACCAGGTCTATCCCCGCTCCTTCGCCGACAGCGACGGTGACGGGGTCGGCGACATCCCCGGCATCACGTCGCGGCTCGACCACCTGTCACGGCTCGGCGTCGACGTCCTCTGGCTCTCGCCGGTCTACACCTCGCCGATGGACGACAACGGCTACGACATCAGCGACTACCAGGACGTCGACCCGCTCTTCGGGTCCCTCGCGGACCTCGACGCCCTCATCGCGGCCTGTCACGACCGCGGGATCCGGCTCCTGATGGACCTCGTGGTCAACCACACCTCAGACGAGCACCCCTGGTTCGTCGAGTCGCGAGACCCGAGCTCGCCGAAGCGTGACTGGTACTGGTGGCGGCCACCGCGCCCCGGGCACGAGGCGGGCAGCCCGGGCGCGGAGCCCAACAACTGGGCCGCGGCCTTCTCCGGGCCGGCCTGGCAGCTCGACGAGAAGAGCGGCGAGTACTACCTGCACCTCTTCTCCGCGAAGCAGCCCGACCTCAACTGGGAGAACCCCGAGGTGAGGCAGGCCGTCTACGCGATGATGCGCTGGTGGGTCGACCGCGGTGTCGACGGGTTCCGCATGGACGTCATCAACTTCATCTCCAAGGACCCCACCTTGCCCGACGGCCCCGTCCTCCCCGGTCAGGCGCTCGGGTCTCCCTTCGCCGGCTCGGCGAACGGTCCGCGACTCGACGAGTTCCTCGCCGAGATGAACCGCGAGGTCGGGCTCACCGATCGCCACCTGCTGACCGTCGGCGAGATGCCGGGCTCGACCATCGAGCTCGCCCGCCACGTCACCGACGCCTCCCGCCGCGAGCTCGACATGGTCTTCACCTTCGAGCACGTTGACCTCGACGTGAAGCCCGGCGGGGTGAAGTGGGACATCGCCGACCTGCCGCTGCCGGTGCTCAAGCGCAACCTCCAGTCCTGGCAGCTGGGTCTAGCTGACGTCGGCTGGAACTCCCTCTACTGGAACAACCACGACCAGCCGAGGGCGGTGTCCCGCTTCGGCGACGACAGCCCCGAGCACCGGGTCAGCTCGGCCAAGACGCTGGCCACTGTGCTGCACCTGCACCGCGGGACGCCCTACGTCTACCAGGGCGAAGAGCTCGGGATGACGAACGCCGACTTCGGCAGCATCGAGCAGTACCGCGACATCGAGTCGGTGAACTACTACGCGAGCGCGATGGGCCTGGGCCTCGACCGCGAGGCAGTGATGCGCTCGCTCCTGATCAAGAGCCGGGACAACGCCCGCACGCCGATGCAGTGGGACGACTCGCCGAATGCCGGGTTCTCGGCGGGCGAGCCGTGGCTGCCGGTCAACCCGAACCACACCTTCATCAATGCCGCTGCCGCCGAGGCGGACCCGCAGTCGGTCCTCGCCCACTACCGCGCCCTCATCGCCCTGCGGCACAAGCTCCCCGTGGTCTCCGAGGGAGACTTCGCGCTCCTGCTGCCCGACCACGACCAGCTTTGGGTCATCGTGCGCACCCACGGGGACGACCGGCTGCTCGTGCTCGCGAACTGCGCGTCGCAGCCGGTGAGCGCCCCGGCGGCCGAGCTGCCGGACCTCGCGGGCGCCCGGGTGCTGCTCGCCACGCACCCGGGTCGGGACGGCCTCGACCTGCTGCCGTGGGAGTCGCGGCTCTACAACCTCGCGCGGTAGGAGCCGCGTCCCCCTCGAGCGCCGAGGCCCGCGGGTCGCGCGGGCGGGACGTCGCCGCCACACTCACCCGACCGGCTGGGTGGCGTCGACGAGGTCGAGGATGAACCGCGCGCTCCGGGCGCGTTCGTCCGCGAGCCGCCGCAGCTCGGCCGTCGGAGTCCTGCCCAAGTGCTCGAACGGGACTGCCGACAGGCCCGAGAAGAGGAGCATGAGGAGGGCGTGCGACCGTCGCACGACGCCCGCGTCGGCGTCGCAGCCCTCGTCGCGCAGTCCCTCGACATAGGCGGTCAGACAGGCCGCCTCGAGCGCCGGGAGCTCGCGGGCCGGCCGCTCACCCATCTGCACCTCGCCGAGCAGCAGCTGGCCCAGGTCGGCGCCAAGCTGGCTGCGTCCCCAGAAACCGAAGTCGATGAGCGTGAAGCCGTCATCCGCGTCCGTGACGAGGAGGTTGCGCGTGCACGCGTCACCGTGGCTCGTGCCGAGGGGAACCGCGTCGAGCTCGCCGAGATACGCGGGGACGGCGTCGGCAGCAGCACGGAGCCGGCCACGCAGCTCGTCGCGGAACGCCTCGGAGACGAGCGGGTGCTCCCACAACTCGTCACTTCGCAGGGCGGGCAGGATGAGGTGTTCTAGGCGGCCGGCAGCATAGTCCCGCACCGAGCGTCCTCCCTGCTGAGCGGCGGCCTCGCTGTAGGGCCGCACCGCCGGACTCGCTGCGAGGCGCCCGAGCAGGCGGGCCGCGCGGACATGACGGTCGTGGTCCCACGGCACCGAGCGGATCGCGACCGGCATGAGCCACACCGCCGCCGACAGCTCGTCGAGGTCGACGACTCCGAGCGCTCGCGGCATCCGCAGGCCGGCGGGCAGCGCGGCCTCGAGCGACGACCGGTAGACCTCGGGCTCGGTCCGCCACGGCACCATGCGCAGGGCGGCCTCGCGCATCGGCTCGGGCACCATCGCGAACAGGGGCGACCGGGCCCACGACTGGACCACCTTGACGAAGAAGGCGAACGGCGCCGTGCTGACCGCGGGCAGCGCGCCGTCACCCGGGTCGACGACTCGCGCCGTGCCCCGCACCCAGAAGCGTCCGGCCGTGGTCAGCGCGTCGAGGTCGTACGGGAAGACCTCAGCCTCGGTCGTGACAAGCTCGACGCGGCCGACGCCGAGGCTCGACGCGACCATCGTCGCCAGCAGCTCGTCGCTGACGTCTGCAGCCCCGAGCACCGTCCTTCCGCCCATGACACGCCCCACCTCGCCCGTCGCGCCGGCCTGTCCCCGATCCATCGATGGTCGGCGCTCGCAGGGGCTACGTCAACGAGATTGCGACCGGGTCCCCGCACTGACATCCGCCCCGGTGCCCACCCGCGTGGGGGCAAGGAGGGCGTCGATGTCGACGTGCTCCTCGAGGGCGTCGGCCAGGGTGTCGAGCATCCGTTCGCGGCGCTCGGCGAAGCCCGGCGCGTCGAGGGTCGGCTGCCACTCGGACCCGACGGCCCGGGCGACCACGGTCAGCCACGCCCGCCTGAAGTCGTCGTTCTCGAAGGTGCCGTGCCACATGGTTCCCCACACCGGCCCGTCGTTCCAACCGTCGAGGAAGCCCTGCACAGCGGGCGGATCAGCGACCTCCCCTGGGGGCGGAGGCAGCCGTCGCGCGATGCCGTGGTGGATCTCGTAGGCCTCGACCTCGTGGCCGCGCCACGTCCCGCTGGGCCGGGCGAGGACCTTGTCGGCACCGAACTCGACGCGGATCGGCAGCAGGCCGAGACCGGGAACGACCCCGACGCGGCCCTCGACGTCGTCCTCGATCTCCCGCGCCAGCATCTGGTAGCCGCCGCAGATCCCGAGCACCGGTCGTCCCGAGGCTGCCAGACGCGACAGCACGTCGGCGAGGCCGCGCTCGCGGAGCCACGCGAGATCGCTTGTCGTTGAACGCGACCCGGGCAGCACGACGAGGTCGGCAGCCTCGACGACAGCGGGATCGACCGTGACCAGCACGTCCACCCCCGGCTCCACGGCCAGGGCGTCGACATCGGTCGCGTTGGAGATCCGGGGGAGCCGGACGACGGCCACCTTGAGCCGGTCGCGGGCCGTGGCCGACAGGGCGGTTGATGCGCGCCAGTGCCCGACCTCGAGCGTGTCCTCGCTGTCGAGCCAGACGTCGAGCAGCCACGGCACGACCCCGTGGAACGGCACGCCGGTCCGAGCCGTGATCTCGGCCAGTCCCGGCTCGAGGACCGACACGTCTCCTCGGAACTTGTTGATGACGAAGGACGTGAGCAGCGCGCGGTCCTCGTCCTCGAGCAGCGCCCACGTCCCGTACAGGGAGGCGAGGATGCCGCCGCGGTCGATGTCCCCGATGACGACGACGGGCAGGCCGAACTCACGCGCGAGCCCCATGTTGACGTAGTCGCCGGACCTCAGGTTGACCTCCGCAGGAGACCCCGCGCCCTCGCACACGACGAGGTCGTACGTGGTCTCGAGCTCCCGGTAGGCGGCGAACGCTGCCTCGGCGAGATGAGCGCGCCCAGCGGCATAATCTCCTGCCTCGAGCGTGCCCGCGGGCTCGCCGCGGACGACGACGAAGGCGCGGCGGTCCGTGCCGGGCTTGAGCAGGACGGGGTTCATCGCCGTGGTCGGCACGACGCGCGCGGCCTGGGCCTGGAGGTACTGCGCCCGGCCGATCTCGCCGCCGTCGAGGCAGACCATCGAGTTGTTCGACATGTTCTGCGCCTTGAAGGGGGCGACGCGCAGGCCGCGACGCGCGAGGGCGCGGCAGAGGCCCGCGACGAGGACGGACTTGCCGGCGTCTGACGACGTCCCTGCCACGAGGAGCCCGGAGGCCGAGGGTGAAGGCATCCGGCCATCCTGCCCGACCCCGCTCGGCGCTGCGCCACCCGTTCTGGTCGCGGGAGGACGGCGCCCACTACGGTGCAGCCATGGCAGTTCGAGTCTTCGAGGAGGCGACGGCGACCCAGCGTGCCGTGCGGTGGTTCGGCGCGACCGGGCCGGGGTCGTGGCTGCTCAAGCGGACGCTCCACCACGTCGACCGGGCCGGCCATCGCCTCGCGCCGCATCGGCGGACGTTCAGCGGGTGGATCGCGGGCGCGCCGGTCGGGATGCTGACGACGACCGGTGCCCGGAGCGGGCTCCCGCGCACCGTCCCGCTCCTCATGCTGCCGTTCGAGGAGGGCTGGGGCGTCATCGCCTCGTGCTTCGGCCAGGAGCGCCCGCCCGCGTGGTACTTCAACCTCCTCGCGACTCCCGAGGCGACGCTCGAGCTCGACGACGTCACCCACGCGGTCGTCGCGGAGCACATCACCGGTGACGAGCGTGACCGCCTCCGCGAGCTCGCGGTCTCGGTCTACCCGGGCTATGCCGTCTACGAGCAGCGCGCCGGCGGCCGGGACCTGGGCTTCTTCCTCCTGCGCCCCGCGACGGCCGTCCATGACGTCGCGGAGGCCAGCTGATCGGCGCCGGGTCGGACTGACGCACGATCTGCCTGCGGATCATCGTGCGTCTGGTGTTGTCCTGACAGCACCAGACGCCCGGTGATCCGCCAGGTGATCCGCAGGTGGCCCGCGACGAACGAGGCGTATGCCGCTGAGCGGGCTCAGCGGCATACACCTCGTTCTGCGTCGGCTGGGACGCTCAGCCGGGACGCGTCACTCGGGGTCGCCGTCGGCGAGCAGGCCGTAGAGCTTGCGGCGCGTCTCGGTGAGGATCTCGGCGGCCTCGGCGCGCTGCTGGGCCGTGCCCGTCGTGACGACGGTCCACATGGCGCCCATGACCTGCCCGACGACCGGCATGAGATCGCCGGAGCCGCCGCTCGCCGACTGCTCCTCGGGCGTGGCCTCGAACGGTCGCCACGTCTCCGCCATCTCGTCGGGGTGCTCCTCGACGTAGGCGCGGCCCTCGTCGGTGAGGCGAAGGAGGCGCCGACCGTCGACGTCGCGGCCCTCGACGAGCCCTTCGTCCTCGAGCTGCTGCACGGTCGGGTAGACCGAGCCGGGGCTTGGCTTCCAGGCTCCGCCCGAGCGCTCGGCGATCTGCTGGATGAGCTGGTAGCCGTTCATCTCGTCGCCGGCGAGGACGTCGAGGATCGCGGCCCGGACGTCACCGCGGCGCGCCCGGCCGCCACGTCGGCCGCCGAACTCGCCTCCGAATCCGCCCGGGCCGCCGAACTGCCGGACGAGGTCCTGCACCCACGGCGGCGGGCCGGGGCGGCCGCGACCTCGGCCGTGCCCGTGGAAGCCCGGCCCCGGGGGTCGCCATCCGGGTGCTCCCTGGGACCAGTCGCCCCATCCCCGGCCCCAGCCGGGTTCCTGGTTGCTGTTCATGGTGTTCTCCTTGCGTCGAGGCGGCTGAGAACAGTCGCGATACTTCGACGATATATCGCGACTGTTCCGTTGCCAACCCCAAATGTTGCGATAGGGGGTCGCGCGGGTATGTGCTGGCCACACGTGGTGCGCGCACTGTCTCGGAGGGGAGACGGTGGCCCGACATCCCGGCGATCGGGGGCCTCGTTGAGGTCAGCAGCAGGGTTCGTTACCGTGCATCGCAAGGCGCGGACCGCGCCGCTGAAGGAGGCAGGGTGACGACCAACCAGGGAGATGGTCAGGCAGCCGCGAGCAGCGCCGTCCAGACGCCCGTGAGCGAGAAGCGAACCGTCCGCATCCCGTGGGCCCCGTCGGCCGCCCCCCGGATCCGCAAGGAGCTCGTCTCCGACCTCCTGTCACGGGAGGTGCCGCCCCAGGTCATCGACGAGTCCGAGATCGTCGTCAGCGAGCTCGTCGCCAATGCGGTCCGGCACGCGAGGCCGCTGTCCGACGGCAACATCCGCGTGCACTGGAAGGTCAAGAACAACGTCGTCGAGGTCGAGGTGACCGACGGCGGGGGCCCCACGGTTCCCCGCCCCGCACCGCCCACGACGTGGGGCCTCGGCGGGCGTGGCCTGCGCATCGTCCGCTCCCTCGCCCACGAGTGGGGCGTCCTCGAGGAGTCCAACGGCCGCACGGTCTGGGCCTCGCTCGGCGGGCCCTCGCGCCGCCGCTCCCACTGAGCTCCGGGTCGCGCGGTCATGGGGCGCCCGGCCGGGACCGCGGAGCCGCGGCTGCCGGACCCGGCCCTCGTCGTGCTCGTCGGGCCTGCCGGCGCGGGGAAGACCACCTGGTCCGCGCAGCGCTACCGACCCGCTGAGGTCGTCTCGTCCGACGCCCTCCGTGCCGTCGTCGGCAGTGGCACCGCCGACCTCGACGCCTCGGTCGACGCCTTCGCCATCCTCGAGCAGGTCGTCGCCGCCCGCCTCGCGCGCCGGCTCACGACGGTCGTCGACACGCTCGGGACCGATGCAGCACGCCGCCGCCGCTGGCTCGAGCAGGCTCGGGGGGCCGGGCTCCCCGCGGTCGCCGTGGTCCTCGACACCCCCGCCGACGTATGCCGCTCACGGGCCTCCCAGCGCGACCGCCCGGTCCCGGCCCGCGTCCTCGCGAGCCAGGTCACGGCGGCACGGGCGGCCCGGTCGGAGCTGTCGGCGGAGGGCTGGGACGAGATCCTCGTCGTCGACGGGAGCGGCTCCGCCGTCCTCGAGGACACGCCGGGGAGGCCGGCTCGTGCGGGAGCCCGTCGGACGGCGCGCCCACCGGATCGGGCCCAGAGCGGCACGGAGCGGGGGCCGCGCGGTCTGGTCCTCCAGCTCTCACGTTTCCCCGCTGACGAGGACCTGCTCGGTTGGCTCCGCGCGATGGCCACCGCGGCCGAGGACAGCGGCTTCGCCGGCATCGCGCTGATGGACCACCTCATCCAGATCCCCCAGGTCGGGCGCGCCTGGGACCCCGTCCCCGAGCCGTGGGTCACCCTCGGGGCGCTCGCCGCCTCGACGTCGACCCTCTGGCTCGGCACGCTCGTCACACCGGTCACCTTCCGGGAACCCGGCATCGTCGCGAAGGCAGCGGCCACCCTGTCCGCCCTCTCCGGCGGGCGGGTGTTCGTCGGTGTCGGGGCGGGCTGGTGGGAGCGCGAGCACGCGGGCTACCGCCTGGCGCTCCCCCCTGCGAAGGACCGTCTCGACGCGCTGGAGGCGGCCATCGAGACGATGCGCGCCCTCTGGGCTCCCGGGACCAAGCCGTATGCCGGTCAGCGAGTCTCGCTCCCCGAGACGACGTGCTACCCGCGGCCGGTCCGAGAGATCCCCGTCATCGTCGGCGGAGGGGGCGCGCGGTCCCTGCGGATCGCCGCGCAGCTGGGCGACGGGTGCAACGTTCCCTCGGACGAGGCAGGGCTGGCCAAGGCGAAGACCTACCTCGCCGAGGTCGCCCGGGCCGGGAAGAACCCCGACGACGCCCTCGTGACGCTGCTCGACCTCCCGGTCGTCGGCCGCGACCGCGACGACGTGTGGGCCCGCGTCGAGCGGCTCCGGGGCGGGACCGCGGCCGCGACCTACGCCGCGCGGCACCACGCCGCGACCGTGCACGAGCACGCCGAGCGGCTGCGCAGTCTCGTCGCCGGTGGCGTCTCGACCGTGTTCATCGCGCCGCCCGACCTCGCGTCGCCCGCCGACGTCGTCGCGCTCGAGCCCTTGGCCGCAGCCCTCGACTCAGAGCCGGCCGCTCGTCCGTGAGCCGCCTCGCCCGGGCGGCGTGGGCAGGGAGCCGGCCCAGCGGCATACGGGCTGATGGACCCGCCCATGGGACTGGCGTCCGTGGCCCGGCGGGCGGGCCACTAAGGTGGCGCGCATGGGTAAGGCATCTCGGCGTCCCCGCGAGCGCGCGGACCGCACCTCACGTCCCGCTCCCGCACCGTTCGTCTCCCGGCCCTTCGAGGGCCTGCCGAACGAGACCGACTGGGTCGCGATGCGCGAGATCGTCCCGGCCGCCACGGCCACGGTCCGCTTCGCGAAGGGCAAGGCCCCCGAGGGTGCCCCCGACGAGATCACCATCGCCACGGTGCTCCCGCTCGCCTGGCCCGGCCTGCACCGGGAGTCGGGCGAGGTCCTCGTCGGCATCCAGTCGGGCAACGCGAGCGGCGACACGAGCCGCGACATCGCCCACGCCATCGAGCTCGCCGTCGCGGCCGAGCCGGGCTCGCCCGTGCAGACCCTGCCCGTCTCGACCGTCGACACTATCCGCCTCCAGGACCTCATCGACACCTCGGCGCCCTTCGAGATCACCGTCCACGAGGGCTTCGACTTCTGGGTCGCCGACGCCGACCTCGACGCCGACGGCAAGGAGTCGCTCGAGCGCGCCAACGAGTCGGCCATCCCGACGACGAAGCTCGCCTCGGCCCCGTCGGCCTACTGGTGCCTCATCGGCGACCGCGCCTACGTCCGCTGGGTCCTGCCCCACGACGAGGACACCGCGACGACGGCCCTCGCCCGCCTCCACGCCGCCGGCACGAGCACGCTCGGCGACGACGGCCGGCTCCTCGGCTGCTTCCGGTCCAGCGGCCTGCTCATCCCGGTCTGGGAGGTCGACCCCTCTGCCGAGGCGGCCAGCTTCGAGCCCGCCGTGGCCGAGATGAAGGACCGCATCGAAGCCGCCGCGGCGTCGACCGAGCCGCTCGACGCCGCAGAGCGCGGCGCCCGCGCCGGCCTGACCAACCGCCAGGTCACCCTGCGCTGAAAGGGGGACGAGCGATGGCCGCGGGATCGACCCTGCCTGTCGTCGTCATCATCCCCGCCAAGGACGAGGCCGCCCGGATCGCCGAGACGATCGCCGGCGTCCGGCACATCCCCGGGGTCGAGGTCGTCATCGTCGTCGACGACGGCTCGACCGACGGGACGGCCCGCATCGCCGCCCACGAGGGCGCCGAGGTCGTGCGCCACTCGCGCAACTACGGCAAGGCCGACGCGATGATGAGCGGCCTCGGCCGCGTCACCGGCCTGCGCCGCGTCGGACGCCTCGACGACCGGGCCTCGGTCCTCTTCGTCGACGCCGACCTCGAGGCGTCGGCCCAGGCCGTCGGTGCGCTCGTCGGCCCGGTCGCGCACGGTGAGGCCGACATGACCATCGCGACCCTTCCGGCCCAGAGCACCGCCGGGGGCGGCCACGGCTTCGTCGTCGGCCTCGCCCGGCGCGGCATCGAGGAGCTGACCGGGTGGTCGCCCGCCCAGCCGTTGTCGGGCATGCGCTGCCTCTCGCCCGCCGCCATCGAGGCAGCGACGCCGTTCGCCCGTGGGTGGGGGGTCGAGGTCGGCATGACGATCGACGTCCTCGACGCCGGGCTGCGCATCGTCGAGGTGCCGTGCGACCTCCACCACCGGGTCACGGGCACCGACTGGCGCTCGCAGGTCCACCGGGCGGCGCAGTACCGCGACGTCGCGCTCGCCATCGGGGTGCGCCGCCTGCGCCGGCGGTTGGGCCCGACGGCCTCAGGGGCTGACGGCTGAGGACCGGGCGGCTCGGCCGTATGCCGGGGGGCGGGCGAGCGGCATACGGTCGCTCGGTCTGTGAGCCGCCCCTACAGCTCGACGTGGGCGCCCATGACGATGGTCCGGTCCGGGGGCAGGTGGAAGACCTCGGTCCGGTTGGCCGCGTTGTGGTACATCCACGCGTAGAGGCGCTTGCGCCAGGTCTTGAGGCCCCGGGGGCCGGTCGCGTGCACCGTGAGCACGGAGAGGAAGTAGTGCGCGTCGTCGATGTCGACGTCGAGCTCGGGCGTCTTGCCGATCGCGAGGGCGAGGCCCTTGGGGATGTCCTGGCTGTCCGCGAACCCGACGTGGACGGCGACGTGGACGAACCCGTCCGCGGCGTCGCCGAGGTCGTTGACCTCCACCCGGTCGACGTGCCTGATGTGCGGGACGTTCTCGTTGACGATCTGGACGAGGATGACGTGCTCGTGGACGACGCGGTTGAAGTCGACGTTGGCGCGCAGGGCCAGCGGGGTCGTCGTCGCGTTGGAGTGGGGGAAGACGGCCACGCCGGGCACGCGCGGGATGTCGTGGTGGCGGATCATCCTGACGAAGACGGGGAGTGGCCCTTCGAGGTAGCGCTCCTCCTCGTGCAGGGCCGTCGAGCCCTGGCGCCACGTCGTCATGAGCGCGACGACCGCTGCCGCGATGAGGAGCGGCAGCCAGCCGCCGCTGACGATCTTCGTGAGGTTGGCCCCGAGGAACGTCAGCTCGAGCGTGACGACGAGGACGACATACGTGATGATCTTCCAGCGCTCGACCCGCCAGACCTCCCGCGCGAGGACGAGGAAGAGGGCGCTCGTGAGGAGCAGGGTGCCGGTGACGGCGAGGCCGTACGCGGTGGCCAGCCGGCTGGAGCTACGGAAGACGGCGATGAGCACGACGACGCCGACGAAGAGGATCCAGTTCATGACCGGGACGTAGATCTGGCCACCCTCCTCGCGCGAGGTCTGTCGCACGAGCATGCGGGGGAGCATGCCGAGCCGCACCGCCTGGCGCGACACGGAGTAGGCGCCGGAAATGACGGCCTGGGAGGCGATGACCGTCGCCAGGGTGGCGAGGACGACGAGCGGGAGGGTCGCCCAGGAGGGAGCCATCCGGAAGAAGGGGTTGGCCACGGTGGAGGGGTCGTCGAGGATCATCGCGCCCTGGCCGAAGTACGTGAGGGCAAGGGAGGGGAAGACGACGACGTACCAGGCCCGGCGGATGGCCCCCGCGCCGAAGTGGCCCATGTCGGCGTAGAGCGCCTCGGCCCCGGTGATCGTCAGCACGACCCCGCCCATGGCGACGAAGGCGATGAGCGGGTGCTCGAGGACGAAGGCGAGCGCATACGTCGGCGACACGGCCAGCAGGATCTGCGGGTTGTGGACGATGTGCGGCACCCCGAGCACGGCCAGCACGACGAACCACAGGGTCATGACGGGTCCGAACGCCCGGCCGATGACCTGGGTGCCCCACCGCTGCACCGCGAAGAGCACGGTGAGGATCACGAGCGAGAGCGGCAGGACGAGGTCGCCGAGGGAGGGGTCGACGACGACGACCCCCTCGATCGCCGACATGACGGAGATCGCCGGCGTGATGACTGCGTCGCCGAAGAACAGGGCGGCGCCGACGATGCCCATGATCACGACGGCGCGGGCCCGCCGGGGCGCCACGAGGTGGGTCCGCAGGAGGGCGACGAGCGCGAGGATCCCGCCCTCGCCCTCGTTGTCGGCCCGCATCGCCAGGGCGACGTACTTCATCGACACGATGATCGTGATCGACCAGATCACCATCGAGATGACCCCGAAGACGTCGGACCGGGTCACCTGGACGCGGTTGTGCTCGAGGCTGAAGACCGTCTGCATGGCGTAGAGCGGGCTCGTGCCGATGTCGCCGAAGACGACGCCGAGGGCGGCGAAGGCCAGCGCGACGGCGCGACCGCCGTGCGGGTGCCCCGGTTCCGCGGCAGGCGGCTCCGACCCGGCAGGGGAGGACGCTGACCGCCTCCACGGCCGGCCCACCCCGCGTCCGTGACTGGGGGCCGTGGCCACCCTGTCATCCTGCCACTGCCGCCGCGGGCGCGTGGGCACCCCGCCGCTTTCGCAGGATCCTCAGAGGTGGTGGCGGTCTCGGCGTCGGCGCACCGGCTGGTTGCGGCGCTCGATCGTCATGAAGTGCGTGACGGCCGAGGTGACGAGCGGCACGGTGAACAGGGCCGCCACCGGCGGGATGGCCGCGCCCGAGTCGTTGGTGAGGAAGCCGATGAGGCACATGGCGAGGATCGAGATGAGGCCGCTGCGCAGCAGGGGCGCCTCCTCGACGAGCCGGCGGAACGGGTCGGTCCCGAGCACGCCGGGGCGGATCACGATCCACGTGGCGAGGGCGAGGAGCACGGTCACGGCGCCGAGGAGGATCGGCAGGTGCGTGGCGAGGTCGACGTTGGCCGCGAACTTGCGGGCGATGATGTCCCACGCCCCGCCGTCGATGACCGACTGGAGGAACTGGCCCGGGTGCGAGCGCAGCTGCGGCGGCCGCCTCCAGTCGAGGTAGCAGACGAGGCCGACGACGAGCCCGGCGGCGAGGACGACGACGGTGAGGTTGCGGACGGTGACGCGCACGCCCATGACCGACAGGAGCAGGAAGCCGAGAGCCGGGACGAGGGCGATCGGGCCGCCGAAGTCGGCGCCCCACGCCGGCAGGACGTCGACGGCGAGGGCGACCCCGCCGATGATGACGACCGCGAGGACGGCCAGCCGCGGGGCGTTGCGACGCTTGAGGGCGTGGGCCATGGAGGCGCAGAGGAGCAGAACCGCGGCGCCGTAGAGCGCGAACGCGACGTTGCCCATGCCATAGAAGCGGCCGCCGACGAGCGGCTGGAGCCCGAAGATCGAGGAGATCTGCAGGTGCGAGCCGGTGAGCAGGTCGATGCCGATGACGCTCGCCGTGATCGCGGACATCGCGGCGAGCGGGCCGAGCGCGGAGGAGCTCCATGGGCCGTTGAGGCTGACCGCGGCGAGCAGGCCGCTGATGGCGAGGACGAGGACGAGCAGGAGCCCGGTCAGGGTCCACGTCGAGGTGGACCATCGCCACCACGGGACGAGGTTGGCCAGGAAGGTCGCGGCCGGCATACCGGCGCTGAGGATGCCGGTGAGGCGCACGAGGCGCAGGACGCGCTGGCGGGTCAGGCGGGTGTTCCACGGTCTCGCGCGGCGCCACATGACCCAGAGGACGAACATCACGAGCGCGGTGCCGGCGATCCAGATCCCGAGGAAGGGGGCCACGACGCGGTGCATGGCGTCGGCCTTGGTGTCGACGTCGGTGAGCACCGTCAGCTTGCTCGCGGCCGTCGCCTCGCTGTTGTTCTCGGACGGGACGACGCTGAGGGCCCGCCCGCCGATGGGGATCGCGGGGACGACGCCGCCGCGCTGGAGGATCGTCGCCGTGACGTCGGAGAGCTGTGCGATGCCGACGGTGCGGGTCGAGCCGGACGCGAGGATGCCGGGTGCGTAGTGGGGGCCGGTCGCGGTGAGGACCCGGAGGCGCTCCTCCCGGTCGCGGTCGGACAGGCCCACGACGACGAGGTCGGCGCCGTTGGGCATCGCGTCCATGACCTGCTCGATGCGACGCTCGAGGGAGTTGATCCGCTCGACCTGCTTGGCCGGGTCGGGGTCGGTCTCGAGGATCGCGCCCACGTCGACGATCGACACCGGGCACTGGGCGAGGTCGGAGACCAGGGTCGTGGCCTGGAAGGGGCTGTACCGGGCGACCTTGCCGTCGGACGTGGCAGCGGCCAGCCCGGCGCCGGGGCCGATCGCCTGCAGGCACGTCTTGTCGGCGGCGAAGCTGTCGCCGAGGAGCCCGAGGCGCGCCTTGAAGGCGGCGTTGCGCGACGCCTCGGCGAGGGCGTCGAAGCCCTCGACGGTGTAGCCATGCGTCGCGTCGCCGACGATCTTCGGCTGGTCCGTGCACTCGGGCCGGTCGGTGGAGGCCTCCGGGCCGGCGGCCTCCGCAGACGAGATCGTCGCCCACCCGTCGGTCGGACAGGTCGTCAGGTGGAGGGTCTTGACGGAGACCGAGGCGGCCGCGCCGTCACGGAGCAGCCCCCAGAGCACGGGCGTGTCCTTGGCGGACACGTCGTCCCAGGACACCCCGCCGAGGCCGACGACGACGAGCGAGTCGCCGGGGGCGGGTTCCTTGGTCGCGGGGACGGGAACGCCCGAGCGGCCGACGTAGGCCAGCCCGAGGGCAGCCGCCAGCAGCATCAGGACGACGATGAGCGTCTTGGTCGGATGCCGGCGGATCACGGGGACACCCTACAAACCGTCCCTGAACGCGAGGTCCGCCGGTCACGGGCTGAAATGGCAGGACGGTGCCGGCCGACTCGCGAGTAGCGTGCCCAGCGTGGCGGCCGGGCCGCACCCCGCCCGCCGCATCCCCCTTCCCGCACGATCGAAGGACCCGTCGTGACCCCGCACCGCACCCCCGACCAGCTGCACCGCTTCGGCTACCTCGGTCCGCGCGGCACGTTCACGCAGATGGCCCTCGACGCGTGGGACGGCGCCGACGGCCGAGAGCAGGTCCCCTTCGGGTCCGTCGACGCCGCGCTCGCAGCCCTCCGGGCCGGCGACATCGACGCCGCGATGGTGCCCATCGAGAACTCGGTCGAGGGCGGGGTCTCGGCGACGCTCGACGCGCTCGCCACGGGCGACCCCCTCGTCGTCATCGGCGAGGTCCTCGTCCCCATCACCTTTGTCCTCTGCGCCCGCCCCGGTATGCCGCTGAGCTCGGTCCGCGCGGTCGGCACCCACTCGCACGCGTGGGCCCAGGTCCGCGGCTGGATGAGTGCTCACCTCCCCGACGCGGCATACGTCCCGACGCTGTCGACCGCAGCGAGCGCGGCAGCCCTCGGGGCACCCGGCGATGTCATGTTCGACGCGGGGGTCTGTGCTCCCGTGGCGGCCTCGAACGAGGGGCTCGTCGTGCTCGCAGATGACATCGGGGACAACCGGGCTGCGGTCACCCGGTTCGTCCTCGTGTCGCGGCCGGGCACGCTGCCCGAGCCGACCGGGTCCGACAAGACGACCCTCGTGCTCTACCAGCAGGACGACCACGCCGGTGGCCTCCTCGAGCTCCTCGAGCAGTTCGCCGTGCGCGGGGTCAACCTCACCCGGCTCGAGTCGCGGCCCACGGGGGAGGCGATGGGCAGGTACTGCTTCTCGATCGACATCGAGGGCCACGTCAAGGACGCCCGGGTCGGCGAGACGCTGATGGGCCTCAAGCGGGTGTGTGCCGACGTCCGGTTCCTCGGGTCCTACCGCCGGGCCGACGGGGTGCGGGCCGGGACGAGGCCGGGCACGTCCGAGAACGACTTCGACGAGGCCCGGGCGTGGCTCGAGGAGCTGCGCGGCTGACACGGAGGCGGCCGGCGCGAGGGAACGTGGAAGGGGGGCGTCGACGGTCTCCGTCGACGCCCCCTCACCCGGGCCACCCCCCTGAGCAGCCCTGGACTTCCACGGGGCACCGGACCCGCCGCCCCTCCGCGACGCCCCCTGGTCCGGCGACCCGTTGGCCCCCGCAGCGTCAGAGCGGGTCATTCCGCCTCTGATACATCCCCGGCGGAAGAAGTTCCGAAAGTTTCCGAAACGGTCGATGTATCAGGAATCGGCCCGCTCGCACTGTGCGGGTGACAGTCTCGTAACGCATGTTCTGACGACGCCCCAGGAGCACATCCCATGTCCGAGGTCCCACCCGGAACCCCGACCCCGCCCGAGCGGCCGCTCGTGCGAGCCCTCGACCCCGTCAACGCGGCCCGGCCAGGTGGCGGCGCGCCACCGCTTCCGACGCTCTATCTCGCCGACCGGCTCCTCGTCATCGGCTACCCGACGGATGAGCGGGCCCCGCTGCTCGACGAGCTCGGAGACGCCCTCGCGGAGCAGGGCGTGGCCTACGCGCCGACCGAGAAGAGCCAGCGCCGGCTCGAACGGGTGCGCGGTCTCCGCAGCCAGCGCACGGCCCCGCGTGACGAGCTCGACGACATCTGGGTGACGAGCGTCGTCCTCACCACCATCACGAGCGCCGACCGTTCGCCCGACGTCCCGGCCGCTCTCGCGCCGGACTCGCCGCCTGATGCGTGGACGGTGCTCCAGCGGCTGCGGGTGGCTCATGCACGGGTCGCCGAGTCGGTCAGCCTCGAGCACGTCGTCTTCCCGGCTCCGGGTCACTGGGGCGGGATCGGTGGCCACTGGGGTGGCATCGACGGTCACTGGGGCGGGATCGGCCACTGGGGCGGGATCGGCCACTGGGGTGGCATCGGCCACTGGGGCGGGATCGGCCACTGGGGCGGCATCGAGGCCCTCATGGAGTACGAGGTCCCCGGCCGCGGAGGCCGTATGCCGGTCAGCGTGACCCTCGCAGACCCGGCCCTCCGGGCGCGCTCCCTCGACCGCCCGCCGGTCGTCGCCATCCCCGACACGGCGCTCGCGGCCCACCCGTGGTTCGAGGACGACGCCCGGGTCATCCGTCTCGCCGTCGCCGACGGGGAGCTCGTGCCCGACGCGACGGCCCAGGCTGCGGCGATCTCGGTGACCGACTCGTTGACCGGCGTCCGTGGCGGCCTGGAGGGCCACGGGACGTTCATCGCCGGCCTCATCCGCCAGGGCTGCCCCGAGGCGACGATCCTCTCGATCCCGGTGATGGGCAACGACGGAGTCGCCGAGGAGGGCGACGTGATCATCGCCCTGCGGGCCCTGCTCGAGCGGCACATCGACGGCCAGCTCGAGGGGCGGCCGGAGGACTGCATCGACGTCCTCTCGCTCTCGATGGGCTACTACGCCGAGGACGCCGGCTACCTCTCCGGCCCCGTCGCGCTCCTGCTGCGCCGCTTCGCCGAGCACGGGGTGCTCGTCGTGGCCGGGGTCGGCAACGACGCGTCGACGGCGCCCTTCGTGCCTGCGGCGCTCGCGGCTGACCCGCCGAAGTCCATCCGGCCCAGCTCGCGCCCGCCGCTCGCCAGCGTCGGCGCGCTCAACCCCGACGGCCGCTCGGTGGCCCTCTTCTCCAACGCCCTGCCAGTCGTCAGCGCCATGCGGCCCGGGGTCAACCTGGTCAGCACGCTGCCCATGGTCGACGGGGCCGGGCAGCCGTCCGTCTCGGTGGGCGGCACCGACCCGGTGCGCACGACGATGGACCCCGATAACTACCAGGGTGGCTTCGGGGTCTGGAGCGGCACGTCGTTCGCGACCCCCGTCCTCGCCGCAGAGCTCGCGGCGGAGCTCGTCGCGGCGAAGGACCTCGCCGACGTCGATGCCACCGTGATGCGCAAGCGCGCGATCCGCGCCCTTCGGTCCTGCCTCGGAAGGAAGACCTCATGACCCCCACCCCGACCGCGCCCGACGGTCTCGGGACCCTCGCCGGTCAGGCCTTCGCGGCCTACCGGGCCGGGGACCGCGAGCGGCTCTCGTCCCTCGTCGACCTCGTGACGCCCGTGCTGTGGAATGCCGCGCGCTCCCAGGGCGGGACGCCCTCGATGTGCGAGGACGCCGTCCAGACCGCCTTCCTCCAGCTCGTCGACCGCGCCGAGTCGATCAACGAGCCGGCAGCCGTGCTCGGCTGGCTCGTCGTCGTCGTCAAGCGCGAGGTGTGGCGCCTGGCCCGCGGGTCCCGCCGCGAGATCGGCGTCGAGGAGGTGCCGGAGGCCCCGGCCCAGAGCCTCGACCCCGAGGCCCAGTCGATCCTCAGCGAGCGCCAGAGGGTGCTCTGGCAGCACATCGCCAGCCTGTCTCCGCGATGCCAGGAGCTGATCCGTGTGATCGCCTTCGCCGACCGTCCCGACTACGCGGCGATTGCCGAGTCGCTGGGGATGCCGGTGGGCAGCATCGGCCCGACCCGTGGCCGGTGCCTCCAGAAGCTGAGGCTCACCCTCGGCTCCGACCCCGGATGGGCGGTGTGACATGAGCTCGCACAAGGACGTCATCGACGACAAGGACCTCGCCAACCTCGCGCAGGTGCGAGCCCTCTACGCCCATGCCGACCCCGTTCCGGTCGACCTCACCGAGCGGATCAAGTTCGCGCTCACGGTCCAGGCGTTGCACGCCGAGGTCGCCGAGCTGATGGACTCGGCGATGCTCGCCACCCGCGGCCCCTCAGCGCCGGTCGAGCCGATGCCGACCGAGTCGGTCACGTTCTCGGCCGCCTCCGTGAGCCTCATGGTCACCGCCAACGAGTCCGACATCGAGGGCCGGGTTCGGGTCGACGGCTGGGTGACGGCGCCGGGCGCGAGCATCGAGGCGGTGACGAGCGAGGGCAGCACATCGGTCATTTCCGATGCGAACGGCCGATTTGTTATGGATGATCTCCCTCATGGGCCGATCCACTTCGTGATCATGGTCGAGCCCGGCGACGAGACGACCCGGCCGGTCATCACCCCGACGATCCAGGTGTGACCGGCCCCTGACAGGGGAAGGCGACACCCGACCATCGACGGCAACCACACGCTCTCCCTCGTCCGGAACCTGCGTGAGCAGGCGGTGGTGGCCAACAGCGCCGGTCGACCGGCCGAGGCGGTCAGGCTGCTCGGGGAGGCCCTCGGGGCGCTCGACGCGATCGCGGGAGGTGTGCCGGAGCACGAGTGGCTCGTGCTCCGGTGCAACACCCTCATCACCCTGGCGCTGTCCGACTTCCTCGTCGCGGGCCTGAAGCCTGCGCGGGCCAGGCTCCGGGCAGCCGAGGAGGTCGCGCGTCAGGCGGGGGACCCGGGCCTCACCCCGCGGATCGCCTACCAGAGCGCCAACATCCACGGCCGGGGGGGCGACCTCGCGACCGCGTGGAACGAGCTGCAGCGGGCCCTGAGCCACCTCGACGCCTTCGCTCCGCGCGAGCAGTGCTCGGTTCACCTGAGCCGCGGGATGCTGGCCCTCGAGCTGGCTCGACCCCACGAGGCGCTCTCGTCCTTCGCCGTGGCCGCCAGCCTCGCCCACGAGCAGGGCTTCGGCGCCGAGGAGCGGATGGCGCGCCACAACGAGGGTTACGCCACCTACCTCGTCGGCGACCTGCCACGAGCCCTCGCTCTCATCGCCGAGGCCGACGAGCTCGTCGAGGACGTCTCGCTGGGGACGGAGGCCCTCGACCGCGCCCGGGTCCTCCTCGAGGCGGGCCTCGTCAGTGAGGCCGTCGAGGTGCTGGGTGGGGCGCGCGCTCGCGTGGGCGACGACGAGCGGGCCATGCGCGCCGAGTTCGACCTCGAGCTCGCTCGGGCACATCGCCTCGAGGGGCGCCTCGACCTCGCAACGGCGTCGGCCGAGGCGGCCCGCGAGGGATACGCCCGGCTGGACGCGATGGCCTGGGAGACGAAGGCCCGCGTCCTGGGCCTGCTCATCGACCTCGAGCGGTGGCGTCGAGAGCGGGCGCGAGCCACGGACCTCGTCGAGGCGAGCGCCGACCTGCCCCGGGCAGCAGCGGCCACGGCCGACGAGCTGGTCGCGGCCGCCGAGAAGGTGGGCGACTCCGAGCTCGCCCACGCAGCCCGGCTGACCGCGGCAGATGCGCTCCTGGCTGTCGGCGACGTCGAGGCAGCCCGTCAGAGACTCGCCGGGTCCGACGGCCATCGACCCGCGTCGGTGTCGGACGAGCTCGCCACGGCCGCCGTGACGGCGGAGGTCCATGCCGCCGCCGGGGAGGCGACGGCGGCACGGCGGGCCCTCTCCGTCGCAGCCCGCCGCCTCGCGGCCGGCCTGCACGGGAGTGCGAGTCTCGACCTGCGCACCGCGCGGGCCGTCCACGGTGTCCGCCTCGCCTCCCTCGACATCGAGCTCGCCCTGCCCCGTGGCAGCTCGGCCGTCCTCGAGGCGCTAGAGCGGTGGCGCAGCGCGACCGACCGCCTGCCGTCGCTCGAACGCCCGGCCGACGAGCAGCTCGCGGCGCTCACCGAACAGCTGCGCGCGGTGCACGCCCAGCTGCGCGCGGATCCCGACCCCGACCAGCTGGCGCGGCTGCGGCGGCGCGCGGGCACGCTCGAGCGCGAGATCCGCGCCCGGGACTGGGCCCTCAGCAGCCGGTCGGGTGGGACGGCGGCGCTCGACCTCCGTGTCCGTGAGGGCCGGGAGGCGCTCGCCCGAGCCGACCGGGACCTGCTCTGGTTCTTCACCCATGGCGGCCGGCTCTGGGGTGTCGGCATCGTCGGAGGACGCGCGCGGCTGCGCGACCTCATGCCGGTGTCAGCCGCCGCCGACCTGGCCCAGCGGATGCGCCTCGACCTCAGGGCCGCCACGACCCGTCAGCTCGGACCCCTTACCGCGGCCGTCTGGGGCTCGCTGCGGGCCTCGGCCCAGCAGCTCGACGACGCCCTCGTGCGCCCGTGGGGGGTCCGACGTGGGGGCCTCGTCCTCGTGACCTGCGAGGAGGTCTCGGCGCTGCCGTGGGCGCTGCTCCCGTCGCTCTCCGGCGCACCCGTCACCTTGGCGCGCTCGCTCACGTCGTTCGCCCGTCGGGTCGGCCCCGGCGCAACGCACGACGGGCAGCCGCCTGCGGTTCACGTGAGCGTCGGGCCTGCAGTGCCTCGCGCGGAGGCCGAGGCTGCCGCGGTCGCGGCCGCGTGGCGGGGCCGCGGCGCCACGGTCGAGCTCGCCAGTCCGTCGTCGGCGAGCGGCCTCGTCGCCGCGCTCGCGCGAGACCACGTCGTCCATGTCGGGGCCCACGGGACCCACCAGACCCAGTCGCCGCTCTTCTCGTCGCTGGCCCTGCACGACGGACCCGCCTTCGCCCACGAGCTCCAGTCGTCGGGGGTCTCGGCCGCACACGTCGTGCTCTCCGCCTGCGACGTCGGCTCGGCGGTCTCGCGGCCGGGTGAGGAGCAGCTCGGGATGGCCGCGGCCGTCCACTCGCTCGGCGCGCGCTCGGTCGTCGCCGCCGTGTCGCCGGTGCCCGACGACGTCGCGGCCGCCGCCATGACGCGGCACCACGAGGGTCTCGCGCGCGGGGTCACGAGCGACGAGGCCCTCGCGGCGGCCATTGCCGCAACGGACCCGGTCGCCGCGGCGTTCGTCCACCTCGGTGGTCTGTTCACCGACGCGAGGTGATCCGGTCCGTCGCGGGCCGTGGTGTCACCCCGAGGCGGCGGCGTCGAGCTCCCTCAGCCGGTCCTGCCGAGCCATACCCATGGCGATGGCGATCTTCTTCGCGTCGATGCCGATCTCGCGAAGCAGCCCCGAGATCGTGTTGCTGAAGCCGATGAACCACAGGCCCTTGGCCCGCGGGTCCGTCCGGCCTCCCGTCACGACGGGCCGTCCCTTCTCGTCGAGCACGCCGAGGTGCCCGAGCAGGGGCTCGAGCCCACGCGTGTAGCCGGTCGCGAGGACCACCGCATCGGGCTCGATCCGCGACCCGTCCGCGAGGACGACCGCGCCCCCGTCGAAGGCCGTGAGCGCGGCAACCGGCTCGACCCGACGGGACTGGATCGCCTCGATGATCCCCACGTCGACGACCGGGATCGCATTGTCCTCGACGACTCGCGTCACCATCCCCGTGTCGGGGCGTGGAAGGCCGTATGCCGTGAGGTCGGGTGTCGTCGCCCGTGACACGAGCGCCGCGGCGCGGTCCGCGACGGCGGTGGGCAGGTGGCGGATGGCGATGCCGCCGTACTGCGCGGCATACGGACCGGAGGAGCGGCGCTGGATGTGGGGCACGGTCCGGACGGCGAGGCGGACCCGGCTCGCGCCCTGCTCGGAGAGGTCGACGGCGATCTCGGTGCCCGTGTTGCCCGTGCCGACCACGAGCACGTCGTTGCCTGCGAAGTCCGCGCCGGTGCGGTAGTCGCGGGCGAGAACGATGCGGCCGGAATAGTCCTGCAGCCCAGGCACATTCGGTTCACGAGGCGTGTGGTTGAAGCCCGTGGCGACGACCGCGTAGGGCGCCGTGAGCGTCTCGCCCCCCGCGAGCGTGACCACCCACCCGTGCCCGTCGGCGGACCGGTCGAGACGCACCACCTCGGAACCGAAGCGGATGTCGAGGTCGTGGTGAGCGGCATACAGCTCGAGGTAGCGCACGACGTCGTCGCGGGCGACCCAGCGGCCCATCTCCTTCGGGATGGGCAGGCCGGGCAGGCCGGAGAGCTCTCGCGGAGTGTGGAGGTGGAGGCGGTCGTAGTGGCGCCGCCACGAGCTGCCGACGTGGTCGCCGCGCTCGAGGACGAGGGCGTGGAGGCCGCGCTGGCCGAGGGTCGCGGCCACGGCGAGCCCCGCGGGGCCGCCGCCGACGACGAGGGCGTCGACCGGTGTGTTGCGTCGTGTCACGGGCCCAACGTAGCGACCGGATGACGGCGCGTCTCGGGCATTTGAGGTGACGCGGCGGTGAAGACGCCCCATCATGGATCCATGTCGCCAGGGCCGCAGGGGAGTGGTGACGGGGGCGGGCCGGTGGCCGCTCCCGCGCCGGGGATGTTCAACAAGGACCGCATCGGCGAGGGCGGCGATGCCCGGCTCGCGGCCCTCGTCCAGACGCTCGACGTCCAGGCCGAGCAACCGGCGGTCGTGCGCCTGCGTGCGTGGTCGCTCGCGGCGCTCGACCCGCGCCCCGGCGAGACCGCGGTCGACGTGGGGTCGGGGACCGGCAGCGAGGTCCTGCGCCTCGCCGAGCTCGTCGGGCAGTCCGGTCGGGCCATCGGGGTCGAGCCGAACCCAGGCCTCCGCGGGGTCGCGCAGGAGCGTGCCGCGAGCGCCGGTGCGACCACGGCGTCCTTCGTCGAGGGCGAGGCCGCGGCGCTGCCCCTCGACGACGGCAGCGTCGACGTCCTGCGGTGCGAGCGCGTCCTCCAGCACCTCGACGACCCCCAGGCGGCGGTCGACGACTTCGCCCGCGTGCTCCGCCCGGGCGGGCGCGTCGCGATCCTCGACAGCGACTGGGGCACGGTCGTCACGCACCCGGGCGACCCGCAGCTGCTGAGGCGGTATGCCGAGTCGAACTGGAGCCGCATGGCCAACCCCTTCTCCGGGCGCCACCTCGCCAACCAGCTGCGCTCGGCCGGGCTCGACGTGGACCCCGACATCGGCTCTTCCGCGCTGATCATGCCGCCGCTCGCCGTCGTCAACGGAGGTCTCCTGCGCGCCAACGCCGAGGCGGCCGTCGCGGACGGGCACCTGACCCGTGAGGAGGTCGAGGGGCTCGTCGCCGAGGTGACGGCCGCCGCCGAGGCCGGGACCGCCTTCATCTCGGTGACGATGTTCGCCGTGGTCGCCCGCAAGCCCGCCTGACCCCGCCACTCGGCCCACCTCGCAACACACCGGGCACCGGGCAACGTCGACGGGTGCAACCGTCGAGGTTGGCCGGGGCTCGGTGTGTTGCGCGGAAGGTGGGGGCGCGGGAGGCGTCAGTCGGTGCCGACGTGGGCGGTGACCCAGTCGAGGAGTGGGCGGATCCGCTCCCAGGTGCCGCGGACCTCGTCGAGGGTGCGCGCCGAACCGAGCCACTCCGGCTCGCCGAAAGAGCGGATGAGCATGAGCTCCTTGAAGCGCAGGGTCGCGATCCGCGGATGGTCTGCGGGGTAGCCGCGCGGGGTCGTTCGCACCTGTTCGCCGCGGTCGACGAACCCGGCCGCGCGCAGCCCGTCGAGGAGGCCGACGAGCTCGGCGCCCGGTCGGTCCGTGGCGACGGCGGCCCTCAGACGCGCAGTCTGGGCGGGTGAGTGGGAGCGGAAGCCACCGCCGGCCGCGAGGCCCCGAGCCGAGAGCTGGACGTAGTAGCCGAGCCCGGGCCGGTCGCCGACGAGCGCGCCGATCTGTGTCTTGTAGGGGGACTTGTCGGCGCTGAAGCGGGTGTCGCGGTTGGGCCGGAAGAGCCTCGCCGGGCCGAAGTCCGGCTCGAGCGCGTCGAGGAGCGCGAGCATCGGGCCCTTGACGTCGTCCTCGAAGACGGCCCGGTGGTCCTGCCAGTAGGCCCGGGAGTTGTCGGCCTCGAGCCCCTCGTAGAAGGCGAGCGCCCGGTCGGAGAAGCCCGCGAAAGGCGGTGCAGAGCCGGCCCCCCGCGGCCCGGATCGGGCTGGGTCCCTCTTCTCGCTCATGACGCGACCGTGCCACCGCACGGGCACCGCGGCAAGAGGCGTGTCGGCGGGTGCGTGGCGAGGGCGTGGCAAGGGCCGCGACGAGGGTGTGACGAGGGTGTGACGTGTCTCATCGTGCGACCCGGCTTGTTAGGTGAGGCTTACCTGTGCTTTGCTGATTTCCGGCACGCAGACATGCTCTAAATCCTGAGCGCCCCCTGTGAGCCCCAGACCGTACCTCCCCAGGAAGAAGGACGCCGTGCTCGCCAGCAACGCGCTCATCGGACTCCGTGAGGGCCTCGAGGCCGCGCTCGTCGTGGTCATCCTCGTCGCCTTCCTCGTCAAGACCGACCGGCGCTGGGCCCTGCGCTACGTCTGGCTGGGGGTCGGCGTCGCCGTCGCCCTCGCCGTGGCCCTCGGGGCGATCCTGACCTACGGCACGAGCCAGCTGTCCTTCGAGGCCCAGGAGATGATCGGCGGCTCCGCCTCGATCCTCGCCGTCGCCTTCGTGACGGGCATGGTCTTCTGGATGCGCACCGCTTCCCGGACCATGTCGGGCGAGCTCAAGGGCCGCCTCGACAAGGCGCTCGACCTCGGCCCGCTCGCCATCGCCCTCGTCGGCTTCCTCGGCGTCGGACGCGAGGGCCTCGAGACCGCGATCTTCTTCTACGCGACGACGCAGGCCGCCGGACAGGGCAACAACCAGCCCCTCCTCGGCTGGGTCCTCGGACTCGGCGGCGCGATCGTGCTCGGTTGGCTCATCTACCGCGGTGCGGTCAAGATCAACCTCGCGAAGTTCTTCCGCTACACCGGCATCCTGCTCATCCTCGTGGCCGGCGGCATCCTCGCCTACGGCATCCACGACCTGCAGGAGGCGGGCGTCCTCCCGGGCCTCAACACCCTCGCCTTCGACGTGAGCAGCACCATCAACCCGGACAGCTGGTACGCCACGCTCCTCAAGGGCATCTTCAACTTCACGCCCGCGACGACCGTCCTGCAGGCCATCGCCTGGACGCTCTACGTCGGCGTCGTCCTCACGCTCTTCCTCCGCCCGGTCCGCGCGCCCAAGCCGGTCGCCGCCGAGCCGAAGCAGTCCGTCGCCGCCTGACCCCTGCCCGACCCACCAAGACCCAGCAAGACCCAGCAAGACCCAGCAAGACCCAGCACGACCCCCGCTGCGCGCCGACCGCACCGGCCGACCGAACCGGCCCAGCGGCATACGGACGCGCGTCCCCCGCCCCCGCCCACGTCGACTCACGACGCCCTCGCACCACAGGAGCACCATGTCCCGCCCCGTCCTGCGCCTCGCCGCGCCCCTCGCCCTGTCGCTCACGGCGGCGCTCGCCCTCGCCGGCTGCACCGACAAGGCCGGCACCGGCTCGACGTCGACCGGGGCCGCGAGCGGCACCATCACCGTCAAGGCCACCGACACGACGTGTGAGCTGAGCTCGACGACCGCCAAGGCCGGGACGATCACCTTCGAGGTGACCAACACCGGGACGAAGGTCAACGAGTTCTACGTCTACGGCGAGGGCGACCGGATCGTCGGCGAGGTCGAGAACATCACCCCGGGCCTCTCGCGCGAGCTCAAGATCGAGGCGACCGAGCCTGGCACCCTGACGACCGCGTGCAAGCCCGGCATGGTCGGCGACGGCATCCGCGCCCCCTTCACCGTGACCGGCACCGCCGCCAAGGGCAGCACCGACGCGACGGTCGCCAAGGCCATCGCCGACTACAAGACGTTCGTCGCCCACGAGGCCGACGAGTTCGTCGAGGAGACGGCGGCCTTCGTCGCGGCCGTCAAGGCGGGCGACGTCGCGAAGGCCAAGGCCCTCTACGCGGAGGCCCGCCACCCGTGGGAGGCCATCGAGCCGGTCGCCGAGAGCTTCGGCGACCTCGACCCGAAGATCGACGGCCGCGAGGACGTCATCGCCGAGGGCATGGCCTTCACCGGCTACCACCGCCTCGAGAAGGACCTCTGGAAGGACGGCCTCCAGAAGGACTCCTCCGCCGTCGCCGACCAGCTCCTCGCCGACGTCAAGCAGATCGCGGAGAAGTCCAAGACCGTCGAGCCGACCGCCCTGTCGATCGCGAACGGCGCCAAGGCCCTGCTCGACGAGGTCGCGACCGGCAAGATCACCGGTGAGGAGGAGCGCTACTCGCACACCGACCTGTGGGACTTCGACGGCAACCTCGAGGGCTCGCAGCAGGCGCTCGCCGCGCTCCGCCCCGTCGTCACCGCCCGCAACCCCGAGCTCCAGAAGGCGCTCGACGCCCGGTTCGCCGAGCTGAAGACGCTGCTCGAGTCGCACCGCACCGGCGAGGACTACAAGAGCTACACCGCGCTTACCCAGGCGGATATCAAGGCCCTCTCGGTCTCCCTCGACGCGCTCGCCGAGCAGGTCGCGAAGGTGCCGGGGGTCGTGGAGACCGCGTGACCGAGTCGTCGCCGCTGCCCTCCGACACGCCTGACGTGGAGGCGGGTCCGGCCGCCGGCGGTGGCCTGAGCCGCCGCCGGCTCCTCGGCGTCTCCGGGTCGGCCGCCCTCGCCGGGGTGGTCGCGGGAGCCGCGGGCACGTATGCCGCCGGGCGGGCCTCCGCGAGCGAGCCCTCTCCCGCGTCGGCGGGGTCCACGACGCTCGGGCTCGACGCCCCGATCGCCTTCCACGGCCCGCACCAGGCCGGCATCGTCACGCCCGCGCAGGACCGCCTCCACTTCGTCGCGCTCGACGTCGTGACGAAGGACCGGGCCGAGCTCGTCGAGCTGCTCAAGACCTGGACGCGCGCCGCCGAGCGGATGACCGCGGGCGCCGAGGCCGCGCCGGGAGGCCTTGTCGGCGGCGGCCCCAACCGTGTCCCCGAGGACACCGGCGAGGCCTACGGTCTGCCGGCTTCGGGGCTCACGATCACGATCGGCTTCGGCCCGTCCCTCTTCGACGAGCGGTTCGGGCTCGCCGACCGCCGGCCCGCCGCCCTCGAGGAGCTGCCGGAGTTCGCCGGCGACCAGCTCGACCCGCGACGCTCCGGCGGCGACCTCTGCATCCAGGCCTGCGCCAACGACCCGCAGGTCGCGGTCCACGCGGTCCGCAACCTCGTCCGGCTCGGCTTCGGCGTCGTCTCCGTGCGGTGGTCGCAGCTCGGCTTCGGCCGGACCTCCTCGACGTCGACCGCGCAGGCGACACCGCGCAACATGTTCGGCTTCAAGGACGGCACCAACAACCTCAAGGCGGAGGACCCCGCGGGCCTGACCGAGCACGTCTGGGTCGCGCCCGCCGACGAGACGGGCGGCGGCGCGTGGATGGCCGGCGGCTCCTACCTCGTCGCGCGCCGCATCCGCATGCACATCGAGGTCTGGGACCGGACCAACCTCCAGGAGCAGGAGGACGTCATCGGCCGCGACAAGAAGGAGGGTGCACCCCTCGGAGCGGCCAGGGAGTTCGACGAGCCCGACTTCGCGCGCAAGGGACCCGACGGCTCGCCGGCGATCCCGCTCAACGCCCACGTGCGCCTCGCCCACGCGAGCCAGCTCGGCGGCATACGGATCCTGCGTCGCGGCTACAACTTCACCGACGGCACCGACGGCGTCGGGCACCTCGACGCCGGGCTCTTCTTCATCGCGTTCATGCGCAACCCCGGGACGCAGTTCGTCCCGATGCAGCGCGCGCTGGCCAAGGCCGACGGGCTGAACGAGTACATCGAGCACAACGGGTCGGCCGTCTTCGCGTGCCCGCCCGGCACGCAGCCCGGCGAGTGGTGGGGCCAGGCGCTCTTCGCCTGACGACGGGTCGGCGCTGCCGGGGCCGCGCAGTCCGGGCCGCGCCGCGCCTCAGGTCGGGCGCCTCAGGTCGCGCGCCTCAGGTCCGCGCCTCAGGTCGCGCTGACGCGGACCGAGAGGACGCCCGGACGGACGATCGCGTTGACCTCGGTCGCCTCGCCGACGACGTCGCCGTCGACCTGGACAGGCAGCGGACGGTCGACCCGGACGCGCACCTCCTGGCACGTGCGCTGGTCGAGCGTCGGGTGCCCCTTGCGCTGTCGGGTCAGGACGCGCGTCGCGACCGGGACCCAGCCCACGACGCCCTTGGGCGACGCGATCACGACGTCGAGCTGGTTGTCGTCGACCCGGGCGTTGGGCATGAGGACGAGGCCGCCGAGGAGGCGCCCGCAGTTGCCGATCATGACCCCCCGCGCGCGGCGGCGGAACTCCGGGTCGGTGTCGAGCCTGATCGTCGTGCGGAACTCGGGCGACACGAGGCTCTTGACCCCCGAGAGCATGTAGGCGGCCCAGCCGACCTTGCTCTTGAGGTTCTCGTTGGTGCCGGCCATGATCGCGGCGTCCATCCCGATGCCGCTGATGACGAGGAAGTAGTGCGACTCGCTCGGCCCGACCGGGTTGCCGTCGCGGTCGGTGTCGCCGAGGACGAGCTCGCCGACGTCGATCCGGCGGTTGCGGCCCGTCAGCGCCACCGTCATGGCCGTGTCGAAGGCGTCGACCGGGAGGTCGAGGTTGCGGGCGAGGAGGTTGCCGGTGCCACCCGGGAGGATCCCGAGCGGGGTCTCCGTGCCGACGAGACCGCTCGCGACGTGGCGGACCGTGCCGTCGCCCCCGAGGCTGCAGACGACCTTGGCGCCGTCCTTGACGGCCTGCATCGCCTGGCCGCGTCCCGGGTCCTCGGCCGTCGTCTCGTAGAAGAGCGGCTCGCCCCAGCCCACCGCGCGGCAGGTCGCGGCGATGCGCTCGCGGACCGGGCCCTGGTCGGTGAACTTCGTCGGGTTGATGACGATCGCGGCCTGCTTGAGGTCGGCAGGAGGGACCTCCCCGTTGCGGAAGTGCCCGCGGTGCGGGCGCACGCGCCGACGCAGGCTCACCGGCGACGTGACATCGACCCTGGACAGGACGATGCCCGCGACGACGAGCACGACGACGACGATGCCGAGGACGATCCACGGCAGTTGATCCTTGAGCACGAACGCACGCTATCGGAGGTCCCGCCGCACCCCGAACCCGCCGGTCGTACGCTGAGCCCATGTCCGACGCTCCGCTCACCGACCCGGGGCCATCGACCCCCGACTCCGCCGACTGGACCTGGGTCCTCTCGCGCCACTGCCCCGACTGCGGCTTCGACGCGCGCGACGTCCGCGTCGACGGCATCCCCGAGATCCTCCACGACGCCTCCAGCCGGTATGCCGCCGTGCTCGGTCGCGCCGACGTGCGCACCCGCCCGTCGTCCGGGGTGTGGTCTCCGCTCGAGTACGTCTGTCACGTCCGCGACGTCTGTGACGTCATGCGCGGCCGGGTCGAGCAGATCCTCGCCGGCGGCGGCGAGCTCGTCCACTTCGCCAACTGGGACCAGGACGAGACCGCGCTCGAGAAGGCCTACTGGCGCTCCGACCCGTCGGAGGTGAGGCGTGAGGTCACCCGCGCGTTCGACGCGGCGGCAGCGGCATACGCGCTGCCCGTCGGCGAGCAGTGGACGTGGCCGGCCGAGCGGAGCAACGGCTCGCGCTTCACGACCGACAGCCTCGCGAAGTACTTCCTGCACGACGTCATCCACCACCTCTGGGACGTGAACGCATGACCCTCCCCGGACCGCTCACCCCCGACCCGCACGAGGCTCCGGCGATCCGCTGGGGCATCCTCGGCCCGGGCGGCATCGCGCACACGTTCGCCGAGGCGGTCGCCGTCGGAACCGCGTCGCAGGTTGTCGCGGTGGGTTCGCGCAACGCGGACCGGGCGCGGGGCTTCGCCGACGAGTTCGGCATCGAACGGGCCTACGGCAGCTACGAGGAGCTCGTCACCGACGACGGAGTCGACGCGGTCTACGTCGCCTCGCCGCACTCCGAGCACCGTGACCACGCCCTGCTGGCGCTCGAGGCCGGCAAGCCCGTCCTCGTCGAGAAGGCGTTCACGCGGAGCGCGGCCGAGGCCCGTCAGGTGCTCGACGCCGCGACGGAGCGGGGGCTGCTCGCCGCCGAGGCCATGTGGAGCCGCTACCTGCCGCACTACGACGTCGTGAAGCAGGCCGTCGACGGAGGGCTGCTCGGCGAGATCGTCGTGGTCTTCGCCGACCACGGCCAGAAGCTCTACCCCGACGGGCCGGCCCGGCTCTCGCAGCCCGAGCTCGCCGGTGGCGCCCTGCTCGATCTCGGCGTCTACCCGATCTCCTTCTCCGACATGCTGTTCGGCGGGTTCGCCTCGGTCTCGGGGACGGGCACCCTGACCGAGCTCGGCGTCGACGAGGCCACGAGCATCGTCGTGACCGGCGAGGCGGGCGCGCAAGGGCTGCTGTCGTGCACGATGAACGCGGCGACGCCGTGCTCGGCCGTCGTGGCCGGTACGGACGCGCGCCTCGAGATCGACGGCCGGTTCTACGCCCCCAACGTGGTGCGCCTCGTCAGTCGCGACGGCGCGGTCCTCGACACGTACGACGGCGCGCTGCCCGACAACTTGCGCGGCTTCAGCTACGAGGCGGCCGAGTTCGCCCGCTGCCTCGTCGCCGGCTCGACCGAGACGACCTCGATGCCGCACGCGGCCACGCTGCGCGTGATGGAGGCGATGGACGAGGTCCGCCGCCAGACCGGAGTCACCTACCCCGGCGAGTGAGGATGTTCTTCGCCCGGGCGGGCTTGTTGTGGTGCGCACGACCCGGGTCTCTCGGGGTTCGACCCTGAGTCGACTCAGGGTCGGCGGCGGCAGGGTCCGGGGTCGGGTGGGGAGCAACCCCAATGGCCGGTGCCACCGGCGCGGCGAGAGGGTGAACCCCATGATCACAGTGGAGCGACTCACGAAGCGGTACGGCCCGTTCACGGCCGTCGACGACGTCTCGTTCGAGGTCAAGCCCGGTCTCGTCACCGGCTTCCTCGGACCCAACGGCGCTGGCAAGAGCACGGCCATGCGCGTCATGGCGGGCCTCACCCCCGCCACCTCGGGGACCGCGACGGTCCTCGGCCGGCCCTACGGCCACCTGCCCAACCCGGGCCGTCACGTCGGCGTCCTGCTCGACGCGTCCGCCCAGCACGCCGGCCGGACCGGTCGAGAGGTCCTGACCCTGGGCGCCATCCTCATGGGCGTCGACCGTCGCCGGGTCGACGAGATGATCGAGCTCGTGGGCCTGACCGACAAGGAGGCATCGCGCCGGGTCCGGAACTACTCGCTCGGGATGCGTCAGCGCCTCGGCATCGCGCACGCGCTCCTCGGCGACCCAGAGGTCCTCATCCTCGACGAGCCGGCCAACGGCCTCGACCCTGCGGGCATCCGCTGGATGCGCGACCTGCTCCGCGGATACGCCAACGAGGGCGGCACGGTCCTGCTCAGCTCGCACCTCCTCAACGAGATCGAGCGCGTGGCCGACGAGATCATCGTCATCGGCCACGGCCGGATCGTTGCCCAGGGCACGAAGGAGGAGCTCCTGGCGGGGGCCGGCACGATCGTCCGCTCGACCGACGACGAGCGCCTGCTCGCCGCGCTCGCCGCCGACTCGGTCGTCGCGACGCGGGCCGCGACCGGCGGCCTCCAGGTCGAGGCGGAGCCGCTCACGGTCGGCCGCATCGCCGCAGCGCACGACATCGTCCTCTACGAGCTGCGCGGGGGCGACAGCCGAGGACTCGAGGAGATGTTCCTCGAGCTCACCGCGGGTGCGGCCCGAGAGGCGGTGGCGGCATGAGCACCACGACCACGTCGTATGCCGCTGGGCCGGCAGGGGTCTCCAAGCACGCCGAGTCCCCGCTGCCCACGACCGCCACGGTCCCGAGCCGCATCCCGGGGGAGCGGCCGAGGACCGGTGTGACGTTCGCGCGGCTCGTCCACGTCGAGCTGCGCAAGATGCTCGACACCCGAGCCGGTCGCTGGCTCGTCATCGGGATCGGGGCCGTCATCGCGACGGCGCTCGTCATCCTCTTCTTCAACAACGGCGGCCAGCACAGCTTCGAGGACTACCTCCAGGCGACGACGATGCCGCAGGCGATCATCCTGCCGGTCGTCGGCATCCTCGCCGTGACGTCGGAGTGGTCGCAGCGCACCGGCCTCGTGACGTTCGGTCTCGAGCCGAGGCGCGGCCGGGTGGCGTGGGCCAAGCTCGTCGCCGCGCTGCTCGTCGGGGTCGGGGCGCTCGTGCTGTCCTTCGTGCTCGCTGTCGTCGCGCACCAGGCGGCGATCACCTTCCGCGGCATCGAGGGCGACTGGAGCATCGCGGGCCTCACCCTGCTCGGCGCGTCGCTCTACGTCCTGCTCGGCCTGGCCCAGGGGGTCGGCTTCGGCATGCTGTTCAAGAACACGCCCGCCGCGGTCGTCGTCTACTTCGTCCTGCCGACCGCGTGGTCGATCCTCGGCTCGCTCGTCAGCTGGGTGGGCGACGTGGGTCGCTGGCTCGATCTCAACCGGACGATGCAGCCGCTCTTCGAGGGGTCGCTGACGACTGAGCAGTGGGCCCGGCTCGGCACCTCGGTCGGCCTCTGGGTCGTCCTGCCGCTCGCCGTCGGCATCTGGCGCCTGACCCGCGCCGAGGTGAAGTAGCCCGCGCGCCCAGCCGCCGCCGAGTGGCCGGTTCCGTCCCGGAGGGGGAGCCGGCCACTCGGCGTGTGACCGGCCGGGCGCGAGGATCCCGTCCGGGGCTGGATCATCACCCTGGTGGGGTGATGATCGCCGGGACCCCCTCGTGGAACCGTGCGACGGAGCACCACGCCCCGGTGGGAGACGAGATGACCGATGCCGCGCAGGACCGGGCCTCCTATGGCGCCCTGAGGCTGTCCGTGGTCGCGGGTGCCGTGTCGGCGGTGCTCGCCGTGGTCTGGGGTCTCGCGGCCGGTTCCCGCGTGATCCTCTTCGACGGGGTCTCCGCAGGGATCGGGCTCGTCATGAGCCTCCTGTCACTCGCCGCGGCCCGCGCCGCCGCGGCCGGCGACTCGCCCGCCTTCCCCTACGGGCGCCAGGCGATGCTCCCGATGGCGATCGGCGCGCAGGGGATCGCCCGTCTCGGCTTCACGGCATACGCCGTGACGGACGCCGTCCTCGTGATCCTCGCAGGCGGCGACGACGTCGAGACGGGCTCGGCGCTGCTGTATGCCGCTGTGGCGGCGGTCCTCTGCATCGGCGTGGCGCTCCGCTTGAGGACGCCCGCGCGTCGCGACGAGCTCGTCGCCGCGGAAGAGCTGGGGTGGCGGATCGCGAGCCTCCTCTCGGTCGCCATCCTCGTCGGGTTCAGTGTCGTCGCGCTCCTGCCGGAGGGGGACGCCAAGGCGACGGCGGGCCGCTACGTCGACCCGGTCCTCGTCCTCGTCGTCTCCCTCATCGTCCTGCCGGCCCCGCTGCGCCTCGTGCGGACGATGTTCCGCGAGCTCCTCGAGATGCGGCCTCCCGAGGCGATCGAGACACCCGCGCGCGCCGCCGTCACCGAGGTGTGCGCGTCGATGGGCCTCCACGAGCCGGTCATCCGCATGACGAAGACCGGCGCTCGGCTCTACCTCGAGGTCGACCACGTCGTCGAGGTCGGCGAGTGGGACGTCTCCCGCATCGACCGGCTCCGCGCGGCCCTCCTCGAGCGACTCGCCGCACCGACGTATGCCGTGTGGCTCAACGTCGAGCTGTCGTGCGACCCCACGTGGCAGCTCGCCTGACGGCACCGACCCCCGGCCGACACCCGCACGAACCCATCCAGACCGAGAACCACCAGAACCGAGCACCACCGAAACCGAGCATTACCGAAACCGAAGGGCGGACCCCATGTCGATCATGACCTCGCTACACGGCATCCTCACCGAGGCCGAGGCCGACCTCGTCCGGGAGACGGAGCCGGAGCGGATGGAGGAGCTCGACGAGGACGCACTCCTCGAGCTCCACACGAGGGTCCGCAGGGCCCGTACGAAGTACGTCAAGCTCTACCGCCGCCAGGCCGCGACGCGGGTCGCCGCCAAGGGCGGTCGTGGCGCCGCCCGCCCGGCGAACCGCCGCAACGCCGACAAGGCGGAGATCTTCGAGATCGCCCTCGCCCGGGTGAGCAAGCGGGTCGACGTCGTCGCACGCAAGGCGGCCGCCGACCTCAAGGCCGAGCGGCTCGCCGCGGCGAAGGAGGCCAGGATGTCCGCGGCGCCGAGCACCGGCCCGGCCGCGCGCAGGAAGAGCGGGCCCACCTCGACCGGACCGGCCACCCGGACCCGGAAGACGACGGGCGGGATCAAGAAGGACGCGTCGTCGCGGTCGCAGGGTGCGCGTCGCCAGGCCAAGCGCGACGTCAGGTAGCCCCGGGAGCCGGCCCGGCGGCATACGGGCCGGTCATCCCCTATGGAGGCGCCCCCGGCCACGGACCGGGGGCGCCTGGGTGTCTCGGAGCGTGCTGCGTTCAGTTGAGATGGACGGGAGCGCCCGGCCCCCACGGGATCCCGACGAGGTACCACACGACGAAGAAGATGATCCACGTGACGAGCACGATGGCCGTGTAGGGGATCATCATCGACACCACCGTGCCGAGGCCCGACTTGCGGTTGTAGCGCTGGCAGACGAGCACGATGAACGGCAGGTAGACCATGAGCGGCGTGATGACGTTCATGGGTCCGTCGCCGACCCGGTAGGCCGCGATGACGGTCTGCGGTGCGATGCCGAGGCGGTAGAAGAGCGGGATGAAGATCGGCGCGAGGATCGCCCACTTCGGGATGACCCCCGGCATGATCAGGTCGATGACCGCCACGAGGAGGATGAAGCCGACGAGGAGCGCGAGCGCCCCGATGTTGGCGCTCTCGAGGAGGTCGGCGAGGCCCGTCGCGGCGAGCTTGGAGATGTTCGAGTAGTTGAAGTATGCGATGAACTGCGCGATGAGGAGCATCAGGAAGATGAGCCCGCCGAGCCCGTTGAAGGTCTTGACGATCGCGTTGATGACGTTGGTGCTGCCCATCAGCGTCTTGGCGCCTCGCCCGTAGCCGAGGCCGGCCGCGAGGAAGAGCATCGAGATGATGAAGAGCAGGCTGCTCATGAAGGGCGACGAGCCGAAGATCTCGCCCGTCTCCGGGTTGCGCAGCGGCGCGTTGGGCAGGAAGGTCAGCAGCGCGACGACCGCCACCGCGACGAGGACCCAGTAGCCGGAGAGGCGCAGGCCGCGCGACTCGAGGGCCAGCTCCTCGTCGGTGAGGACCTGGTCGGTGGCGGCCTCCTCGTGGTCCTCGGGTGCCTCCTTCGGGTCCCACTTGCCGAGGCGCGGCTCGAGGAGCTTCTCGGTGATCCACGTCATGACGAGCGCGCAGAAGAAGAGCGACGCGGAGCTGAAGAAGTAGTTCTGCGTGACGTTGAGGGTGACGCCCGGCGCGACGAGCCCGATCGTCTCGTTGGTGACCTCGGTGATGATGCCGTCGGCCGGCGTGATGAGGATGTTGACGAAGAAGGCCGCGCTCACACCGGCATACGCGGCGGCGATGCCCGCGAGCGGATGCCGCCCGAGGGAGACGAACGCTGCTGCGCCGAGGGGGATGAGCACGAGGTAGCCGGCGTCGGACGCGACGCTCGAGATACCGCCGAGCAGGATGATGATGAAGGTGATGAGCCCGGCCGGCGCGACCTTGACCATCTTGCGGATGAGCGCCGCGATGAGGCCGGACTCCTCGGCGACGCCGACGCCGATCATCGCGACGAGGATGACGGCCACGACGCCGAAGTCGTTGAAGTTCTGCACGGCCGTCGTGAAGATGAACCGGATGCCGTCGGCCGTGAGGAGGCTGTTGACCGAGATCGTCTCCTGCTGGATCTCGTAGTCCGGCACCGGCGGGACCGGCGTGTGCGGCAGGGACGGGATCGACGTGCCCTGCTCGTAGTCCGGGTAGACGGGCACCGTCGAGGGCTCGGCGACGTCGGTCGTCACGCTCGCCCCGGTCAGGTAGAGGATGTGCGACAGGATGATGACCCCGACGATGAGCCCGAGGAAGATCAGGGCCGGGTGCGGGACCTTGTTGCCGAGTCGCTCGATGGCGTCGAGGAAGCGCTGGGTGCCGCCGTTCTTCTCCTTTGTCGCCGGCTCGTCGGCCGGTGGGGTGGCGACGGCGCTCATGCGTTCCCTCCTGCGGACGAGCCCTCGACGGCGGGTGGTGGCGTGAAGCGGAGCGCCAGCTCGACGAGGAGGCGGCTGCCGAACCCCGTCGCCCCCTTGTTGTGCCACGTGCTGGCCGCCGGGAGCTGGGCCGTGCCGGCGATGTCGATGTGCGCCCACGGCCGGCCGTCGACGAACTCCTCGAGGAAGAGCGCGGCCGTGATGGACCCGGCGTTCGGTCCGCCCATGTTCGTCAGGTCGGCGACGGCCGAGTCGAGCTGCTTGCGGTAGGGCCGGTGGAGCGGCAGCTGCCAGACCGGTTCGTCGACCGTCGTCCCCGCGTGCGTGACCTGGTCGACGAGCTCCTGGCTGTTGCCCATGACGCCCGCGAGGTCGACGCCGAAGGTGCGCAGGCAGGCCCCGGTGAGCGTCGCGATGTCGACGATGGCGTCGACACCCTGCTCGGCAGCGAGGGCGAGGGCGTCGGCCATGACCAGCCGCCCCTCGGCATCCGTGTTGAGGACCTCCACCGTGAGGCCGTTGCGCATCGTGAGGACGTCACCGAGCTTGAGCGCCGAGCCGGACGGCATGTTGTCGGTGCACATGAGGTAGCCGGTGACCTCCGTCGTGCAGCCGAGGGCCTCCAGGGCGGTCATCGAGGCGAGGACGGTCGCCGCGCCGGTCATGTCGTTCTTCATCTGGGCGTGCGACTCGTCGCTCGGCTTGAGGCTGATGCCGCCGGAGTCGTACATGATCCCCTTGCCGACGAGGGCGAGGTGGCCCTTGGGCTCCGCCGGCACGTAGCGCAGGCGGATCATCCGCGGCTCCTCGACGCTGCCGAGGTTGACCCCGAGGAGCCCGCCGCAGCCCATCTCGACGAGCTGCGCCTTGTCGAAGACCTCCACCTCGAGCCCGACCCCGGGCCCGATCTCCTCGGCGACGTGGGCGATGCGGGTGGCGGTGAGGATCGCCGCCGGGCAGTTCGCGAGGTCACGGCCGAGGTTGGAGGCCCGGGCGAGGACCTGGCCACGGCGCACACCCTCGCGGACCTCGTCCGCGACCGCGTCGGGGGCGACGACGACGAGTGACTCGAGGAGTGGCTCGTCGCCGCCCTTGCCGACGTGGAAGCGCCACCGGGCGAGGAGCACACCCTCCGTCACCGCCTCGGCGAAGTCGCCGGGCGAGAGGGCGGTCTCGGTGCTCGGCAGCGAGACCGCGAGGTGCCGCTGGTGGGGCACGGCGAGGGCGAACGACGCCGCGAGGTCGCGCACGAGGCTCGCGTCGACCGTCTGGCCCGCGCCGATGCCGACCGCGACGAGGGCCCGGCCCTCGGCGCTGGGCACGACGAGGGTCTGCCCGCGCTTCCCCTCGAAGCCGGCGGCGGCGAGCGCCGCCCGGTCGAAGCCGAGCGCCGCCGGGGCGTCTGCGCCCTCGGCGACCGGGACGGCCGTCGCCCCGGCCTCGGCGAGCGGCGGGAGGTCGGGCGCGACGGTCACCGAGACGGGTCGGCGCCAGGAGGGGATGGGATCGATCGCGAGGGTGGCTGGTGTGCTCACGGCGGCTCCTTCCGAGGGACATCTCAGGATTGCGGCCGGCCCGTGCGTGCGGATTCACCCCAACGGGGTGAGCCTTCGGCGAGGCCGAGCCACCCGGCATACGGACGTGATGCGGCATCCGGCCCGCGCGGGGTGTCACCCCGTCAGGGTGAAGTCGGCCACGAACGCCCGTCGCTAGCGTCGAGCGAACGTCCCGGCGCGCTGATCCTTGGGAGGTCGCATGACCCGCATGGACCTGCTCGGACCACGGGGAGCCCGGGGAGCACGGGGAGCGGCGACGTGAGCCCCGCGACGACGAGCCTGCTCATCCTGGCGGCGACGGTCGCGCTGTTCGTCTGGAACCGCCTGTCCGTCGGGGTCGTCGCGATCCTCACGGCGCTCGCGCTGTACGCGACCGGGCTCGTGTCCGCGGAGGAGGCCCTCTCCGGCTTCGGCGACCCGGTGGTCGTCTTCATCGCCTCGCTCTTCATCGTCAGCGAGGCCATCGACGCGACCGGGGTGACCACGTGGGCGGGGCAGCGGCTCATCGACCTCGTCGGGGAGGGGACGACGCGACTCTTCGTCGCCGTGCTCGGGCTCTGCGCCCTGCTGACGGCCGTCATCACCCTCAACGGCTCGGTCGCCGCGCTGTTGCCCATGGTGCTCGTGCTCGCGGTCCGGATCGGCGTCTCCCCGTCGCGCATGCTCATGCCGATGGTCTTCACCGGAAGCGCGGGCTCGCTCCTCGCCCTGACCGGCAGCCCGATCAACGTCATCGTCTCGGAGGCGGCGCAGCAGGCGGGCGGCGACGGGTTCGGCTTCTTCGAGTTCACCGTCGTCGGCGTGCCCCTCGTCGTCGGCACGATCCTCGTGGCGCTCGTCGTCGGGCCGCGGGTCCTGCCCCGTGAGGTCGTCGGCCCGCCGCCCCGGGACCTCAGCAGGCACGCCGGGCGGCTCGCGGAGTACTACGAGCTCGAGGGGGGCTTCTACCGGCTGCGCGTGCGCCCGACGTCCCCGCTCGTCGGCGTGACCGTCGCTGAGGTCGAGGCGACCGGGCCGCTCGGCCACCCGGACGTCGGGCTCATCGGGGTCCAGCGTCACACGGGCGCGGAGGGGCGTGCCGGCGGGGAGCGTCTCGAGCCGTCGCAGGCCCTGCAGCCGGACGACGTGCTCGTCGTGACGGGAGCCTCCGACGCGGTGAGCCGGCTCGTCGTCGAGGGCGGCCTCGCGGTGGCGATGCGGCCCGTCACGACGGCGTCCGGCGCGCTCATGACCCGCGAGGTGGGGGTGAGCGAGGTGGTCGTCCCGCCCCGGTCGCCGCTCGTCGGCGAGGAGCTCTTCCCGGGCCAGATGCGCGGCAACGAGATCGTCGTGCTCCGGATCCGCCGGCTCGGCAAGGACGTCGGGGCCAACCCCGTCGAGGTCGCACCCGGGGACAGCATCCTCGTCCACGGGACGTGGCCGGCGATCGACGCCCTCGTCGACGACCGTGACGTCCTCCTCGTCGACTCGCCCGACCTCGTGCGCCGGCAGGCCGTGCCGCTCGGTCCCCGGTCGGGGCGGGCCATCGCCGTCCTCGCCGCCATGGTGGTCGCGCTCGCGCTCGGCCTCGTGCCTCCCGCGATCGCGGGGCTCGCGGCGGCGACGGCCATGGTGCTCCTCCGGGTCATCACGTCGAGCCAGGCGTACCGGGCCGTCTCCTGGCAGACCGTCGTGCTCATCGGGGGCCTCATCCCGCTCTCCACCGCGATCCGCACCAGCGGCGCTGCTGACGCCGTGGCCGGGCGGCTCATCGACATCGTCGGCAGCGGACGGCCCTACCTGCTCCTCGTCGCCCTCTTCGTCCTCACGGGGGTCATCGGACAGGTCATCAGCAACACGGCGACGGTCCTCATCGTCACGCCGATCGCCGTCGCGGCCGCCCAGGAGACGCACGTGTCCGTGCAGCCCGTCCTCATGCTCATCGCCGTGGCGGGAGCGGCCGCCCTCCTCACGCCGATCTCGACCCCGGCGAACCTCATGGTCATGGGCCCGGGGGGCTACCGATTCGGCGACTACTGGAAGCTCGGGCTGCCCGTCATGCTCCTCTGGCTCGGCGTCTCCCTCGCCGTCATCCCGCTCGTGTGGAGGTTCTGACATGGTCGACCACCCGTGGCCCGACGTCGCGGCCGGCCGCGTCTCCACCGGCCGTCTGCCGGGCCGTGCCGAGGTCGGGCGGCTCGTCACCGAGGCGTATGCCGCTCACCGCGGTGACGACACCGGCTCGGTCGCGACCTACATCCCCACGCTCGCGAAGGCCGATCCGGACGCCTGCGCGGTCTCCGTCGTCTCGGTCGCGGGCGAGAGCGTCGAGGCCGGCGACGTCGGGACGGGCTTCTCGATCCAGAGCGTCTCGAAGCCGTTCGTCCTCGCTCTCGTCCACGACGCGCTGGGGCCGGCGGAGGTCCACACCCTGCTCGGGGTCAACGCCACAGGTATGCCGTTCAACTCCGTCATGGCGGTCGAGCTCAACGAGCAGCGGACGATGAACCCGATGGTGAACGCCGGGGCGATCGCGACGACGAGCCTTGCGCTCCGTCTCGCCGGGGCGGACCGGGGCGCCGACGCGGCGTGGGGCTGGCTGCACGAGGGGTTGTCTCGGTTCGCCGGGCGTGACCTCGACGTCGACGAGGAGGTCTACGACGGCGAGTCACGCACCAACGGGCGCAACCGCGGCATCGCCCACCTCCTGCACAGCTACGGCCGGGTCTACTCCGACCCGGACGTCGCCCTCGACCTCTACACGCGCCAGTGCTCGCTCCGGGTGGACGTCCACGACCTCGCCGTCATGGGGGCGACGCTCGCCGACGGGGGCGTCAACCCGGTCACGGGAGTGCGCGTCGTCAGCGCCGACACGTGCGCGCGCGTCCTCGCCGTCATGGCGACGGCCGGCCTCTACGAGCTCTCGGGCGACTGGCTGCACGACATCGGCCTTCCCGGCAAGAGCGGCGTCAGTGGCGCGATCGTCACCGTGGCTCCGGGCAAGGGCGGCATGGCGACCTGGTCGCCCCGGCTCGACGCGGCGGGCAACAGCGTGCGGGGCCAGCTCATCACCCGCGACCTGTCGGCCGCGCTGGGGCTCAACCTGTTCTCGTCGAGGCCGGTTCCGCCCGTTGCCCCTGGGGATCCTGGGACCTCGGTGGCGACGGGCCCGGCGCTCAGCTCGAGCTCGGGGTGACCGGCGAGACGGTGGCGAGGGAGAAGCCCTCGACGAAGACGTTGACGGTGATCGACCCGGCCTTCTCGAACCGGAAGCTGACCGGCAGGAAGCTGCCTCCCCGGACGTCGAACTTGAGGTCGACCAGCTCGAGGTGGAGGCCGCCCGGATACTGAAGGGAGGCGACGCCCCGCGCCGGCACGGGGACCGAGATGGGCGCGTCGGGGCCGCCGAGGCCGTCGCGGAGGACGACCTGGCGGGCATAGACGGTACTGACGGCGACGAGGCGGTCGGGTGCGTTGCCGTCGTTGGCGAACGTCGTGAACAGCCCGACGTTGCCGTTGGTGAGATGGACGCTGTCGCTCGGCGCCTCGACCCGGGTCGCGAGCAGCCGGATGTCGCCGACCATCGCGTTGACGCTGTTACCGCGGAGCGGGTTGGCGATGCGGGCGTCGACCGCCTCGTTCGACTGGGAGCAGGCCGAACCGGCCAGGACGAGGGACGCGGCGGCGGCGAGGGCGGCCAGGCTCTTCGGGCGCATGACGTGACGCTAGGACCGGACTCGGCACGCCGGCCTCCCCCTCACGGGGTGATCGGCTCCCCCCGTGGCGCCTCGGGCGGGTCGGGCGGATCGGAGGCCTCCTCGACGGTGGCGCCGTAGGTCCGGCGCCACCACGCGACGGTCATCGTGCCCAGGGCGAGTGGCACGAGCACCCAGCAGGTGCGGAAGACCACCATGCCTGCGACGGCCGTCGCCTCGTACGGGCCTTGGTCGAGCCCGAGGATCGCCAGGACCGAGGCGTCGAGGACGCCCACTCCCGCGAACGGCAGGGCCGTGAGCGGGTAGCTGATGAGCAACGCGATGAAGACCGACGCCGCCGTCGCGACACTCGCGGGCACACCGGCGAAGCGGAGCGACACGAGCAGGAGCAGGGCCTCGGTCAGGACGAGGCCGAACTGGCACGCCCCCGCCGAGAGGCTCCGGGCGCGCAGCCGGTCGGACACGTGGGACACGAACTCGGTGGCTCGGCGCGCCCAGTCGTCCGGGTTGACCTTGGACGCGACGCGGCGCACCTGCGTGGCGACGAGGCGGGCGGCCTTCGAGGCCGCTGCCTCCCCGCGGGTCGCAATGGCGAGCCCGATGACGACGGCCAGGCTGATCGCCCCGCTGACGAGGGCGGTGTAGGCGAACGACGGCTGGACCTGCCCCACCGCGAAGGCGAGGAGGAGGCCGAGCACGGGGGCGCCGAACCGGGCCACGTAGTACGTCAGCGTGTTGAGGGTGATCCCGCCGACCCCGTCTGCGACCGGGATCCGCCACGAGCGGATCATCGCGATGCGCAGGACGACGTCGGCCGGAGGCGGCGCGGCGGTCGCGACCAGGTTGGCCGACAGGTCGTTCGCGAGCGCGCGGCGAAGTCCGAGGCGAGGCACGAAGAGCGCGAGCGGCGCGGCGTTGAAGACCTGACGCACGGCGACGATGCAGAGCAGGACGACCGACTGGGCGAAGGTGATGTCACGGACGGCTTCCCACACCTGGGCCCAGTCGATGCGTCGGACGACGCGGCTGAAGTACCAGAGGCCCGCGACGGTGACCCCGATGCGCAGGGTCATCGCGAGGAGCGCCCGGCCGCTCGGTTCCTCGGGCGCCACCCCGAGCCCGGCGTCAGGGTCGACGGCGTCGCCGGAGGGCGTGGCCTCCGGGTCCATGGCCCCGGGGACCGGACCTGTGGGGTCGTCCTCCACGCGGACCTCCTCGACTGTGTCGGACTGCAGCATCACCCGCTGGACGGCCCCCTGCATCACCCTCATGGTGTGAGCGCCACCGGCTCGGCCAGGCTCCGTCGGGGTCATTCGGCGTGGCGCGCACGGTCGGGCGCAGCCTCGCCCGGCTGGGCGCACAACCGCCCGGTCGCGCCCTCGGTCGCGCCCTCAGTCGGGCAGCTGGCGCATCTCGACCACGGTCAGGCCGAGGTCCTGAAACCGGTCGAGCAGGCCGTGCAGGTGCGGCTGGTCGGTCACCGGGCCGTAGAGGACGGTGCCGGTCTGGGCGACGAGCACGTCGGACTTCTCGAGCTCGGGGAACGCGGCCCGCGCCGTCTCGGGGATTCGCTCGGCGAGGACGAATTCGTAGCGCATGACACCTCCGGACGGGTCGTCGTTGGTCATCCCTCGCTGTGCCGAGCCCACGCTCGGCACCTCACATCATGAGGGCGCCGGCCGTCCGGCGACTCACCCCTGAGAGGTGACACGACCCGATCGGCCCGGCGAAACCGACAAACGCGTGGCGCGGGGGCCGCAGGGGGACCTAGCGTGCCGCTGTGGACGATCTGGTCATCGACGCCGAGCTGCCTGCCGACCACGCCGCGGTGGACGAGGTCGTGCGCCGCGCGTTCGCGAAGGAGCCGAAGGTGGCCGACATGGTCGCGGCCATCCGCGTGTCGCCGCGTTACCGGGCCGGGTTCGCGCTCGTCGCCCGGGCCGACGACCGTGTCGTCGGTTACGTCATGCTGAGCGGCACCGACCTGGTCGACGATGCAGGCAACCGGCGAGAGATCCTGACCCTGACCCCGCTCGCCGTGGCGCCTGAGTACGAGGGGCGAGGGATCGGCTCGGCTCTGGTGCGCGCCGCGGTTGAGGAGGCGGACCGCCGCGGCGAGCCGCTCGTGGTCCTCGAGGGCAGCCCCCGCTTCTACGGGCGGCTCGGGTTCACGTTCGCCCCGGCACATGGGATCGCCCTCGAGCTGCCGGACTGGGCGCCCCCGGAGGCCGCTCAGGTGTACCTGCTGTCCGGCTACGACCCGCTCGTGCGAGGGCGGGTCGAGTACCCGCCCGAGATCGCCGCCCTTGCTGGCTGACGGACCGGACGTCGCCACCCGGGACGCCACCCCGACGAGCAGCCGCCGTCGACGGCACACTGGGCGTATGAGCACCGATGTCGTGGACCTCGCCGAGAAGTTCGAGCTCTTCTCGGATCTCTGGTCGCCCAAGCTCGTGGCCAGGCTCAACGACTACGAGGTCAAGCTCGTGAAGGTGCAGGGCGAGTTCGTCTGGCACACCCATGACGACACCGACGAGCTCTTCCTCGTCATCGAAGGCACCTTGACCATCCAGCTGCGCGACGGGGACGTGACCCTGGGACCGGGTCAGCTGTTCGTGGTCCCGCGCGGCGTGGAGCACTGCCCCCGGGCCGACGGCCACGTGAAGGCGCTGCTTCTCGAGCCGGCCGGCGTCGTCAACACGGGGAACGCCGGTGGGGACCTGACCGCCGTGGTCGAGGCCATCTGAGGGGCTCATCCACGTCGCGGCGACCGGGCCGTTGACCTTCTCATCCCCGAGCACCTCCGACCCGCGGAGGACCTCGACTGCGGCGCGCCTCAGATGAGTCCGGCCCGCCGACCGGTGGCCACGGCGTCGCGCCGGGTCGTCACGTCGAGCTTCTCGAAGAGCGACCGCAGCTGGGTCTTGATGGTGTTGGGGCTGACTGCCCGGGCCCGGGCGATCTCGGCCACGGTCAGCATCGAGGGGAGGTCGCGCAGGAGGGACAGCTCGCGGGGGCTGAGGAGCGGGGCGCCCTGCAGGCCGTCGGCGAGCAGTGTCCGCTCCTCTCCTGCGGCGCGTCCGGCGACGGCCAGGGCCTCGTCGACGAAGTCCTCGTGCTTCCCGAAACGGCCCCGGGCCTCACGGAGCGCGTCGACGACCTCGCTGGAGACCTGGAGCAGGATGCGTATGCCGTGTCGCGGGGCTGCGAGGTCGAGCGCGGTCAGCAGCGCCTCGTGGGCCACGGTCGGCTGGTCGTTGCGCAGGGCGACGGTCACCTCGACGAGCCAGGCGCTGATCGTCGCCGTGACGAGCATGGGCACCACCAGGCCGCTCGTCACAGGGCTGCTCTGCGCTCGGGCCTCGGCCTGGTGGCCGAGGCGCAGGGCGTGGAGGGCGCGCATGACGGCGAGGTCGCCCTCGAGCTCCGGGCGGAGGGCCGCGAGGTGCTCGACGGCGGTGGCGACGGTGAGCTGGCCGGTCATCAGTGCCATTCGGTGCTGCTCGGTGAGCTCATAGGCAGCGAGGGGCGCGGTCAGCGGTGCGTGCCCGGTCGGGCCCGTGACCGGGCCGAGCTCGGCGATGGACTCGGCACGAGCTGTGACGATGTCGCGCCGCCGGGCGGGGTCGTCCTCGGCGAGCGCGAACCCGACCGAGGCAGCCACGGATCGCACGCCACGGATGATCTCGGGGTCGAGGTCGATCCCCTGCCGGGGTGTCCGTCCGCCCACTGTGGGGCCCGCTCCGTCGAGGATGGCGGCGGCAAGGTCGATGAGGCGACCGGCCCGGGTGAGGTCGTAGCGTTCGTGAGCCGCCGACGCTGCGAGGACGTAGGGCATGAGCAGCTTCGGTGACGCGGCCCATCCCCGGGGGGAGGCGTAGGCGATGGCACGGAGGGCCCACTGCTCCATGGCGTCGAGGTCGCCGGCCACGGCGGCCGCGCCGGCGAGACCCGCCTTGCACGCCATGACGGCGTGGTCGTGGCCGGTCCGGATGGCCGTCTCCATGGCCGACTCGAGCATGACGGCCGCCTCGGGCGTCCGGCCCCGGCTGAGCAGGGTGATCGCGGTCTGGATCCGCTCCATCAGCTCGAGGTCACGCAGGTTCGGGGCGAAGGCCGCCCCGAAGCCGGAGTCCCACCCAGTGGCGGAGACCTCGGTGGCGCCAGGGTCCGGACGTCCGGCGAGGCGGGCAGCGTGGTGATGGGCCAGGGCGACGAGCCGGTCGACCGGAAGGGGCTCGTAGGCGACATGCGGTTCGTCCGCGACGGCGGCCGCCTCGTCGGTCACCTCGCGGGCGCGTGCCAGGGCCGCGAGGTGCATCTCGGCAGTCCCGAGGTCGCCGGACTCGAGGCTCGTCAGCGCGGCCAGGGCGACGACGGCCGGCTGTCGTCGCACGTCCTCCGGCGCACGGGTCAGGGCGCGGCCGACGGTCGCGAACCGTCCGTCGAGGAGCAGCCCGAGGGCATACCGGTGGAGCATGCCGCGGACGAGCTCCGCCCGCCCGGAGGCGACGGCATGGTCGAGGGCGTCGGCAGCGAGGTCGCGCTCGGCGAACCACACCGCCGTCTCCGCGTGCATCCGGCTCGACCGGCTCAGGCTGGCGGCCTGCAGCCGGGCGCGGAGGTAGCTGCGCAGCAGGGCGTGGTAGCGGTAGCTCGTGCCAGCCCCGATGTCCTCCGGCTCGCGGCGCTCGGGGACCTCTTCGTGGATCCCTTCGGGGAGCTCGTCGGCGCCGTCCGCCGGGAAGTCCACCGGGCCGGCCGTCGCGGCCCCTGCCGTCTCGTCGCCTCCCGTCTGGTCGCCTGCCGTCTCGTCCGTCGTCCGGGCGAGCGAGCTGCCGTCCCCGGTGTCGACCTCTACCCCCGCGCCGACCGGAGCGCTGCTCGGGCCGTGGGTCGACAGGCCCGTCGTCGAGGCGGTGACGAGGGAGTTGGTGGCCGCGAGCTCGCGCAGCACGGCGCCCGCGTCGTCCCGGCCCGACAGGCGCCCTGCGAGCTCGACGGTGAGGCGCTCGGGCACGCACGTCGCGAGCAGGAAGTCGCGGCGGTCCTCGCTCAGGCCGCCGAGGACCTCGTCGATGAGGTAGCCGGCCATGGCGCCGTCGTCGCTCGCGAAGGCCCTGAGGAAGGCGTCGGGGTCGCGTCCGGTCGAGAGCGAGAGCGCGGCGAGGCCGACCCCGGCCGCCCAGCCCTCGGTCAGCCGGTGGAGCGTCGCGAGCTGGCCCTGGCTCAGGGCGATGCCATGGCCGAGGAGCAGGCTGGCGGTCTCGGCGACGGTGAACCGGAGGTCATGGTCGCGCACCTCGGCCAGCCGTCCCTCGATGCGCAGCCGCGCGATGCGCAGGGCGGGGTCGGCCCGCGCGCCGAGCACGACGTGGAGGTTGGCCGGGGCCCAGCGCAGGAGCAGGTCGAGCGTCTCGAGACAGCGAGGATCGCGGACGACGTGGACGTCGTCGAGGAGGAGCCAGATGTCGTCGCCGGTCGTCGCCACGGCCGAGGCCACCCGGCCGACGAAGTCCGGGTCGGGGTCGACGGGGACGTCCCAGTCGCCGAGTCCGGCTGGGAGCGGGCGGACGCCCGGCCGCCGGGCCGTCGCGTCCCGCACGGCGTCGAGGACCGTGCCCCACAGCACGTGCGGGTCGTTGTCCTCACGACCGAGCGAGGCCCAGCCGACGCCGTCGCCCCGAGCGAGCAGCTGCGCGGACCATGACGACAGGAGGGAGGTCTTTCCGGCACCGACCGCACCGGCCACGAGCACGACCGTGCCCTGGTCTCGTTCGCGGGCGGACTGGAGCGGTTGGGGGACCGGCAGCCGGTCCCGGTTCAGTGTTCGGGTCGACAGGCGAGGGATGTGACGCTTCGGGGCCCCACCCCGGCCGAGACCCGACGGCCCGCCGAACGACCGCTCGTCCAGCATGGCCCCTCCCCACGGCACGGACGTCCCCCGTGGCACGTGGGGCAAGCCTTGGACCCCCCGGGGACGCCATTGCGGCTCATTGGCACTATGGCACGGCCCCGACCCCGTCGCCAGTGATTCCCGACGGGCGCACCGAGAGTTCACCTGCATCGTTCGCACCCCGCCGGGGTCCTTCGCAGCCTTACGGGCCTGTCCGGACCTCATCGACGGCGACGCACACGACGACATCCAGGGGACGCGCAGGGAACGCGGTCGCGCGTGCCCACTCAGCGGCATACCCCCGTCCCTGCCGTATGCCGGACGGCGGGCGTCCGGGGGTCCGCTCAGACGCCCATCGGGTTGGGGTCGCGCCAACGGCGCTCGAAGGGCAGCCGCCACGTGAACGGCGCGACGAGCTGGTGGATCTGGTTGGGGCCCCAGGTGCCCACGTCGTAGGGACGGACGACGGGCGGCTGGTCGAGGAGGGGCTGGCTGATCTCCCAGAGGCGCTCGATGCCCTCGGCCGACGTGAAGAGGGTCCGGTCGCCGCGCGCCGCGTCGTAGATGAGCCGTTCGTAGGCCTCGAGGACCGAGCCGGCCCAGTCGGTCTCGTGCATCGAGAACTGCATCGAGAGCTTGTCGAGCCGCATCCCCGGCCCGGGACGCTTGCCGTAGAACGACAGCGACATCCGCGACTTGTCGGCGAGGTCGAACGTGAGGTGGTCGGGGCCGTTGTCGCCGACGCCGGACCCCGGCGGGAACATCGAGCGCGGCGGCTCCTTGAAGGCGATCGAGATGATCCGGGCGCCCTCCGCCATCCGCTTGCCCGTGCGCAGGTAGAACGGGATGCCGGCCCAGCGCCAGTTGTCGACGAAGCACTTGAGCGCGACGAAGGTCTCGGTCTGCGAGTCGTGCGCGACCCCCGGCTCGTCGCGGTAGCCGACGTACTGCCCGCGCACGACGTGGGACGGCTCGATCGGCGACATCGACCGGAACACCTTGTTCTTCTCCTCGCTGATCGCCCCCGGCTCGAGGGCCGTGGGCGGCTCCATCGCCGTGAACGCGAGGACCTGGAAGAGGTGCGTGACGACCATGTCGCGGTAGGCGCCGGTGCCCTCGTAGAAGTCGGCGCGCTGCGCCAGGCCCAGCGTCTCCGGGACGTCGATCTGGATGTGGTCGATGTGGTTGCGGTGCCAGATCGGCTCGAAGAGCCCGTTGGCGAAGCGGAAGGCGAGGATGTTCTGGGCCGCCTCCTTGCCGAGGAAGTGGTCGATGCGGAAGATCTGCTCCTCGTCGAAGACCTCGTGGAGCTCGGCGTTGAGGGCTCTGGCGCTCGCGAGGTCGGTGCCGAACGGCTTCTCCATGATGATCCGGCTGCGCTCGACGAGCCCGGCCTCGGCGAGCTGGTGGACGACGGCGAGCGCCGCCTTGGGCGGCACGCTGAGGTAGTGCAGCCGCCAGCAGTCCGTCCCGAGGATCGCCTCCGACTCGGCGACGGCGGCCCGGATGCCCTGCGGCCCGGCGCTACCAGGCACCCAGTGGATCCGGTCGGCGAACTCCTGCAGGTCGGCGTCGCTGACGTCGTGGCTGCTGTGCTCGCGGACGGACGCGAAGACGAGGTCGAGGAACTCCTCGCGGGTCAGCTCGTCGAGCGAGGTCGCGACGACGCGCAGCCCTTCGAGCAGCTGGGCCTCGTGCAGGTGGAGGAGGCCGGGGAGCAGCTTGCGCTTCGACAGGTCACCGGTGGCGCCGAACAGGACGACGGTCGTGGCTGGCATGTGCCCAGCGTGGCGCAGATCGTGCCGCGAGGGGAGGGCAGCGAAGGGATACGTCGTTCGGCGATTCACCGAGAGCGCGTCCCGTCTGCCGCCTATGCTCGCGGCATGCTCATCATCGGCATCATCCTGTTCGGAATGCTCGTCGGTGCGGCGGCGCAGCTCATCCTCGGCCGCGGCTCCAAGGGCATCGACTGGACCATGGCGATCGTGGCCGGGCTCGTCGGCTCCTTCGTCGGCGGTCTCCTCGCGAGCCTCGTCGCGGGCGACGGCCTCGAGCTGCGGCCGAGCGGCATCATCGGCTCGATCGTCGGCGCCCTCATCGTCACGGCGATCTGGCGCTGGAGCCGCACCCGCTCGACGACCTGACCCCTCGGGACCCGTCGGGCCCCTCCGATGCCTCGGCTCAGAGGGTCTCGACGGTGACGTGGCCGTCCGCGACATGCCACCGGTGCGTGAGGCGTATGCCGCTGAGCAGGCTCGCGTCGTGGCTGACGACGAGCACCGTCCCCGAGAAGGCCGCCACCGCGGCCTCGAGCTGCTCGATCGCGTCGACGTCGAGGTGGTTCGTCGGCTCGTCGAGGACGAGGACGTTGACTTCCCGCCCTTGGAAGAGGGCCATCAGGGCGCGGGTCCGCTCGCCCATCGAGAGGCTCCGCGCCGGCCGTGCGACGTGCTCGGCCCCGAGCCCGAACTTCGCCAGGAGGGTCCGGACGTCGGCGAGGTTCCACTCGCGTCCCGTCGCCCGGGCGGGGCCGAGCGCGGCGCGCACGACGTCGACGAGCGGGTCGTCGCGGTCGAGCAGCCCGCGATGCTGGTCGAGGACCCCGACCGAGACACGGGCACCGAGCGACTGGCGGCCCGACGCGAGCGGCAGCTCGCCGAGGAGCGCGCCGAGGAGCGTCGACTTGCCGCTGCCGTTGTCGCCGACGACGGCGATCCGGTCGCCACGGCCCACGACGAGGCTGACCGGCCCGAGGCGGAAGTCGTGGCGGTCCACCACGGCCTCCGCCAGCGTGGCCACGACGTCCGCGGAGGGGCGACCCTCGGTGATCGTGTATCGCAGCTGCCACTCCTTGCGCGGCTGGTCGATGACGTCGAGGCGTTCGGCGGCGCGCTCGATCCGGGCGCCCTTGGCCGCCTGTCGGTCGGCGCGAGCCCGGTGCTTCTCCTTGATGTGCTTGTCGGTCTCACCTCCCGTGGCGACGTTGCGCCGGCCCTTCTCGGCCCAGTCGCGGCGCTGGCGGCTCTGTGCGAGGAGCGCGTCGCGCTCGGCGGCATACCCCTCGTAGGCCTCCCACGCCTGCGCGCGGGCGAGCGTGCGATGGGCCACGAAGTCGCTGTAGTTCCCCGTGTAGTGCCTGATCCGCTGCTGGCGGAGGTCGAGCTCGACGACGTTCGTCGTCACCGCGTCGAGGAAGGTCCGGTCGTGGCTCGCGATGAGGACGGGCCCCGTGTGCGACCGGACGAACGAGGCCATGAGCTCGAGCCCACGGGCGTCGAGGTTGTTGGTCGGCTCGTCGAGGAGGAGGACGTCGTACTGGCTGAGAAGCACGGCGACGAGGCAGGCGCGGGCCGCCTGCCCGCCTGAGAGGGTGCCGAGCGGCCGGCTCGGGTCGACGTCGAGGCCCACCCGCGCCGCGACGTCGGGGAGGCGCTCCTCGAGGTCGGCCGCGCCGAGGGCCAGCCAGCGCTCGAGGGCGCTCGCGTACCGCTCGTCGGAGCCCGGTCGACCGTCGGCGAGCGCCGCCGAGGCGGACTCGAGCTCGATGTCGGCGGCCTCGACGCCGGTCCGGCGCCGCGCGTAGGCGAGGAGCGTCTCGGTCGGGTCCGGCAACAGCTGCGGCAGCCAGGCGATCGTCGCATCGCGCGGCGCGAGCCGGATCGAGCCGGACTCGATGCCCAGCTCGCCGACGATCGTGCGCATCAGGGTCGACTTGCCGGAGCCGTTCGGCCCGACGACCGCGGTCACGTCGCCGTCCGCGAGGGTGAGGTCGAGGCCCGTGAAGAGGGTGCGCGCGCCGAAGGCGACGTCGAGGCCGGAGATGGTGAGGGTGGTGGACATGCTTCTCCTGGAAGGACGGTCGGTGCCCCACGGACTTCAGGTCACGTGGGCGGGGTCGGTTGCGTCAGGAGATCCACACGGGTGGAACCGTATGCCGCTCGGCCCGATCCGTCCACCGGAATTCGTCCCGGGCCGGCTCGCCCAGCGTCACTTGGGCGGGCGGGGGCGCACGTCGGGGAGGAGGTGGGCGGCATACGGGGTGGGCGTTCGACGTGCGCGCGCCGATAGGCTGGCCCGCGTGATTGACATCAAGCTCGTGCGCGACGAACCCGACCGGGTCCGCGCCTCGCAACTGGCCCGTGGAGAGGACCCGGGGATCGTCGACGCGATCCTCGCCGCCGACGAGCGTCGGCGATCGTCCCTCGGTGAGTTCGAGTCGCTGCGCGCCGAGCAGAAGTCGGTGAGCAAGGACGTCGGCGCGCTCATGGGCCGCTTCCAGAAGGCGAAGAAGGCGGGCGACCCCGACGCCGCCGAGCTCGAGGCCGCCGCGCACCACGCCCGGACCAAGGCCGCCCACCTGAGCGAGCGCGTCAAGGGGCTCGAGGCGATGGCCGCCGAGGCGGAGACCGAGCTGACCGCGCTGCTGCGCAAGGTCGGCAACGTCATCATCGACGGCGTTCCCGTCGGCGGCGAGGACGACTACGTCGTGCTCGAGACGGTCGGGACGCCCCGCGACTTCGCGGCCGAGGGCTTCGAGCCGCGCGACCACCTCGAGCTCGGAGAGCTGCTCGGTGCCATCGACATGGAGCGCGGCGCCAAGGTCGGCGGCGCCCGGTTCTACTACCTCACCGGCGTCGGCGCGCTGCTCGAGCTCGCCCTGCTCAACATGGCGATGGCTCAGGCGACCGCGGCCGGGTTCACGGCGATGATCACGCCTACGCTCGCACGTCCCGAGGTCATGGTCGGCGCCGGCTTCATGGACGCCCACGCCGAGGAGGTCTACCGCCTCGAGGCCGACGACCTCTACCTCACCGGCACCTCCGAGGTGGCGTTGGCCGGCTACCACGCGGACGAGATCATCGACCTCTCGACGGGCCCCAAGCGCTATGCCGGCTGGTCGGCCTGCTACCGCCGCGAGGCCGGGTCGCACGGCAAGGACACCCGGGGCATCATCCGCGTGCACCAGTTCCACAAGGTCGAGATGTTCAGCTACTGCCGGCCGGAGGACGCCGAGGCCGAGCACCAGCGCCTGCTCGACTGGGAGCGCGAGATGCTCGCCAAGATCGAGGTTCCCTACCGGATCATCGACACGGCGGCGGGCGACCTCGGCGGTCCGGCCGCGCGCAAGTTCGACTGCGAGGCCTGGGTGCCCACGCAGGGCCGCTACCGCGAGCTGACGTCGACGTCCAACTGCACGACGTACCAGGCTCGGCGCCTCAACACGCGCGAGCGCGACCCCAACGGGTCGGGGACGCGGACGGTGGCCACGCTCAACGGGACGCTCGGCACGACCCGGTGGCTCGTCGCCATCCTCGAGAACCACCAGCAGCCCGACGGCTCGGTCCGGGTGCCCGAGGCGCTGCGCCCGTTCCTCGGCCTCGACGTTCTCAAGCCCCTCTAGCCCCGACCCTTCTCGCCGGTCGATGTTTCGCAGGACCCCGTACGGTCCGCGGAAACATCGACCGGGAGTGGGGTCAGCGCTCGTCGAGCATGACCTCGATCGAGTAGTCCTCGGCGCGGTAGCAGTGGTCGCCGTACTCGACTGGGTTGCCCATCGCGTCGAAGGCCGTGCGCGTCATCGTCAGCACCGGCTGCGACGCCCGGAGGCAGAGGTGCCGCCGCTCGTCGGCCGACGGAGGGCGCGCACCGATCCGCTGGTGGGCGACGACCGGGCGGGCGCCGCGGTCGCGGAGCAGCGCGTAGAGGCCCGAGGTCGTCAGCTGCTCGACGGTGATGTCGGAGTATGCCGGTGGCAGCCAGTTGCGCAGCACGGCGAGCGGGTGGTCGCCGTCGCTCCGGAGCCGGACGATCCGCAGGAGCGGCGTGTCCAGGGGCACGCCCATCGCCGTCGCTGCGGTGGTGTCGGTGACGACCTCGTGGCTCAGGACCTGCGTGCGCGGGTCCCCGGCGCCCTCGCGCTTGAGGTCGTCGTAGAGGCTCGTCAGCTCGGCCCGGCGGTGGATCTGACGGCTGGCGACCGTGGTGCCGAGCCCGCGCCGGCGCAGCAGCAGGCCCTGGGAGACGAGCTCCTGGATGGCGCGCCGAACGGTCGGACGGGACAGGCCGAGCCGGTCGGCCATGGCGATCTCGTTCTCGAAGGCCTCGCCGGGGGAGAGCTCGCCGCTCGTGATCGCGGCCTCCAGCTGCTGGGCAAGCTGGTGGTAGAGCGGCACGGGTGTGTCGCGGTCGATCCGGACGTCGATCTGCTTCGCCATGGCGGAAACCCTATCCAGCGCATGAGAGGGGAGGTGGACGTCAGCATGTGCGCACAAACTGACGTGAGAGCGGCCGTCCCATCGCCGTCGGGAGAGCGCCGACGGCGATGGGACGCCCGGGTCAACGGGAGCTCTTGACGACGAAGACCGGAAGGTCCGCCTCGAGGATGATCGTCTGGGTGACGCTGCCGAGGAAGGCCTTCCCGACCGGTGATCTCCGCCGCGCGCCGATGACGAGGACCTCGGGCCCGACCTTCTTGACCTCGTCGAGGATCGCGCTCGAGACCTCGGCGACGTCGGTCCCAGCGACGACGAGGCGCAGGTCCCAGTCCACGTGGCCGACGTTCGCCTCGGCCAGGGCCTTCTCGACCGCGTCCGAGATCCCTGCACGGGTCGCCTCGGCGATGTCCTGGTCGAGCGACTCGGCGACGTGGATGACGACGAGCGGTGTCGACCGGAACGCGGCCTCCTTCGCGCCGAGGACGAGGGCCGGTCCCCCTGTCGGAGCGACATGGTGTGCCACGGCGACGCTCATGGCCCTACCTCCGTTCCGGCTCGGGTGCGCCGCTCACGACGCCGACCCCTGCAGCTCGTGCGAGAGCTCGGTGAGCTCGTCGCCGCCCGCCATCTGGCGCGTCAGCTCGTCGAGGGCGACCTCGGAGCGCTTCTTGTCGAGGACCGCCTCGCCGAGCTTGAGGATGACGAAGTGGTTTCCGACGAGGTACGCGTGGTGTGGGTTGTGGGTGATGAAGACGACGCCGAGCCCCGCGTCGCGTGCGGCCGCCGTGTACTTGAGCACGACACCCGACTGCTTGACGCCGAGGGCGGCGGTGGGCTCGTCGAGGATGAGCACTCGCGCGCCGAAGTAGACGGCCCGGGCGATCGCGACACACTGGCGCTGACCACCGGAGAGCGTGCCGATGGGCTGGTTGATGTCCTTGACGACGATGCCCATCTTGCGCAGCTCCTCGTCGGCGATGCGCTTCATGTCGTTGATCTTCAGCGGGGCCAAGGGGACCCTGCTGCCGACCATCTCGGAACCGAGGAAGAAGTTTCGCCACACCTCCATGAGGGAGACGACGGCGAGGTCCTGGTAGACCGTGGCGATGCCATGGGCGAGAGACTCTCGCGGCGAGCTGAACGACACCTCCTTGCCGTCGACCTTCATCGTCCCCTCGTTGTGTGGGTGCAGGCCCGAGATGATCTTGATGAGCGTCGACTTGCCGGCGCCGTTGTCCCCGAGCACGCAGGTGACCTCGCCCGCACGGACCGTGAGGTTGATGCCCTTGAGGGCCCGGATCGCGCCGTAGGTCTTGCCGATCCCGCGCATCTCGACGAGCGGTTCGCCCGCGCTGAGGTGCGGGTCCGCGTGCTCGTGCAGGGTGTCAGTCATGTCAGCCGACCTTTCGTGATGTCGATAGCTTCTTGACGTAGAGGTTGACCATGACGGCGAGCAGGAGCATGACGCCGAGGAAGGCCTTGAACCAGTTCGGGTCCCACCCGGCGTAGACGATGCAGAGGCTCGTCATGCCGAAGATGAAGGCGCCGATGGCCACGCCGATGGCGTTGCCGTAGCCGCCCGTCAGGAGCGTGCCGCCCACGACCGCTGCGATGATGTAGAGGAACTCGTTGCCCACGCCGTTGCCGGCCTGGAGCGTGTTGTAGTTGTACAGGTAGTGCATGCCGGCGAACCAGCCGAGGAAGGACACGGTCATGAAGAGGCCGACCTTGACCCGGGTCACCGGGACGCCGACCGCGCGAGCCGAGGCGGCGTTGCCCCCGACGGCGTAGATCCAGTTGCCGATCTTGGTGCGCTGCAGCACGTAGGCGGAGACTGCGACGAACAGGAACCACCAGACGACCGTGATCGACAGCGTGACGGAGCCGATCTCCCACTCGTTGGCGAAGAGCCAGTTCAGCGAGCTGTAGCCAGCCATCTGGTTGATGTTCGGGCTGGACACGGATCCGGTGACGAGCTTGGTCACGCCGAGGTTGGCGCCCTGCAGCACGAAGAAGGTGCCCAGGGTGATGAGGAAGCTGGGGATCCCGGTCCTCATGACGAGGTAGCCGTTGAGGAACCCGATGCACAGGCAGAGCACCAGCGACAGGATCGCCCCGACCCACAGGTTGATCCCGAGCTGGTAGCAGAACATCGCGTTGAACAGCCCGGCGGTGGTGACCAGGACGCCGGCGGAGAGGTCGAACTCGCCGCCGATCATCAGCATGCCGACCGCGACGGCCACGATGCCGATCGTCGAGGACTGGTAGAGCACGGTGAAGAAGGATGCCGGGGTGCGGAAGGCGGGCGCGACGATGAGGAAGAAGATGAAGATGACGACCGCCGCGACGAGGGCGCCGATCTCGGGACGTGCCAGCAGCCGGTTGGTCCAGCCGAGGGTGACCCGGTTCGACGCCTCGCTGGGGGCCGGGGGAGACGGGTCGGTCTTGACGGAAGTGCTACTCATGACAGCTCCAGTGCTGTTCGGTGGGGGCCGGGCTGCCTGGTCTGACTCGACGGCCCGGCCCCCTGGAGGCGGTTATCGAGTGTTGTTCTTGATGAACGGCATGACCTGGGCGATGTTCGTCTTATCGACGAAGGAGGGGCCGGTCAGCACGGCCTGGCCGCCGCCGAGCACGTTGCCGTTCTTCTTGTACAGGTAGAGCTGGGTGATGGCCATGTAGCCCTGCAGGTAGGGCTGCTGGTCGATGAACCACTGGATCTTGCCGTCCTGGACGGCCTGAGCCGCGTCCGGGTTGGTGTCGAACGTGCCGATCTTCACGTCCGCCCTACCGGCGCCCTGGGCGGCCTTGATCGAGTCGAGGGCCTGCGGTGCACCGAGGGTGACGATCCAGTTGATCGACTTGTCCTCGGTCAGCTTGGCCTGGATGGCGGTGGTCACGGCGGCGTCATCGGCGCCGTTGACCTGGAGGTTCTCCGTGTTCGGGAACGTGTCCTTCACGCCCGCGCAGCGGTCTTCCAGGGCCACCGACCCGGACTGCTGGATGGTGCACAGGATCTTGGTGGCGCCCGCCGCGGCGGCCCGCTTGCCGGCGGCCTGACCGGCCAGCTTCTCGTTGGAGGCGAAGTGCGTCAGCGCTCCGGCCTGCTGGAAGAAGTCGATGCCCGAGTTGAAGGTGTCCACGGGGATCCCGGCCGCGATGGCCTTCTTGATCGTGGGGATGAGTGCGTCCGGGGTGACCAGGGTCGTGGCGATGCCGTCGACCTTGGAGTCGATGGCGTTCTGGATCAGCACCGCCTGCTTGGCGGCATCCGGGTCTGACGAGTACTTGAGGGTGGAACCGGTGTCCTTGGCGGCCTGGTTGGCGCCGGCCTTGATGCGGTCCCAGAACGTGTCGCCGGGCGTCTCGTGGGTGATCATGGCGAAGGTGTAGCCGCTGTTCCCGCCGCCGCCACCGCCCCCTCCGGTCGAGGTGGTGTTGGTGGCGCCCCCGCCGCTGCAGGCCGCCGCGGCGATCGCGACGACGGCAACGACGCCGGCAACGGTCAAGCCCCTGCGAGCTCGAGTCGGAGTCATCTTTGAGTCCTTTCGTTGTGTCGCGATGGCGCGATCGCCGGAGTGGCGCGACTTTGTGTGTCTCGGCGACCCGAAGGTCGTGTGGTGTGGCTCGCGGCGGTCCGCGAATCCGTGGGGCCGGTGGTCCGAAGCCTCGCTCTCCGACTCGGCGACGGTGCCGGCACTTGGAGGATGGCTGACGTGATATGGACATGTCAAGCATTTGACCAAACATCAGAATGTCCTAACAAAGGCTTGACAGGGGGAGCCCTTCCTCGCGACGATCGTGGCGACAGGACGGCGTTGCCCGGTCGGTGCAGCACGGTCCTCGACCACCACCCCTTCAAGTGCCCAGGGAGTGCACATGCGCATCGGCCTCGCCGGCGTCGGCCGCATCGGCGCCTTTCACGCGGAGACCATCCGCGATCTCGACGTCGTCGACTCGGTCGTCGTCGCCGACGCGGTCCCGGAGGCCGCCAAGGAGGTCGCGCAGCGTCTCGGCGTCGAGTTCGCCGAGACCCCCGAGGACCTCCTCGCCTCGGGTGTCGACGGCTTCGTCATCGCCACCGCGACCCCCGGCCACGCACCGCTCCTCCGCCAGGGCGTCGAGGCGGGCGTGCCCACCTTCTGCGAGAAGCCCGTCGCGGCGACCCTTGCCGAGACGGTCGAGCTGGCCAAGCTCGTCGAGAGCTCCGACGTGCCGGTCCAGGTCGGTTTCCAGCGTCGCTTCGACACCGGCTACCGTCGCGTGGCCTCGGCGCTGCGCGAGGGGGAGCTCGGGTTCGTCCACACGATCCGCGCGGTGACGGGCGACCAGTCCCCGCCCCACGCCTCCTACATCCCGACGAGCGGCGGGCTCTTCCGTGACTGCAGCGTCCACGACATCGACATCATCCGCTTCGTCACCGGTCGCGAGGTCGTCAGTGTCTACGCGACGGGCGCCAACCGCGGCGCGACGTTCTTCTCGGAGGCGGGCGACGTCGACACTGCGGCCGCCGTCCTCACCCTCGACGACGGCACCCTCGTCAGCCTCACCGCCACCCGGTACAACGGCGGCGGGCACGATGTCCGCCTCGAGGTCGCCGGCAGCGCCGGGACCATGGCCGTCGGGCTCGACCACTCGCTCGCCATGCGCAGCGCCGAGCCCGGTGTCGACTTCCCCCGCGGTCCCCAGCACTGGTCCTTCATGGACCGCTTCCGCCCGGCGTACCGCGCCGAGCTGAGGGCCTTCGTCGACGTCGCCCGCGGCGTCTGCGTCCCGCAGTGCACCGTCGCCGACGCCCTCCAGGCCTTCCGCGTCGCCGACGCCTGCGAGCTCTCCCGCCACGAGGGGCGCCTCGTCGCCCTCGACGAGATCCCGGACCTGTGAGCGCCATGACCGACAGCACCAGCACCCCCACCAGCCCGTATGCCGCTCAGCCGGCTGACGCAGCGACCGCACCCGCCGCGGCGGATGGCGTCCAGGACGGACCCGGCCCGGCGGCATACGACGTCGTGGCGATCGGCCGTACGGGCGTCGACATCTACCCGCTCCAGCACGGCGTCGGCCTCGAGAAGGTCCGCACGTTCGAGAAGTTCCTCGGCGGCAGCGCGACGAACGTCGCCGTCGCCTCGGCCCGGCACGGGCACCGGACGGCCCTGATCACCCGCACCGGCCAGGACGCGTTCGGCCGCTACATCCACGAGGCGCTGCGCGGCTTCGGGGTCGACGACGCCTTCGTCAGCGCGGTCGCCGGACCGCCGACCCCGGTGACGTTCTGCGAGGTCTTCCCGCCCGACGACTTTCCGCTCTACTTCTACCGCTACCCGACGGCGCCCGACCTCATGATCGAGGCCGACGAGCTGCCGCTCGACGCGATCCGCGAGGCCGGCGTCTACTGGTCGACCGTGACCGGCCTGTCGCAGGAGCCGAGCCGCGCCGCCCACTTCCGGGCCTGGGAGGCCCGTGGCCGGCGGCGCCACACGATCCTCGACCTCGACTACCGGCCGATGTTCTGGGACGACCCCGCCGAGGCGAGCCGCCAGGTCGGGGCCGCCCTCGAGCACGTCACGGTCGCCGTCGGCAACCGCGAGGAGTGCGAGGTCGCCGTCGGTGAGACCGACCCGCACCGCGCCGCCGACGCCCTCCTCGAGCGCGGCGTCGAGCTCGCGATCGTCAAGCAGGGCCCGAAGGGCGTCCTCGCGGCGACGCGCGGCGAGTGGGTCGAGGTCGGCCCCTTCCCGGTCGAGGTCGTCAACGGGCTCGGGGCCGGTGACGCGTTCGGTGGGGCCCTCTGCCACGGCCTGCTCTCCGGGTGGGACCTGCGCCACGTCCTGTCCTTCGCCAACGTCGCCGGGGCGATCGTCGCCTCCAAGCTCGAGTGCTCCACCGCGATGCCGACCTCGGCCGAGGTGGAGGCCCTGCTCGCCGCGGGCAGCTCCGCCGTCCCCGCACCCGCCACCGCCGAGCTCACGTCCGAGCTCACGTCCGAGCTCACCACCGCCGAGGAGTCCCGATGACCACGAGCCAGAACACCCAGCGCCTCACCGTCG
>NZ_AWSA01000009.1 GCF_000576595.1 Intrasporangium oryzae NRRL B-24470 | reverse complement strand
TATGGCCTCGTTTTCAAGCGTCGTCGACAGCCTTCTTTCCGAGCGTCGCCCGCGTATGCCGCTGGGCCCGCAACGTAGTGGGCGCGCGGTCCGCGCCCGCGGAGGTCCAAGAGACCAAGGTCCACATGGGGCAACGGGGAGTGGTTCAGGCAGGCGGGAGGGCCCGGGCGAGCTGCCGGTGAATCGTCGCGATGTGGTTCTCGGTGAGCGGGCCGTGTTTGGCCAGGACGGAGGTGAGCTTCTTCGGCCAGAGCACGTGAACTCCGCGCGTCTGGAAGTCACCGCCGATGAGCGGCCAGTCTGCGGCCAGGAAGCAGAGCATTCCCCGAACCTGGACTTCGCCCGAGTCCCTAAGGGCGGCGCGGACCACATCACACTGGTCGAGGACCCCGTCGACGAGCCGGCTGCGGTCCCGTCCCCCGACGAACAACCTTTCGGTGCGAGGGCGCAGAAGGCCGCCCTCGACACGCAGCTGGGGCCGGCCTCGGTACTTCTTCGCGTCGATGACGAACACACCGCTCGGAGCGATGGCGACGTGGTCGATGTTGGCGCGGCTGCCGGGGACGCGTCGATCGTGAAGGACTCTCAGGAGTGGCCCGGAAGCAGAGTCCAGGTGTCCCCCGAGTCGACGCTCGCCATCAGCGCCGCTGGCCCAGGCGCGGGTGCTCTGTGGGTCGTCCGAGAGTGCGAGGAGCAGTCCGCCCAGTCGCGGATACCTGCCGCGAACCCGCGCCTCACGGGCGGACTTGCGCCGCTCGAACTCCCTGCGTGCCGAGGCGCCGGCAGACCCGTGGACGTGCTCATCGTCGTGGACCTTGGCAGTCCCTGCCGGGCTACTGGTTTGGGCCGCTTCGGGGCGGCACTCGATGCAGCTCACGGTGCTGTTGTTCCTGTCGTAAACGGCGTGGGTGCCGGCCGCGAGGCCAGCCCCGCATGATCGACAGACACCGCGATATCGCAACCGCATGCGCCTCAACTCGGCGCCGCCTTCGGTGCCTCCGTCAGTCCCCATGTCAGAGACCCTATGCATCATCAACTCTCCCGTACGCTCTCACGCATGCGCGGGCCGAGGATGCAAGGACCAGATCTAAGGACCGCAGCTCGTACCACGCTGTTGGTCGTCGCCAGTAACCCGCCTCTCACGTCCGGTACGCGGACAGCGAGCCGGATCGAACTCGTCCGTCAGATCCTCGGTTTCGACGACGCACGATTGGCAAACCTCTTCACCGTGCCGACTCGCCAGACAGGAGACGTCACGCAGGTCGGGAGCGAACCCCAAGGGTGGTTGGCAGCACGGCCCCATCTGGAAGACGGGCTTCAGCAGGCCTCCGCCGTCCTGTTGGCCTATGGGGTCGGCAAGCCGAGCGGCCCTGCTCGGGAGCACCACTCGGCCCAAGTGGTGTGGCTTGAGGAAAGGATCGCTCACCTGGACGTTCCCGTATGGCTCGTTGGAGGCAAGACACGTCATCCGTCGAGGTGGCAGCGTCACACCTATCGGGCTTTCCCGGGGGAGCCCTTCAGGGGAGCTCTGGAGAGGTGTTTAGAACTGCGCATGGGCGATCTGAGCGCTCCTTAGTCAAACAGCTCGAAGAGGTCGTCCGGACTCACGTCCAGGTCCCGCCGCAACTGGTCAAGGAGTGCCGCCCACTGAGCGGGCGCAACGCTTGCCCTGATCTGCTCCGCTACTGAAGCGGACGCTGCGCGCACGATCATATTGGCCAGGTCGGCGCCATGGCTTGGAGCAGGTTTTGGTGCAGCGGTCGAGTGCCGAACGTTGGGCAACTCGTCGAGTTCCGGCAGAGACGGGGCTGCGGTGATGTCCTCACCTTCAGCCGGAGGCTCCTCAACGGTCAGCACGGTCGCCAGCGCCTTCGCCTCATCCGGGAGTCCGTCTGGGCTGGGAACTGGCATTGCCACTCCGTCGTGAACCACCGTCAGATACTTGGTCGTGCGGGTCAGCGCGACGTAGAGCATGCGATAGCCGCGCTCCGCCTCCTCGACGATCCCCGTCGGATCGACCACCACGACGGCGTCGAACTCGAGGCCCTTGGCCTCGAGCGGGCGGGCGAGATTGATGGACTGACCGAGCTCGCCCGCACTCACATCAGCCCAACTGATATCGCGTTCTTTGAACTCGTCGATCACCAGCGGGCGGATCCTGTCCGGCGCGATGACTCCTACGAACCGCCCGCTACCGGCATGCTGTCTAGCCGCAGCGACCGCAGCCGTGGCCAACTCGGCCGTCTCTACTTCTGTGAGCTCCGGCTCGGCCGGGCCGTCGCGGACGATTCGGGGGGCCGTCACCTCGGGCGCCGCGAAGGGCAGGAGCTGAGCAGCGAACTCGAACACTTGGCGCGGCACGCGATAGCCCAGGGTAAGGTCGGCGGACTCTACCTCCACCTCCCCAGTGAGGTCAGCGGCCACTTCCTCCCAAGAATCCCTTGCCCAAGCGCCCGTGGACTGCGCAATGTCGCCGACCACGGTCATCGAGCCGGTGCGGGACCTCCGCCGGATACTACGCAACTGCATCGGCGAGAGGTCCTGGGCCTCGTCGACAACGATGTGCGTGTAGGTGCTGGCCCTTCCATTGATCAACTCGTCGAGCTCGTCGAGGAGGGCAACGTCGGCGTCACTCCATTTCTCCTCGGACAGCTTCTCGGCCGGCGTTCGCTGGAGCAGGTTGATGTCGCGCGCGGTAAAGTCATCGCCGCCAGCAGCCAGCAGCCTCTCGCGCGACCCGAAGAGGTCCCGCAAGAAGGCCTGCGCGGTCAGGGATGGCCAGACCCGCTCGACGGCGTTGTCGATAGCTTGGGCGGTGGGAGCTGCTCGGCGCCCAGCGCGTTGTCCGCTCTGGATGGTGAGGTACGTGCGGAACGCCAGGCGCCCTGCCGTGTAGGTGCCCCGACGAACGTGCCGGCGAAGTTCGGCCTCCACTTCCTGACGCGTGAAGGTTGGGGCCCCTCGGCCCGTACCAATCTCCAGGACCTCGACCCGCTCGGGAAAACGGACGCGTTGCCAGAGCCCGGTGCGCAAGAGGGTGGCCATGCGCCGCTCTCCCTTGATACGCGCCAGCTCAACTTCTTCCGGCGTCCCGTGACTGGACTGTGGTCCCAACGCGCGCAGGTCTCGGTAGTTGACGTCCGCGTCGCCGAGGCCCGGAAGGACGGACTTGATGTACCGCGTGAAGGTGGGGTTCGGCCCCACGACGAGGCAGTCCTGCGGCGAGAGAGCCTCTTGGTGGTTGAAGAGAAGCCACGAGATTCGGTGGAGCGCGACCGCCGTCTTGCCGGTGCCTGGGCCGCCCTGAATCAGGAGAAGTCGGTCAAGGGGCTTCTGGATGAGCTCGTACTGGGCCGCATGGATTGTCTGGACGATGTCCCGCATTTCTCCGCTGCGGGCAGCGTCCAGATCGCGAAGAACTGCATCGTCGACTCCCCACTGCTCGGGGCCGGTGAGCTCCTCGAGGTTCTCGATCAACTTCGCGAAGACAACGTCCTCGAAGTCAAGCACCTTGTTGCGCTCGGTCGTGAAGGTCCGCTTGAGCCGCAACCCTAAGGTGTCCTGAATGGTGGCCCTGTAGAAGGGCTCCGCCGCCTTGGCCTGCCAGTTGATGACGAGGACGTCGCGCTCGTCGGTCGAGATCAGGTGGTTCCCGATGTAGGTGCAGTTGCCGTTCTGGTCGAAGCGACCGAAGGCCACGGGGTCGTCGGGACCTCCGATCTTCTCGAGTTCCCGATCCGCCGCCCGCTTGACTGCAGCGATCCCCTTATTCGGACCTCCGGCAGCTTGGTGGGCGATCTTGAGGTTGGCGCGCTTGCGCTCGCGTTCCTCCCAAGCGCGGTCGAAGTACTTCTGCTCCTGAGCGAGCTCTGCGGCCTTTGGCAAAACGGCTCCCTGATGATTCTGCTGGTGCGACGCTGCAACGATCGGACACTATCGCCAGCCGGTGACAAACCCCGTCACGGGGCTGGGTATCCGGCCCTAGTTCGTCTGAGTGTTGGTCAAATGCCGTCCGAGGTAGCCGATATAGATCTTCCCCGTCCGGTTCAGGTCGTCGTAGTAGTACAGGCGGGGCGAGAAGAGGCCGATGCGAGCAAGCTTGAAGTGCGCGGTCATGGTCTTCGACCGTGACGTGTCCACCTCAGCCGGCACCGCGAACACCCTCTCGCCGCCAAAGCGCCTCATCGTCACCCCCGTCTCGGTGGCCCCATGCTTGCCCGGACTGACTCCCTCGTAGCCGGCTGGACGGTGCCGCAAGAAGTGATCAACACCGCTGGAGCACTTGCCATCCGTATGGGCCCGCGCATACTCACGAAGGGAGGTGCACGCATCCCAAGCGGCACGGGCAGCCAGTTGCAAGGTATCGACCTCGTCAACGGCCGCGACCTCTTCTCGGTCGCCAGTGAAGACCAAGACGTCATCCTCGGCAATCCGATCCAGCAGCTCCAAGCAGCTCTGGGGGTAGTCGATCTCGAATTCGTCAGGCGGGGCTCCGTTCGCGGCCTCGTAGTCCTCCTTCTCGCGAAGGCGGGCTCTCAGCCACCTCACTTCTGCATTGACACGGGTGGCCTCGTCCTGCAGCAAGGCCCGCTCGAGGATGTCGTCGTCCAAGAGCTCGTCTGACAGCCGGACTCGGTCCTCGAGTTCCTCGATGCGCGCAGCCTGCTCCTTGATGCGGAGGCTGGCAGTCTTGATCTGTTCGAGCTCGGCTTCACGAACTTGATCAACCATGGCGTTGAAGGCACTGCGCACGGTCTCGGGGCTCACTTCGTCAAGCCTCAAGATCTCGCGAATGGCCGCCATGACGTCGGCCTGCGGAACGAGTTCGCGAGTCTCCGGCAACGTGTCTGCGTCACGCGTTTGCACCCGAGTCTCACCGGTCTCCTGCCTTCCGGGCAGCGTGACCGAGGGCCGCTCCGTTGGGGTGTCGAGCCGATCCAGGAGGGCAGCGGTCTCCGCACGGTCCAAAGCTCTCCGCGCTTCCACGACCTCAATTGGCTCCGGACGGCGGGCCGCGTGAGCGCGTGCCACGTTCCCGAGCACGCTCCGGAGGTAAGCGTCAGGCTCGGTAGCCAGCGTCGCCGTTGACATGTAGCGGTGGCGCCGCGAGTCGATGGCATCGAGGGGTTGAACCCCCGGGTAATAGGTGCGAAGCGTCCACGCCGGGACGGCGTGGAAGCTCAGGCGCTCAGCGAGCGCCCACGTCGCCTGGGGTGTCAGGACGATGCTCTGGGCGAGTCCGAACACCTCGCGAGTCCACGTGTGGATTCGCGCCCTGAAAGCGTCGAAGAGGCCAGGGTCAGGGCCTGTCCCCGCCACCAATACCAAGCCGTGCCGGTCAGGGTCCTGCAAGAGTTCAACGAGCATGTCCAGCTCGGCGACATCCCACAACTTGACGTTGTCGAGCAGTTGGAGGGAAGCGTCGCGGAGGTCCAGGTCGCGCATGAGCGCCTTCGCGAGCCGGGGCACCGCCACGAAGCGGCCCTGACTGTTGGAGACACTCACGTCGATCCAGCCCTCGGATGCAGCCAGGACCTCCGTCGTCCAAGTGCCCATGGACGTGCCAGGCTCGACGAGCTGGCACCTCAGGAGTTCGGCCCCTTCGGTTGTCTCCCGCTGAACCTGTCCGCTGCCGCTGTCTGAAGCCCAGCGGGCGTCCTCATGCGAATCTTGCTGCAGACCCTTCTCACCGAGCCATCGCGTGAACTCCGCGGTCACGGTTTCAATGACCGCGGCGGGATCCTTGCTCCGCATGAACGCCCGGTAGTCGCGGCTCGTCTGGGAGCGCGATGCCTCCGCGCCTAGCGTCACCGCAGCCATCCTCTCAGCGCTCCTCGAAGCCGGACTGCTCGAACTTCAGGACGATGGCGTTCTCCGACACCGTGCGGACTTTGGTCTCTTCGAAGCCTTCCTCGTGGATGGCCTCGATCTCCAGCGTCACCTTGAGGTGCACTCCAGGGGCGGCGGCCAGGTGCGTCAGCACTTCATCGGTGATCTTCTTGAAGTCCTTGGCGTAGCCGTCAGCGCTGAGTTCTTTGGTTCCGTAGAACCTGCGCTTCCGCGGCGTGGCGGGAGGAGTGGGCCCGGGAGGAGGCGCGACCTGGGTGTCACCATCATCTTCGTCGCCAGGCTTCGACGTGAGATCGTTCTGCGCTTTCTCGGTCTCCTTGGCCCGCTGCGCGAGCGCTCGCTGTGGCTGGACGATGAGGGTCGAGTCCGTGATGGCGATGGTGGTTCGGTCCGACGGCAGGACGAGTCCTCGATATCGGTCACCGTCGTAGCCCTCTGCGAGGGCGAAGCCATCCTGTTCCCAGAGGAGGGGCGAGTTGAGTAGGCCGGTATTCAGCACCCTGCGGTCGCGCAGGCGCGGCATGTAGGCATACGACGAGTACAGCTTCCACAGCTCGCCCACGCTGAGGTGGCCAGGCTCCCAGAGTGGCTTCGCATACGTGTTCAGGACGTGTCGAATCGCCGCGCCCGCCTGCTGCGTCGTCAGGGCGCCGTCATTCCCTAGCCTCTTCGAGACGCGCTCTGCAAGGGACGTCGCTTGCCCCTCCACCTTGGTGGCCCCGATCGCCACGGGTTGTCCCTGCGGGACGAGTGCCCACTGGTAGGTGCCGAGGAGGCGGGCAGTTGCCGTCTCACCGGCTTGCTTCTGTTTCTCCAGGGCTTGGTTCTTCTGGTTCTGGGTCAGGTCGAGCTCGTCTTGCTTCGCAAGCACGTCGGACCACCCGAGGAAGTCGCGGACGGCAGCGTCGAGCTCGCCCATCCGGTCTTCGTCTGCGGCGAGGAACACGAGCATGTTGCGGTTGACGCGGTTGGCTGCACCGCGGCGTTCCGTGGCGGCGTGGGCGAACTCGACAGCAGTTGAATCAGACTGCCCCCTCTTGTGCGTCAGTCGCGGATGGAGGATCACGAGCCGCGCCTCGTCGGTGTCCGGGATGTCGGCTGGGTCTTCGGGGCAGACGTGCACTCCGGCGAAATCACCACTCGACCGGCCCTGGTCGCTCAGGCGACGGACGATCTCGGCCCACACGTCCTCCTTGTGGAGCCGCTCGGCCTGGTCCTTGGCGCGCCGTGAGATGTTCGCCTGGAGGTCGTACCAGTACTTCCCCGAACCGGAGTAGAAGTACGTGGCCCGGTCACCTAGCTGATTGAGAGCCGCGTGAAAGTTGCCGGGCACATCGCCGGGCACGGCAGTTCCCAAGAAGACACGCTGCGTCTCGATGCCCTTGTGCGCAGAGCCGATCGTCGGTGCCGCACCGAAGAAGACCGTGCGGGCGAGTCGCTTGGTCAGCGACCTCTGTCCGAGGAGGAGTTTCTCCTTGTCGATCTTCGCCGGCTCTGAATGGGGACCGTCAACGTCGGCGTCGATGATCACCTTCCACTGGTCCTGGAGGTACTGGGTGAGTTCGGTGTTGACGTCGGAGACGCTTAGGGGGATGGAGCCCGGCATGATGAGCGGCGCCTGGTCCTCGCCGTCCCACAGCGCATGGATGATCTGGTTCATCAGGCGGAGCACACCTCGGGTGCGTTGGAAGCGCTCCAGGCTGGACCAGTCCTCGTAGAGCCGATCGAAGAGCTCCGGATGGATTGGGTAGGTCCGCTTGATGCGTTCCTCGTATGCCGTGTCGCGCGCTTCTTTGGGGAAGTCGTCCGCGTGCTTGCGGTAGTAGTCGACGAACGCCCGCGCGGTCGCATTGATGGAGGCCAGGGCAGCGGCGTCGGGAGTAGTGAAGAGACGCTGCCGCACGATGTGGTAGGCCTCGTCCGAGGACGCCGGCCGCCATTGGTCGGCGACCCGGCGGACGACATTCTGCAGGCGCTTCAGCGCTTCCAGTCCGTGCGTGCCTCCCACTTCCTCGGCATTTCCGGGGACGGGCTTGGAGTCGTCGCCACTCTCCGACGCGGGGATGGAGATGGCGAGAAGGATCCCGGAGGTTCCCTTCGCGGCCTCCGTGAGCGACTGGGCAAAGGTGAACTGGTCGTCGAACGTGCCTCCGGCCAGGTCCGTCCGTCCGAACAGGCTGCGCGCGTACGCGACCCACTCGTCGATCAGGATCACGGCGGGTGCGTACTTCTCCAGCAGCGTATGAAGGGCCTGCCCGGGCGGTGTCCGGTCAGCATCCGCCTTGGCGACGATGGCATACGCCTCCGGACCGCCCAGCTGCCAAGCAAGTTCTCCCCACAGTGTGTTGACCTGGGTGCCGTCGGGCTTGGGGAGGCCCGAGGGCGCGGTGTGGTTGCCCACGATGGCAGCGCGGCGGACTTGTTCCGGAACCCTGTTGTACCCGCTTGCGGCCAGGAGTTCCTGAGTCTCTTGCGGGAAGTCCGTTAACGGGAGGCGACCGGCGACGTGCCAGAGCGAGAGCATGGAGTGAGTCTTGCCGCCACCGAAGTTCGTCTGGAGGTTGATGACCGGAGAGGCATTGTCGTCGCCGGCCAGACGGCGGACCGCTCCGGAGATGAGGTTCCGTAACCCCGCCGTCAGGAAGGTGCGCGAAAAGAACTCGACCGGGTCGGAATAGTCTCTGGCCGCATCCTTGGCGACCGCGACCTTGTAAAGGTCTGCGGCGAACTCGGCTGCCTGGAAGTTGCCGCGGGCGACGTCCTCATGCGGCTGTAGCACGTCGCGCCAGGGCTTGACGCCAGGCGAGGCGGGATTGTCCACGTCGTCCTTGATGGCCCGACGATCCTGTTTGGCAGCCGTCACCCGACGCAGGTCCAGACGCAGCTTCTCCAAGGCTGTCGCGGCGTCACCGGCGCTGATGGCGTTCATCAGCCGTTCGGCGGTATCGAGTGCCCGGTAGGCGTCGTCGTCCGAGAAGGACTTGAGGTGGGCCCAGTCGTTGCGCACTTGGAGCAGCTCGCCCGCATAGGCCTCGTGGGTGCGAGTCAGGATGCCCTTGAAGGGGAGCCAGCCCCTTTTGAAGCGGCCGGTGTAATTCTGGGAGAGGAGCTTTAGTTGGACGGCGGGGTCGCCTGCATGGATGCCTTTGCCGTTGTCGCCCTCGACGACCGTGACGACGCGCGTCCAGGGTGTCCCGGGCTGCAGGTGCGGCTCGAGGGTAGAAGTGATGAAGTGCTCGAGCGGCGGCGCGATCACGGCGAAGAGTTGGCCGATCCGGTCTCTGTTGGACAGCGCCATGTCAGTTCAGCCTCCAAGCCTTGGCCAGCATAGTGGTGAGGCTCTGCTGTCGTGCCTCGATCACCATCGGCGTCCATTCATCGTGTGTCAGAACCTGAGTGGTCAGTGCGAACGCCGCGGATCCGCTGCTCGTGGTGAAGTACTTTGCCTTCTTGGTCTGGAAGTCATAGTTCTGGGCGGCGCTGTTGCGAGCGCGGTTGAGAAGCAGCAGGTTCCCCAGCCTGTGCGTCCAGCGGTCTCGCTCTTCCTTCGTGAAGTTCTGGACCCACTCGCTGTTGTCGCTGGGGTTCTGTGGGAGCACGTGTTCGACGCTGATGATCTTGTGGTCATAGGTCACTCCCGGCTGATTGGCCAGAAGTTCGTCCAGCCGCAGAAGCACGTACTTGCGCACCGGACGAACGAGGTAGAGCTCGTCGTCGAGCCGCGCGAGCGTCACTGACATCTCCTCCGGCATGAGCTCGAACGCAGGGGCGTCGAGGCCGAGCGCCTGATCGTCCAGCTGCTTAAGCAGCTCGGCATAGCGTGTCACTCGCGGGGTTGTGTAGCTGCGCCGGATCAGCATGCTGGCGGCAAGTCGCTCCAGTTTCGACAGGAACTCGTCGAGGAACACCGGGTCGTCAGCATGGTTCCGCAAGGCCCAGAGCGCTGCGGGACGCCAGTCGTTGTTGTCGAGCTGGGTCAGCCGCTTGAGCCAGCCGTTGACCCGCCTCCACTGCGGATGGCTCTCGTCGTAGTCCTGGCTGAGGAGATGTCCATAGGCCTGGGAGTACGGCAGCAGCAGCTGGTCGATGAAGTCTGCGGCTCGGTCGGCCTTGAGGTAGCCCTGGAGCACCTGCTGAGGGAACTCGATGAGCAGCTCTCGCTGGCCGCGGACTTTTGAGACGATCATGCGTAGGTGCAGGAAGAGGTCAGCGAAGTCGGTGCGACCCAGGTCCTGTTCCGCGTCCTCCCAGACCTTGGCATAGGTCTCCTGTTGTTCCGCTTTGATCTTGCCGACGACCTGGGCCTTGAACACGTCCGCCGGCGTGAGGTCGAGGCCACGGGCGTTCATGACACTGAAGATCCGATGTGCGCTCGTGATGTTGGGCGTGGAAACGGCCACGAGCATGGTGCGCACCCTTGCAAGGCTGGCCAGCTCGTTCCGTCGAGGGTCGGTCCACGAGGCCAACCGCTCCCACAACGCCTTGGTGTTGTCGCGGAGGGCGCGTTGGCTGTCAGTGCCCAGCGCTTGGTCCGTCAGCGCCATGAGTTCCTGAAGCTTGCCCGGCGTCTGGACGTACTTCTCGAAGAAGGCCGCATCCTGATGGCGAAGCTTGAGACGCGGCTTCGGCAGGATGCCGTCCAGAGCCACCCCGGGCTCGAGCACCATGTCAGCCAGGACCTTCGCGGTCTCCGCATCGGTGGACAGGTCCCTCAGGACGCTGAAGAGGATGCTCAGCGTGGTCAGGCGTTGCTGGCCGTCGATGACGTCAGCGGCGGGATCGGAGTCCTCCGGCTTGACGAGCACGAGTGAGCCCAAGAAGTACGGGTCCTGAAGGTCACGTTCGAGCGCATCCTCCAGATCATCGAGCAGCTGCAGGGCCTGCTCGGTCTCCCACGCATAGGGCCGCTGGTAGTGGGGGATGGTGAAGTCGAAGTCGCTGGAGAAGATCTTCCGCAGCTGGTACTCATGGGCTTTGAGCGACATCAGGCATCCTCGTCGAAGTCAAAGGCGGACTGGGCGAGTGTAGAAGGGGGCGCAGCACGGGAGGCGTCAACGATCTCGGGCCAAGACGTGGCGAGGCTGTTGAAGGAGATCGCATCCTTGGTCCAGCCGTTCGTCTCGGCAAGACGGAAGAGAAGGAAGGCCAGTTCCTTGACCAGATCGCCTTCGATAGCACCGTCAGGGCGACGGACAGCGGCAGCCAGGAACCGGCCCGCCGCGGCGATGCCTTCTGAGTCGAGGACCCGGATGAGATGGTGGAGCGCCTCCCAGGCGCTTGTGTGCAGATCTGCCACGACGTCGTAGTCGGCCGACAATTCAACTGGCTTTACGAGCGTCACCTTGCCGGCCCTGGAGGTGAGGATGCCGTCGCGGTCCATCGTGTCGACGGACGTGTTACGCGCCCTAGCGAGGTTGTCGGCGTCGCCGAACTTGCCGGTGCCGTAGCCGTGCTGGCGATACCATGCGATGGCGAAGCGGGTGGTCGAGTCGAAGTCCCCCTCCTGCTCGTTGAGCACTTGGTCGAGGATCTCGTTGATCCGGGCCAAGGCCGAGCGCACCGTCATTGCCGTGCCGTCCGACTCAAGGACTGAGGCATAGCGACTGAAGACTGCCATCCCGGGGCCGATCGCCGCCTGTGGAAGGTCCACCGGAGCGATTGCTCCTTGCTGCAGACTGCGCAAGGCTTCAGGCATTTCTGCGTGTAGGGCCGAGATAAGCCCTCGCCGATCCGTCGTGGGCGCATCCGACCCTCTCGGCCTCAGGGCGAGAACAATTGAGGACGCCAAAGCGTTACTGCCGAGACTTCGCATTCGGTTGCTCAGTTCGCTGCGAAGAGGCCAGGTTGCGGTAATAGCCCAACCGGAGCGGATCATTCCGTCCAACAGCGTCTCCCAACCTGACGAAGCGGATCCATCGGAGGTTGTATTGTGTTGCTTGAATGCGTAGTAGACTGTCATAGGTATATCGATCGAGGCCGAATCGCGGGCCCGTGAGAAGACCCGTCTAAATCCCCGCTCGAAGTAATCCTTTGCCCCATCTTTCCCGCCCTGCCTCAAGTGATTGGCAACAAGCTCTTCGGACTTGGGCACCAACATTGTTGCAAAAAGGTTCGGATGAACGGGTTTGAGGCTCCTTCGGAGCCAGACGTAGAAGAAGTCAGAAAGGTCGGCATAGGGAACGTTGTCGTAGTACGGCGGATCTGTACTGATCGCGTACCCGCTATAGTCCCGCGTCGCCGCGTCAGCCTGTGTGGGCGAGGCGCAGCGGCCGCCAGTGTCATGGATCGCCTTGACGATGCTTGACAAACTGACCTCAAAGGCCCCAGCGGCCTTGCCGAACGGAGGCGTCTCGGCATAGTCCCACACCATTGAGATCGCTTGGCGGGAAAACAGATTCCGAACCTGCGTCTTCGTGTTCTCCCACCGTGCCAAGGAGTTCGCTATGTCAGCGAGTCGGCTGACCCCCATTCCCAAGTATGTCGCGACGGCATCTGCGTAGGCTTGCGCTCCGCTGCCACCATCCTCGAGCCCACGACCCGAGGGGGAGCCGAACCTGAGGGAGTCATCCAGCACACGTGAACGGGCCTCCTCGACTAAGTCGCTGAACGCCAGGAGGGAGGTGGCTTGGCGCGGTGTGAACAGGTCAGCGGCGTCAGTCATGCCGTACCTCGGCGCGCCCATGTACTGGGGATGAGTTGAAAGCCTGCCGTCAGGAAGACCAGAGGGTTTAGGCACGCGCGCGGCGTCCTCTTGCTCTCCGTCCGGAGAGAGATATATTCGCTTCCGGCCAACTTCAGCCACGGTAGCCATTAGACGAGCGCCCATGCGCCCCGATCGGCCTTCGTCACGAAGATATCTCAAATCAGCGCCAGCCCCGCAGGCGACGCAAATGGCTCCGGTGCGCCCCACGGTTCCCTTTCCATCGCCGTCCGGGGTCCGCGGAGCGCCCTTCACGACAAGGAAGTTGATACGCCGCTCGCCCGCCTCACCTACCACGGGGGTGATGTGCGCCTCGCCCCCCTTCTTCTTGCTAACGAACCAAGACTTGACCAGCGGCATCTCGATTCCGCAGGTGGGGTTGGGGCAAGTGACAGTACGGGCCCAGATCCAGGCGATCACAGTCGCCTTCGAGCCATCCGGCAGGGTCGCCTTCGGGTACAGGTGGCCGATGCGTCGCTCCGCTTCCTCCCGCATCCACTGCCCATAGGCCCTCACGTCCGCAGCCAGGCCCTGAGCGCCTTTCCACGGGATCGTCTGCGAATCAGCCAGCCCCGGGAAGACGGGGGGCTGGTCGCGAAACTTCGGTGGGATCTCGATGAGGGCCTTATTGATGAGCACGGCCACCGGATTGAGGTCTGACGCATGTGCCTCCAGGCCGAGACGCTGCGCCTCCAAGGGAATGGTGCCGCCACCGGCGAAGGGGTCGAGGATGGGGGGAGGGTTGCCGTTGGTCGACTTCAGGATCTCGGCCCGGGCCCTTGCCAGGAGGCGCTCGTCGCGGACGTTCTCCCAGACCACCAGCTCCTTGATGATTTCGTGTAGCCGGTCGCGCTCCGCCTTCTGCGCTTCCTCTGTAGGGAACTGCTCAGGGTGGCTGGAGGGGTCATCGACGAGCTGGGCGAACAGCACCGCCCGTGCCGCTGCCAGCGGACGCCTGGCCCACCAGAGGTGCAGCGTCGACGGGTGACCGTGGCGGATCGACTTCTCGCGCGCGGATTCGCGGTTGATCGCCTCCAGCGGTAGGGCGACCTCGATGAGCTTGCGCTTGGGCGCGGCGGTCATGCATTTCCTCGTTCTTCAGGCACTGGCTAGGGGCTTGGAGGTGCCACGACTGTGGACAACAACATCGTGCCCAACCTAACCGGGCACGAGCGGACGCGGACACGCCGGGCGATGTAGGCGGCATACGGGTCTTCGCTGGCATCTCAGAAGGGCTCCTGAGCCTTGCTCCACGACTTGGCCCAGTCGCCTCGGACACCCATCGCATCGAAGTCGCCGAGCTCGACGTTGGCGAACGGATTGCCGAGGTAGCGCACCTGATCATGCTCTCGACCCTCGGGATCGACCCGGACGAGCGCGAGACGGTACCGAGGGACGGCGTTCTTGCCCGTGATCACTTCGTTGTGCGTGACGAAGTAGTCCTCGGCGCCGGCGAGCCGTGCCTTCACCTCGATCCGCAGCGGCAGCCCGTCGGGCGACTCGGAGAGGATGTCGAACCCCGGGTTGTTGAAGGCTTGCTCGAGGGGCCGCCGCCCCAGCGCTCGCTCCGTGGCCAAGACGAGGTCGACCCCCCGCCGTTCGACCTCCTTGGTTTCCACAGCATGTGCCGGCGTATCACCGGGAAGATCCTCCTCGACGTGGGACACCGGGAGGACCAGCGCCGCGGCCACCACGTGGGGCGGCCGGGTGGACAGCGACTCCTGGACGGACAGCTCAGCCAGGCGGGCGTCCAGCCGGATCTCGAGTTCGGTGGCCTTCCTCGAAAGGCCCTCCGAGCTCTCTTTCACCTTCTGGCCATGGGCTTCGGCATCAGACGCCACGATTGAGTCAGCGAACAGCCGGTTGATCTCGGTATTGAGGCGCAGCGACACTAGTTCTCGGGTGCGACGGATCTCCGCCGCTCGCCGCATTCGGACCTCATCCAAGAAGTCCGGGAGCTGCTTGGCGATGATCCAGCTCGTCGCTCTCGCCTCTGCAGCGCCCAACCACGGGAGGGTTCGTAGCGCAGTGGCTGCTTGGCCGCTCGGCGCCTGGACCATGTCGAGGTAGGGGGCCGGGCCCGCCGGGCTGACCTCGCCGCTCTCACTGACGAAGGCGTAGCCGAAGCGGCGGGCGATCGACGCGCCGGTCCCGTCAACGACTTCCTGCGTCACGGCCACCAACACTTGAGGCGTGTCGATGGCGGCGGAAGCGAGGACGGCGCCCCGCTCCAGACTGCCGCCCCACCGAGAGATCGTCTCGTCGATGACGGCGTCATGTAAAGGGTGTCCAGGGGCGATGAGATCGGCGCGCGTCAGGCCGTCAGGCTCGACGCGAGCCAGATCGAAGGCCACTCGCTCGTACCGGGTCGCGACGGGTTGGTGGCGGCTGGTGCGCAGCTGCACGGGAACGTTGCCGATCTCGAAACGCCCCTGCTCCCGACGACCCAGCCTGCCTCCGATCCGCTTGAACGCCTCGCGGAAGGCGCCTTCGATGTAGTGCGGCTGCAGGCGTCGAGCCATCGCCTCGTCCATGCGGCGGCGCAGCGCGGCTAGATCCGCCTCCGCGAGCGTCTCGTTGGCGAGCGCCCGCTCCTCGAGCAGTTCCTTGAGACCCTCAGCGACGCTGGCATCGATGACCCGGTGCATCTTCGCGCGCACCTCGGGCCGATCGCCATAGCGGATGGCTTCGAGGAGCAGGTCGCGTAGCGGTGTCTCGTCGAAGGCGTGACCGAGGACGTCAAAGACCTTCCCGCCATAAGCCTTGCGCTGTTCTTCGATCTTCTCCAATAGCCGCGTGAAGACCTCACCCTCTCGGGTGTTGCTCGCGACGATGTTCCACAGCCGACACACCTCTGTCTGGCCGATCCGGTGGATCCGGCCGAAGCGTTGTTCGATCCGATTCGGGTTCCAGGGCAGGTCGTAGTTGACCATGAGGTGCGCGACCTGGAGGTTGAGACCCTCGCCGGCCGCATCCGTGGCCAGTAGCACCCGCACCTCTGGATTCTTCGTGAACTCCTCAGTGAGCTGACGACGCTCCCCACGCCTCACGCCACCATGGATGGCCTGGACGGCGAAAGGCTTGCCCAGAAGGGAACGGATCCGTGTGGTGAGGTAGTCGAGCGTGTCGCGGTGCTCAGTGAAGATGATGAGCTTGCGGGGAGCGCCGTCGGCTGACGTCGGCTCGAGCGTGTTGTCCTCCAGAATGGTCCGCAGCTCGACCCACTTCCGGTCCTGGCCGCTGTCGCGGACCCGCTTGGCTGCTGCGACGAGAGCAGCGATCTCCTGAAGCTCGGTCTCGAGCTCGGCGACCGTCCGCGCTGCGGTCGCTGAGTCAACGAGCTCCTCCTCCATCTCCTCGATCTCGTCCGCCGAGTACTCGTCGGGATCGTCCGGGACGGTTGAGTCCGGCCTGAACGCCTCGGTTGCGGTGACCTCCCCGGAGAGGATTGCCTGCTTGTTGCGGTCCAGCCTCTCCGCCCTGCGCACCAAGGATCGATAGATCGCCTCCGGACTCGAGGCCAGTCGGCGTTGAAGCACCGTGAGGGCGAAGCCAACGGTGTTGCGGCGCTTGCCATCGAGGTTCTGGGCTCGATTCATGCCCTCTCGGACGTACTCGGTGACCTGCTCGTACAGTTCCTGCTCGAGCTCGGTGAGCTCGTAGGGCACTGTCTCAGCGACGCGCTCCGGAAAGAGCGGTTTGCCCTCGAAGGTCAGTAGGTCTTCCTTGACCATGCGGCGCATGACTCCGCTGGTGTCGGCCGCGTGGACGCCCTTGGTGAACTTTCCCTCATACCGATCCCGGTCCAGCAGCGTGAGGAAGAGTTGGAAGTCCTCCTCCTTTCCCGAGTGGGGTGTGGCCGTCATCAGCAGCAAGTGGCGGGTGATGCGGCCCAACAGCTCGCCGAGCTGGAAGCGCTTGGTCTTCTCCAGCTTGCCGGCGAAGTAGTGCGCTCCCATCCGATGCGCCTCGTCGACGACCACGAGGTCCCACTCGGAGTCCTCGAGCTGCCGTTTCAGGTCGTCATTGCGCGCCAGCTGATCCATCCGGGTGATGAGCAGCGGGTGTTTCTGGAAGACCGCGTCGGCGAGGCTCGCATCGACTAGCTGGTTCGTCAGGATGTCGAACCGGAGCCCGAACTTCAAGAACAGCTCGTCCTGCCACTGCTCCACGAGACCGCCGGGAGCCACGATCAGGCAGCGTTGGACATCGTCGCGGAGTCGGAGCTCCTTGATGTAGAGCCCGGCCATGATCGTCTTGCCAGCGCCAGGGTCGTCGGCCAGCAGGAAGCGCAAGGGCGTGCGGGGGAGCAGCTCACCGTAGACGGCACGGATCTGGTGTGGCAGCGGCTGAACATCACTGGTGGTGACGGCCAGCATGGGGTCGAACAACCCAGCGAGCTTGATTCGCTGCGCCTCGGCCGCAAGCTTGAAGTCAGCGGCGGACGCATCGAAGGGCCGGCCGCCGACGTTGGCCGGTTTGAGGGTCGGCTCATCAGAGCGGTAGACGACCCGCTGTCCCAGGAGCCCGCTCGCAGCCTTGTACGTCACTTCCAGCGCGTCCTCCCCGTGCCACTGCACGGCGAGGACAACCGCAGTTGTCGGGCCGAGCCCCTCGACGTGGGCTCCCGACGCGATGTCCTCGAGTTTCAATCCATCCCCCTGTCCCGCCCGACCATAGCGACCAATGCGGACAATCCGCGGCGGAACGGAGCAGTCGTCCCGTGGGAGCGGCGATCGTCCACCCGTACCTCGCGTATGTCGCTGAACACTCCGCCCAAGAACCATCTGCTCGAAGGCAGCGCACGTACTTGTCGATGTTTCCCTGACGCATAGGCGATCCACGTGCTGCATGTGAGTCAGCCCTATCGCGGTTTAGGAGCGGCGCGCTGCGGTTTACCGTCCACTCGGCTCGCTACCGGCGCACTGAAGGGCGGCGCTGGAACCCCGAAATCAACGTGAGCCCGGCAGTTCCCTACGGATCTTGCCTTGTTTCCACTGGGACCCATATCAGGGGGTACCTCCCGTCAGCGCGGGCGCCGACACCCACCGCGAAACCAGATGCCGGCCCGAACACGGCGTCATCGGCCAAGACCTCATTCCAGTGGTTGGCCTGGTTCTCTGCGCTCCGCCGCTTCACGTAGCTGATGTCGACGGCGATCGGGTCGCCCGCGCGTGGGGGCATCAGGGGCGGGGACGTTGTCATGGCTCAGTCTCGTGCAGTTCCGGGGCAGCACGCAACGAAGGTGGCTGGTGGTCGCTTTCACACTGGGCGTCGTTCTGACGGAGCCTCACCGCGTGCTCCCTCGCGCTGGCCGACTTGGCTTGGGGTTCCAGAGCGTGTCATCTTGGGCGGTCAGCGTCTAGTCCGGGCGTCCAGCTGGTTCAGTATCCGGCGGCCCTATTCGAGTGAGCTTGTGGGAATTACTGCCGGCCTCTTGCGAGAGCTCTCGCGTTTTAACCCGGCCATGATCGTCTTGCCTGCGCCAGGGTCGTTAGCCCGCAGGAATCGCAGGGGGGCGCGGCAGTAGTTCGCCGTAGACGGCGCTGATGTGCGAGAGCAAGCCCGCCTCGGCCGAGCGATGGAGCACCTGATGCCCAATCCGCCCCGTCGCCTTGAAGGGTCAGCTCGGAAGCATCCTCACGGTGCCGGTGGACCTCAACCACGCCCACCAGCTCCGGGCAAGATTCGGCAACTCGTTGGTCGGCCGATAGGTACTCGAGCTACACGCCCGCTTCTATCGTGCGCCCTGGCATCAGCTGCCGCCTAGCTCCTAGCTCACCAGCAGCGCCGTCAGGCCATCTACTCCTGGCGCGAGCGTCACCGACTGGGGGATCCCGATCGAGCCCATCCCTGGGCGGGTGACAGGCGTCACGCTCCGGGCTGGGGCTGGGGTCGGGGACCGAGCGAAGATGTGCCAAGGACGCCAGATGGAGCGCCCCCGCCAACATGGAAGGGCGCTCCATCTGTTGCTATACCGTCAGGTCACGGGCATCAGGTGGTCGGCGATGTGCAGGCCTGCCGCCCGGACCTCCTGAGCGCGAGAGTGGGGGGTCTTTCCGCCCTCGGGGACGAAGCCGATCGACACCCACTCGGCCGGCGCCCAGTCGAGCTCGTCAAGTTTCTTGAACGTCGCACGGGCCGCCTCGACGTCACCATCGCAACGGCTGAGGATCGTGAACAGCGCCCCAGCAAGGGCCTTGACGGTCGCGCCAGAGCCGAGGATCGACCTCGTGCGAAGCTCGTTAGCGGCGTCAGCCAACTCGCTGTCCGGCTTGTCCAGCACCTCAGCGATGTCCTTGACACTCGTGACGAACTCCACGAGGAGTTCCGCTGCAGTGTTGGCCTCGTCCTGCGAGACCCGTCCCTTGCGGCGACCGGGCTTGCCGGACCACCCGTACGTCACGATGCTCACAGCGTCGAACAGCGTGCCGGTGGTGGTCAGCTTGCCCGACGTGCGTCCCGCGGTGCCCTTCTCGCGCTCGATCAGCTGGCCGAGGCGGTGATCCTCGACAGTGTGGTTCACAGCGATGGCGATGGGGTCGCGCATGTCGTAGCTAACGCCGAGGCTCTTGGGAACCGGCTTCTGCGTGCGGTTGACGTCGTTGAAGGCCTGACGACGCTTGTCACGGTCTGCCTCGACGATGAAGCTCACGACGATGGTGTCGTCGGCCTTCTCGTTTTCCTCGTCGTCGTGAGCGGCGAGCTGACGCTCGATTCCGACGCCCCGGTGCATGCCGTCTCCGAGGCTGCGCGCGATGCGGGCATCGACCCAGATGAAGCCGATCTTGTCGGTGATCACCTTGCCGTCGACGGTCAGCGGTTCGAACTCGGGGTCCCTGTGCAGAAACGCCATGAGTCCGGGCAGGAAGTAGTCCGGGACCTCGTCGATGTACCTGGCGATGTCCTCGGCGTGCTGCGGGTCGGTGATGCGCTGCTCGCGGCTGTCGAGGCTGCCCGACTCCGGGTGCGGCGGGATGATGCTGTTCGCCTCGCGGAGGGTCAGAGTGGCCGTGTAGATGACGCGACCGCCCATGGATCCCTTCTGTACGAGGATCTTGGTTCCGGAACGGAACTCGTTCATGATGGTGTCCTAACTGCTCCCGTCGACTGCGGCTACCAACCACGGGTGGTCGGCGGGGGCAGTTCCTATTGTGTCATGGATCCGAGAGCTCTCGCAAGAGCTGTTGAAAAATTTCTCATAGCTGTTGCGAGAGCTGGGGGATCCAGCTTCGGCTTTCGCCCGCCTACGGTCAGATGGCCGATGACGCATGGCAGAAGGTCGGCTGGGTTGGCTGCGCAACACTTCGTGGGCTCGATTTGATGCCTTTGGGTCGGGGTGCCACTAGAGCCAGTCGCAGAGAGCGTTGTGCTGTTCCAGCAGCCCCTTGGAGGGCGCCGTCTGGTGGGACTCGAACTCGAGCTGGCGGCCTTCCAGCGACTCATAGGTCGGATCTGACCGAAGGCCCGGAGTGAGGCGAACGGTGTAGTCGCTGGCTGTGATCGTCAGAAGGTGCAGGTCGAAGAGAGTATGGATGTCGGCGCGGAGCAGTAGCCCGTTGTCAACGCGGTCGGTGTGGTCTCCCTTGTAGCTTGAGATGTGTGCCGCCTCCAGGATGGCCTCCAGGTTGGTCCCCGTGACAACACAGCGGCGTCGGTAGACGCGCAGCAGGGCATCGCGAAAGGCCTTGCGGCCCCGGCGGATGACAACGACGCGGGGGACGAGCTCTCGCTGGTCCTCGCCGAGACCAGCGACGTCGATCCGCGATTCGGGATCGTCCGACACGCCGTCGAGCGCTTGTTGGTAGGGGTCCGCGATCATGAGTCCAAGCCGCTGCTCTAGCCAGCTCACACCGTGATCCGGGATGAGCGTGACTGGGTTCAGCCGGCCGGGCGCCTTCGCGTGATCCCGCACCTCGCCCCAGTCGATCTCAATGTCGAGGTCTTGGAATTCTGCCAAGTCGATCCGGTAGTGGTAGTCGCCTCTCCGCCTATCGCCCGGCGACCACGCATGTGGGGTGCCTTCGAGCAAAGGCGTCTTGTCGCCGGTGGCTCTAGCTCGCCCGACGATGCGACCGGGTGAACCGGTGACCCAGAAGTAGACGGCGTTGCCCGCACCCAGGCCCCGCCAGTTCTTCTGGAGGTCCCAGAAGCCGTTTCGCTTGGCGTAGTCCCAGTGCTCGGGAACTTCTCTGTCGATCAAGATGATGCGTGTGGACATGCCGAGCCTCTCGAGGAGGCGGGGAGGCATGTCCTTGGTCGGAAGCCTGTCGATCCGCGATTTGGGTGTCGGGTCGATCAGGTCAGGTCTGCGATGTGGCGGAGCGTCTGCGGGTCGGGTGAGTAGATGCCGACGCCCTGCATCCCGCGGGTTAGCAGGACCTTGTAGACGTTGCGCACCAGCCGGTCGAAGTCCACGTCCTGCACCTGGGTCAGGCTCCGCAGGGCAGGATCTTTGTTGGCGCCGCGGACGATCCGCCAGGAGCCACTGCGCCACACGAGGTCAGGCCCGATGATCACTCCGGCGAAGTCGTACTCGAAACCCTGCGCCGTGTAGATGCAGCCGACCTGACCGAAGCCGGCCGGGTCCGTCGCCCAGAGTGGCGCCGGAGGGGCACCACCGATCGCGCGGTCGCCCTTGAGGTTCCACGGTCGTGACCAGTGGCCGATCTGCACGTCGGGCACCAAAGAACCATCGGGGCGCGGGTCGCTCCACGGCCAGCAGTACCCGGCGCTCATCCGCGCGCCATAGCCGGCGGACTGTTTGGCCGCCAGCCACGCCTCGAGCTCTTGGGGGCTCTCCATGACCTCGACGGCGAAGTGGTCATCGCCAGCCCACCGGTGCGCGGTAGCGCCGCCCAGACCCAGCAACCCCTCGATCCACTGGATGTACTCCAACGAGCCGCCACAGCGGAACTGGTCGTCCAGGTCGACCTGCATCACGTCGATGCCTCGGGCCGCGGCGGCAGCGCGGATGTCCGCGACCGTGCCCATCTCTCCGGGGCGCACCACCTGGAACTGGTCCAAGAGGAACACCGGTGTGCGAGCCACCGACAGCAGCTCGTCGATCTGGGGGCGCCCTGTCCGCATCTCGGCGCGGGTGTACCGGTTGATCGACGTCTCGCGGATTCGATGGGCCTCGTCGAGGATCACGCAGTCGAGCGAGTTGGGCTCCATCGACATGAAGGAGTTGAAGTAGAGGAAGGCCTTTCGGACGCGCGGGTTCCGGGCTGCAGCAACTTTCCGAAGGGTCGTGGTGAAGGACTGCGACCCGGTCGCATGGATCACTGTGCGTCCCTGGCGGCTCAGCTCACCCATGAGCGAGAGCGCGATGACGCTCTTGCCGCTGCCTGGCCCTCCCGAAATGATGACCGCGGTCTTCGTGTTCGACCGAGACGCCTTCCGGACGCTGTGCAACACGTAGCTGTACGCGTCCTTCTGCTCGTCGAGCAGGGTGAACATCTCACGTCGTTGCACCTCGTCAGCGGCGACGGCCATGAGCTGCCGCGAGGGGCGAATCGCGCTGCCGAGCAACTGGTCGGCCGCAGCAGCACCGCTCTCAGGCGCGAAGATCTCCTGTAGGTACTCGCGCAGCGCCGCGCGACGCTGCCCCGTGAACAGGCGTCCCGCCGGTGACTCACCCACCTCCAGGAGGTCACCCACGCATTGGTCGGTGGCGTTGTGGAGGTAGGCGATCCCTCGGACCGCGTCCGTGGTGTCCGCGAGCGTCGCGGTGAAGTCCGCTAGGTACTCGACATAACCGCTCACCTGCCGGGTCGGGTGCGTGACCGGCCGACTCCCGTAGCCACCCACCAGGACCAGCTCGTCGCTGTCCTCGAACCGCTCGGCGTCCGTCCACTGCTTGAGCTCGACCACGACGTATGCCGGTCTGCCCGTCCGGCGGTCGAGGCCCGCGAGCACCACGTCGGCTCGTTTGCTCGTGAGGGGCAGCTGGAACTCGATAAGCATCTCGACTCCCGACAGCCCCGCACCGCGGAGGTCGGCTGCGATGACAGGCAGGCTGCGGCTCCACGATCGCCGCTCGCCGGGCGAGGGGTAACGGCCAGTGGAGTGCTTCATCTGCTCTGCAAGACGCGCTTCAAGCTGGAGCTCCAGCGCGGAGAAACTGCCTGCGGAACAGCGCAGCAGTGATGACACATCGAACTCCCGAACAGCACGACATGAGCGTGCGGGGGAGCATGTCCGTGCGTGGAAGCTCGTCGATCCGCGTTGACCTGGTCACTCTAACCACCGACCGACCCGGATGCGCCGGACGGTGGCAGTGCCGACCGCGTGACGCAGGATGGCGTCATGACAAACGACGCGTACACCGTCGCCCACCTGGAGGCCGACCTTCGCACGTTCCGCGATGAGCGGGACTGGGCCAAGTTCCACGACCCCAAGTCTCTGGTTCTCGCGCTGGTCGGGGAGGGCGGCGAGCTCGCCGAGCTGTTCCAGTGGATACCGGCGGACGAGGCGCAGGCGGAGTTCTCCGCGGGCCGACGACGAGAACGGGCCGCCGAGGAGATGGCAGATGTCCTGATCTACCTCGTCAACCTTGCCGATGTCCTCGGCATCGACCTGGTGACGTCGGCGCGCGAGAAGATGCGAGTTGCCCGAGAGCGGTTCCCGGTGGAACGGCACCGGGGGACGGCGCCCGTCAAGACGTGACGAAGGAGGTCTTGGAGATCGAGTCTCCTTGAGACCTCTTGACATCGAGATGTCGTGCGACGTCTCGATGCGATGACTCCCGGCGATCGTGGGCGTGTCGCGGTCATTCGGCGTCACTCGTTGCGATGCAGACGACCGCCGGCCACGGATCCCGAAAACGACGAAACCGCAGGTCAGTGGCATACTGACCTGCGGTTTCGGGTGGTGGCCAGGGACGGGGTCGAACCGCCGACCTTCCGATTTTCAGTCGGACGCTCTACCAACTGAGCTACCTGGCCGGGCCGTGTGGAACTATAGCGGACCACCCGGCCGAACTCCCAACCGGCTCGGACCGGCCCCTCCGACGCTGGCCCCAAGCCCGCCGCACACCCCACCGCCCAGCCACCTCGGTGCCCCGGCGACCGCCCACGAGGGCCCACGATCCGGACGCCACCACGACCCCGTTCGGAGCCCCCACAGACTGGGTATGAAGCCCCGGCGATTTCCGCTGACACGTCACCTTGCAGCGCCTCGTGAGAGAATCGCTCGACTTCATTCATCGACCCATCGGGGGAGAGCACATGTCCGAGACAGGATCCGCGCTGAACGGCGAGTGGGAGTTCGACCCCGCGCACACCCGCATCGGGTTCTCGGCGCGCCACGCGATGGTCACCACGGTCCGGGGCTCGTTCAACGACGTGGAGGGCCACTTCCACGCAGACCTCGACGACATGGGCAAGTCCACGGCGACCGTCCGGCTCAAGACGGCGAGTGTCGACACCCGCAACCAGCAGCGCGACGACCACCTCCGGAGCGCCGACTTCTTCGACGTCGAGAAGTGGCCGGAGATCCTTTTCGAGAGCACCCAGATCGAAGAGGTCCAGGACAACGCCTACATCGTCACCGGCGACCTGACGATCCGCGACATCACGAAGCAGATCACCATCCCGCTCGAGCTCATGGGCATCCAGACCGACGCGTTCGGCGCCCTCCGCGCCGGCTTCGAGGGCTCTCGCCGCATCAACCGCCGCGACTACGGCCTCGAGTGGAACATGCCCCTCGACGCCGGTGGCCTCCTCGTCTCCGAGCGCATCTCGCTCGAGTTCGAGATCTCGGCCATCAAGCAGGGCGACGACGGCGAGGCCGTCACCGACGGCGAGACCGACCAGGCCGAGAACGCCGACCAGGGCGACCAGGGCGAGAACGCTGACCAGGGCGAGGGCCACGAGGGCTGACGCCCCCACACGAGGCCGTATGCCGCGGAGCCGGCTCAGCGGCATGCGAACGCCGCGTGCCGGGCGAGGCGGCCCGACCCCGGCGCCGGTGACCTCCGCCGTGACGTTCCCGCTGACACGACGAAGGGCCGGCTCCCACTGAGGTGATCTCAGGGGAGCCGGCCCTTTCGCATGCCGGGGTGGCGGTGAGGCTCAGGCCGCGCCTGGCCCCTTCTTGCGGACCTCCTCGACGTGCGACATCGCGCCACGCAGCTCGTCGAGCCAGTCGCTCTCGTGCTGTCCGACGAGCTTGACGCACCAGGCGAGGGCTTCGGCCCGGGACCGGGCGACGCCGGCCTCGACGAGCGTGTCGAGAACGAGGCGCTCGGGCTGGCGCAGCCTGGTCATCGCCGGCGCGGCGACGTGGGTGAACAGCTCGGTGCGGTCGCCCACTCGAACGGCCCACGAGACCTTGCGGTCGAAGCGGTGCTCGGCCTCGCGGGCGATCTCGATGCGGTGCTTCCGGGTGTCCTCGCGGAACGCCTTGGCACGCCCGGCGCGAGCCTCGCTCCGCTCGGCGTCGCTCGTGCCGTCTGGCAGGTCGACGTCGGCGACGGTGAGCACGATCGTGATCTCCTCACGGTCGACGGTCACCTCCGGAGGCTCGACCTTCCACTCCTCGGGCAGGCGGCCGGTGAACCAGCCGCGTACCTTCTCGGTTCCTTCATGAGTAATCATGTAATCATGATTACTCGATTACGCCGCTGCGTCAACGAGGCGTCGTCGAGATCCTCTCCGGCGTCTCTGGAGCCTCCGGCGCCTGTTGGCCCTGAGCTTCAGCAGCCCCCGACGCGACCGCGCCAGCCTCAGCCGGAGAGACCCCGGCCTCGGCCCCGAGCGTTCCGCTCACCTCGTTCTTCCACAGCGAGCTCGGCCACCACATCCGCGGACCCACGTCGAGGTTGAGAGCCGTCACGAGCACCGACCGGACGATGAGGGTGTCGAGCAGCACCCCGAGCGCCACGGCGAAGCCGATCTCGGCGAAGGCCACGATCGGGAGCGTCGCCAGCACGGCGAACGTGCCCGCCAGCACGAGCCCGGCCGAGGTGATGACGCCACCGGTGGCGGCGAGACCCATGAGTGCACCCCTCCGCGTCCCGACAACCCGAGCCTCCTCGTGGACGCGGGTCATGAGGAAGATGTTGTAGTCGATCCCGAGCGCGACGAGGAAGACGAACACGAAGAGTGGGAAGGACGAGTCCGTCCCGGCGAATCCGAAGAGGTGCTGGAACGCGAGCGCGCTCAGCCCCAGGGCGGCCCCGAACGACAGGACCACCGTCGCGACCAGGATGAGCGGGGCCGTGATCGCGCGGAGCAGCAGGATGAGGATGAGCAGCACGACGCCGAGGATGAGCGGGATGATCCGCAGGTTGTCGGTGGCCGAGGCTCGCTCGGTGTCGGCCCGCGTCGCGGTGTTGCCGCCGGCGATCGCGTCCGCGCCCGGGACGGCGTGGACGACGTCGCGGATCCGGTCGACCGTCGCGACAGCCGCCTCCGAGTCCGGAGCATCGGCCAGCGTCGCCTGGATCAGCGCGCGGTCACCCCGGGTCACCGGCTCCGACACGGCACTGATGCCGGAGACCGGAGCGAGAGCGGTCTTGACCGCCTGGACCTGGTCGGCGGCCGCGATGACGAGCACGGGCGAGCCGGCACCCGCCGGGAAGTGCCGGGCCAGGATCTCCTCGCCGACGACCGACTCGGGCTTGTTGTAGAACGAGTCCTTGTTCTGCAGGCCGACGGCGTTGAGCTGGAGAATCCCGAGCGCGGCCACGGCGAGCGCCGCCGCGGTCACGACCCAGGTGCGACGCGGGGCGCGGGCGATCCGGGCGCCGACCTTTGACCAGAAGCCCGTCGTCGTCCCGTCGACCGAGCCGAACGTCGGCCGGACCGGCCAGAACACCCAGCGCCCGACGATGACGAGCAGCGCAGGCAGGAGCGTCAGCATGACGAGCAGGCCGACGGCGATGCCGATCGCGGCGACCGGACCGAGGCCCTTCGTCGAGCTCATCGAGGCGACGAGGAGGCAGAGCATGCCGGCGATGACGGTCGAACCGGAGGCGAGGATGGCCGGCCCGGCCCGGTGGAGCGCGAAGGCCATCGCCTCGTGGCGGTCCTCGTGCCGGCGCAGTTCCTCCCGGTACCGCGCCACGAGCAGGAGCGCATAGTCCGTCCCGGCCCCGAAGACGATGACCGTGAGAATGCCCGAGCTCTGCGCGTTGACCGTGAGCGCGCCGCCGTCGGCGAGGAAGTAGATGACGGCCTGCGCGACGAAGAGCGCCACCACCGCGGAGACGACCGGGACGAGCCAGAGGACCGGGCTGCGGTACGTGATGAGCAGGATGACGATGACGACCGCCATCGCTGAGTAGAGCAGCTTGCCGTCGAGCCCCGCGAACGCCTCCGACGAGTCGGCGGCCTGGCCGACGGGCCCGGTCACGTGCATCGACAGCCCGGCAGGCCGGTCCGCACCGGCCGCGCGCATCTGCTTGACCGTCTCGCCGAGCGCCTGCCACCCGTCCGGTCCGGCGTCGACGGGCACGATGAGCTGGAGGGCCTGCTTGTCAGCCGAGGGAATCGGTCCGACGACGCCGCTCTTGACGTTCGCCAGCGCCTCGAACGCCTTGACCTGCCCCTGCACAGCCGCGACGTCCGCCGGCGTCAGCCCGGACGCCCGCTCGTAGACGACGACAGCGGGGAACTCGTTCTTCGACTGGAACGCCTCGAGCTGCTTGACCACTTGGGTCGACTCCGCGGCCGCGGGCAGCCACGACGTCGCGTCGTTGTTGAGCGAGTCGTTGAGCTTCCCCGCCGGCGACGCCGCGAGCGCCATGATGACGAGCCAGAAGCCCAGCACGAGCCACTTGCCGACCCGTGACGACGGCATCTTCGCGAGCCGCCCCACCCCGTTGGTCCTCGAGTCGCTCATGAACCTGCCCCTTCCCCCGGTTGTGCGGGCCGCGCCCCTGCGGGCCCTCGTTCAACGCTAGGTCTCTCTCGCCGACCTGCACAGGGCTGCCGCCGCCTTTCGGGGTCGTGAGGGCTCGCGTTTCAGGGTCCCGTCAGGGTCGACCCTGACCCGCCCGTATGCCGCTGGGCTCCCTCCCAGCCAGGTGAACGCGGTGTTCGGTGTCGAACTCAGCGGTATACCGCTGAGTTCGACACCGAACACCGCGTTCACTTCACGTGTGGCGGCCAAGGGGCGCGCAGGACCGCCGGCCGTGAACGGCAGCGCGCTGGGAGGCGGTCGGTGCGCGGGAGGCAGCCCGGCGGCATACAGTCGGCTCGTGCAGTTCCTCAACGGCCTCCAGCCCCAGCTCGACCTGACCTACGACGACGTCTTCATGGTCCCGAGCCGCTCGTCGGTGACGAGCCGCCTCGACGTCGACCTCGCGAGCGTCGACGGAACGGGAACGACGATCCCGCTCGTCGTCGCCAACATGACCGCGATCGCCGGCCGCCGCATGGCCGAGACGATCGCCCGGCGCGGCGGCCTCGCCGTCATCCCGCAGGACATCCCGGTCGACGTCGTCGCGGACGTCGTGCACTGGGTCAAGGAGCGCCACCTCGTCCACGACACCCCGATCACGCTCGACCCGCACATGACGGCGGGCGAGGCGCTCGTCCTGCTCGGAAAGCGCGCCCACGGCGTCGCGGTTGTCGTCGAGGGGACGCGACCGGTCGGCATCGTCAGCGACAAGGACCTCACCGGCGTGGACCGTTTCACCCAGGTCCTCGACGTCATGCACACCGACGTCGTCGTCCTGCCCGAGGACATCGGCCCGCAGGAGGCGTTCGAGCGGCTCTCGGAGGTGCGGCGCAAGGCGGCCCCGGTGGTCTCGGCCGCCGGCGACCTCGTCGGCATCCTCACCCGCGGCGGGGCGCTGCGCTCCGGCCTCTACACCCCGGCCGTCGACGCGGACGGCCACCTGCGCGTCGCCGCTGCGATCGGGATCAACGGCGACGTCGCGCTCAAGGCGAAGCAGGTCCTCGACACCGGCGCCGACGTCCTCGTCATCGATACCGCGCACGGCCACCAGGACAAGATGATCGAGGCGCTGCGTGCCGTCCGGGCGCTCGACCCGCAGGTTCCCGTCGTCGCCGGCAACGTCGTGTCAGCCGTCGGCACCCGCGAGCTCATCGAGGCGGGCGCCGACATCGTCAAGGTCGGTGTCGGTCCCGGTGCGATGTGCACGACCCGCATGATGACCGCCGTGGGCCGCCCGCAGTTCTCCGCGGTCCTCGAATGTGCCACGGCCGCAAGGGGACTCGGCAAGCACGTCTGGGCCGATGGCGGCGTCCGCCACCCCCGTGACGTCGCCCTCGCCCTCGCGGCCGGTGCGTCCAACGTCATGATCGGGTCGTGGTTCGCCGGCACCCTCGAGTCGCCCGGCGACCTCTACACCGACAACGACGGCCGCCAGTACAAGGAGTCCTTCGGCATGGCGAGCTCGCGTGCCGTCCGCAACCGGACCGCGACCGACACCGAGTACGACCGCGCCCGCAAGGCCCTCTTCGAGGAGGGCATCAGCACCGCGCGCATGTACATCGACCCGGCTCGCCCGTCCGTCGAGGACGTCGTCGACGAGATCATCGCCGGCCTCCGCAGCAGCTGCACCTACGCCGGCGCCCGGACGCTCGAGGAGTTCCACGAGCGGGCCATCGTCGGCCTGCAGAGCACCGCCGGCTTCGCCGAAGGCCGTCCGCTGCACACCTCCTGGTGACGGCCCGGCCCTGAGCGTCCCAGCCGCAGCGCGCCCGCGCTGGGCAGCACGACCGGGCCCAGCGGCATACGCCTCGAGGGGTATGCCGCTGAGCCCGTCACGCTCGTGCGCTCAGCGCCGCTTGCGGCCGATCTCGACGACCCGCCAGCCGCGCTCGTGGGCGAGCTCGCGGAGCTCCTTGTCGGGGTTGACCGCGACGGCGGTACCGACGCGCTCCATCATCGGCAGGTCGCTCACCGAGTCACTGAAGGCGCTGCAGCGGTCGAGGTCGTAGCCGCGCTCGGCCGCGAGCTTCTCGATCTCGACGACCTTGCCCGCGCCGTAGCAGAACTCGCCGACGAGGCGACCGGTGTAGCGGCCGTCCTCGAGCTCGCTCCGCGTCGCGACGGCGCCCTCGAGCCCGAGCTCCTCGGCGATGGGCGCGACGAGCTCGATGGGCGAGGCCGACACGACGATCCGGTCGTAGCCGGCCGCCCGGCACTCGGCGAGGAGGTCCAGCGACTCGGGGATGGCCCGGCCCACCACCCGCGGCACGATCGCGTGGGCAAGGTGGATGATGTCGGACTGCCGGATCCCGGCGACCGCGCCGAGGATCCGCTCGCGCAGGGCGGCGGATCCCTCGTCGGTCGAGCCCTTCCGGTGGAAGGAGATCGCGTTGAACGTGTCCTTGACGAGGTCACGCCACGGGACGTGCCCGCTCCGGAAGGCGGCGATGGCCAGCGGGTAGTTGGCCGACCCGCGGATCAGCGTGCGGTCGAGGTCGAAGAAGGCTGCGGCGGACGCCGGCCGCGCGATGGCGTCAGACAACACGGGCCGCCTGGGGGAGACGGAAGCTCGCACGGGCCGGCCGGGGCGCACGGACCGTGGGGGCCTGGTTGATCCGCGCCGTGGCGGTGCGCTTCGGCGGCAGGGCGAGGCGGAAGACCTTGGCCCAGGCCTGGCCGACCTGGCGGGGCATCGGACCGGTCGTGTAGGGCAGGCCGTAGCGCTCGCAGATCTCGCGCACCTCGACGGCGACCTCGTAGTAGCGGTTGGACGGCAGGTCGGGGAAGCAGTGGTGCTCGATCTGGTGGCTGAGGTTGCCGGTCATGAGGTGCAGCAGCTTGCTGCCGGAGATGTTGGCCGAGCCGAGCATCTGGCGGATGTACCAGTCGCCTCGGGTCTCGCCCTCGATCTCCTCCTCGGTGAAGACGTCGACCCCGTCGGGGAAGTGGCCACAGAAGATGACCGAGTGGGCCCAGACGTTGCGGATGGCGTTGGCGGTGAAGGTGCCGATGAGCGCCTGCTTGCCCGAGCCGAACACCGCGGCCGCACCGGGCGTCGCGACGTAGTCCTTGGCGGCCTGGCGCGCGGCCTTCTTGCCGAGGGCCTTGAGGGACTTCTTGAGGTCGTCGGTCGACTTCTCGCCTTCCTTCCACGCCTCGAGCTCGAGGTCGTAGATGGCGATACCCCACTCGAAGAACGGTGCAAGGACCATGTTGATGGCCGGGTTGAGGATGTTGTGGGGCTGCCAGGGCTGCTCGTCGGACATGCGCAGCGTGGAGTAGCCCACGTCCTTGTCCTTGCCGAGGACGTTGGTCCACGTGTGGTGGAGGTCGTTGTGGGTGTGCTTCCACGCCGCGGCGGGCGTGACGAAGTCCCACTCCCACGTCGTCGAGTGGATGTCGGGGTCGCGCATCCAGTCCCACTGGCCGTGGAGGACGTTGTGGCCGATCTCCATGTTCTCGAGGATCTTGGCGACCGACAGCATCGCGGTGCCGGCGAAGAACGCCGACTTGCGCTTGGAGAACAGGAGGGTCGCGCGACCGGCGAGCTCGAGGGTGCGCTGCACCGCGATGACGCGGCGAATGTAGGCCGCGTCCTTGGCGCCGCGCGAGGCGATGATGCGGTCGCGGACGGCGTCGAGCTCCTGGCCGAGACGCTCGACGTCGGCGTCACTGAGGTGTGCGGCAGCGGCGGGACGGACGGACGGGCCACCGGTAGCGGCGAGGACGGGCTTCCTGGGCCGGACCTGCAGGCTCTGGCCCTGGGTGGCGGGCTTGTTCAGCGTGGCGGTCATGGGGTGTTTCCCTTCTCAGATGTCCAGGTGGACGGGTCCAGCGGCAGCATTGATGCAGGTCTGGATGAGCTCGCCCTCGTCTCCGTGCACCTCTCCGGTGCGCAGGTCGCGGACCTTGCCGGCGACGAGGGGGGTGAGGCAGCTTCGGCAGATGCCCATGCGGCATCCGCTCGGCATGACGACGCCGCATTCCTCACCCGCGTCGAGGAGGGGGACGTCGCCGCCGGCCTCGACCTCCTTGTCGGACTTCTCGAACGTCACGAGTCCGCCCGCACCGCCGGTTCCCGGGAGCAGGACGGGCGCGAAGCGCTCGATGGTGAGCTGGGCCTGACCGTCGTCGCCGCTGTGCTCCCACAGCTCGGTGGCGGCGTCGAGGAAGTCGCTCGGCCCGCAGGCGTATGCCGCTCGGCTGCGCCAGTCGGGACAGAGCGTCTCGAGGTCGGTCGGGTCGGTCAGGTCAAGGCGGCGGCCGCCCTCCTCGCGGGTGTACCAGTGCCGGACCGTGAGCCCGGGGAACTGGTCGGCGAGCTCGAGGAGCTCGTCGCGGAAGAGCGCGTCCGCCGCGGTGCGTGCGGAGTGGATGAGCACGACGTCGGCGTCGGGTCGACGCGGGACGAGGGTGCGGATCATCGACATGACGGGAGTCAGGCCGCTGCCCGCGGTGAGCATGAGGAGCGGGCGGGGGTGCGCCGGCAGGACGAAGTCGCCCTGAGGCACGTTGAGGAAGAGGATGTCGCCGACCTTGGTGTCACGGGCGAGCGCCGTCGAGACGAAGCCGATGGCCGTGACCGTGATGGCCGGGTCGTGGCCCGCGGCGGCCGACAGCGAGTAGCTGCGCCACTGGCGCACGCCGTCGATCTCGACCCCGATTCGGGCCCACTGGCCGGCGGCGTGGGCGTTCCAGCCGCGGCCGGGGTGGAAGTGGATGGTGGTGGAGTCTGCCGTCTCGCGAACGACCTTCGTGACGACCCCCCGGAGCTGGCGGGTCGAGGCCAGCGGGTTGACCAAGGCCAGGAAGTCCTCGGGCGCGAGCGGCGTCGTCAGGAGGGACGCCATGCGTCGAAGAGCGCGGATCTGGGCCATGTAACCAACTATGGGTGCTGCACGGTCCTGAAGTCTTGGACCGCGGCGTACTCTTCTCATCAGGAAACTATCGCGAGACGACAGAAAACTCGGGAACTCATATGGTCCACAGCACGTTCGACCCCCCTTGGTTGTATCTGCCGACCGAAATCAGCGATGTCCTGCGACCCGTCGTCGGAGACGTCGTCGAGGCGATCATCGAGGGCATCCCGATCGACGTCCCGGTGTATGCGATGCCGATGGAAGGGCGCTTCGGACAGGGCGTGCGACAGGGCGTCCAGGTGGCCCTCCACCGCTTCCTCGACCTGCCCGGGACTCACCTGCCCGCCCTCTCCGAGGACGGCAAATGGGTCTACGAGGGGCTTGGGCGGGGGGAGGTGCGGTCCGGGCGGAGCCTCGAGTCGCTGCTCGCGGCATACCGCTCGGGCGCCCGGGTCACGTTCCGCACGATCTCGCGCCTCGTCGACGTCTCGCAGCTCACGCCGGAGGTGCTCATGGCGCTCGGGGAGTCGCTCTTCGCCTACATCGACGAGCTCTCCGCGGCGAGCGCCCAGGGGTACGCCCAGGAGCAGTCCGAGCGCGCCGGCGAGCAGCAGCGGCTGCGCGGCGAGCTCGTCGAGATGATCCTGCGCGGCGACGCGACCGACGGCGCGGTGGCGCGGGCCGCGGCCGCGATCGGGTGGACGCTCCCCGAGGTCGTCGTCGTCGGCGTCGTGCCGTTCCCGCACGTCGACGGCCTACGGTCCGTGCTCGGGCCAGATGCTCTCGTCGCCGAACGGGGGACCGACGTCGTGATCATCTACCCGTTCGGCAACCGCGCGGCGCGCCGGACGTCGCTCGAGCGGGCGCTGCGTGGCCGTCGGGCCATCGTCGGGCCGGCCCGCCACTGGCAGCATGCAGGCGAGTCGCTGCACCTCGCCGACGCGGCCGGCGTCCACCACGTCACGCCCGGAACCGACCTGCCCGCCGACGCTGACCCGCCCGTCTGGGTCGAGGAGCACCTCGCCCAGCTCATCGTCCATGCGGAGCCGACCGCCGTGGCCGACCTCGCCGTGCGTCGGCTCGCCCCCCTCGACGGGCTGCGGCCGGTCGTGCGCGAACGTCTTGCCGAGACGCTGCTGTCGTGGCTGCGGCACCAGGGGCAGCGTGCGCCGATCGCCCAGGAGCTGTTCGTCCACCAGCAGACCGTGGGTTACCGCGTGGCCCAGCTGAGGGAGCAGTTCGGAGAGGCCCTCGACGACCCCGAGGCCCGGTTCGAGCTCGAGCTGGTCCTGCGCGCCGGCCACCGCTGACCCCGGGCTCGGTCCCGGCCGGTCCCGGCCGGGGGGAGCGGCATACGTCATGCGGGAAATGCGAGAGGCGCCACTCCTCAAGGAGTGGCGCCTCTCGTCTGGGCGACCCCGACCGGGCTCGAACCGGCGACCTCCGCCGTGACAGGGCGGCGCGCTAACCAACTGCGCTACGGGGCCTTGCTGGGTACTGCTGGTGGTGCTGGATCTGCGTGCGGTACGGGTGGAACTGTACCGCGTATCCCCAACGGGATTCGAACCCGTGCTGCCGCCGTGAAAGGGCGGAGTCCTAGGCCGCTAGACGATGGGGACTCGATCCGTTTTGGGAACGACGAAACTATAGGGGACGTTTCGCAGCCTCACCAAATCGGCTCCTCGCACGCTCGGATCAGCCCTTCGCCCACGCCCTGACGTCCTCGACGGCCCACGTCGTGACGATGCGTTCGGCCGGGATGCCGAGGCGTTCGGCGCGCTCGCAACCGAGCGACTTCATGTCGAGCTGGCCCGGCGCGTGGGCGTCCGAGTCGATCGTGAAGAGGCACCCGAGGTCGCGCGCCAGCTCGATCAGCTCGTCCGGCGGGTCGCACCGCTCGGGCCGCGAGTTGATCTCGACGGCGACGTCGTTCTCGAGGCACGCGCGGAAGACCTTCTCGGCGTCGAACTGCGACTGCGGCCGGGTGCCGCGCCCGCCCGTGACGAGCCGGCCGGTGCAGTGGGCGAGGACGTTGGTCCGCGGGTTGCGCACGGCCGCGACCATCCGGGGCGTCATCTCGTATGCCGGTTGGCGCAGCTTGGAGTGGATCGACGCGGTCACGACGTCGAGCTGGTCAAGCATGTCGTCGTCCTGGTCGAGGGTGCCGTCGAGGTGGATGTCGACCTCGATGCCCTTGAGCAGGGTGAACGTGCCACCGAGGCTCGCGTTGATCGCATCGACCCTGCGGAGCTGCTCGCCGAGCCGCTCCCGGGTCAGGCCGTTGGCGACCTTGAGCCGGGGCGAATGGTCGGTGAGGGCCAGCCACTCGTGGCCGAGCTCGACGCCGGCGAGGACCATCTCCTCGATCGGGCTGCCGCCGTCGCTCCAGCTCGAGTGGATGTGCAGGTCTCCGCGAAGGGCGGCATAGAGCTCGGCCCCTCCGGTCGTCAGCGGCTCGCCGTGCTTCTCCTCCGTCGAGGCGAGGTAGGCGGGCATGACGCCCCGCACCGCCTGGCCGATGATGGCAGCACTCGAGTCGCCGATCCCCTTGATCTGCTTGAGCGTTCCGGCCTCGACCCGTTCGCGGAGCTCGTCGTCGGGCACGAGGGTGATGGCCTCGATCGCGCGGCGGAAGGCGTCGACGCGGTAGCTGCTCTCGCGTCCGCGTTCGAGGAGGAAGCAGATGCGGCGGAGCGCCTCGATCGGGCTCATCGGCGCCTGCGGAGGGATCGGCTGCTCCATCGGGTCAGCCTAGCCACGGCCCGGCGCGACCGCGGGAGCCCAGAGGTGCGGGTTTGTCGGAAGGGTGCAGCCTGCAGCCCCGCACCCTTCCGACAACCGCGCGGCGATCCGGCGCGGACTACGGAACGACCGTCACGACCGGCCCGTAGCGCGCGGCGACCCACCCCGGTGACGGCCCCTCGTCGGCGGTGACGACGACGCGGTCGGTGCGCCCGTCGAGGCGGAGGCCGATCAGGGTGACTCCTGCCGCCTGCCACGCCGGCGCATCGGCCTGGATCTGCGCGACGAGGCGCTCCTTCTCCCCGATCGAGTGCGCGGCCGTGACGAACGCGACGTCGTCGGGCGAGGGCATGGCGCTCCTCACGAGCGACTGGACCGTCGGGTCGGGGCGAGTGAGCGCGACGACGATGCGCGTGTTGGAGGCGTCAGCGGCATACGCGCCGGAGAAGACGTCGGAGTGGACGGACTCGAGCTGGGGCTCGATCGCCGCGAACGCCGCGGTCTGCGCGGTCGCAGCGCCGGCGAACCACCGCGACGGGTCGCCCGCAGGAGGAACGGCTGGCGAGCCGGCCGAGGGGGCCGACGGCGCGAGCCCCTGGGCCGACGGGCTCGCCTTGCCACCGGTAGCCGCATCGTTGGCCCGCTCGGGCGCGTTCGCTCCGGAAGCCGCCGAGGTCCCGGATGTCCCGGTCGTGGAGTTCTGGACGAGCCACGTGCCTCCACCGATCGCGCCACCGACGACCAGCACTGCCGCGGCGCCGAGGAGGACCGACCGGCGGCGGGCAGAGCGGGCGCGGCCGCGGAGGATCGCGCGCTGGACGAAGAGGTCGTCGCGTGGGGGTTCGAGGTCGTTCACGGTGCCCAGCGCCTTTCGCAGCTGCTCCTCACCCGGGCCGCCGGGTCGGGCGAAGTCCTCGTCATGGGGGTCGACGGTCATGTCGCTGCTCCCGCTCCGGTCAGGGGTGGTTCGGCGAGCCGGGTCCGCAAGGCCGCGAGGCCGCGCGAGATCTGGCTCTTGATGGTGCCCTCGGCGACCCCGGTGCACTCGGCGATCTGGGGCACGGTGAGGTCCTCCCAGAAGCGCAGGACGAGGATGGCGCGCTGCTTGTCGGGCAGGTCGGCGAGCAGCCCGTTGAGGGTCATCGCGAGGGCGTGGTCGTGGTCGTTCGCCGGCGGCTCGGGGGTGGTGTCGGTGAGGACCTCGCGGCGCCGTCGTCGCTGGTCGTTGAGGTAGAGGTTCATCATCGTGCGGCGCGTGTAGGCGGTCTCTGCGCCGAGGCTGATCCGCGGCCACGCGACGTACACCCGGGCGAGCGCCTCCTGGACGAGCTCGTCGCCGTCGGCCCAGTTCCCGCACAGCAGGAACGCGCGCCGCCGCAGCATCGTCTGCCGCTCGACGACGAATGCGCGGAACGCCGCCTCGTCCGTGCGTCTCATCAGCTCCCCGGTCGGTTGGGCCGCCCCCGGTGCGCTGCCCGGGACGGTCGTGTCACGTCCTACACCTGCTGAGACACCGCGGCGGCGCGAACCGTTGCATGTCGCTTCCGCGTCTGAAGGACAGTCCAGCCGGTATGCCGCTGGGCCGGCTCCTGCTCAGCCGACCCGTCCCAGCGCGACGAGGGCGTGCAGCAGGGCGGCGAGGGTCTCACTGTCGGTGATCGCGCCGTCGCGGACCAGGGCGACGACCTCGGTGAGGGGGACCCGGCGGACGTGGCTGATGCCCTCCTCCTCCCGGTCCTGGACGTCACGGCCCTTGATGCCGGGGGCGGGGGAGAGGCCGGTGGCGAGGAAGACGTGCTCGGGCGCCCGGCAGATGCCGTTGAGGGCGTCCATGCCGCCGATCCGACGCCACTCCGAGGCCGCGAGCCCGGTCTCCTCCGCGAGCTCCCGCTGGGCGGCGACGAGGGGGTCCTGCCCATCGGTGCCGCCGGCGGGGACCTCGATCGAGGATCCGACGGTGTGCCGGTCGACGGTCACGAGCACGACCTCGTCGTCGTCGGTCAGGGCCACGACGAAGACCGCTGGACGACGCACCTCGACGACGCCGTAGAGGCCCTCGGTTCCGTCCGGGCGGGTGACGACGTCCTCGTGGACGACGATCCAGGGGTTCTCGTAGGCGACGCGGGTCTGGCGTACCGGCCAGCTCATCGGAGGCTCTCGGTGCACATGCGCCCATCGTGGCGCAGGGCTGGCGGCCTCGTCAGGTCCAGGAGGTCCGCCGGGGCGGAGTTGTTGCGGGGTTCGGCGCGTCATACGGGCTGGAGCTTGTCCGCCGGGGCGGAGTTATTGCGGGGTTCGGCGCGTCGGGGCCGGTGCTTGTCCGCCGGGGCGGAGTTGTTGTGGCGTTCGGCGCGTCGGGGCCGGTGCTTGTCCGCCGGGGCGGAGTTGTTGTGGCGTCGGACGGCGGCGCGCAGGCCCGGGCTCACGCGGCGGCGGACTCGAGGGCGAGGAGGTACTCCTTGGCGGCCAGGCCGCCGAGGTAGCCGCCGAGGGTCCCGTCGGACCGGACTACGCGGTGGCACGGGACGACGAGCGGGAGGGGGTTCGTCGCGCACGCCGTGCCGACCGCCCGGACCGCGCGCGGGTTGCCCGCGGCGAGCGCGACCTGGCCGTAGCTCTCCGTCGAGCCGTACGGGATGTGCTGGAGGTGATGCAGGACCTCGAGCCGGAACCCGCGCGCCAGCCGAAGGTCGACAGGCACGTCGAACGTCCGGCGCCGGCCGGCGAAGTAGTCGTCGAGCTCACGCGCGATCTCGTCGAAACCCTTGGCGTTCTTCAGGATCCGGGATCCGATGCTCGTCGCGAGTGAGGCGAGGACGTGGTCGTGGTCCTCCGACTCGTACGCGACCCGGACGAGTCCGGCGTCCGTTGCGGCGACGAGCAACCGGCCGACGGGGGAGTCGACGGTGCGGTACGTGACGTCGACGAGAGCATCGTCGGCAGCGCGAGCGAGCAGGCGCTCGCGCAAGGACTCGAGGACAACGTCGTCCGTGGCGGACTTGCGGCCGAGGGCTTCGATCACCCGGTCAGACATGGGAACTCACTCCATCCAAGAGGTAGGTGCGGCGCAGTGCTGCGATGCCGTCGGCGGCCGCGCGCCGGGCGGCCGCTGCGGTGCCGCCCACGAGGCCTGCGACGTCGGCGTGGGGCAGGCCCGCGACGTGGTGGTAGGCGACACAGAGCCGTTGCTTGTCGGGTAGGCCGGCGAGCGCCGACCAGAGGGCGTCGTCGGGCAGGGCGCCCTCGGGCCCGTCTTCATGTCTTGTCGGTTGTTCGGGGAGCGCCTCGACGGGGATCGCGCGGCGTGCCTGGGCCCGTCGCACGTCGATCGCCTTGCGGTGCGCGATCGTGACGAGCCAGGCCCGGACGTTGGCGTCGTCGGGCAGCTCGGGCCAGGCGCGCAGGGCCGAGAGGAAGGCCTCGGACCACGCGTCCTCGGCGTCGTCCGGGCCGACGACGGCGCGACAGACGCGCAGCACGACGGCGCCGTGGTCTGCGACGGCCTGCTCGAACGGTTGCTTCATGCCCTGTAGACGCTCCGACCCGCGCGCGTGTGAGGTCGGCCCAGCATCCCACGCCGACGCACTCGCCTCTTTCTGCCGTGCCCGGTCCCCCTGCCAGTTCCCCCCATCACACCTGCCAAGTGAACGCGGTGTTCGGTGCCGAACTCAGTGGTGTACCGCTGAGTTCGGCACCGAACACCGCGTTCACTTCGCGGGGGAGGGTGCGCGGAGCCCCCGAGGGAGGGGGCACCCCGGAGGGAGGGTGCGCGGAGCCCCCGAGGGAGGGGGCGCCCCGGAGGGAGGGGGCAGAGGTATGCCGCTGGGCCGGGTCGACGGGAGAAGCGCGCCCGGGCGGCTATCAGAAGAGGCGGCCGACCTCGTCGGCGGGAGGCTCCTCGAGCGAGAGGAGGAAGCGCTTGCGGTCGAGGCCCCCGGCATACCCCACGAGGGAGCCGTCGGCGCCGATGACGCGGTGGCACGGCACGACGACGGCGATCGGGTTGCGGCCGTTGGCCGTGCCGACGGCCTGGGCGAGGTTGCGGTCGCCGAGGGCCCGGGCGAGGTCGCCGTAGGAGCGGGTCTCGCCGTAGGGGATCTCGCGCAGGAGCGCCCAGACCTTCTGGTGGAACTCGTCGCCGCGGGGCGCCAGGGGCAGGTCGAACTCGGTCCGCTCCCCGGCGAAGTACTGGCCGAGCTGCAGCGCCGCGCTCGCGAACGGCTCGGCGGCCGGGTCGCCGGGCCGGCCGAGCGTGTCGTCGTCGGGTCGGTACTTCGCGGCGTCCATGAGCAGGTGGGTGATCGACCCACCCTCCGCGACGACGGTGAGCTCGCCGATCGGTGACGGGACGACGACGTGCTCGGTCCCCTCGACGGTCGCGACGCGGTCGACGTGCTCGGCGGTCACCGCAGCCTCACCGGCCCGTCACCGCGCGGTCCCCGTCGCACCGCCCGGTGCGCCGCCCGCCGCCCGATCCGTCGCGCCGGGCGTCGTGCCGGCACCGGTGCCCGGAGTCGACCCGTGGGCCGCCACGATGTCCTCGTGCGTCGGCACGGGGAACTCGGCCGCGTAGTCGCCGTAGGCGCGGGGGTCCTCGGACGGCTCGAGGTGGCAGGTGAGGGCGATCTCGCCGAAGCGCTCGTGGACGGCGGTCTCGACCTCCTCCATGAGGTCGTGTCCCTGCTGGACGGTCCAGGCTCCCGGGACGAGGACATGGACCTCGGCGAAGCGGTGGTGTCCGGCGACGCGCGTGCGCAGCGCGTGGAAGTGGACCTCGGAGGTGACGAACCCGGCCAGGATCTCGGCGATCTCGCGGTTGTCCTCCTTCGACATGGCGACGTCCATGAGCCCCTCGACGGACTCCTGGAGGAGCTTCCAGCCGGTGATGACGATGTTGAGGCCGACGAGGAAGGCGATGATCGGGTCGAGCCGCTGGATGCCGGTGATCCCGACGAGGAGGACGCCGACGACGACACCGGCCGAGGTCCACACGTCGGTCATCAGGTGCTTGCCGTCGGCCGTCAGGGTGAGCGAGCGGTGCTTACGTCCGGCGCGGAGGAGCACGATGGAGACGCCGCCGTTGATGGCGGAGGCGAAGACCGAGATCCCGAGGCCGATCCCGACGTTCTCGATCGGCTGCGGGTGCAGGAACCGCTCGACCGCGGTCCACATGATCACCAGGGCGGCGATGAAGATCATCTGGCCCTCGAGCGCGGCGGAGAAGTACTCGGCCTTGCTGTGCCCGAAGTGGTGGTTCTTGTCCGCCGGCATCGCCGCCACCTTGAGGGCGATGAGGACCGCGACCGCTGCGACGAGGTTGACGACCGACTCGGCCGCGTCGGAGAGCAGACCCACCGAGCCGGTGATCTGCCACGCCACGACCTTGAGCGTGATCGTCACGATCGCGGCCGCGATCGACAGGTAGGCGAAACGGCTCAGGTCTCGGGTCTGTGGGATTCGATCTGCGACGGGCAACGGGACGGAGGGTGGAGTCGTGGACACACCCCAGTGTCTCAAAGTCCCCCGACAGCACGGGCCGCCTGTCCGATCGGGCGCTTGGTGACGATCGGGGCCATTCGGGTAGGGGGCCCATGACCTGTTCACGACGAAAGGAGCGCCGACATGGGTGCGACGGACAAGGCCCGAAACCTGGGCGAGGACGCCAAGGGCAAGGTCAAGGAAGCCACCGGGAAGGTCACGGACAACGAGCGGCTCGAGGCGGAGGGCAAGGTCGACCAGGCCGACGCCGACCTCAAGCAGCGGGGTGAGCAGCTCAAGGACGCCGGCCGAGACGTGAAGGACGCCTTCGACCGCTGACGTTCCCGGGTGGGGCGGGCCGGGTTCCCTCGGGGGCTCGGCTCGCTGCCGTCCCCGCTCCGGACTCCCCGCTCCAGCCGTCTCCGGCCCCATGGGAGCACGCGGCTCCCGCGCGACCGCGCTGAGCGGCATACGGCCTCGTCGAACGCGAGAGAGCCCCCGCCGTCGTGGCGGGGGCTCTCTGTCGTATGCCGCTGGGCGGGCTCGCGCTCAGCCCGTGGCCCTCGCGCGCGGCCGGCGCGGTCCGTGACCGGCGTCGGTCAGAGCGCGAGCCAGTCGACCTCGTGGCCACCCAGGGCGGCAACACGGGCGAGCAGGCCGAGCCTGGACGCCTTGACCTGCGGGTCGTCGTGCATGACCCGGATCTCGTCGAAGTACCGCTCGGCGGCCTCAGGCAGCGCGCCGCCGACCGCGAAGAGACGGGCGACGTCGCCCTGGTGGCCGGCCATCGCGGCCTCGATCCGGGCGACGACCCCAGCGAGCTCGCGCTCGGCGGGCTCGGCAGTCTCGGGCAGCTCGAGGCCCGCCGCGGCGTCGACGCCGTCGGGCAGGATCCGCATGCTGCGCTGGAGCGCCGCGACGATGGACCGGGCCTGCTCGTCCTGGAGGGCGTCGACGAGCACGTCGACGAGCTCGTCGGCCCGCGCCGGGCGGTCGGCGGCCGGAAGGACCGCCCGCACGACCGCGTGCGGGCGCCCGGCCTCGATGAGCTGGAGCTCGTAGCGCTGGAGGACGAAGTCGGCGGCCTGCTCCTGCGCCTCGGCGCTCGTCTCGATGCCCTGCTCGGCGAGGCGCTCGGCCGCGGCCCGGATCCCGTCGCGCACGGAGACCACGGACAGCATCGGGAACGCACGCAGCACACGGACCAGCCCGAGGGCCGTGCGCCGGACGCCGAACGGGTCGGAGGTGCCGCTCGGGACGGACCCGACGGCATACATGCTCGTCAGCAGGTCGAAGCGGTCGGCGAGCGAGAGGACGGCGCCGGGGATGCTGATCGGCTCGGCGGACGTCGACGAGCGGGGCATTTCCATCTCGGCGAGCGCCTGGGCGACGGCGGAGCTCTCGCCGGCGCGGGCCGCATACTCCTGCGCCATCGTGCCCGCGAGGCTCGAGAGCTCGACGACCATCTGTGACGCGAGGTCGAACTTGCCGAGCGAAGCGGCGCGGCGCACGGTCTGCGCGTCCTTCTCGTCGAGGTCGTAGGCGGCGCTGAACGTCTCGGCGAGGTCGGCGATCCGGTTGACGCGGTCGTCGAAGGAGCCGAGCCGCTCCTCGAAGGTCAGCGCGCCGAGGCGGCTGCGGAACTCCTCCGGGGAGACCTCGAGGTCGGCGCGCCAGAAGAAGGAGGCGTCCTCGTAGCGGGCGCGGATGACCGCCTCGTTGCCGGCCCGGACGAGGTCGTCGTCGTGCGGTCCGTTGGCGAAGGTGATGAAGTGGGGCAGCATCCGGCCGTCGGGCCCGACGACCGGGAGGTAGCGCTGGTGCTTGCGCATGACGGTGCGGAGCACCTGCGGGGGCAGGTCGAGGAAGCGCTCCTCGAACGACCCGAGGATCGCCCGCGGGTCCTCGACGATGTCGGTGATCTCGTCGACGAGGTCGCTCTCGCCCGCGATGTCGACGATTCCTCCGACCGATGCGGCGAGCTCCGTCGCCGCGACGACGATCCTCGTGAGGCGCGCGTCGCGGTCGAGGACGATGCCGGCACGCGCGAGGAGCTCGCCGAACCCGCGGGCGTCGCTGACCTCGATGACGGGCTGGTCGGCCGTCCGCAGGACCCGCGTCGACGTGCCCGACACGAGCGCGGACACGGCGACGGGGACGTGGGTCGTACCGAGCAGCACGAGCAGCCACCGGACCGGACGCGAGTAGGACAGCTCGGGGTCGCCCCAGCGCATGTTGCGCTCGGCGTGGAGCGAGCGGACGGCCGCGTCCGCGAGCGCGGCGACGATCGAGGGCGACGTGCGCCCCGGGACGAACCGCTCGACCGCGACGTACTCGACGCCGTCGACATCGACCCGCCTCACGTCCTCGGGCGTCTTTCCCTGGCCGCGGAGGAAGCCGAGGAGGGCCTTGGAGGGCTCGCCGTCCTCGCCGTATGCCGCTGAGGCGCGCGGTCCGCGGACCGTCTGGGTCGTGTCGGCCTCGGACTCGGCGACGTCCTCGACCGTGACGACGATGCGGCGCGGCGTCGCCTTGACGCTCACGGCGCCGTGCCCGAGCGTGGTCGCCGCGAGGTGCTCCTCGACCGCGGCGCGGACGGACTCCGTGGCGCGTCGGACGTCGACGTGCGGCAGCTCCTCGACGCCGATCTCGATGAGGAGCGGCTGGGTGCCGCTGACCTCGGGCAGCGGGCCGGCGCTCGCGGGGGCGGGGGGCGTCCACTCCCCGAGCGGGAAGCCGAGCTCCTCGCGGCGCGCGACCCAGAGCTCGGAGACGGCCCGGGTCAGGCGGCGCATGAGCGCGAAGGACCGCGCCCGCTCGGTCGTGCTGATCGCGCCGCGCGCATCGAGGACGTTGAAGGTGTGGCTGCACTTGAGGACGTAGCTGTAGGCCGGGACGGGAAGCTTGCGGTCGAGCATCCGCTGGGCCTCGTCGGCGTAGAGCTGGAAGAGCCGGTGGTTGAGCTCGACGTCGGCGTCGTCGAGGTAGTAGCGGCTCATCTCGTACTCGGCCTGGGCGAAGACATCGCCGTACGTGACGTCGTCGTTGTACTGGATCTGGGAGAAGTGCCGGACGTTCTCGAGGGCCATGACGATGCGCTCGAGGCCGTAGGTGATCTCGACGGCGACCGGGTCGAGGACGATGCCGCCCGCCTGCTGGAAGTAGGTGAACTGGGTGATCTCGAGCCCGTCGAGCCAGACCTCCCAGCCGAGGCCCCACGCGCCGAGCGCGGGCGAGGCCCAGTTGTCCTCGATGAAGCGGATGTCGTGGGCCCTGGTGTCGATCCCGAGGGCCTCGAGGCTCTCGAGGTAGACCTCCTGGGGGTTCTCCGGAGCCGGCTTGAGGATGACCTGGTACTGCGTGTGCGTCTGGAGGCGGTTGGGGTTCTCGCCGTAGCGGGCGTCGTCGGGGCGCACGCTCGGCTCGACGTAGGCGACCTGCCACGGCTCCGGGCCGAGGACGCGGAGGGAGGTGGCGGGGTTGGCGGTCCCGGCGCCCACCTCGGTGTTGAACGGCTGCATGACGAGGGCGCCACGGCTGGCCCAGAACTCCTGGAGGCGCAGGATCGCCTCCTGCATCGTCGGCGACCCGGGCGTGCGGTCGACGGCGGCGGGCAGGGTCGGGGGCTGGTGCTCTGGCGTCATGTCTCTCATCCGGGAGGCGGCGTGCGGGACCGGGCGCTCGCGGGCGCCGCACGGTCCGTGCCCGGACGGGAGTCCGGCGGGCCCACAATACTTGCCGTCCTCCGGACCGGCCCGTCCGACGACCGGCCGTGTGAGGGGCCGTGCCGGGCTCAGCGGAGGCGGGCGCCGCCGACCTGGGCCTCTCCGCGGAGCGGCTCGCGCGCCGCCCAGGGCTTCTCGCGCCACAGCGCCAGGGCGCCGGCGACGATCGCGAGCACCTCGGACGCTGCAGCCGAGAGGACCGCTGCCCCGGTCCAGACCTCGTGCACGCCGAACAGCCCGACCGTGGCGGAGATGACGAACGCCCCGAGCGTCGCTGCGCCGAACCCGATCGCGAGGACGAGCGGGACCCAGTGCCGCCAGGCGAGCAGCAGCACCGCGATGACCACGCCGGCGATCGCGTTGAGCAGGAACGACGGGCCGATCACCGCGATGTCACGGAAGCCGTCGACCCACCACAGCTTGAGATGGACCGCGGCCGAGACGAGCACCCCCACCGCGGCCAGCACTCGCAGGGTCATGGCGTTCTCCTTCCGCAGGTGGCCCCCCGGGGAGCGGGCCCTCACCGATGACGACGAATGCCGCGACGCCGTGGTTCACCCCCGCCCCGTTTCGATGTATCACCGCACCCCAGAGCACGCGGTGATACATCGAACCGGGAGGGGGTGGGAGGGCTGGGTCGGGTGGGAGGGCTGGGACCCGAACGCGGTGAGGAATCGGTCCCGGAAGGTGTCCATGCGCCAGACCGGGGCCCCGGTACCGGGCCGCATCCCGTCCTGCCACCCCCAGGGGGAGATCCGGTCCAGGGTCGCGGGGTCGTGAGCGATGACGGTGACGGGCACGTCGTGGCTCGCGCCCTGCCCGGAGACGATGCTCGCCGGCTGGTGGTCGCCGAGCATCACGACCACGAGGTTGGGGTCGGGGTGGGTCTGGATGAACGAGATGACCGCGCTCAGCGCGTAGGCGATGGACTGGGCGTAGGCGGCCCGGACCCGGGAGGGGTCGCTCCAGACGTACCGCCACGAGGGGCTCTGCGCCGGCATCGGATCGAAGACCGACCCGTCCCCGAGAGCCGCCCAGTCGACCAGGTGCGGCAGGGGAGCCCAGGGGGCGTGGCTCGAGGCGAGGTCGATCTCGGCCATGACGGGCCTGTGGTCGGGCTTGGCCAGCTCAGCCCGGTGGAGGGCGGCGAGGGCGTACTGGTCGGGCATCCGGGCATAGCCGAAGACCGGGCCGACGTAGCCCACGTCGCGGGAGTCGTAGAGCTGGTCGTAGTGGTAGAACGACGTCCCGACCGGCCACGGGTACACGTTCGACGGCACGTCGCCGACGGTGCGCCACCCGGCGCGCCTGAACGCCTGGCTGAGCGTGAAGCGGTCGCTCGACACGACGTCGGTGTAGCGCTGGCCGCTGTTGACCCAGAGCCCGGACTGGAGGGTGGAGTGGGCGAGCCAGCTGAACCCGCCGAAGGTCGGAGAGGTGAGGAAGGCGCTCCGCGCGGAGAACCCGGCCCTGCCCAGCTGCGTCGTTCCCGCGTCGAGCACCGGGTCGACCAGGTCCCGCTCCGCCGAGCCCTCGATCGCCACCCGCCCGTAGCTCTCGACGAACACGAGCAGGACGTCCTTGCCCCGGAGACCCGTGAGCAGCTCGTCCCCCGGGGTGGCCGTGAAGGGGTCGACCGCGGAGGCCGTCGTGAAGGCCCGGCCGTCCTCGACGGCCGCGCGGACGAGGCCGACCTCGCCGTATGCCGCTCTCACCGCGCCCGTCGAGGCGACCGTCGTGCCGGGGGCGAGCTGGAGCCCGAGAGCCGCGCAGAGCAGCCAGACGAGGCCGAGCGCGACGACGGCCCGGATCGAGCCGACCCGGTGCCGGTTCACGACCCGTCCGACCCGGCGGAGGGCGAGCGGGACGAGCACGAGCAGGGCGACGCACAGGACGACCACCCCTGCCAGGGCGAGCCGAGCAGTGCTCTGGCCGATCGAGTCACCGAGCAGGTTGACGGCCGCCCCGAAGTAGCTCCAGTCGGTCAGCGGGTCGAACGGGCGGCCGAGCGACGCGAGGAAGGCGGCGTTCGTCATCCGGACGATCGTCAGCAGGGCGAGGGCCAGCCCGAGGAGGATCGCCGTCCATCCCCGGGCGCGTGGCGGGAGCAGCAGGACGAGCCCGACGAGGAGGACGCCTTCGAGCGGGATCCGCGCGAAGGCGGCGAGCCCGAGGGTGCCTCCCGGGTCCGGTCCGGTGAGGGTGACCCAGACGAGAAGGACCGCGAGCGCCGTCGTCACCCACGCGCCGACGGCTCGGGCCGTGCCCCGCCACCGTCGAGAGGTCGTATGCCGGGTCGCGCCGCCGGCGTCCACGGCGCGTTCGCGCTGCACGTCCGTCTCAGCCATCGCGTTCCTCCCTTGTCATCAGCAGCCGTCCGGTGCCGGTGCCGCTGGGAGCTGCCCGTCGGCGCCGGCGCCGAGGTGGAGCGTCCGCGCGGGCCCGGGCGTGACCCGCTCGGCGCCGACGTGCTCGGCGCCGACCCGCTGGTGGTGCCACAGCCACAGCACGTCGCGGCCGAACGACTCGGTGAGCAGGGCGAGCGCGGCGACGACGGCGACCATGACCACGGGTCCCGGGAGGACACCCGCCGCAGCCGCGGCGAGGACCACTCCCTGGACGGCCGCGACGACCTTGCGCCAGTAGCGCGGGGGCAGCGAGCCCCGCATCCAGGGCAGCACCGAGCCGGCCGCGACAAAGGCGTAGCGCGCCAGCCCGATGGCGAGCACCCACACGCCGACGGACCGAGCGGCATACGCGCTGAGCACGAGGATGAGGAAGGCGTCGACCTCCATGTCGAAGCGCGCTCCGAGCGCCGACGCGGTCCCCGTGCGGCGGGCCACCGCGCCGTCGACGGAGTCGAGGACGAGGGCGACGACGGTGAGCGCGACGAAGGCCCCGACCGGCACGGGACGGAGGAAGGCGTCGGCCGTCAGCGCCGCCACGCCGCAGACGAGCGTGGCGCGGGTGAGCGTGACCCGGTCTGCCGGTCCCATCCGGTCGGCGCCGCGGCGGGCCAGCCCGCGAGCCAGGCCGGCGTCGACGACCACGGCACTCGTCATGCCCGCACCCCAGCCCGGACCGCCGAGGCCGACCGTCGTGGCGAGCGTGGCCAACAGGGTGACCTGGCCGAGCAGCCAGGCCATCGGGCCGTGGTGAACCGAACGCATCCTGACTCCGTGTCTGTGGGTACAGCGTTAACACGAAAGACGCGAGGCTCCGGTTCATCCGGAGCGGGGACCGGGGGTGAGGCCGATGCGGGGTGACGCGCTCGCCTTCTGGCTGCGTGAGCCCGGGCTCGGCGAGATCCGGCCCACCCCGCTGCGCGAGAGGGGGCCGGACGACGTCCTCGTGCGGACGGTGCGCTCCGGGGTGAGCCGGGGGACCGAGACTCTCGTCTTTCGCGGTCGGGTCCCGGCGAGCCAGTACGCAGCGATGCGGGCGCCGTTCCAGCAGGGCGACTTCCCCGGACCGGTCGAGTACGGCTACCTCAACGTCGGCGTCGTCGAGCAGGGGCCGCCCGACCTGCGCGGTCGGACCGTCTTCTGCCTCCACCCGCACCAGACCGCCTACGTCGTGCCGGCGGAGGCGGTGACCGTCGTCCCCGACGACGTGCCACCACGGCGGGCGGTGCTCGCGGGCACCGTCGAGACGGCCGTCAACGCCCTGTGGGACGCCGCGCCCCTCGTCGGCGACCGGGTCACCGTCGTCGGCGCCGGAATGGTCGGCTGCTGCGTGGCGCGGCTGCTCGCCCGGTTTCCCGCCCTCGAGGTGACGCTCGTCGACGTCGACCAGGGCCGCGCAGACGTCGCCGCCGCGCTCGGGGCCCGGTTCGCGCAGCCGGCCGACGCGGCCGACGGGCGTGACCTCGTCGTCCACACGAGCGGGACGTCCGCCGGCCTCCAGCTCTCGCTCGACCTCCTCGGGGCGGAGGGGACGGTCGTCGAGCTCAGCTGGTACGGCGACGCGGAGGTCCGCCTGTCGCTCGGTGGGGCCTTCCACTCGGGGCGCCTCGGCATCCGGGCGAGCCAGGTCGGCGTTGTCGCCGCGTCCCGCCGCGCGCGCCGGACCACGGCGGAGCGACTGGCGCTCGCCGTCGACCTGCTGCGGGACCCCGCCTTCGACGCGGTGCTCACGGGGGAGTCCCGGTTCGATGAGCTGCCTCAGGTGATGACGCAGCTGGCGGACGGGAGCCTGCCCGCGCTCTGCCACACCATCACGTACGACGACACCCCGACCTATGACGACACCCCGACCGACGAGGAGTGAGCCGGTGTTCAGCGTCACCGTCCGCGACCACATGATGATCGCCCACAGCCTGCGCGGCGAGGTGTTCGGGCCGGCCCAGCGCCTGCACGGCGCGACCTACGTCGTCGACGCGACGTTCCGCCGGGAGGCGCTCGACCCCGACAGCCTCGTTGTCGACATCGGGCGCGCTGCCGAGCAGCTCCGCGAGGTGCTCGGCGAGCTGGGCTACCGCAACCTCGACGACGAGCCGACGCTGACGGGCCTGACGACCACCACCGAGGCGCTGGCCCAGGTGGTCGCCGACCGGCTCGCCGAGCGGGTGCACGACGGCCGCCTCGGCGAGGGCGCCCGGGGCCTGTCCGCGGTCGCGGTGACGCTGCACGAGTCCCACGTCGCGTGGGCGACCTACGAGCGCTCGCTGTGAGCACGGGCAGGGCCGTGCACGTCGTGGTCCCGGACGGCGTCGACGACCCCGCCCGGCCGAGTGGCGGGAACACCTACGACCGTCGGGTGTGCCAGGGCCTCGCCGCGCTCGGGTGGTCGGTGACCGAGCATGCGGTGCCGGGCCCGTGGCCCTCGCCGGACCGGGCGGCGAGCGCGGCGCTCGGCACGGTGGTCGACGGCATACGCGACGGTGACGTCGTGCTCGTCGACGGACTCGTCGCCTCGCCCGCGCCGGAGGTGCTTGTGCCGCAGTCACGGCGGATGCGGCTCGTCGTCCTCGTCCACCTGCCGCTCGGAGCGGGGACGCCGGGTGAGGAGGGCCTGCCGACCCGTCATCGCGAACGTGCCGTGCTGTCGGCCGCACGCGCGGTCGTCACGACGAGCGAGTGGACGCGGCGCTGGCTGCTGGACCAGTACGGCCTCGATCGGAACACAGTCCACGTCGCCCGGCCCGGCGTCGACCCCGCCGAGCCGACGCCCGGGACCGCGACCGGCGGTGAGCTCCTCTGCGTCGCCGCGGTGGCACCGCACAAGGGGCACGACGTGCTCGTGGAGGCGCTCGCCGCCGTCCAGGACCTGTCCTGGCGCTGCGTGCTCGTGGGTGGCTCAGGCTCCGACCGCGCGTTCGTCGAGACCCTGGACCGTCGGGCGCGCAGCGCCGGGGTCGCCGACCGCCTCCACTTCACGGGCGCGCTCACCGGCGCGTCCCTCGAGGCCGCGTATGCCGCTGCCGACGTCCTCGTGCTCGCCTCCCGGGGCGAGACGTACGGCATGGTCGTCGCCGAGGCCCTGGCCCGGGGGCTGCCCGTCATCGCGACCGCCGTCGGTGGGCTGCCGGAGGCCCTCGGGGCGGTGGCCGGGGGCCGCCCGGGGCTGCTCGTGCCACCCGACGAGCCGGAGGCCCTCGCCTCGGCGCTCCGCTGCTGGCTGGTCGACGGCGCGCTCCGGGAGCGCCTGCGTGCCCTGGCCCGAGAGCGTCGCGAGACGCTGCCGGGCTGGACCGACACGTCGACCCGGATCGCCCGCGTCCTCTCGGAGGTGGCGGCATGACCGTGGAGGCGGTCCGGGTCAGCCCGGCCTGGCTGGACCTCAGGGAGCGCGCCGACGCCGAGGCGCGTGCCACGGACCTCGTCGAGCACCTGCGTCCGCACCTTCGCGGCGGCCCGCTCGTCGTCCACGACCTCGGGTGCGGGACGGGGTCGATGGGCCGGTGGCTGGCACCGCGCCTCGGCGGCGCGCAGCACTGGGTCCTCCACGACTGGGATGCCGACCTGCTCGCCCGGGCGACCGTCGACCCGCCCCGCGCGTCCGCGGGCGGGGCGGGCGTCACCGTCGAGACCCGGCAGTGCGACATCACGAGCCTCGACCCTTGCGAGCTCGCGGGGGCGTCCTTGGTCACGGCTTCGGCGCTCCTCGACCTGATGACCTCGAGCGAGCTCGACCGGTTCGTCGCGCTGTGCTCCTCCCCGGGTTGCCCGGTGCTCGTGACGCTCTCGGTCGTCGGCCGGGTCGAGCTCGCCCCGGCCGAGCCGCTCGACGAGCTGGTCGCCATCGCCTTCAACGACCATCAGCGCCGCACGACCCAGGGCCGGCGGCTGCTCGGACCGGATGCCATGGACGTCGCGGTCGACTCCTTCGGGCGGCTGGGCGCCGAGGTGGTCGTCCGGGAGAGCCCGTGGCGGCTCGGCCCCGGTGAGTCCGAGCTGGCAATCGAGTGGCTCGCGGGCTGGGTGGGTGCGGCGTGCGAGCAGAACCCGGAGCTGGCCGGCCTGTCTGCCGACTATCTCCAGCGACGCGGCGCGGAGGCCGTAGCCGGACGCCTCCGAGTCACGGTCCACCACCGCGACCTCCTTGCGGTCTTCCGATGAGCCACCCCGAGACCGCGGATGAACCGCCGCGACACCGTGCTCGTCTCCACCGACGAGACTCGCGTGACCGTCCGCGAGCGGCGGAGCACCGAGGGGGCCAGCGCGTGGAGGACAACGGAGCCGTTGCTGGTCGGGTCGGGTCCGGGATCCCCGGGAGCCCCGGGCGTCGACGAATCGGGCCGTGGGTGGAGGCGATGGCCGGCGTGGCGATCCTCGTCGTGCTGCTCCGGCGACTCGGGACGGACTCGGTCCTCGTGGCGGTCCGGTCGATCACGGTGCCGTCGCTCGCTGCCGCCGCGGCGATCGGTCTCGTGACCACGGTGTGCTGCTCGTGGCGCTGGAGGCTCGTCGCCCGCGGTCTCGGCGTGCGGTTGCCGCTGCGGGTTGCCGTGGCCGCGTACTACCGGTCGCTGTTCCTCAACGTCACGCTGCCCGGCGGCGTGCTCGGCGACGTGCACCGCGCCGTCAACCACGGCCGGGACGTCGGCGACGTCGGCCGCGGCGTGCGCGCGGTCGCCTGGGAACGGTCCGCAGGCCAGGCTGTCCAGCTGGCGCTCGCTGTCGCCGTGATGCTGTTCGTGCCGTCCCCGGCCCGCGCCCTCGCCCCCGTCGTCCTGGCGGCCCTCGTGGGTCTGGTGCTCGCCGGCGCGATCCTGGGCCGGGTCCGGCGGCGCGGCCGACCCACGGCGGGGTCGCGGGTCGGCCGACTGATCGCGGTCGTGGGGGCGGACCTCCGTGCGGGGGTGCTGTCGCGGCGGGCCTGGCCCGGGATCGTGCTGGCGTCCACCGTGGTCGTCGTCGGCCATGCGGCGACGTTCGTCATCGCCGCTCGCACGGCGGGCTCGACCGTGTCGCCGGTCCGGATGCTTCCGCTCGCGGTCGTCGTCCTGCTGGCCATGGGGATCCCGGCGAGCATCGCCGGGTGGGGTCCACGCGAGGCCGTGGCGGCGTCGACGTCCGGCCTCGCCGGTCTGAGCGCTGCCGACGCCGTCTCGACCGCGGTGGTGTACGGCGTCCTCGTGCTCGCCGCGAGCCTGCCCGGCGCCGTGCTGATCCTTGCGGGCCGGTTGCATCGGCGCCCCGCGGGTACCGGAGGAGTGCGGCCCGTTCATCCCGGGACGCCCGTCGTCGCGGCGCTGGCAGCAGGAGGGGGTGCCGAACATGGCTGAGCGGCCCTACACCGTGCTCAGCTGCGGCATGTCCATCGACGGCTACCTCGACGACCCGTCCGGCACGAGGCTGCTCCTCTCGAACGACGCCGACCTCGACCGGGTGGACAGCGTGCGCGCCGCCAGCGACGCGATCCTCGTCGGCGCGGCGACGGTGCGGAAGGACAACCCGCGTCTCCTCGTGCGCTCGCGGGCGCGACAGGACGAGCGGATCGCCCGCGGTCTCCCGGCCTCGCCGGCGAAGGTCACGATCACGGCCGGCGCTCGTCTCGACGCCTGCGCGAACTTCTTCGTCACCGGCGAGTCCGAGAAGCTCGTCTACTGCGCGAGTGCTGTTGCTGGCGAGGCACGCCGACGGCTCGGGCACGTCGCGACGGTGGTCGACGGTGGGCAGCCGGTGGACCTCAGCCGGATGACCGAGGACCTCTTCGCCCGAGGGGTCGGGCGCCTCATGGTCGAAGGCGGCGGGTCGATGCACACGCAGTTCCTGACCGCGGGCCTCGCGGACGAGCTGCACCTCGTGGTCGCACCGTTCTTCGTCGGCGACTCGCGGGCCCCGAGGTTCGTCCGCGACGGTCGGTTCCCGTGGAACCCGGACTGCCGGGCCACCCTGCTCGAGGCACGCCCGATCGGGGACGTCGTCCTGCTGAGGTATGCGCTCTCGTCACGGTGCGCCGGGACCGAGGGGGAGAGCTGATGTCGGGGGGCTTCGCCGCGGCGACGATCCGCAGCCAGGTGACCGTGCCGTTGCGGTTCCCCGACGGCTACGCCACGACCGCACGCGTCTTCACCTTCGACGGGCTGGCCGACGGGCTGGAGCACCTGGCGTTCGGCCTCGGGGACGCTACCCGCGAGCGCCGGTCGGGTGCCTCATCGGGACCTCCGCCGCTCGTGCGACCGCACAGCGAGTGCCTGACCGGTGACGTCTTCGGCAGCGAGCGCTGCGACTGCGGTCCTCAGCTGCGCGAGGCGGTCCGGCGCATCGCCGATGTCGGCGGCTACCTGCTCTATCTGCGTCAGGAAGGCAGGGGCATCGGCCTCTACGCCAAGCTCGACGCCTACGGACTGCAGGACGCTGGCCTCGACACCTACGAGGCCAACCTCGCGCTCGGCTACGCCGAGGATGCACGCGACTACACGGTCGCGGCACAGATGCTCGGAGCCCTCGGTCTCGACCGGGTGGCGCTGCTCAGCAACAACCCGAGCAAGGCCGCCCAGCTGACCCGCCTCGGGGTCACCGTGACCGAGCGCGTGCCGACCGGGGTACACCTCAGCGCCGCGAACGCCAAGTACCTCGCGACCAAGGCCCGACGCGGAGCCCACACGATCGAGCTCCCGCCGGCCCAGCGGCATACGGACTGGTTGGACGGTGGCGGCCGCTCAGGTGCGCGGCCGACGGGGACCTGAGCGACCGGAAGCCTCAGCCTTCGACGACGTTGCCGTCCTTGACGCTGACGGTGACCTTCGAGAGCGGCCTCGGCGCGGGTCCGCCCGTGTTGGTGCCGGTGGCGGGGTCGTAGGTCGACCCGTGGCAGGGACACCGCAGGATCTTGCCGTCGGGCGCGACGGTGCAGCCCATGTGGGTGCAGATCGCCGAGAAGGCGACGACCGAGCCCGCGCTCGGCTGCGACACGATGAGCGGCTTGCCCTGGGCGTCGGTGGCCGAGACCGCGCCCCCCACTGGGACGTCGGACACCTTCGCGAGGACCCGACCGGCTCCGCCACCTGCGCCGGCCATCGCGGATTGGGACGACGACGGCCCGGAGGGCGTCGTGCCGTCACCGCCGCCGCACGCCGCCAGCGTGCTCGCGGCGAGGGCGACACCGCCTCCGGTGGCGAGGACCGTGCGTCGGGAGACGCTGCCGTCGGTGCTGATCGAGTCCATCACGACCTCCAGTCGGGTGCTCCGCGAGCCTGTGTCGGGGTTCATGTCGTCAATCTCAGGATCGGTTCGCCGTCCGCGGTGCGCACCTCGGCCGAGGCGATGTCGGCCCGGCTGGCGGCCGTCGCGGCCGACAGCCGCATCGTGTGGCCGGGCACGGACCGCCACGTCGCCACCTGCTCCGTGCGACCGTCCTTCGTGCGGATGACCAGGCTGTATGCCGCGGGCTGGCCCGGGTCGTAGTCGCTGCCCGGCGCGGACGCGTAGGTGCAGGTGAGGTCGAGGCGCGTCCCCCACGCGACGTCGTGCAGGGCGAGGTTCGCCCGGACCGACCCCGCCTCGAGGGGGACCATGGCCTGGCCCACCGGGAGCGTCACGGTGGTCGTCGGCGACGCTCCTGCCACGGCGGTCGGCGCTCCGCCGAACGCCCCGACCGCGTGCGCGCCCACAGCCACCATGACGGCGGCCGCGGCGGCCGCGGCGGCAGTCACGAACGAGCGACGACGCTGGGTCCGGCGTGCCACGCGGACCAGGGCGGGCAGCAGGGTCTCGGGGACGGGCTCGACGGGTGGGGGCTCGAGCATCTCCGCGTCGACCCGGGCGAGGAGCCCTGGGAGCCCCGCGAGCTCCTGGACGGACCGGGCGCACCGCGGGCAGTCGTCGAGGTGCTGCTCGAAGTCTGCGCGCTCAGTGGGGGAGAGGGCGCCGAGGACGTAGGCCCCGTCGTCATGCGCGAACCGGCAGCTCATGTGCCCACCCCCATCTCGTCGAGCGCCAGGCGCAGGGCGCGCAGGGCGTAGTGAGTGCGGGACTTGACCGTGCCCTCCGGGATGCCGAGGGTGCGGGCCGCGTCCGCGACCGACGCGCCGCGGTAGTAGCACTCGAGCAGGACCCCCCGGTGCTCCGGCGAGAGGGTGGTGACCGCCTCGGCGACGACCCACGAGAGCAGCAGCTGGTCGGTCCGGTCCGTCGCGTCGGACGGCTCGGGGACCTCGGCCACCGCGAGCTCCCCGTGGACCCGGTTGGCCCGCCACTCGTCGATGACGATGTTGCGCGCCACGGTGAAGAGCCAGGCACGGACGGATCCCGGTGCTTCCTCGAGCACGGAGTAGTGCCGCCACGCCCGGAGCAGGGTCTCCTGCGCCACGTCCTCGGCTCGAGCGCGGTCGTTGCCGGTCAGGCGCACGCAGTAGCCCCACAGCGCGCCGGCATGCTCGGCGTGCAGCTGCTCCATCAACGCGACGTTGTTTCCGGGCACCGCGACCTCCTACCCCCATGACACGACGAGATGGGGCCTCCGGTTCACGTTTCGGCTCGAACGGGATCGTCGGTGCCGATCCCGAGGGGGTCGCGCCCGGGCGAGTGGAGTCGGATGCGCTGCGGCGTGCCTGACCACGACCTGCTGCCGAACCATCGCTCGCCGGGGCCCGAAGGCAGGTCCAACGACTCTTACGCCCACGCCCGATGTGACGCACGCTGAAGGTGAGATCAGAAGGGAGGTGAGGATGATGTCGCAGCTCCAAGAGAAGGAAGTTGTGAGGACTGAGCACCTTCCGCGGTTGTTCCGCAACCGCACGATCGACTACACGCTCATGATCGTCGGTGCCCTGGTCGCAGCGTTCGGCGCGTACACGTATTTCGTGCCGACGGACTGGGTTCTGGCGGGCCTGACTGAGGCCTGGTACCTCGGCTGTTGGATCGCTGGTGGCGTACTGCTCACCGCGGGCTTCGGCTTGCTCGGCGCGAGTATCCGCGACCGGTCCGGGTACTGGACCGCAGGCGCAATCCTGAGCTTCGTGCTCGGCACGCTGAGCCTGGCTGGAGCGGTTGTCGCCGCGGTCGTGCTGATCATCTGATCACGAGAAGAGGTGAGGGTCGGTGAAGCCCCCAGCAGCTGGGGGCTTCACGCTGTGGGCTCTCGGAGAGGCCCCTCGCCCCCTTGGCCGGACGACCCGATTCGGGGCCATGCCGGTCGTTTCTCCGGGAGTGTCGTCACTCGGCGGGAGCGTCGGTGTCCTTCTGCCAGGGCCACCGACCGGTGATCTCGAGCTCGAGGGAGAAGCTGAGGAAGGTCCGGATGGCGACGATGAGACCGAGGACGGCGACGCTCTCCAGCGTCGGGGTGACCGCGACGGTGCGGATGATGTCGGCCGCGACGAGCAGCTCCAGGCCGAGCAGGATCGTGCGGCCGAGCTGCTGGCGGAACCGGCGGTAGGTGTCCGGCACCTTGGCGCGGGCGTTGCCGAGCGCGCGCCAGGCGGCCAGCGCGGCGCCTATGACGAGGACGGCCACGCCCGCCGTGTCGATGGCCTTGCCGGCCAGCTCGACGCCGTCGCCGAAGTTCATGACGGGCCGCCTTCGAGCCCGTGGAGGGCGGCCCGGACCACCGCTGCGATCGCCCGGTGCAGGGTGGGCTGGCCCCCGGGAGTCGCCCCGGGAGTCGCCCCGGGAGTGCGGGCCACCTGCTCGAGCTCGGCCGCAGAGGATGGCTGATCCGGACCAGTCATGCGCAGATCGTTGCACGGTGGCCCCCGCTCCGGGGCCTGATGCCGGAGGTCGGCCTCAGCGGCATACCGAGCTGTCGTCCTCCGCCGAAGGGTCACGGAGCCACTCGTCGTTGATGGCCCGTGATGTGATCGGTGTGAGGCGGCCTTGTCGTTTCCGGGTCACGTCCTTCGTTGTCATGGTGAGAGACCGGTCGTGTGAGACAGGCAAGTCGCACGCTGCACCCGAGGGGCGCGTGTGAGCCGCGTGAACGGAGACCAGAGATGACCAGACCGTTTCGATTCGGGGTCGTTGCCCCGGTGCTGACCGACCTGTCCACGTGGCGCGACCAGGCCCGGCGCATCGCCGACGCTGGTTACTCGACGCTGCTCATGCCCGACGTGCCGCAGTGGCAGCCGTCGCCGGTCCCTACGCTCGCCATGGCAGCGGTCGAGACGGACCTGCGCGTCGGCACGTGGGTCTACGCCTCGCCACTGCGTCCGGCCTGGATGCCCGCGTGGGAGGCGCACTCGATGTCGGTGCTCACCGAGGGTCGCTTCGAGATGGGCATCGGCACGGGCCGGCCCGGGATCGAGGACGAGCTCCGAGAACTCGGAATGCCCGTCACGTCTCCGAGGGACCGGTTGGCCCAGGTGCGCGAAACGGTGGAGAGGCTGCGCGACCTGGACGGCGCCGACCTGCACACACCTGTTGTCATGGCCGTTCGGGGGCCACGGGCCCGAGCGCTGGCCGGCGACGTCGCCGACACGGTCACCTTCGCGATGCTGCCGGGCGACACACGCGCAGACATCGAACGGCTGGCCCGGGATTTCCGGGCCGTGCGGGACGTCGAGCTCGCGCTCCACGTCCCCGTCGTCGGCGACGACGTGGCCCCGTTCATGGCGTCCCCGCGGGACACCCATCCGGCCGAGCTGCGGGAGGCGGACTCGCTGGCGATCCTGCCGGATGACCCGGCGGCCGCCGCCGAGGAGATCCAGCGCCGGCGTGAGGAGATCGGCTACTCCTACGTCGTCCTCGGCGCTGGCTGTGCCGAGCGTCTGGCCCCGATGGTGGCCGCGTTGGCCGGCACGTAGTAGGACGCGATGACGGGCTCGTGGTGATCGGTTGCTTGCCAGCGACACGACAGAGGCGAGCATCCAGGTCGCCCCAACCGCGGGCATGAACCAGCCGAGGCCGCGCCCGGTCGCCCCACGGCGACCAGATGGCGACCAGAGGCGACCAGAGGGCGACCAGGAGCTGCACCTGACCGAGCTTCTGTGGTGCATCCGACGTGTAGCTCGTCAGCTGTCGGAGGCTATGGATGGTCGCGGGCGAGCTCGTCTCGCGCCGCGTGTTCGACCAGCACGGGCACGAAGCTGCGGATGGGGCCTGTCATCGATGCGTGCGCGCCGGAGACGGCGGCATCCACGCGGTCGGGGTCGAGGTGGGGAAACTTCGCGCGCAGGCGGTGTTGAACGTCGTGGATGGCCTTGGCCTCGTCTTCGTCCATGATCTGATGCTCCCCGCATCCGATGTGCTCGGGCAAGGTGCCCTCGCGTGGGGGCTCCGCCACGGGCGGCGTCCTCGACCGAGCGCCTCACCAGGCTCCCCACGACAGATGCCGTCGTGGGGAGCCGCTGCACGAGCGACCGCGTCGGGGAGGGCGGAGCGCGTCATGCTCAATAAAGGGCCCAGGACAAGAAGCGGAGCCTCCTGCGCCGCCTCCTGGATGCCACACCACGGCATACCCCTGGGTGGTTGGTCAGGCGTTCGTGCGACCCAGCGCCGGCTCGCTGATGGAAGGATGTCCGGTCTCGAGGTGCCCCGCGAACGTGCGCAGGAAGGTCGAATCGCCGGCGACGACGGTGAGGTCGTACCAGCCGCCGTTCGCGGACGTGTCGATGACGACCGGACGCTGACCGACACGCGTGCGGTCGCCGTACGCGTCCTCGACGACGACCTCGACGCCCCGCGGCGCCTCGACGGCCACCGAGAGTCGCAGGGTGCGTCCGATCCTGGTGACCGCGACGCGCACCCGGTCGGTGCCGGCGTTGCCCGCGAACCGGCGGAAGTACCCGTTCGGGCCGTGAAGGTGAACGTCGTAGGCGTCGGCGACGGGCCACGTGACCCGCAGCTCGTCGCCTGCCCCGACGGTGTAGCTGTGCGGCGCGCCGGCAGGCTCGATGAGACGCGCCTGCAGGTGGGCCCCGCGGCGCCCGCGGTTGCTGATGTCGACCGTGACCGCGCCGCTCGACCGCAGCTCGCTGACGTCCAGGTCGTACGGCGTGGGGCGGGCGAGGCGGGTGCCGGGCTCCTGCGACGGCATCGATCCCCGGACCGGTGGTGTGGGGCGGTAGGAGGGATGGCGCTGGTCGTCGAACGGCTTCCAGGTCGTCGTGCTCGGCAGGGTGGGTACCTTCTCGACCGTCTTGGAGAAGTCGAAGGCGGAGGTCAGGTCGCCGGCGACGGAGCGCCGCCACGGGGTGATGTTCGGTTCCCTGACTCCGAAGCGCGCCTCCATGAGGCGGATGATCGAGGTGTGGTCGAACGTCTCGGAGGCGACCCAGCCTCCTGTGCTCCAGGGCGAGACGACGAACATCGGCACTCGCGGCCCCATGCCATAGGCGCCGGGGCCGTGCTCACCGTCGTAGAACTCGTGATCGGTCGGGACCGTCGAGGCGCCCGGAATGACAGGCGAGTTCGCATGCGGCGGGACGAGATGGTCGAAGAAGCCGTCGTTCTCGTCGTAGGTGATGAGCAGGATGGTCTTGGCCCAGACCTCGGGGTTCGAGGTCAGCGTGTCGAGGACCTTGGAGATGTACCAGGCGCCGTAGTTCGTCGGCCAGTTGGAGTGCTCGCTGAAGGCCTCGGGGGCCGCGATGTAGCTCACCGAGGGCAGGGTGTCCGCCATGACGTCGCCGCGAAGAATCTCGAAGTAGTCCTGCCCGTCCCGGGCCTTCGTGCCGCGGCGGGCCTTCTCGTACAGCGCGTCCCCCGGCAAGGCGTTGCGGTAGCTGTTGAAGTACAGGAGGGAGTTGTCGCCGTAGTTGCCGATGTAGGGATCGGACGTCCAGCCCCATGAGCCGGCACCATCGAGGCCGGTTCCCTCGTCCTGGTAGACCTTCCACGAGACGCCCGCCTCCTGCAGTCGCTCGGGATAGGTGCGCCAGTCGTAGCCGAGCTCGTCGTTGTACAGGACCGGGCCGCCGTCCTTGCCGTCGTTGCCGGTCCAGCCGCTCCACATGTAGTAGCGGTTCGGGTCCGTGTTGCCGATGAACGAGCAGTAGTAGGCATCGCACACCGTGAACGCGTCGGCGAGCGCGTAGTGGAACGCGGCATCCTGACGCTTCAGGTACGCCATCGTGGTGGTGCCCTTCGCCGGCACCCATCCGTCGTAGCGACCCTTGTTGACGGCGGCCTGTCCGTCGGTCCAGCTGTGGGGGAGCCCTTCCAGGAAGGCGGCGCCGAGGTCATCGACCGTCGGGTGGAACGGAAGGACCTCGCGCACCCCGTCGGACTGGTGCCACACGTTCCTTCCACTCGGGAGCTGGACGGGGTGTGGGTCCCCGAAGCCTCGGACCCCGCGAAGGCTGCCGAGGTAGTGCTCGAAGGACCGGTTCTCCTGCATGAGGACGACGATGTGCTCGACATCCTGCAGGGAACCGGTCGCGCGGTTGGCCGGGATGGTGGCCGCCCTGGCGATGCTCTCGTTGAGCATCGTCGCGGCGGCCGCCCCGCCGGCGATCTGGAGAAAGCGGCGTCGGTCGAGATTGACCATGGGAACTCCTCGGGGTGTAGGGCTGATGATCAGATGCGGGGGATCCGCGGCAGGGCAGTGCCGCGCCCTTCGCTCTCCCTGCTCTGCCCCTCGACGCTACGGAGCGCGGCCCGGCCGGGGGTGCCCCCGACGCGGCGTGGCGATGAACGCTCGCCGAACGCGGACGTACCAGCAGGAACGGTGCCCGGCCGTGTGGAATGATCGCTCGGACCACAACAGACCGAGGGGCTCGACCTATGCAGATGAAGCTGGAACTGATCCCGCTCCCGGTCTCGGATGTGGACCGAGCCATCGCCTTCTACGCGGACATGCTCGGCTTCACGAAGGACGTTGACGTGCGGCCCAGCGAGGGCGTCCGGGTCGTCCAGCTGACCCCGGAGGGCTCGGGTTGTTCGGTCGGTTTCGGGACAGGATTGGACGTGTACGCGGGAGAACCCGGCAGTGCTCGAGGCTTGCACCTGGTCGTGGAGGACATCACCGAGGCTCGCGCCGAGCTTGTCCGCCGGGGCGTCGACGTCGGCGAGATCCGGGACTTCGGGGGCGGTGTCAAAGGAGCGGACTTCTCCGATCCTGACGGCAACACCTTCGAGCTGCAGGAGATGGCCTGGCGCAAGGGCGCGGCGTACTAGGAGGCCGCTGACTCCGGATCGCCCGCACGGCCCACTCGGTCCTGCGCGGCACCACTCCGTGGCCAGGCGGGTCGCGGTGGGGGGATTCGGCGGGCCTGGTCACCGAGCGGCTCGTAGCCTGTTCATCATCGGCACGGTGGCGGTCGGCGAGGTGACCGTCCTGACTCGGAGGTGACGAAGATGAGCCCCACGATCCGCAGCATGGTGATCCCGGTGTCCGATCTGGACGCCACGAAGGCTGTGTACACGGCGTTGCTCGGTGCACCGCATACGGACGAGCCCTACTACGTCGGGTACAACGTCGACGGTTTCGAGGTCGCTCTCAACCCGGCCGGGACGGGTGGTGGCCCGGTGGCTTTTGCCGATGTGGAGGATCTTGACGCGACCCGGGCGACCCTCCTCGCGGCCGGAGCCACCGAACGTGACGCGCCACGTCAGGTCGCACCCGGCGCACGGGTGTGCGTGCTCGCAGACCCCGAAGGCAACCCCATCGGCCTGCGCGGAAAGTAGCCGACACCCTGCGTGGCCGCCGCTCCGTCCGCGGGTGAGTAGCGGTCCGAGCGGGGCGCCATCAACACCCAGGCCGCCGGGATGAGCTCTGGACCGTGTCGGGACGCCGGGCGTAGCGTGCGGTGGACTGGCCAAGGGAGGCGTCATGGCGAACCTCGTCGTGCATTTCGAGATCCACGCGTCCGAGCCGCAGCGGCTCATCGACTTCTACGGCGCCCTGCTCGGGGTGGACGTTCAAGCAGTTCGGTGACATGACGTACTGGGCCATCGACACCGGTGAGGGAGCGATCGGTGTGACCGCTCCCGGGCGGGGCATCAATGGTGGGCTCACCCAGCGTCAGGGCCCTGCCCCGGACCGCGGAGCTCCGGTCAACGGGTGCGACTTCGTCGTCGGTGTTGACGGGAGGGTCGACGACGTGTTCCAGAAGGGACTGGAGCTGGGCGGCGCCGAGGCGCTCCCGCTCGCGGACATGCCGGGCATCGGTCGGGTGGGGTATCTGGTGGACCCGGACGGGAACGTGTTCGGTCTCATCTCGCCGGTGCTCTCCGACGGCACCAACGTCATGGATTCCTGACCCGCCGGACAGGGCCTCCGTCAGGATGAACGGAGTGTGAACTCTCCTCTGCGGGTTGGGAGCCGGACGGATCCGTGGTTGGCGTCGGTGCCCATGAGTGCGAGTTCCGGTATGAGTCCCCGCAGTCCGACGCGTCCGCCTGCTGCGGGGAGGGCCCCGGCTCCAACAGCCCACTGCCCGGAATCACCGGCCTCGGCGGTGGCCGAATCGGGCGCTCGTCATGTCCCCCTACGTCGCGCCGAACACCTGGAGCACCACCAGCTACAACCACTACTCGCTGCTCGCCTCGATCGAGGGCATCTTCCGGCTCCCCTACCTCGGGTATGCCCAGACCGCCGGCCTCAACCGGTTCGGCCTCGACGTCTACAACAACGGCTGGAACGGATAGCACCTCACCCACCACCTTGTCGTTGGGGTCACGAGGAGCATGAGGGCGCGACTCCGCGTTCACGGTCGCCGCCGTGGCCGGACGATCCGCATCTGCGGAATCACGTCGGGGCCGCAGCAACGCGACGCTGTGACCGCCCGGCTGCTCGGCTCATCGAGGCCGGCATCGGCTGAGCCAGGCCAGTTCCCCGGCCGCCCATCGGCGTGACCTTCGACCCTGTCGCCGGCCGCCGACGACGGGCATCGTTGCCTGTGCTCTGAGGAGAGGATGCGAGATGCCATCACTACCGATTCGTTGGCAGAGGCTGGTCAAGGACGGTTGCACGTGCACCCGTTGCGGCACGACTGAAGGAGAGGTGCGTCGGGCCACTGAAACCCTCCTCCGCGTGCTCGCCCCGCAGGGAATCGAGCCGCAGCTCGAGGTCGCAGACATAGACGAGTCCGCCTTCTCAGCCACCCCCCTCGAGTCCAACCGCATCTGGGTCGCTGGGAAGTCCATAGAGGATTGGCTGAGCGGGAGCGTCGGCAGCAGCCGCTGCTGCTCGGTGTGCGGCGACTCCGATTGCCGGACCCTGGAGATCCACGGCACGACGTTCGAGACCATCCCCGAGAGGCTGATCGTCAAGGCGGGGCTGTTGGCTGCGGCAGAGATGCTCGACGAGTCGACACCTCAAGTCACCCGATAGCGATGTCAGCGGACGACGCCCGAGGAGGCAGAGCGCCTCGGCTTCATCGGCTCTCCCACGATCCTTCTGGACGGGAGCGACCCGTTCGCGACGGGGAACGAGCAGCCGGCCCTCGCCTGTCGCGTCTTTGCGACTCCGGAGGGCCGAGCCGGGTCCCCGACGGTGGCCCAGCTGGTGGCGGTGCCTGTCGTGAGACGTGCATGGCCGGCGGCCGCCGAGGGATTCGGCGGCCGCCGGTTCGTGCGTCTATCCGGTCGGTTGTTGCCCGCGGATCGTCAGCGGTCGCTGGTTGCGACGGTGCCGCCGGGGACCTGCGACGGGGCGTAGACCTGAGCGTCGCCCGGGTAGGGCAGGTTGAAGTTGTGGCCCTGGTACCAGATGTACCGGTTCATCAAGGCCGGGTTGGCCGAGTCCTGCTGCCCGTTGGGCAGGTTGTAGCCCTGCGCCTTGTTCCAGTCCGCCCACTGGGCCGCGACCTTCTGCCGGGAGGCGGGGACAGCTGTCTCCGCCGCCTGTGCCGCGGGGGTGCCGTTCGCGCCGGCTGGGGTGTCGGCGCCACACGTGGGGGCGGGCGTGACGTGTTCGGTCAGCGAGATCTGGTTCGGGACAGCCGTGAACGGCGTGAAGTCCGGCTTGGACTGGAACGCGTCGTACATCGGCGTCGCGGCGGCGAGCTTCTGGTTCAGTGGCTGCGCGCCGAGAATCTGCTGGATGGTCCGGACCAGGTTGATCTGCGAGTAGTAGGTGTTGATCACTGCGCCGTGCGCGGCCCAAGGGCTGATGACCTGGATCGGGGCGCGGTGACCGTCGACGTGGTCGGCACCGTCCTGGCTGTCGTCCTCGACCACGAAGATCGCGGAGTCCTTCCAGTACTTGCTGTGCGAGATCTCGTCCACGATCTGGCCGGTCGCCAGATCGCCGTCGGCCACCATGGCCCGGGCGTCAGGCGGACCGCCGGTGTGGTCGCTGGAGAGCCACAGCATGTTGAAGTCCGCCGGACCACCCTTCTCGAAGGCCTGCTTCCACAGCTGGACCCGATAGATGTCCGGGATGTCCATGTCGAACTTCGGGTAGGCGTGGTCGGTGATCGCGTTCAGGGACGGGATCTTCGAGGTGGTGTCCGACTTGAGCGAGGGGTCGGTGAGCGTGTTCGGGTCGGCTCCGCCCTGGACAGCCTTCGTGGCGCAGTAGTACTTCTGCCAGGTCGCGCCCGCAGGCTTGGTGATCTCGAGGGCGAACTCGCCGTAGTTCTTGGCGGTCTTGCCCGCGGACTCGATCGAGGTCCACAGGAACCCGGAGCGTTGGTGGCCGAGGACGTCGGACTCGGTGTCGTAGCTGCGCACGTACTCCCCGGCGCTCGTCTCGGTGTACTCGGGGTTGTCGCCCTGCATGATCCAGTTGTGGCCCTCGGCAGAGTTCGTGCCGATGTCGTAGACGTTGTCGTAGAGGCCGAACTTCTGGGCCAGTGCGTGGAGGTTCGGGGTGACCGTCTTGCCGAACTGGACGAGCGAGGGGTCGCCGTTGCCACGCGGGTCGTCGCCGTGGATCTGGTCGTAGGTCCTGTTCTCCTTGACGATCATGAACACGTGCTTGATCGTCGAGGGGTCCCCAATCCGCGCCGGGACGGGGACCGCGGCCTGCCGGTTGCCCTCGGCCTCCTTCGGGGCCTCGCCGCCCCAGGCGTTCTGCGCGAACACCGTCGCGGTGTACCGGCTGATCTCCTTCTCGCTGGGCAGCTCGAAGGTGGTCAGTGACGCAGTGGTGCTGTGCGTGTCATGGCCGCTCACGACCGGCGCGCCGTAGCCCTTGTCCGTGGTGATGGCCGGTCCACGCGCGTCGATGCCGCGCGTGTTCGTCACGACGATCTCGGAGCCGACGGCGGCGACCTCGGACGGGTAGTAGTCGGTCGGCAGCAGGCCGATGAAGCTCACCGGCTCCTGCGGGTCGCCCGCGTAGCGGTAGACGGCGACGGCGTTGGCCCGCCCGAGGGCGACAAGCAGATGGCCGTCCTTGGTGAGCGCGATGCCGTCCGGTGCGTAACCGATCTTGGACCCCGCGTACGGCTGCGTGGCGATCGTCTGGACGACCTTGTCCAGTTTGGTGTCAATCACAGAGACGGTGTCGCTGTTGGTGTTCGCGACGAACAGCGCTGTGCCCGCGGCATACAGGTTGGTCGGGTGGAGACCGACGTCAATCGAGTCGGGCGCGGACGAGGACGTCGGGTCGATGACGCTGACGGTTCCAGTCGTGGAGGTGCCAAGGAAGGTGTCGGAGGGCACGGCGGCGCCGTAAGAGTCCATCGTGGCGTCGCCCTGATTCGCCCGGCGCCCCCCTTCGTTGCTGACGTACAGCTTGTTGCCGACGAACTGCAGCTGTCGAGGCGCGATCCCGACGTCCCAGGACTGCTTCACCACACCGGTCGCGGGGTCGAGGGCCACCACGGTGTTCTGGCCGTTCACCGCGACGAAGAGCGTCTTGCCGTCAGGAGAGTACGTCGACTTCGCCGGCAACGGGAGCTTGCCATCAACGGTGGGTAGCGCGAACCGGGCGGGCGTGCCAAGGGTCCCGTCGGCATTGACCGGGAACCGGGTCAGGGCGGTGGCCTGGGACAGCCAGAGGAACTTGCCGTCGGGGGAGTAGGTCGGACCCTCTTGACCGACGCTGCGGTCCTTGAGGACCTGGTCGACTCCGGCCGCGACGCCGACCCGATAGACCAGCTTGTGCGCATCGAGGTCGAACAGCTGCAGCACCACGCCCTTGTCGGCGCTGCTGGCAGCGAGATAGCGGCCGTCGGGGCTGACGGCCGAGCCCATGAACTTGCCGTACTCGGTCATGACCCGGGTGCCGATGGGCTTGATGACTTGGTTGTCCGAGACCTGGAGGCCATCGGCGTACGTCGTCCCGACTGTTCGGGTACCCCAGCCGAGGGGATCGCCGGCGAAAGCGGCGCCGGCCCCAGCGATAGTAAGAGTGACGGCAGCCGCCACGGTAAGTCTCATACGAGAGACGGGCATGATCATCCTTCCGAGATGCCTGCGTGAGATGAGCTCTCGAACGGGATCAACCGCTGCCGCGGTCATCCGGTTCCGAGTTTCGGTTCGGCCGCCAATGACTGGCGAAGCCGAGCTGAGCCCCAGGTGAGCGACCACGTCGGCAACCGTTGTCGCCCTCGCGTCGGGCCTGGGGACCTGCCAGCGTCATGCAGGAACGACGCTAGAGATCGTCCAGTGAGGGTGGGCGACGGGACAGGTAACGGCGAGCGAATGCTAGGTGGATTCGCGCATTTTGTAGTGATTTATGGGAATGCCCTGCACGTTCTCCGAGAAATGCTGCAAAAGGGGGGCTGGTTCGTCGGCTGCCGAGGCTATTCGTGCGGCGCGGAGGAAGGCTTGTGGTGGCCCTGACCGACGCTGGCAATGAAGGGGGCTGGACGCTGGAATGGGCTCATGACACAGAAGATGGCCCTGCGTACCTACATCGACCAGCTGCGCACCGAGGGGTACACCGTCCGCGATGACCATGGAGACGACCCCATTCTCATCGCCCCGGACGGCATGGCTGTCGAGACGTGGCGAGAAGGCTATCCGTATGACGAGCTGATGTCGCGCAACAGCTATGAGGTCGAGAAATACCTGCTGCAGATCGAGCTGCTGAAGTTCCAGTACTGGACCATGGACTCCGGCGCCAAGCACGTCGTCGTCTTCGAGGGGCGCGATGCCGCCGGAAAGGGCGGGGCGATCAAGCGGTTCACCGAGCACCTCAACCCTCGGGCGGCGCGAGTGGTGGCCCTCACCAAGCCGACGTCGACCGAAAGCGGACAATGGTATTTCCAGCGCTACGTCAACCACCTCCCCACATCGGGCGAGATCGTGATGTTCGACCGTTCCTGGTACAACCGGGCCGGCGTGGAGCGAGTCATGGGTTTCTGCACGGACGAGGAGTACGCGGTCTTCACAGCCCAGGCGCCGATATTCGAGCGGATGCTCGTCGAGTCGGGCACGACGGTCACGAAGCTGTGGTTCTCGGTGACCCAGGACGAGCAGCGCACCCGATTCGCGATCCGTCAGATCGATCCCGTCCGGCGCTGGAAGCTCTCGCCCATGGACCTGGAGAGCCTCGACCGGTGGGAGGCCTACACGGCTGCCAAGGAGGCGATGTTCGAGCACACCGACAAGAAGTACGCGCCGTGGTTGACCGTGAAGAGCAACGACAAGAAGCGGGCGCGCGTGAACGCCTTGCGTGCCTTCTTGAATCAGTTCGACTACGCGGACAAGGATCCCGATGTCGTGTTCGCACCCGACCCGACGATCGTGATGCGCGCCAAGCACACAGCCGGTGACTAGGACCTGCCGGTGGCCAAAAGGGCTCCCTCGTAGTCGGGGTCCGTGGGGGATGATCTCGGGGACACGAGCGCTGTCGCGAACCGCTGCGAGATGAGGGTCTTCACCACGTTCCCGATGCCTGCGACGTGGACGATGCGCACTCAGCGACCGCCGACGACCATGCTGCGGGCGGCCTCGTCGTAGTGGTCAAGGAGTCGATCGCACACCACCGGCCAGGTGCGCGATCGGACTGAACGGTGGGCAGCGACGCCCATCGCCAGCCGTCTGACCGGGTCCCCAGCCAGGTGCGCGACGTGCGCGCGCAGTGCCTGCAGGTCGCCGGGCCGGTAGTGCCACCCGGTTCGGCCGCTGTGGACGAGGTCGACCAGGCCACCCGCCCCGACGGCTACAACCGGGACACCGCTCGCCATCGCCTCCTGGGCGGCCTGGCAGAAGGTCTCGTGCGGCCCGGGGTGGACCACGACATCCAAGCTCGCGACCGCCCTCGACAGTTCACGGCCGGTCAGCACGCCCGCGAAGTGGGCCCCGGGAAGGCGGTATTTAAGCCGATCCCGCTCTGGTCCGTCCCCGATGACGACGAGCCGGACGCCGGGCAGGTCGGCGAGGACCGCGAGGTCCTCGACCTGCTTCTCGGCCGCCAACCTGCCGACAAAACCGACAAGGAGCTCACCCGCGGAAGCCACCTGAGCCCGCCAGCCCGGGTCACGGTGCGCGGGGGAGAAGAGCGTGGTGTCTACACCGCGCGGCCAGACGTGAACTCGAGGAACTCCGTGCTCCTCGAGGTCGCGGGCGGCGGTCGGCGAAGGTGCCAGAGTGACGTGGGCGCGTTCATGGATCGAGCGGATCCGTCGCCACGCGGCGTTGGATGCTGCGGTGAGTCCGTACCGGCGCGCGAAGCCGGCGACGTCCGTCTGGTAGATGGCGACCACCGGGACGTTCAGCGAAGCCGCGGCCCGTACCACCGGTCCGCCGAGGACGAAGGGGGAGGCCAGGTGAATGACGTCCGGGGCGAATCGGGAGAGCTCGCGGACGATCATCCCGGTGACGACCAGCGGCAGGCGGACCTGGGAGTAGCCAGGCAGACCCACCGATGGCAGCGCCACAACCTCGAAGCCCTCGCAGATGGGAGGTGGGTCGCCTGGCGCGACGACCAGGGCGTCGTGACCGGTCCTGCGCAGGTGCCTCGGCACCTGCAGCACCGAACCGGTCACACCATTGATGTGCGGGAGGAACGACTCGGACACCACGGCGACCCTCATGCGGGTAGTACACCAACGTCCCGGGCGCGCGCAGATGAGTATGAGGTGTCGGGCCAACGACCAGTGTGCGAACGCTTGGGCCCTGGCCGCGGTGCATGAACCCGAGTTGGGCGTGCGCGCTGATGGGAGCGTCGTGGCGGGCACCGTCTCATAGGCGGTATGGCTCGGTATCGGTGCATCGCTCGATCGAGTGATGTCTCCGGCCGAGCCGTGCAGCACGATCGGTCCCATCCGGCCCTTCGCTACCCGGAGGAACAGTTCCGGGGCGAAAGTCCGCGCTCTCGAGCCGGCGAACGAGGTGCGCCGGAGGTCATCGCGTGGGATCCGCCACGCCCGCATCTGGCGGGCCGATGAGAACGAAGGTGTTCCGATGTCGTCGAATGAGACCGGGGCGAGTGGCTATGGCCAGCCGGGGCCTGAGCAGCCGACCTACCAGGGCGGGCAGCCAGGCGGCTACGAGGGCGGTGGGGCCAGCGAAGGTGGCGGTGGCGGTGGCGGTGGTGAAGGCGATGGCTACGGCGGAGGCGGCCAGAGCGGCGGAGGCTACGGCGGAGGCGGCCAGAGCGGCGGCGGCCAGGGAGGCGGCGAAGCCAGGAACCGTTGGCGGCCGCTCGCACTGATCTTCGGCCTGCTGGCACTGCTGTTCCTCGGCTTGCTGCTGTTCTCTGTGAGTTCGTCCCCCGCAACCGTGACCCAGGCAGCCGCTGCCACCACCACGGTCTCCGGCGCTACCGCGACGGTCACCGTCCCCGGCGCTACCGCGACGGTCACCGTGCCCGGCGCTACTGCGACGGTCACCGTCCCCGGCGCGGGTGCCACGACCACCGCGTATGCAACCACCACGGTGACAGTCACCCCGTCGGCCCCAACGACCACTACGCGGTCCGCAAGCGGTGGCAGCACGACGCCCGTGGGTGCTCCCCAGCTGGGTGGCGGCAGCACGGCGGCTGGCCCCAGTCCCTGGCTGGTCGGTGGCGGCGTGGTGTCCCTGGTTCTCGCGCTGGGAATCTCTGGACTCGCCCTGCGGCAGCGTGACCCGCATGTTCAGCGCGTGCACCACCGGTCGTAGGCCGCGTCGCACGGCGACTGTCGCGGCCGTCCTGTTCGGGGTGTCGGGTGCGGCCTTTCTCTCAGCGGCGGCCCAGCAGCCGGGACCCCCCGCCACGCCGCCCGCTTCGGCTGATGCGATCGCCGGGGCGTCCCACCCTGGCTCAACCCCGGCCGGGGGCGACGACGGGGGCGACGACGGGGGCGACGCCCGCGCCGCGCGCAGCAGGATGTCCGCTGAAGGCGCCGCAGATCCGGCGGCTGACGTCGGCTTGCCGCGCTCCCGGCCGGTGCGCCTCGTGATCCCGCGCATCGGTGTGCAGACGAGCCTGGTCGGGGTGGGGCTCAACGCCGACGGCACCGTCGAGACCCCACCGCTCCGTGGGGATGCTCCAGCCGGCTGGTACCGCTACCTCGCCTCACCCGGAGAAGTCGGACCCGCGGTCATCCTCGGCCACGTCGACACGGCTCGGGACGGTCCGGCGGTGTTCTACCGTCTGGGCGAGCTGCGACCGGGGGACCCGATCGACGTGACCCGCGCCGACGGCATCGTCGCTCGGTTCGTCGTCACCCGGGTAGTGCTGGTCGCCAAGGTGGACTTCCCGACCGCCGACGTCTACGGGCCGACCCCAGACCCGCAACTCCGGTTGGTCACGTGTGGCGGCAGCTATGACCGGGTCCGGCACAGCTACCGCGACAATGTCATCGCCTTCGCGCGCCTGGCGCCGTCGAGGTGATGTCGCTGCACCTCCGTCCCTTCGGACTGTCCGTCGCTGGGCCGAGGGAGGCGGCGCGGCTGAGGTCAGCGGCATACGAACACCGTCTGGCCGGTCACAGACCCGGCGTTGGGCTGGTCGTGCACGGCGGGCAGCAGCCACCCACCCACCCGGCCGATGCTCGAGGCTGGGTGCAACCTTCGGTGCATCTGGGGGAAGGCTGGCAATTGGGGGAAATCTGGGCGAACGGACCCACGCAAACCACTCCCTCGGCGCCCCCGCGACGTACGTTGCCAGTCGTGGCCGAGACGTCAGGGCCACGTCCCGAACGTCCGAGGAGAACCATGTCTCGTTCCACCCGAGTCGCCGTAGCCGGCGGAGGGGTTGCCGCGCTGGCGCTTGCCGGGGCGGCCCTCACGGCCGGCCAGGCCGGTGCACTGCCCGAGGCGTCCGCCACGAGGACCCCGATCAAGCACGTCGTGGTCATCTTCGGCGAGAACATCTCGTTCGACCACTACTTCGCCACGTACCCCCAGGCAGCCAACGTCGCCGGCGAGACCCTGCAGGGCGGGTCGACGCCGGCCCCCGCCTTCACGGCGGCCCCGAACACGCCGCGCAACATCGCGACCCTCGCGCACGACGATCTGCTCGCCCCGAACAACCCCAACTCGGTCCAGCCGGAGCGGCTGACCCCCGGGCAGGCCGTCACCTGCGACCAGGACCACACCTACACGAACGAGCAGAAGGCCTACAACGGCGGCGCGATGGACCAGTTCGTCGAGCACGTCAGCAAGGACGCCTGCAAGCCGGGCCGGTTCTCGCGGGCCGGGCTCACGATGGACTACTTCGACGGCAACACCGTCACGGCCATGTGGAACTACGCGCAGAAGTACGCCATGAGCGACAACTCGTACAGCACGACGTTCGGCCCCTCGTCACCGGGCGCGATCAACCTCGTCTCGGGCCAGACGCACGGCGTTCAGGAGTATGCCGCCGCGAGCGTTCCCGAGCACCCGACCCAGATCATCCCGGCCTCGAGCGACTACACGGTCCGCGTCCCAGACGCGAACGGCGTCGGCACGATGACGGGCGACCCGGACCCGGTCTACGATGACTGCTCCAACAGCAGCCACACGACGAGCTACACGCTCGCCGGGATGCAGCCCTCGAACAAGAACGTCGGTGACCTGCTCGGCGCCAAGGGCGTCAGCTGGGGCTGGTTCCAGGGCGGGTTCGCTCCGACGAAGCCCTACGACCCCGCCACCGGTGCGCCGGCCGAGTGCAAGGCGACCCACAGCAACGTCGCAGGCATCACATCGACCGACTACAACCCGCACCACCAGCCGTTCCAGTACTACGCCACGACGGCCAACCCGCACCACCTGGCCCCGGCCTCCGTCGCCGAGATCGGACACGACGGCCGGGCCAACCACCAGTACGACCTGTCCGCCTTCGACCAGGTCGTGAACACCGACCAGCTGCCGGCCGTGAGCTTCCTCAAGGCGGCGAACTACCAGGACGGCCACGCCGACTACTCCGACCCGGTCGACGAGCAGCACTTCGTCGTCAAGGAGATCAACGCCATCGAGCAGTCGCCGAACTGGAAGGACACGGCGATCGTCCTGGCCTATGACGACTCGGATGGCTGGTACGACCATCGCGCCGCCACCCTCACGAACGCCTCCAACAGCCCCGACGACGCGGCGTGGTGCAGGGACGCCGCCACCCGGGGCGTGCCGGTCTCTGGCGGCTACCAGGACCGGTGCGGGCCCGGCCCTCGCCAGCCGCTGCTCGTCATCTCCCCCTACGCCCGGACCAACTGGGTCGACCACACCCAGACCGATCAGACGTCGATCCTGCGTTTCATCGAGGACAACTGGAACGTCGGGCAGATCGGGGACCATTCGGCCGACGCCGTCGCCGGCCCGCTCGACGGCCTGTTCCACTTCCCGAACGCCAAGGCGCCCGAAGTCCTGCTCGACCCGCTCGACGGCACGGTCGTCTCGGTCGACTCGGTGCACGGCAGCTCTCACAACTGAGACTGCGTTCTTGACAGACTGGGCACTCGACGCCGCGGCGCGGCGTCGAGTGCCCAGTCACGTCGCCCATGTCACCGTCCGCTTCGGACGTTGTCCCCTTCGAGCTGATGGGTCGGAAGGAAGAGATGAGCTGGTTCCACCCGACATCCGTCCTGGACAAGGTGTTCGAGGGCGGCATCATCATCAAGGGTGTGACGGGGGCGCTCGAGTTCCTGGGCGGCGTGCTGCTCTTCTTCGTCAGCCCCGCGCAGATGCACCAGTTCATCGCCCTCGTCACGCAGCGGGAGCTTCTCGAGGATCCGAACGACAAGGTGGCCAACCTTCTCCTGAATGCCACGTCCCACCTGGCGTCGGGCGGTCGAGCGTTCGCCATCGCGTACCTCTGGATCCACGCGGTGATCAAGCTCGTCGCCGTCGTCGGCATCTTGCGGAATCAGCTGTGGGCCTACCCCTTCTCGCTCATCACCCTGGGCGTGCTCATGCTCTACCAGACGTACTCGATCTTCTTCGTCAGAGCATCGATCGGCATGATTGTCCTGACCGTCTTCGACGCCTTCATCCTCTGGCTGATCTGGCGCGAGTACGGAAAGGTCCGCGGTGAGCTTCCCGCGCAGTCCGCCCAAGCGTGACTCGGTGTACGGGGCGGCGTGATCGGCGTCGAAGATCCCCCACGATCCCCACAGCGGACCGCGGACCACGAGGGCGGCTTTCAGCGTGTCGGCGGCAGGCCCTTGGTGTCCTCTGGTGGCGTCGCCATTCGACTAGTAAGTGACGGGGCGGCGAGTGGTCGCCACCGCACGAAGGAGGAGTCATGAAGTACATGCTGTTGCTGCTTTCGCCTGAGGACGGGATACCTGCGAGCGACACCCCTGAGGGTCAGCGGCTCTTCCAGGAGTGGGCGACGGCCCTGGAAGGCATGCAGTCCGCCGGCGTGTTGATCGACTCAGCCCCGTTGACGGGCGCATCCGTGGCAACGACCGTGCGTGTGCGCGACGGCGAGCTGTTGATCACCGATGGGCCGGCCGCGGAGATCCGTGAGCAGGTCGGCGGGTACACGTTGATCGACTGCGCGCACCTGGACGACGCGCTGAAGTGGGCTGCGACCATCCCCACCGCGAAGGTCGGCTCGGTGGAGGTTCGGGTGGTCCTCGACACGGGTAGGTCGCGCTGATCGAGGCCGAGCTCCGGGCCTGCTGGTGGCCGGCGGTCGCATCGGTCGCTCGAGCAGTGGGCGATCTGGAGCTGGCTGAAGAAGCGGTCCAAGAAGCGTCTCTGGTCGCGATGCTCTCCTGGCCCCGCGAGGGCTTGCCGGACAACCCTCGCGCCTGGCTCATCCGCACAGCCCGCCACAAGGCTCTTGACGCCCTCCGCCGAGAGCTGGCGCGCCCGGGGAAGGAGGCCAGGGCCATGTGTGAGCAAGGCCGGCTGGGGCCGGCGGCAGAGGCCTATGACGAGCTGTCCCTCATCGTCATGTGCTGTCACCCGGCGTTCGACCTGCAGACGCGGGTCGCGTTGACCCTGCGGTCGGTGTGCGGACTCTCGACGGCCGAAATCGCTGCCGTACTGCTTCTCGCCGAACCAACCGTTGCCAAGCGCCTGGTCCGCGCCCGGCGCAAGATCCGCGACACCGGGATGACCTTCGCGCTGCCCGAGGACTGGAGCGAGCGCATCCCTGCCGTGCTGGCGGTGGTGTATCTGCTCTTCACCGAGGGCCACAAGGCGTCCGTGAACCCGCAGGCCGTCCGCGGTGAGCTGTGCACCACGGCTGTCGATCTGGCCCGGGAGCTCCACCGGCTGCTGCCCGACGACTCCGAGGGCGAGGGCCTGCTCGCGCTGCTGCTCCTCACCGACGCCCGACGCCCGGCCAGGATCGCGCCCGACGGTTCGCCTGTGCTGCTGGCGGCGCAGAACCGCGCGCTCTACGACCGCGCCATGATTGCGGAGGGCGAGCGGCGGCTCGAGGCGGCGCTACGTCGCGGACCGCCCGGCCCCTTCCAGATCCAGGCAGCCATCGCCGCCTGCCACTCCGTCCCTGAGGAAGCCGTAGACACCGACTGGCGGGAGATCGCCGCACTGTACGGCGAGCTACTGCGCTACGACCCGAGCCCAGTGTTCGAAGCCAACCGGGCGATCGCCGTCGCCATGGCGGAGGGCCCGGCGGCCGGGCTGGTTGTTCTCGACGCGGTAGCGCACCACCCGCGCCTGGCGCGCTGGCCGAGCTTTCACATCGCGCGCGCCGACCTTCTCGACCGGCTTGGTCGCCGCGAGGAGAGCCAGTCCGCCCTCCGCGCGGCCCTGCAGCTGGACCCGAGCCCCAGTGAGAGGGCCTTCATCCGTGGCCGACTGGGCGTCCCCTGACCTTCCCGTCCCGAGAAGGGCGGCGGGGCTCTCGGAATCGCTCAGACTGTGCAGGACACGCTCACCCGGGGTCGTCGTGGACCAGCTCCAGGCGGGGCTGGAGCCGATGGCCCGTCGGCACTCCGTGCGATGGAGGCTGCCTATCGAATACGGCGAGCGTGTGGTTGCCGCTCAGGGCACGGCCGGTGAAGACGGTAGCCCGGGCGCCGATCAGGATTTCCTGTTGGCCCGTCGTGCCCGCCCGCGGTATGCCGGGTGAAGGGCTTCGACCAGGGCGGCCACGGCAACGACTCCAGGGACGAACAGCAGCAGCTGGGCGAGGCTGTATCGGCGGATTTCTGCTGCGGTGTCGACCCCGGAGAGTTCGGCCTCGAGGCTGGCCGTCGGAAAGAGGGTGACGGCATGCGCGGCCAGGGCACCGTAGCTCAGGCCGCATCCCATCAACCAGACGCCCCACTGCCAGCTCCCGTGCCTCCAGATGACGGCGCCAAGTGCCATCAGTGCCGCGGTTCCGACCACGAACTCGGCCAGGACGATACGTCGCCGCCTCAGCGTTCCGGACGTTCCGTACAGGTCGAGAGCGGCGAACCTGCGCACGCTCCACTTTCCCCGGTCACTCCGCCATCATGCATGGGCGCCGACCTCTGCATCGTGGTGACACAGTGGAATTCAGTAGCCGCGAGTGGCGCGATGGTGATAGTCGTCTTGTTCGGATCGCCGACGGGTGTGTTCACATCAGGATCGTCCACGGAAGAGGAGACATGGTTCGTGAAAAGGGCACACCCGGGCTAGCGCATGCTCGGTCCGAGACGTCGCCGTGGTGGGCGCCGTGGCAGTTGATGGCTCTGGTCGCGGTCACCGTCGCCAACTATGTGTGGCAGGTCCCCTACTACCTCCACTTCTACGCGCGCTTCGGGAAGAGTCCGGGGGGCCTCACGGTGCCGTTGCTGTTGACGTTCGTCTGGTTCGGGGTCGGCGCGGCGCTCCTTGTGACTCGACGTCGCGGAGGGGTTCCGGTCATGGTGTCCTTCCTCGTGGTCGAGGCGGTGTTCTATCTCGTGCACAACCTGACCGGGGCTGCCGGGCGTGACCTCCTCACCAGCGATGGTGTGTTGTTGGTTGCCTCGGTGTTGGGCTACGTCAACGCCTTCGCGGCGATTGTCTTCGTCGTGTGGCTCCTCCGCACCCGCCGGCGCACCCAGGCAGTAGCGCCGCAGGGGTGACGCCAGCGCGCGGCCTCGGATCCACCCAGCCGGATGAACACGAACAAGCTGATTCGGGTTCGTCGGCGCCACGGGCGGGTGACGAAAGGTCGAAACCGCAGCGTGGGTCGGAGATGACCAGGTTTCAAGAGGCTGCGTATGACGCGCAGCTGGCCGCCGGCTTGCCTGTCAGTGAGCTGGCGGCGTCCCTGCTGACGCGGCACGAGGGGCCGATCGGCATGGGGATGTGCGCGGAGTACCTCCATGCGATCCAGCAGAGTGACTGGTTCACGGCTGCGTTCACCGCACATGCCGAGCCGGTCGCGGTCGTCGGCGGCCCGGGCGTCAGCCAGGCTGACGCCGCTCAGCGGCTGGTGAGGATCGGCGCTGACGATCGTTGGGATGCCCAGACGTGTGAGCACGCCTGTCTTCATGAGCTGGCACACATCGTGACCCCGGACCGTGTGGTGGGCAACGAGCTGCGCGAGCCTGCTCAGGGCCCGAGCAGCAGCAGGGGTCATCACCACGCCTGGCGAGCCAACTTCATCTTCATTGTCCAGATGACTCTGGGAAGGCAGGCCTCCCACAGGCTCAGGCACGAGTTCGCCCGGTGGGGCCTGCCCACACGTTGAGTCACGGACAGGGACCGGTCTGAACTGCACAAACCTGTGGTGGGCCCGGTCGGGCTCGAACCGACGACCGTCATCGCCTTCGCGCGCCTGACGCGGTCGACGTGATACCGCTGCCCCGGTCCGCCCGCTCTGAATGTCCTTTGGCGGGCTAAGCCAGTGGTGAGCCGGTCAGGTCTCGCTGTCGTCCCGGCGCAGGTTCAGTGAGTTCCAGGCAGCCCTGACATGACTGCGCATCACGGACTCCGCCCAGTCCGGGTCACCTGCCGCGAACGCTGCCACGAGTTCGTGGTGGTGTGCGAGGCTGCGGCGAAGGTCGCTCTCGCTGTAGTGCGAGAACGTCCGCCACACCAGGGGAACCTGCACGACCGACGACACGACGCTGCCGAGTCGCCGGTTCCTCGAGCCTTCGAGGATCAGCCAGTGAAAGCGGTTGTTGAGCTCGGTGATCTGGTCTACGTCGGTGACGGGTCCCTGCGTAGCCGCATCCATGTCGTGGGCGAGGCGGGCCAGTTCCTCGAGGTCCACTGACGCCGACGTGGCTGCCAGTCGGCAGGCCCAGGGCTCGAGCACGGAGCGGAGGCTGAAGATCTCATCAAGGTCCTCTGCGGTCCAGGCCGTGACCTGCACTCCGCGGTTGCGCTGGTAGCGCACCAGCCCCTCGGCGGTGAGCCGCCGCAGCGCCTCGCGCACCGGCGTCCGGCTGACTCCGATCGAGTCGGCGAGGTCGCCCTCGCGGAGCCAGTCGCCGCCGGTTCGCTCGCCGGAGAGGATCTGCGCGCGGATCAACCGATACGCGTCGTCCGACGCGTTGCGAAGGTCCCGCTCGAGCGGGACAGTCGATTCGCTCATGGTCCGAGAGAGTCTAGCGTGCCAAGAATTGTATGCAATGAAGCTTCGAGCCATTGACTTTGCCTCCAGCTTCGCCGTACGTTCACCCGAAGCGTCATGCGACCAGGATCACACCTGTGGCAGACGTTGTATGCAACTTGCACCCTTCGGAGGGATGTCATGGATACACGGCTGCCGTTGGACGACGTGCGCGTCGTCGAGCTCGGCCAGCTCCTTGCCGGACCGTTCTGTGGGCAGCTCCTCGGCGACTTCGGCGCCGAGGTGATCAAGGTCGAAGACCCGGGCCAGGGTGACCCCATGAGGCAGTGGGGTCGCGAGAAGCCCTACGGCAAGTCGTTGTGGTGGCCGGTCGTTGCTCGCAACAAGAAGTCCGTCACGGCAAACCTTCGGACCGAAGCGGGGCAGGACATCGTGCGCCGCCTCATCGCAACGGCCGATGTCCTCATCGAGAACTTCCGGCCCGGGACTCTCGAGCGATGGGGTCTGGCCCCGGAGCAACTGTGGGAGATCAATCCCGGCTTGATCGTCACGCGGGTCACGGGGTTCGGTCAGACAGGGCCGTATGCCGCCCGCGCCGGCTACGGGTCGATCGGTGAGGCCATGGGGGGGATCCGCTACGTCACCGGAGACTCGGACCGCCCCCCGGCGCGAGCCGGCATCTCGCTCGGCGACTCGCTCGCTGCCACGTTTGCCGCGCTCGGCACCCTGGTGGCACTTCACCAGCGCGGTCGGACGGGTCGCGGACAGGTCGTGGACTCCGCGATCTACGAGGCTGTGCTCGCGATGATGGAGTCGCTGTTGCCCGAGTGGCAGATCGCCGGGTACCAACGCGAAAGGACCGGGACGACCCTGCCGAACGTCTCGCCGAGCAATGTCTACCCGACATCAGACGGGGAGATGGTGCTCATCGCGGCCAACCAGGACACGGTCTTCCGTCGTTTGGCCGAGGTCATGGGTCAGGCGGAGCTGGCGACCGACGAGCGCTATGCGACCCACAGTGCACGCGGCCAGTACATGGAGGAGCTCGACGGCACGATCGCCGAGTGGAGCTCGACGATCAAGGCGGACGATCTGCTCGACCTGCTGCACGGGAACGGGGTCCCGGCCGGTCGGATCTACCGGGCGAAGGACATGTTCGCCGACCCGCACTTCGCAGCGCGGGAGGCGATCGTCAAGCTCGCCCATCCCGAGCTGGGCGAGTTCGCCATGCACAACGTGGCGCCGAAGCTGTCTGACACCCCGGGACGCGTCCGCCACGTGGGCCCAGAGCTCGGTGAGCACAACCAGGAGATCTACCAGGGCCTGCTGGGACTCGACGACGACGCGATGTCGTCGCTGCGTTCCGCCGGCGTCATCTGAGGAGGAGAAGCATGGCCTACCGGTTGGGCGTAGACGTCGGCGGCACTTTCACCGACATCCTGCTCATCGACGAGGAGTCCGGCGCGACCTACCGCGCCAAGACCTCCTCCACACCAGAGGACCAGTCCGTCGGGGTGCTTCGCGGCATCGAACGCGTCTGCGAGACGGCCGGCATCACGGTCGGCGACATCGACGAGGTGTTCCACGGCACGACCGTCGCCACGAACGCGATCCTGGAGGGCAAGGGGGCTCGTGTCGGCCTCGTCACGACCGAGGGCTTCCGCCAGGTGCTGCAGATCGCCCGGTCCTACGTGCCCGGAGGTCTCGCCGGCTGGATCATCTGGCCCAAGCCCGAGCCGATCGCCGCGCTCTAAGACACCGTCGAGGTCCGAGGGCGGATCGCCGCCGACGGATCAGTCGTCACCGAGCTCGACGAGGACGACGTCCGCGCCAAGCTGCGTCACCTGTCACACCAGGGCATCGAGGCGCTGAGCATCAGCCTCATCAACGCCTACGCCAACCAGGACCACGAGCGCAGGGTCGGGGAGATCGCCGCTCAGGAGCTTCCCGGCATTCCGGTGTCGCTCTCCTCCTCGGTGCTTCCCGAGCTCAGGGAGTACGAGCGCACCATCACCACAGTCGCTAACGCAGCCGTGCAGCCGCATGTGGCCCGCTACGTCGCGAACCTCGACGCCAAGCTGACCTCCGCCGGCATCCACGGCAAGCTGTGCATCCTTCGCAGCGACGGCGGCCTCGTCTCCGCGAGCGCAGCAGCGGCGCACCCGGTGAACATGCTCATGTCCGGTCCCGCGGGTGGGGTGACGGGTGCGACGTGGGCCGCCGAGCAGGCCGGCTTCAAGGACTTCCTCACCTTCGATATGGGCGGGACGTCAACCGATGTTGCGCTCGTGCAGAACCTCAAGCCGCGGATCGGCAGGGAGACGACGGTCGGGGACCTCAAGGTCCGGGCCACCTCCGTCGACGTACGAACCGTCGGTGCCGGTGGTGGCTCGATCGCGCACGTGCCCCCGCTGACTCAGGCGCTGCGGGTCGGCCCGCAGTCCGCGGGCGCCGTGCCCGGACCTGCGTCGTATGCCGCGGGCGGCGCCGAGCCGACGGTGACCGACGCCAACGTCGTCCTCGGCTACCTGCCCAACCGCCTCGCGGGCGGGGAGATCACCCTCGACCGAGACGCCGCCCACGCCGCGGTCAAGTCGATCGCCGACGCCACGGGTCTGCCATCGGTGGAGGCCGCGGCCGCCGGAATCATCGACATCGTCAACGAGAACATGCTCGGCGCACTTCGCCTGGTCTCGGTGCAGCAGGGCTTCGACCCGCGCGACTTCGCACTCGTCGCGTTCGGGGGTGCAGGCCCTCTCCACGCCAATGCCCTCGGCAGGCTCACCGGGGCCTGGCCGGTGATCATCCCTCCGTCACCCGGCGTGCTCAACGCGTATGGCGACGCCACCACCGTGATGCGGGACGAGGCGGTCCGCACGCTCGTGCGACGCTTCAGCGAGCTCAGCGACGACTCGCTGAAGGAGATCCTGACGGAGCTCGCCGACAGCGCGAAGGCCACCCTCACCAGCGAGGGCGTCCCCGAGGACGTGCAGCGGATGGTGTACTCCGCCGACCTGCGCTATCACGGTCAGGGCTTCGAGATCCCAGTGACGATCGACCTCGAGGCCTTCGACGGTAGCGGTGGCGGTATCGAGAGCCTACGGAAGGCCTTTGATGCTGAGCACAACCAGCTGTTCAACTTCGTCCTCGACGCCGAGCATGAGCTCGTGACCGTCCGGGCCACGGCCAATGGGCCGCGCCCTGATGTCACCGTGATCGAGCTCGAGAAGGGTGACGAGGACCCGGCCGCGGCCCTGAGAGGCACCCAGTGGATCTGGGTCGACGGGGGCGAGGTCGAGGCGAACCTCTACGACCGGGCGCTGCTGAAGGCGGGCAACGTCGTGCATGGCCCCGCGATCGTCACGGAGATGGACTCCACCACGCTGATTCTGCCCGGGTACGCCGCGACGGTGCACCCCGCCGGCAGTCTCCTCATTCGTCCCCTCGACTCGAACCCGGAGAACTGAGACATGGCACGCCTCATCGAGACCGCGACAGAGCCCCTTCGCAGCGTCGACGTCGACGTGGTGACCTTGGATCTGGTCGAGAACGCGCTTCGCAACGCCCGCTACGAGATGGACGAGGTGCTCTTTCGGACCGCTCTCTCGCCGGGCATCCGCGAGCAGCATGACGAGTTCCCGCTGATCGGGGACCCCGGGGGCAAGATGGTCGTCGGTCAGTTCGGACTGTCGATCCCCGACTTCCTGGAGAACTTCGACGGCGACATCGAGGAGGGCGACGTCCTCCTCACCTCTGACCCGTACTCGTGTGGAGCGGCGATCAGCCACGCGAACGACTGGCTGGTCGTGATGCCCATCTACTTCGAGGGGCGCATCGTCGGGTGGTCGTCGATGTTCGGCCACATGTCCGACGTCGGTGGCAAGACCCCTGCCTCGATGCCTACAGACGCGAAGACGATCTTCGAGGAGGGCGTGATCATCCCTCCCTTCAAGCTCTACAAGAAGGGCGTTCTGGACGACGACGCGCTGCGGATCATCCTCAACCAGGTCCGCAAACCCGACTGGAACCGGGCCGACCTCAACGGCATCGTGGCCGCCTGCCGCACCGCCTCGCGACGCGTGCAGGAGATGTGCGCACGCTTCGGCGTCGACACCTACACCTCGGCGCTCGACGCCCTGCTCGACCGCAACTACCGGGCGATGAAGACCCTGCTCGCGATGGTGTTCGAGGAGGGCAAGACGCTCTCGTTCGCCGACTACATCTGCGACGACGGGGTCGGCTACGGCCCCTACGAGCTCAAGCTCAGCCTCACCCGCACCGGGGATAAGGTGCTGCTCGACTTCACCGGCAGCAGCCCCCAGGCGCAAGGGCCCGTCAACTACTACATCAACGAGAACCTGGTTCGGATGTTCTTCGGGATCTACATGATCACCGTGGCCGACCCGCAGATCCTGTGGAACGACGGGTTCTACCCGCTGGTGGACGTCGAGATCCCGGAGGACTCGTTCTGGAAGCCGAAGTACCCAGCCGCCCTCAATGCCCGTAACCACGGCATCGGCCGCGTCTTCGACCTGTTCGGAGGGCTCCTGGGCCAGACCAACCCGGATCTCCTCAACGCCGCCGGTTTCTCGTCCTCGCCCCATTTCATGTACTCCGGTAACTACAGTTCCGGCGACCGGAAGGGCGAGTGGTTCCAGTTGTATTCCATCGGCTTCGGCGGCATTCCAGGTCGGCCGATCGGTGACGGACCGGATGGGCACTCGCTCTGGCCGTCCTTCGTGAACATTCCATGCGAGTACCTCGAGTCGTACTACCCGCTCCGAATCGAGCGGTGGGAGACCGTCGCGGACACCGGGGGTGCGGGTGTGCACCGGGGAGGCAACGGCGTGGACGTCGCCTACCGATTCCTCGAGCCGGGCACGATCGCGATCCATGACGACCGCTGGCTCACCTACCCCTGGGGGGTCAACGGCGGCGAGCCCGGCGCACGGGGACGCAAGTGGATCGAACGTGCGGACGGGACCAGGCAGGTGCTGCCCAGCAAGATCCACGACTTCCCGGTCAACGTCGGAGACCTGCTCCACTTCGTCACCTGGGGCGGTGGCGGGTGGGGCGACCCGCTCGCACGTGACCCGCAGCTCGTCGGGTTGGAGGTACGACGCGGGCTGGTCACCGTCGAGGGTGCGCGCCGGTACGGCGTCGTGTGCGACGAGCAGGGGGAGGTCGACGGAGAAGCCACCCAGCAGCTGCGCGACACGATGAAGAAGGAACGGCCGGATGTCCTCCCGACCTTCAACATGGGGCCGCCACTGGAGGACATCCTGGCGCGGTGCGAGGAGGAGACCGGCTTGCCGGCGCCCAGACCGCCGATCGCCAGGTGAGGACGTGTCGACCTTCGACGAAGGCTTCGACGGCAGGCTCAGTCCGGGTCGTCGCCCGGCGGTCATCGCCGTGGACCTGATGCAGGCCTACTTCGAGCCGGCCAGCCCCCTGTGCCTGCCCTCGCGGGACTGCCTCGCCTCGGCAGCACGGGTGCTGGCGGCCGCTCGGCGCAGGGGCGTTCCGGTCGTCCACACCCGCGTGGAGTACGCGCCCGCCGGCCGCGACGGCGGCGTCTTCGTCCGCAAGGTGCCCGCGCTCAAGCAGCTGTTCGGGGGCGGCCCGATGAGCGAGCTCATGCCGGAGGTCGCCCCCATCGAGCATGAGCTGGTGGTCACCAAGCAGTACGCCAGCGCGTTCTTCGGCACCTCGCTCGCTTCTATGCTCGTCGCCCGAGGTACCGACACGGTCGTGATCGTGGGGGCGAGCACCAGTGGTTGTGTCCGAGCGACCGGCGTGGATGCCGTCCAGCACGGGTTCATCCCGCTCGTGGTGCGGGACGCCGTCGGCGACAGGTCCGCGCAGACCCACGAGGCGAGCCTGTTCGACCTTCAGGCGAAGTATGCCGAGGTGGTCGACGAGGAGACCGCGGTGACCTACCTCGAGGAGCAGCGGTGAAGCAGACAGTCGAGATTCTCGAGGTCTCGCCGCGAGACGGCCTGCAGAACGAGAAGACGATCCTGACCACGGAGGACAAGATCGAGCTCGTCGAAAGGGCGGTGCGCTCCGGCGCCCGGCGCATCGAGGTGACGAGCTTCGTGAACCCCGCGCGTGTGCCGCAGATGGCCGATGCCGACGACGTCATGTCGGCGCTGCCACGGCAGCCGGGCCTGAGGTATGCCGGGCTCGTCATGAACCGCCGGGGGCTGGAGCGGGCGTTGGCCGGGCGCGTCGACGAGATCGATGTCGTGGTCGTCGCCACGGACACGTTCTGCCGTCGGAACCAGGGAATGAGCACGGTAGAAGCCTGTGACATGGCGGCCGCATTGGTCGCGGATGCGCGATCGGCCGGGGTCTTCACGACCATCACGGTCGGGGCGTCGTTCGGCTGCCCCTTCGAGGGTGAGGTGTCGATCGAGCGCCTCCGCGAGGTCGTCCAGCGCGTCGTCGATGCAGGACCGGACGAGCTGGCCTTGGCCGACACCATCGGCGTGGCCGTGCCCACCGATGTGAAGCAGCGTCTGGAGATCGCTCGAGAGATCGCCGGACCGGATATACCGCTGCGGTTGCACCTGCATGACACCCGCCACACCGGCGTCGCCAACGCGGTGGCCGCTCTCGAGGTGGGTGTCACCACGCTCGACGCCAGCATCGGCGGCGCTGGCGGGTGCCCTTTCGCTCCCAAGGCGACGGGCAACGTCGCCACCGAGGACCTGGTCTACCTGTTCGACCGGATGGGAGTCAGGACGGGGCTCGACCTCGAGTCGGTGACCGACACCGTCGCATGGCTCGAGGAGCGGCTCGCGAAGACGTTGCCGGGTGCTCTGGCCCGAGCCGGTGGCTTTCCAGCGAGCTGAACGCAGACCTGTGCTGCGCGCCGTCGGGCACGAACCGACGGCGGTCGATCAAGAGGGTGGACGCGCTGCCCAATGAGTATCGGATTGCATTCTCCGCCAACAACTTCCGTGCCTTTCGGAGTCCATCAAAGTTCTGGGTCCAGCACAGCTACTGCGACACCGTCATTGCCTGGACGCGTCTTGCCCGTCGGGGTGACATTGCTGCCGCCTTTCCGGCGATCGCCTGTCGAAGGCTGGCCGGCACGGCTGATGCCCGCCGCTTCACGTGCATCAATACACTCCGCCGGGTGAGGACGAGTGATCTGGCACCCGGGTGCTCTCCCTGCGATCAGCAGGCGACGTCACCAAGACCGCCGCGCGAGGAAGTCCTCGCCACCAATCACTGGCGCGTCGCCCACGCCTTCAACAGCGCGTTGCCCGGATGGCTCATCCTGCTTCCGACCCGCCACATAGCGTACTTCGCCGAGCTCACGGCAGCCGAAGCGCAGGAGCTCGGCGGGGTGATACGACGTCTGAGCGCCGCCCTCGAGGTCGTCACCGGGTGCGTCAAGACCTACCTCATGCAGTTCTCGGAGGCCGAAGGGTTCGGCCATCTTCACCTACACCTGGTGCCGAGATCGCCCACTGAGCCAAGAGAGGCGATGGGGCCGGCGGTCTTCACCTACCTGACCTCGGAACAAGCTCAGTGGATCCTCGCAGAAGAACTCGCCGAAATCGCGAACTCGATCCGGGCTGCAATCCCGTAGGACTTCCTCCGATAAGCCATGAGCTCGATCGCGTCCCAACGTCCGCGAATGCCGCTCTGAGCGGGATCACGATCGCGTGGCCACAAGCGCGAAGGACGGCAACGCTCGTCCTGCGCTGGGTAGCCGCCGCTGTGCGCTGAGGCGTCCATTGCTCAGTCGCCTGACCAGCCCCAGAAGAACACCTCGGATGGTGCGTCGTTCTGGTAGACGAGCAGGCTCCGCCCACTCCACTTCGGACCGATGAGGTCCTCCAACGGGCGGTCCCCGGCCGGGTCGTGGACCCGGGCCAGGTCTTCGCTCGTCGGCTGGTCGGTGCCGAGGACCTCGGTCATCTCCGCGTCGCTCAGCGCACGGGCCGCGCCCAGCTCGTCCGGATCGTCAGCCTCCGAGACCCGGTCGAGGTCCAGCATGGTGTGCGTGCCCTTCTCCCAGAAGTCCTCGGTCTGCTTGGCCGCGGCCAGCTGATCCAGCGACGCCGGCCGTGCGAAGCCTTCCGCGTCGGTCTCGGCCGGATCGAAGTCGTCCCACGGCCAGATGTAGTCGCCGGACTCCAGGATCTGCCTTTGGACGGCCAGGAACGACTCCTGCACACTGCCCATGAACGGCGTTCGGTAGGACCAACCTGATGCACCCACGATGGGATCCCCTTCAGTCACGACTTCAACAATGAGCCCTTGCAAGGCGCCCAAACCTAACGGGATCAGCGGGCCAACACTCGCCTCGAGCCCCGGGTTTCGCCATCGGTGCGCGAGCGACGGCACGCAGAAGACCTCAACCTCGACCACCCCCGGCGACATCACCGGCCAGGTCAAGACGGTCAGCGCCTGGCTGTGGAACCCGGACACGTCGGCGATGAGCCTGACCACCGTAGCCACCTACGCCTACGACGACACCGGGCGCATGGTCACCGAGCGCGACCCGCGCACCGGGCTGGGCACCGACTACACGTGGGACGGCGCCAGCACCCGCATCGCTTCCGTACGCCAGAACACCCTGGCCGCGACGAAGCTCACATATGGCTCGGGCAGGCTGACGCAGGTCTCCCGCGAGGCCCCAGTCGAGGGCCAGCCCGACGTCACCGTCGCCCGATACGTCTATGACATCGCCACGAGCGGGACCGGGCTGCCCAACCTCACCGGACCCACCGGGGTCACAGCCTGGCACCAGGCCAAAGCTCCAGTGACGGGGTACGCCGTCTTCGGGCAGGACTACACCGGCCCCGTGTCCGGAACCAGCGTCGACTGGACCTACGCCGACCTGTCCTACGTCGACGACCTCGGCTACACCGTCAACAGCGCCAGCTACGGCGCCGGCGCCTGGCAAATCACCTCGACCGACTACGACACCACCACAAACAACGTCGTGCGCCAGCTCGACGCGTCCGCGACAGCAGCCACAGCAAAGGCCACCCCCGCCATGACACCGGCGCAGGTGGACACGCTCTCCACCCAGACCCTGTACAACAACGAGGTCAAGGACTCCAGCGGCACGGTGGTGCTGCCCGCCGGCTCCCGAGTCACGGACACCTACGGTCCCGCACGCCCAGTGGTGCTGGCTGACGGCACTGTGGCGCCCCTGCGCCCGCACACCCACACCGACTACGACCAGGGCGCACCCAACGGCGGAATCAACTCGGCGACCGGACAGCAGTTCTCGCTGCCCACGACCATCAAGGTCACCGCAGCCACTGCCGTCGGCGCCGACGCCGAGACCATCTCGGTCAGCACGAACGGGTACGGCAAGGTCAACTCCACCGACCCCAACGAGGGCGACGGGTGGGCCCTCGGGACCGCGACCACCACCTCGACATGGACGAACACCACGTCCAGCAGCGGGGCGATCACCGCCACGACGCGCTACGACACCCTCGGGCGCGTCATCGAGAAGCGCCAGCCCCTCTCCAGCGGCGCCGACGCGGGCACCACCAAGACCGCCTACTACACGGCCGCCGCGCAGTCCGCACCGAACACCGACTGCGGGGAACACCCGGAGTGGGCGGGGCTGACCTGCCGCACCTACCCGGCCGCCGCCCCTGACCAGGGCCCGAGCCTGCCCGACGAGACCACCACGTACACGATGTGGCTGCACCCATCCACCGTCGTTGAGGCCTCAGGCGGCGCGACCCGCACCACGACCACGACCTACGACGCGGCCGAGCGGCCCGTCTCGACGAGGCTGACTGCCACGGGCCTGACCGGCTCCACCCCTCGACCCGGCAGCTACACCAAGTACCGGCCCAACGGCCTCGTCGACTACACCGGCGCGCTCAACAGCTCCGGCACCGACGCCGACACCGCCGGGCGCACCACCTACAACTACGACCGATGGGCACGCCCCACCACCGTCACCGGCGACGCCGGGCCGGTCACGACCAGCTACAACCCCGCCGGCAAGGTGGACACGGTCACCGACGCCAAGGGCAGCCGCAGCTACGGCTACGACGGGACCGACGCAGCCGGCAAGCTCGAGCGCCGCGGCCTGGTCACCTCCCTGACCGTGTCCCGGCCCGGAACTGGAGGAGCGCTGACCTACGCCGCTGGCTACGACGCCGACGGTCAACTGACCCGCCAGGGCATGCCCGGCGGGATCACCCAGGTAACCAGCTACGACGAGGGCGGGGAACCGGTCGGCCTGACCTACCTCGGGCAGGTCACTCCGGTCACTGCTTCCACCGACCCCGACACCGGCGAGACCGTATACACCCCCGGCACGCCGCAACAAGACCAGCCATGGATGTCCTGGAGCACGGTCAACGACATCACCGGCCGGGCGCGGCTGCTGGAGACCGGCACCGGCGCCGCGTTCGACAACGGCACCGGCGTCGCCAGCATCGAAGATGTCGCACCCTGGACCGCTGATGCCGTCGGCCAAGGCTCCAGCTACGCCCGTGAGTACCGGTACGACCCGGCGGGACGGCTCACCTACGCCCGCAGCGCCGAGTCCACCCCCACCCCGGACACCGCCTCGCTGGCCAGCACCTGCACCGAGCGCACCTACGCGTTCGACGCGAACGGCCGCCAACCAGCCAAGCGGTCACGGTGCACTCAGACGGCGACTGCACCAGCACCGGGACCACCACCACCACGGCCACGACCGGATGGGACACCGCCGACCGGCCCACCACCGGACGAAACGGCGCCGGCACCTACGCCTACGACCTGTTCGGCCGCCAGACCACACTCCCGTCCGCGGACGCCCCCGACACGACCAAGGGAGACATCACCCTCGGCTACTACGACAACGACCTGCCCCGCAGCATCACCCAGGGCGACACCAACACGACGTTCACCCTCGACGCGGCCGGCCGACGGGCGACCCAAACCACCACCGTTGGCGCCGGCAGCTCTGCCGGCACCACGACGACGGTGCGCCGCTACACGGACGAGGGCGACAACCCCGCCTGGACCGAGACCACGCCACCTGGCGCTCAGGACCCGACCGTCACCCGCTTCGCCGCATCGATCGGAGGCGACCTGTCGGCCACGATCGGGCAGGACGGCACCACCAGCCTGTCCCTCGCCGACTCCCACGGAGACACCTGCACCACCGTCACGATCGACCCGGGCCAGGCCAGCAGCACCCCAGCGGTGTCCGTCAGCGGGTGGGCCAGCTACGACGAGTACGGCAACCCCGCCAGCACCACCGCCACCGACCAGGTCGACGGCCCACTCGGCTACGGCTGGCTCGGAGCCAAACAACGCTCCACCAGCAGCGGGACTGCGGGCCTCACCCTGATGGGCGTCCGCCTCTACAACAACGCGAGAGGCCTCTTCACCTCGACCGACCCCGTCCCAAGCGGGTCCGCAAACGCCTACGCCTACCCCTTCGACCCGGTCAACCAGTTCGACCTGAACGGCAAATGGTGGGGGAGCGCCGCATGGAACGGAATCAAGCGCGGGGCGAGGTGGGCGTACAACCACCGAGGGGCGATTGCCACAGGATTCGCCTTTGGCACGTGCATCATTCCCGCAGTCGGATGGGCTGCGTGTGGTGCGATGACCGCAGCCGCATGGGTGATCCGCTCCCAGCAGACTGCCAAATCGAACGGTGGTTGGAGTCGGAATTGGCGAGGCATCGCAGAGGACGGCATCATGAGTGCAGTCTCCTTCGGCGGGGGGCAGATGCTACGCGTCCTTCAGTACGGCAGGGTTGGTTGGGCCTGGATGAGCGGCTTCAGTCGAAAAGCCGTCTCCCAAGGGTGGAAAGATATGTCCGGCGCGTTCAGATTGCACGCTGCGGCGAGCACCAAGGCCGGCCTAATCTATACGGCATGGAAGTATCGGCACTATCCCAATAGGATTAGGGAGCGGTTCGGTTGGTGAGCGAGACTGCGAAAGCCTTCCCGCGAAGGATAGTTCTAAGATCTCCGTGGCTGTACTTCGCTGCGGCAATGCAGGTGATTGGAGGTCTGGCCTTCACCTCTTTCCTTTTGATCGCGGGGTCGCCGGGTGGGCCGTCAGTTGGCGAAGCAGCCACTTATGCCATTATTGGGTTCGGGCTCTTCATCGGCGCGTACAGAACCTTTCTCATGCGCGTCGTGGTTGTTGGGAAAGAGATTACGATTCACGGGTTCACGCGAACCCGAAAAATCGCGATAACGAACGTTCAGGCGGAGATTGTGGATTTCCGGGTCGTCGCCTATCTGTGGGCGCCGGTCGTGACTGAAATGGGTCAGTCGCATGCTCTCGCCCTGCTGGGGGGGTATGGTTCTCGAAAGCGGCCGAATGGGAGGGTTGCCCGCGGAGTATCCGCCATCGCTGAGTCCCTTGAGGAGAGTTAATGCGGATCGTGAACTCCGGGGTGATCTAGTGCATGGGGCAGGAGCAACGTACATGCGACGATGCCTGCACACTCGCCACTAGCGGTTCGCGTTGACGGCACCCCGTTATCCTGGCGCCACCGCGGGACCTGATTTGTGGGACCAGGGCCAAGTCTCGCGATGCAGCTAGCGCTCCATTTGTTTATGGACCTTCACCTCTGTTGAGGGGTCGTCGCTAGTCACAAGGCTTGGCGCGGGCCGCATTCGATGAATGACCACGCTATAAAACCGCCGCGCAGGGGGACCCTACATTGTGTGGGGCCCCTATCGGCGGGTATCAGCGCCCGGGCCACGTCGCTGTAGCCGTAGGCCCACCTGAAGTTGGTGCCCGTTCTCGGAGTTCAGGCCGGCGGTTAGCCTGTTCGGCCCCTCCCTCCCGTTCTCGGGTTTAGCGGCTCTTCGTACCTGAGGTGGGTCACAGGCTGAGCCCTCCGCCGATGAGGAGCATTCGGAGCCGGTAGTTCTCGCGGTTGCGGAAGCCTCGGGCGACGCGTCGGTGGAGCTCAATCAGGCCGTTGATGGCTTCGGTGCCGCCATTGTTGGCGCCGTCGGTGGTGAAGTAGGCCGGGAACGCCTCACGCCACTGGGACAACGGGCGGCCGAGGCGGGCGATCTCCGGGATCGGGCACGAGGCGAACGAGGCGAGGATCTTCTCGGCGACCTTGCACCCGTCGGCGTGGCTGGTCTGGTGGTAGGCGGACCGCACCTGCTGGGCGCATTGGTAGGCGACCCACGCCTCGTCGTGCCGCTCGGCGGCACGACACCTCCGTCAGGAGGAGGAGTGCCCCCGAAGGATCGGCCCGTTGCTGGGCCCGGAGCCCCGCCCAAGCCCGCGGGCCAAGCCCAGCCCGAGGTCGCGGGCCGAGCCCAGCGGGCCAGGCACTGCTGGGTGGACAGCGCCACCGGCGATGAGGCCGTTCATGCCGGGCTGGTGATCGAGTGGCGCCGGGGCAGCGAGGGGTGGTCGGCTCTCGTGACCTATGTCGTGGACGACCAGGGCAGCCCCGTCGTCGTGACGCAGTGGCTGGACGGGGCGCTGCTGCGACCCGCACGGTAGGACCGCTTCGCCCCGCCACCCGTATCGACCGCATTGCTGAGTCTGGCCTGCCGGTGACAAGGCTGCTTTGCTCGCTTGTCGGGTGACCGTGGCCGCGTGTGCCGCCCCTTCCGGGGAGAAGAACGGAAGGGAGCTTGGCCATGCAACGCGCTCGTCGACACGATCCTCACCCCACCCCGTGGGAGGTTCCGCTCGCGATCGTCGTGGGAGCGCTTCTCCTCTTCGTGGTGGGCGCCCACCTCGGCCGCGGGATCGCCAACCTGCTCAGCGCCGGCTGGTGGGAGTTCCCGGACCGGGCGGACCTGTTCATCAGCCTCCCCGGTCTTCTTGAGGGTGACGCGAGTGCTGGCTTGACGGCGACGCACCCAACGGTTGCGCCGGCCACCGTGCTGTGGGTGTGCATCGCCGCCGTCGAGCTGGTCGTCCTGGGGCTGATCGTCGCCGGGATCAGGGCCGGCCTTCGACTCTGGGGCCCCACGAGGGTGCAGGGCGTGGCGACCCGGAAAGAGGCGGAGCGGCTGCTCGGCCGGTCCCGGCTGCGCCGCCACGCGGCGATCGTCCGCCCCGACCTGTACGGCAAGGGCCGGAGGCGAGCATGAAGTCCGTCACCCTGGTCCGACGGATCGACCCGGCCGCGATCGGCTGGCCGCTCGGACGGGCCCACGAACCGCGCGGTGGCGACCTGTGGGTGCCGTGGGATCGCACCGCGGGGGTCATCGGTCCGCAGGGCTCGGGCAAGACCCTCGATCTGCTCACCCCGGCACTGCTCGCCGCGCCCGGCGCTGCGCTGGTCACCCTCACGAAGCTCGACGACCTGCTCCTGACCCTCGCTGACCGCTCCGGCGAGGGCCGGCCGTGTGTGGTGCTCGACCCGTTCGGCCTCGCGCCCGGGGTGCCGGAGCTGGTGTGGGACCCGATCGACGGGTGCGTGGACCCGATGGTGGCCGAGCGGCGTGCGAAGGCGTTTACCGCCGGCACGGTCAAGGGCGCCGTGCAGGTCGGCCAGGGCGATGACGCGGCCAGGTTCTACGCGGCTGAGGCGGCGAAGGTACTGCAGGCCTACTTTCACGCTGCAGCCCTGACCGGCCGGACGCTTGAGGACGTGCTGCGCTGGGTCGCGAACCCGCACGCCTCCGCGCAGCCGTCCGAGATCCTGCGTGAGCACCCGCACGCGGCACCGTTCTGGCACGGCCTGCTCCATGGCGCCCTGCACGGCGACGACCGGACCGCCGGGAACACGATCACCACCGTCCAGCAGGCGATGAGCCTCTTCTTCCAAGAGGACATCCGCCGCCGCTGCGTCCCCCGGTCGGGCCACCCGGCCACCGACATCAGCCAGCTTATCGAGGCCCGCGGCACCATCTACCTGCTCGGCCGCGAAGACCCCTACGCGTCCGCTTCCCCGCTGATGACGGCGCTGGCGGAGCACGTCCTCGACACCGCCCTCGCCCAGGCCAACCAGTCCCCGTGGGGGCGGCTCTGCCCGCCGATGCTCGCCTGCCTCGACGAACTGCCCTCGACCGCGCCGCTGCCGACGCTGCGCACCCGGATGGCCAACGAACGCGCGCTGGGCATCTCGTTCATCTACGCCGCGCAGACCTGGCGGCAGCTCGCCGCGATCTTCGGCGAGCAGGAAGCCAGGGCCCTGTTCGGCCTGAGCAACGTGCTGGTCATCTTCGGCGGCTCCAAGGACGTCGCCTTCAACCAGGAGGTCTCCGACCTCGTCGGCACCACCCGCGTCAGGCGCACCACCTGGCAGAGCGGCAGCAGCGGCAACGGGGGCGGACGGTCCACCTCCGGCGAGGACATCCCGATCCTGCGCCCCGAGGAGATCCGCCAGATCCCCGACCGTCACGCCCTTGTCGTAGCCGAGAACGGCCGACCGATCATCGCCCGCCTCAAACGGTGCATCGACGGCAAGCAAGGCCGGCGCCTGCTGACCGACCAAGCCCGGGCCCGCGAGCAGCTGGCCACCGCCCGCCGCACCGCCCCCGCCCCGGCCGCTCGAGCCGCCGACGCGCTGGCCGAGGCACGCCGGCGGGGACTCGCACCAGAGAGCACCGAGACATGGCGCTGAACCCGCCGACCCCAACCGACGGCACCGGCGACCCCGGCCGCTCCCTCGTCCGGCCCTTCCCGGAGGTCGGCCCCCTGATGCGGGTCGCCTACCGCGAGCTCGGCATCCTCGCCAACGTCTTGACACTGGCTTTCACCGGTCTCCGGTTTGGAGAGTTCGCTGCCCTCAAGGTCAAGCGGTTCGATGCAGACCGACGTCGCCTTCAGGTTGCGGAGTCGTGCACGGAGGTGAGCGGCAAGATCGTGTGGTCGACCCCCAAGACACACCAGTCCCGTTCTGTTCCGGTGGCCGGCCCATTGGCCGAGCGGATCGCCCACGTCGTCCGCACCAAGGGCCCGGAGGACCTCATCTTCACGGCTCCAGGTGGCGGCGTGCTCCGGCTCGGCAACTGGCGAGCCCGCGTGTTCGAGCCGGCCTGCCGCGCAGCAGGCCTGGACGGCGTCTCTCCGCACGACCTGCGCCATACGGCTGCCTCTCTGGCCATTGCGGCCGGGGCCAACGTCAAGGCGGTTCAACGGATGCTCGGGCACGCCTCGGCAGCCATGACCCTGGATGTCTACGCCGGCCTGTTCGGGGACGACCTCGACGCTGTGGGCGACGCCATGGGCACACTGCTCGCCCAAGGTCTCAGCTGATCAGATCCGGGCAGACTGGCGTCTGACGCGATCGACGCTGGATCGGGGTTCTGTCGCCTTTGACGACGGGGGAGAGCCCGCGCGGTTCAGGCGGCCCCGGGGCCCCAGGTGAGCCGTCGAGGGGCAGCTTCCGAGGCTTGCGCCACCGGAAACCGCAACCAGTGGCGCACCCTCCGCGATCGCGCTGTGCCACAAATGTGCCACAGCGCCCCCATGCGCCCCCTCGGGATAGGTTCTCCGGTCGCGCAAAACCGGCGCTGACCTGCGCAAACGGGTGGTGGGCCCCGTCGGGCTCGAACCGACGACCGGCGGATTAAAAGTCCGATGCTCTACCGACTGAGCTAGAGGCCCGTGGATCCCTCCATCGGAGGCCGGGAGCCTGGAGAGCCCCCGACGGCTGATGCCGGAATCCTGAGCGTCAGTATGCCGCAGACGACGTGCCGCTCAGGCCCCCGGTCCCGCGGGAGCTGGCAGGGCCTCGCCACGGCACTCCGCAACCCGGCCGCCTGCGCATCCGGCGCCACCCAGACGGGTCCCAGCGGACTCACATCCGAGGGTCTTACGGTGCCGTTGACCCACCGCTGCCTCCAGCGGTCGATGTCCGGTCCTGAGTGAGGAGTACACATGGCCGATCTGGGTGCACAGGAGCTCATCCTCATCGCGATCGTCGTCGTCCTGCTGTTCGGCTGGAAGCGCATGCCTGACATGGCCCGCAGCGTCGGACGCTCGGTGCGCATCTTCAAGTCCGAGGTCGACGAGATGAAGAAGGACGGCTCGACGTCGAAGTCGCCCGCCGCGGAGGTGCCTGATGCCGTCGCCGAGGCTGACCGTCGCGCGGCCGAGGCCGAGCGTCTCGCCGCCGAGGCCCGGGCCGAGGCGGACCGGCTCCGCGAGGCCGGCTGAGGGCCCACGGCTGACGCCAACTGTGCGGCCCGCCTGCTGTGTGGGCCCCACCGGCGCCTTCCGCGCGCGCTCAGATGAGGGCGGGGATGCTGCGCGCGGCCGTGTAGAGCGCGACCGCGACGAGCAGCACTGAGAAGGCCATGGCCAGGTGGCGCGGGTTCGCGCGCGAGGCGATCCGTCCCCCGACGAGGCTGCCTGCCACGGCGGCCACCGTGAAGGTGCCGATCAGCGCCCAGTCGAGGTGGGTGCCGCCGGAGCCGATCCGGGCGGCGAGGGCCGTCGCGCTGTTCACGGCGATGACGAGCAGTGAGGTCCCGACGGCGATCGGCATCGGGAACCCGAGCGCGAGCACGAGGGCGGGCACGAGCGCGAAGCCGCCGCCGACGCCGAAGAACCCGGTGAGCAGCCCGACCGCCGTCGCGGTGACCACCACCTTCGCCACCCGGGGGCAGGCGCACGCGAACGGCCGCAGGGTCAGCATCGGGTCGACCGTGGGGTCGAGCTCGAGACCCGGGAGGGCAGGCCGCAACGCCCGGCGGATCATGAGGGACGCGACGAGCAGCATGAGCACGGAGAAGGCGGTGAGCAGCACCGCGGGCGCGACCCGGGACGAGAGCGCCGAGCCGACGAACGAGCCTGCGGTGCCGAGCGCCCCGAAGAGCAGGCCCTGCCCGAAGCGGACCCGACGCGCACGCGCATGCGGCAACAGGGCGATGAGCGAGGTGACGCCGACGATGAGGAGCGAACTCGTCGTCGCGGTCCGCGGGTCTTGGTCGAGGGCGTAGACCAGGGCCGGGACGGTGAGGATCGAGCCGCCGCCGCCGAGCGCGCCGAGGGACAGCCCGATGAGCACCCCGAGCGGGATGGCGAGCAGCAGCACGTGGGTCTCCTCGGTTGGACTCTGCGCGGGCGCGCCCCCACGCGGCGCGCGCGGCGCGCGCGGCGCGCGCGGGGGGCAAGGGATGCACGGGAAGGTCCCGCCGGGGATCCGGCCGAAGGGGGTCTGGTGCGGACCCCCGGCGGGGGGCCGGCCGCGCTGCTACAGGGGGTTGAGCGCGGCCGGCGCGTTCGGGCCACCCATCAGGGGGGTGGGGCGACCCGAGCTCGAGGGGCCGTCAGCCGCGGCCGAAGATGCGGCCGAAGAGGCCACCGGAGGCGGGGGCGCCGGCGTCCTTGGTGTGGCCAGGGCAGCGCTGCGACTGCGGCACGCCGCGCATGACCTGGTCGACGTGCTGGCCGCAGCCGGCCCACGTGGTCTTGCCGCAGGTCCTGCAGTTGGCGGGACGGCACATGGTGTTTCTCCTTCTGGTGGTGTCGGCACGGGCCGACGCTGGGGGTGGGGTGTTGGTCGTTCGCGGACTGGCCGGGTGGTCAGGCGGCGACGGTGATGGGCAGCCCGGAGGCTGCGGCGTGCTCGTCGAACGCGTCGTCGACGGCGACGACATGAATGCCGCGCGCGGCCAGGACGGAGGCTGCGACCGAGGCGCGGTAGCCCGCGGCGCAGTGGACCCAGACCTCGCCGGCCGGCACGTCGCCGACTCGCTCGAGAAGCTCGTGGATGGGGACGTTGACGGACCCCTCGATGTGCCCAGCGGCATACTCGGAGGCGCGCCGGACGTCGAGGACGACGACGGGACGGTGGTGGCGGACCTGGGCGAGATCGGCGAACCGGGCCCGCTCGAAGCTCCGCAGAGGCGCATCCGTCCACGCGTCCGGCGTGCCGGTGGCCGCGCCCTCGAGCTGGTCGATGCCGATCCGGACGAGCTCGCGCTGGGCCTCCGCGACCTGTTCGGCCGACTCGCCGAGGAGGGTCAGGGGGGTCCCCCACGGGATGAGCCAGCCCAGGTAGGTAGCGAACTGGCCGTCGAGGCCGAAGTTGAGGGTGCCGGTGACGTGCCCGGCCGCGAAGGCGGTCCGGTTGCGCAGGTCGACGACCCACTCGCCCGCGGCGATCCGCCGCGCGAGGACGCGCTGGTCGGCGTGCTCCGGTGCGCTGAGGTCGGGGGCGTCCGGCCCGGCGGTGTTGGCCGGGGCCATGTGCGCGTAGTAGGCCGGGTAGGCCTCGAGGCCCGCGAGCGTCTCGGCGACCCAGCGCTCCTCGTCCTGGGTCAGGGCGGGGTTGGCGATCCTCTCCCGGCCGATGGTCGAGGCCGTGGCCTCGCCGGTCGAGCCTGCCGAGCAGAAGCTGCCGAAGCCGTGCGTCGGCAGGACCCGGGCCTGCTCGGGGAGCTCGTCAGCGAGCCGCCGGGCGGACGCGAACTGGTGGTGCACGAGGTCGTGCGTGTGCGCGGCCCCGAGCAGGTCGGGCCGACCGGTCGCGCCGAAGAGGAGCGAGCCGCCGGTGAAGACCCCGACCGCCTCGAAACCGTCGCCCGGGTCGGACTCGACGGCATACGCCAGGTGCGTGTACGTGTGGCCGGGCGTCGCCAGGACGCGCACCCGAAGGGTGGGCGAGACGTCGATGACGTCTCCGTCGCGGACCGGGGTGCGCTCGAAGCTCACCGAGTCGTCGGCGTTCACGTGGTATGCCGCTCCCGTGGCCTTCGCGAGGGCGAGCCCACCGGTCACGTAGTCGTTGTGGATGTGGGTCTCGAAGACGTGGGTGATCGTCACCCCGGCCTGTCGAGCGACGGCCAGGACCCGGTCGATGTCGCGCTGCGGGTCGACGACGAGCGCGACCTTCCGGTCGTGGGCGAGGTAGCTGCGGTCGCCGAGCGACGGGGTGTCGATCGAGACGATGGTGACCATCGAGATCGGTCCTTTCAGCGGGGAGTCGAGCCGGGAGGGGAGCCGGGAGGTGGGGTCAGGCGGCGTCGGCACGCAGGCCGGTCACGACGGGGTGGCCGCTGCGGATCCACTCCGACGTGCCGCCGTCGACCGTCCGGGCGTCGAACCCGGCGTGGGCGAGGTACGACGCCATGGCCTGGCTCCGGTTGCCGCTGGCGCAGATGACCCAGACGGGACGGGTCCGGTCGAGCTCGGCGACGCGCGAGGGCAGCTGGGCCATCGGCATGAGGATCGCGCCGGGGACGTGCCCGCCGACGTACTCGCCCGGTTCGCGGACGTCGATGACGACGGCGCCGTCGGCGCGGGCGGCGGCGAGCTGGGCGATCGATGCGTGGGTCATGGGCCTTCCTTCGTTGCTCGGTGACTCGGTCAGGATACCCATGGGGGTATCTGGCTGGAGCAACGGTAACCCGAGACCATCTGTTCCCGCCAATCCGTGAGCAGCAGCACGTTGAGAGCCGTCGTCATACCCCATGAGGTATGCCGTGGAGCCGGGGGAATGCTCGCGAGGGTTCGGTGGTTGCATACCCCAGTGGGTATAGTCTGAACCCGACGAAGGAGACCTGCAATGACCACGCGCAACCTGACCGCCTCGGACTTCGAGTCCACCATCACGAGCAACGACATCGTGCTCGTCGACTTCTGGGCCTCCTGGTGCGGCCCGTGCCGGATGTTCGCCCCCGTCTACGAGGCGTCGAGCGAGGAGCACCCCGACATCGTCTTCGGCAAGGTCGACACCGAGGCCGAGCAGGCGCTCGCCTCGGCCGCGCGGATCACCTCGATCCCGACGCTCATGGCCTTCCGCGACGGCATCCTCGTCTTCAGCCAGCCCGGCGCCCTCCCGGCCGCGGCGCTCGAGCAGGTCATCGCCGGCGTGCGGGGGCTCGACATGGACGACATCCGCTCCCAGATCGCGGGCCAGCAGCAGGGCGCGCCGGCAGCGCGCTGAGGCGTCCCCCAACCCTTACCCGATCACCGAAGGACTCCTATGGTCACGCTCGATCCCGACGACATGAAGCCGGTCATCAACCGGCTCCGGCGCGCCCAGGGCCAGATCGGGGGCGTCATCCGCCTGCTCGAGGAGGGGCGTGACTGCACCGACGTCGTCACGCAGCTCTCGGCCGTCAACCGGGCCCTCGACAAGGCCGGCTTCGCCATCGTCTCGTCCGGACTGCGGGAGTGCCTCATGGGCCCCGACGGGGTCGACGAGGACGCCCGCGCGGCCATGGAGAAGCTCTTCCTCACGCTCGCCTGAGGTCACGACGCCGGCCCGTGAGGGCGCCCGCCCGATCCACGGCAGCCCCCGCCTCAGCAGGCGGGGGCTGTCGCTCGTTCGGGACCAGAGGTCGTCGGCCGAGCTGTTTGAGTTCAGGCGAAGATCTGGCCGATCTGGGCCAGCCGCTCCGGCACGAGGGTGAAGCGCGCCTGGGTCCCGCGGCGCTCGCGGGCCAGGATGCCCGCGTCGGTCAGCACCTTGAGATGGTGGGACACGGTCGGCTGCGACAGGCCGACGAGGGGTACGAGGTCGTTCACGCAGGCGGTGCAGTCGACTTCCGTGCGCAGGATGCTGATGAGCTGGAGGCGCGCGGGGTCGGCCACCGCCTTGAGGAGCCCGGCCAGCTCGACGGCCTCGGCCCGGTCGAGCGGGGCTCGGACCGGCGCCCCGCAGCACTTGCCGATCGCGTCCTCGAGCAGGGAGGCCGCCTGCAGGGTCAGCTCGGTCATCTGCCGTTCACCTCCCGGTGTCTCGTCCGTCACGTCGCGTTTCATCGATCTCCCTCAATATTGACACACATCGATTCATGCTGACAGGGTTGAGGAGGAACGACAGGCGGAACCGAGCAGCGCAGTGAGGTAGGCCCCAGCATGAGCCAGCACGCAGACGTCGGCCGGCCGAGCGGCATACGGCCCGATGGGCCCGATACGGCCCACGTCGTCGGGCAGCTCTCGACGCTCGACCGCTTCCTCCCGGTCTGGATCGGCCTCGCGATGGTGGCCGGTCTGCTCCTGGGGCGGGTCGTCCCCGGCCTCGGCGACGCCCTCGGGGCCGTCGAGGTGGACGGCGTCTCGCTGCCGATCGCGCTCGGGCTGCTCGTCATGATGTACCCCGTCCTCGCGAAGGTCCGCTACGACCGGCTCGACACGGTAACCGCCGACACGCGGATGCTCGCCAGCTCGCTCGTGCTCAACTGGATCGTCGGGCCCGCGCTCATGTTCGCGCTCGCATGGATCTTCCTGCCCGACCTGCCCGCCTACCGCGCCGGCCTCATCATCGTCGGGCTCGCCCGCTGCATCGCCATGGTCATCATCTGGAACGACCTCGCGTGCGGCGACCGTGAGGCGGCCGCGGTGCTCGTCGCGCTCAACTCGGTCTTCCAGGTGGTCGCCTTCGCCGCCCTCGGCTGGTTCTACCTCTCGGTCCTGCCCGGCTGGCTGGGGCTCGAGCAGGCGGCCCTCGCCGTGTCCCCGTGGCAGATCGCGAAGTCCGTCGTCATCTTCCTCGGGATCCCGCTGCTCGCCGGCTACCTCTCGCGGACGTTCGGCGAGAGGGCCAAGGGGCGGGAGTGGTACGAGACGCGCTTCCTTCCCCGGGTCGGGCCGTGGGCGCTCTACGGTCTGCTCTTCACGATCGTCATCCTCTTCGCGCTCCAGGGCGACGCCATCACCTCCAACCCTCTCGACGTGGCCAGGATCGCCCTCCCGCTCCTCGCCTACTTCGCCCTCATGTGGGGCGGCGGGTTCTTCCTCGGCAAGGCCCTCGGCATGACCTACGAGCGGACGACGACGCTGGCCTTCACGGCCGCTGGCAACAACTTCGAGCTCGCCATCGCCGTGGCCATCGCGACCTTCGGCGTCGCCTCCGGCCAGGCCCTCGCGGGCGTCGTCGGCCCGCTCATCGAGGTGCCCGTCCTCGTCGGGCTCGTCTACGTCAGCCTCGCGCTGCGGGGGCGCTTTCCGCACGAGGCCGGGCCGGCGTCCGCCGTCACAGGTGGTCGACGGCGATGACCGGGGGTCGACGGCGATGACCGGCGCCACCTTCCTCGCGGACCTTCCCCGGTTCGTGTTCTTCACCGGCAAGGGGGGCGTCGGCAAGACGTCCCTGGCCTGTGCCACCGCCGTCAGGCTCGCCGCCGACGGCAAGCGTGTGCTCCTCGCCAGCACCGACCCCGCCTCCAACGTCGGCCAGGTCTTCGGGGTCACCATCGGCAACACGATCGTGCCTGTGCCGGACGTCCCTGGGCTGTTCGCCCTCGAGATCGACCCCCAGCTGGCCGCCGAGGCCTACCGGGCGCAGGCCATCGACCCCGTGCGTGACCTCCTCCCCGCCGAGGAGGTCGCGGCGATGACCGAACAGCTCTCGGGGGCCTGCACGACCGAGATCGCCTCCTTCAGCGAGTTCACGTCCCTGCTCGCGGACGACTCCCTCACTGCCGCGTACGACCACGTCCTTTTCGACACCGCCCCGACCGGGCACACGATCCGGCTCCTCCGGCTGCCGGGGGAGTGGACGGCATACCTCTCCGACGGCAAGGGCGACGTGTCGTGCCTCGGGCCGGTGGCCGGGCTCGACCGCCTCCGCCACGACTATGCCGGAGCGCTGGACGCCCTGACCGACCCGAGCCGCACCCGTCTCGTCATCGTCACGCGCCCCCAGCGTTCGTCGCTCGCGGAGGCGGCGCGGACCTACGACGAGCTGCTCGAGCTCGGGATGAGCGACGCTCATCTCGTCGTCAACGGACGGCTCCCGCACGACGTCGGGCCCGATCCGCTCGCTGCCGCCCTCGAGGAGCGCGAGCGGGCAGCCCTGCCGGACATGGCTCCTCGCCTGCGCGAACTGCCACGCACGACGATCCCCCTGCTGCCCGTCAACACCGTCGGAGTCCCCGCGCTGCTGGCCCTCCTCGACGCGGCGGCACTCGCCGGCGGCGAGCAGCCGGCAGGTGAGGCGACGGTCCCCAGGGACTTCATCGGCCTCCGCGCCCTCGTCGACGACATCGAGGCCGATGGTCCGGGTCTCGTCATGTGCATGGGCAAGGGGGGTGTCGGCAAGACCACGATCGCGGCCGCCATCGCCCTCGAGCTCGCCCAGCGCGGTCACGACGTGCTGCTCACGACGACCGACCCGGCAGCGCACCTCGCCGAGACGGTGCGGGCCGACGTCGAACGGCTCACGGTGTCGCGCATCGACCCGGCGGAGGCCATCACGGAGTACCGCGAGCGCGTCATGGCGGGCAAGGGCCGGTCCCTCGACGAGGCGGGCCGTGCCGTCCTCGCCGAGGACCTCAAGTCACCGTGCACCGACGAGGTCGCCGTCTTCCAGCAGTTCTCGCACGTCGTGTTCCAGTCGCGCAGGAAGTTCGTCGTCCTCGACACGGCCCCGACCGGGCACACGCTCCTGCTCCTCGACGCCACGGGCTCCTACCATCGCGAGATCACCCGCCAGATGAGCGAGGGCGCGCGTTTCACCACGCCGCTGATGCGCCTGCAGGACCCGCACCAGACCAAGGTCGTCCTCGTCACCCTCCCCGAGACGACGCCGGTGCTCGAGGCCGAGGAGCTCCAGGACGACCTGGCGCGCGCCGGGATCACCCCGTATGCCTGGGTCGTCAACGCCAGCCTCGCCGCCGCGCGCCCGGGCTCGGCGTTCCTCCGGGCTCGGGCGGCGGCGGAGCACGACTCGCTCGCCCGGGTCGCCGAGCTCTGCCCGCGTGTCGCCGTCGTGCCGCTGCTGGCCAGTGAGCCCGTCGGCGCGGCGGCCCTGTCCGCCCTGACCCAGCAACCCGCGAGGCCACGCCCGAGCGCATCGCTCAGCGATGCCGGCGTGTGAGACCTCCTCGTATGCCGCTCACCCCGTCCCACGCCGTACCGACCTCCCGCACGCTCCCCCTCATCACCAGGAGTCCCGCATGAGCGACCGTCCGTCCGTCCTCTTCGTCTGCGTCCACAACGCCGGACGCTCCCAGATGGCCGCCGCCTACCTGGCGCGGCTCTCCGGCGGGGCGGTGGAGGTCCGGTCCGCCGGCTCGGCGCCTGCCGACCAGGTGAACCCGTCCGCGGTCGCCGCCATGGCCGAGGAGGGCATCGACATCGCCGCCGAGACGCCGAAGATCCTCACGACCGAGGCGGTCAAGGAGTCCGACGTCGTCATCACGATGGGCTGTGGCGACACGTGCCCGATCTTCCCGGGGAAGCGCTACGAGGACTGGGAGCTCGACGACCCCGCAGGTCAGGGGGTCGGGGCCGTGCGCACGATCCGCGACGAGATCAGGCGTCGCGTCGTCGAGCTCATCGAGTCGCTCGACGTCCAGGTCGTCACGGTCTGACGCGGGCTCTGCTCAGCGGTCCGTGGTCAGAGGTCCGTGGTCAGAGCCGCGCTGATCGAGGCGAGCCGCTCCGGGATCGCGCGGTAGTAGACCCACGTGCCGCGCTTGTCGCCCGTCACGAGGCCGGCCTTTCGGAGGAGGCCGAGGTGGTGCGAGGCCGTCGCCTGGCTCTTGCCGATGGCCGTGGCGATGTCGCACGCGCAGACCTCGTCGGCGTTGAGCAGCATCGACATGATCTTGACCCGGGCCGGGTCGGCGAGGGCCTTGAACAGCGACGCGAGCGCCTCCGCCGACTCGTCGGCCACGGCCGGCTCGGCAGGGGAGCAGCACGCCGACAGGATGGTCAGCTGGGTCGGGCTCGTGGTGGTCATCGCGCTCACGCTACCTCTCTCGGAACCAAAGTTCGAAGAACTTCGAAGGAATGCTTCCACGGCTTTCGAGGTTCTGCTTTGATGAACGTCGAAACATGCGATGCTGTTCCGCCGCGGCGTCGGCGGCCCGAGACGGAGGAGATCCAGAGATGTCCATAGCACCAGACCACGCAGCCGAACCGACGAGTGACAGCGTGAACGACCGGGACAACTGGCCCGTCGTCGTCATCGGGGCCGGCCCGGTCGGGCTCGCCGCGGCAGCGCACCTCCGCGAGCACGGCATACCCGTCGTCGTCCTCGAGGCAGGGGAGCGTGTCGGCGCCGCCATGAGCGAGTGGGGGCACATCCGCACCTTCACGCCCTGGGAGTACATCGTCGACGCCGCCGCCGAGAGGCTGCTCGAGCCGACCGGCTGGGCCCGCCCGACCGGGCGGCAGTCCCCGACCGGTTCGGAGATCGTCGAGCAGTATCTCCGTCCGCTCGCCGACGCCCTCGGCGACGCCCTCCGTACGGGCGCCCGCGTCATCGCGGTGTCGCGTGACGGGCTCGACCGTTCGCGGACGGTCGGACGCGCCGAGCGCCCCTTCCTCGTGCGCATCGAGCGTCGGGACGGGCCCGTCGAGGACCTGCGCGCGCGAGCCGTCATCGACGCCTCCGGGACGTGGGCACAGCACAACCCGCTCGGTTCGGCGGGTCTTCCCCCGCTCGGGGAGGAGCGGGCCCGCCGGGCCGGACTGGTCGTCGGCCCGTTGCCGGACGTCCTCGGCCGCGATCGGGAGCGCTTCGCCGGCCGCACGACCCTCGTCGTCGGGATGGGCCACTCCGCCGCCAACACCCTCGTGGCTCTCGCCCAGCTGGCCCGCGAAGTGCCGGGCACGCGCATCGTCTGGGCCATCCGGGGCAGCAACGCCCGTCGCGTCTTCGGCGGTGGCGCGTCCGACCAGCTTGCCGACCGCGGTCGGCTCGGTTCCGACCTGGAGGACCTCGTCGGTTCGGGCGCGCTCGAGCTCGTCACGGGCTTCTCGACCCGGGAGCTCCACGTGGCGCAGGACTCCAAGTCGGTCGCCGTCATCGGCGATACCCCCGAGGGGGAGCGCGTCATCGACGGGATCCACCAGGTCGTGGCGGCGACGGGCTTCCGTCCGGACCTCACGGTCACCGCCGAGCTCCAGCTCGACCTGCACCCGGGCCTCGAGGCGCCGCGGGCGCTGGGTCCGCTCGTCGACCCGGCCTTCCACTCCTGCGGCACCGTCCCACCGCACGGCTGGCGCGAGCTGGCCCACGACAACGAGCCCGACTTCTACGTCGTCGGGATGAAGTCCTACGGCCGCGCCCCGACGTTCCTCATCACGACGGGGAACGAGCAGGTCCGGTCGATCGCTGCCCACCTCGCGGGCGACGACGCGGCCGCGGACGAGGTCCGGCTCGTCCTCCCGGAGACCGGCGTGTGCTCCTCGAGCAACGCCCTGTCCGACGAGGAGCTCGCGGCCGGGGCCGCCACCGGATCCGGATGCTGCGGACCCTCGGACGGGGCCGTGGCGCGCAAGCCCCAGTCGGTCACCCTCGAGCGGATCGCGCTAGGCCCTGATCAACGTGCGGATCATCTGGCGCGCGTGGTTGCTCCAGCGACACCTCCTGCAAGCTGATCTGCCAGATGATCCGCAGGGTGACGCCGCCGGCGGCCTCGGCGCCGGCGTCGCATGCCGCTCCGCTGTCCGCGTCTCGGGTTAGCCTGCGGGGATGAGCGAGAGCGAGCGCCCCCACCACCGGCGGCCGGCCTTCTTCAGCCCGTCGGCCCTCGAGGCGCACGGGGGCGCCTACGACCCGACCGAGGAGATCCACGTCGCACACGAGACCGCCGCCGCCCTCGTCCACGCCGGTCGCGCCTCTGCCGACCCCGAGCTGACGACGCGCCTCGTCGCCCTCGTCGACGACATCGGCCTGTCGACCCTCGCCGAGCTGTGGTCGCAGCGTCCGGCCCGGAGCCTGCCCGGCGCCCTCTGGCGCCTCTACGTGCTGCGTGAATGGGTCCGCCGCGCGCCGGAGGAGGCGAGCCGGGAGTACGCCGCCGGCATCCGCTTCACCGGCCCCAACCATGCCATCGCCGGAGCCGCCGACCCGCCCTCGCCGGAGGAGATGGGCCGACTCGTCGACGAGATCCTTCGCGGCGTCTTCGAGGGTGACCTGTCCGTCGCGCTCGAGCGTGCCGCCGCCTTCTGCCGCGTCGTCTCCGCGGGGCGCGCCGACGTCTCCGTCGGCGACGCGAGCGCCGAGCAGGCCGCCAACGTCCTCACCATGGCCGACGACCTCAGCGCCTGCGCGCGCCTGTGGCGATCGGGCGGGCTCGACTGACACCACACCGGGGCGTATGCCGCCGAGCCGGCACCCAGCCTCGCCAGGGCACCCAGCGCGGCCCGGCGGCATACGGGCCGGATCTGCGCTCAAAGGGGCCTGGCGGGCGGCCGCAGCCTTTGGCGATCCCGCTCCGGGCACCTATCCTTGAGGGCGCGTCGGGCCGCGGTAGCCCCGGGTCCCAAATTCAGCCGCTCCGAGCGGCCCTGTGCCGAGAGGCGCTCCCGGCCCGACGTCAGACTTCTCGCGCGGTGGGCGTGGGCAACGAGCCGCCCGCGACGCCATCTGCCACCACGACCTCCGCCACGACTTCCACCACGAGGTCGTCCGTTGCCAGTTCGTCCGCTGCCAGGTCGTCCGGTGCCACGCAGGTCAGGTCGTGCGTGGCCAGGTCGGACTCGGCGGTGTAGCGGGCCCGGCGTGCCGCGGTGGTGTACCCGCAGACCTCGCAACAGCCGATGAGGAAGCTGCCGCGCTCGAGGAACGTCCAGCGGGGGCCGTCGTCCGGCCCGTCGTGCAGGGACATGCGTCCATGATGCCCCGCGCCTCCGGGCGGGGAAAACTCGGTCACGTTGGGCCCTTAGCGTCACGCGGAGCCCGCTCCCGGCCTAGATTGGGATCATGACGACCGAGCAACTCCGATCAGAGGACCTGCTCGACAGCGACCTTCGCGACGAGATCGAGCTGGTGAGCGACCTCGTCGTCGCCGCCTCCTCGAGCCCCCGGCACTTCACCCCTGCCGAGGTTGACGCCCTGCTCGGTGTCGATGGCGGTGTCGCGCACGGTGAGGGGTCCGGCGGCTCCGCCTACGACATCTGAACGTCGTGCCCTGGGCTGTCAAGACCCGATTCGGCGCGCTGGATGTGAACCGCGTCACTCTTTGTCCGAAATGCCCATCTCGTCGGATCCCTTCGGTTCCATCCGTGCGCCTGCGAAGCCGTAGCATCGTCCCGACCAACTGTCGATCGTTCGGAGCAGCCCCGTGGGTTTTCGCCTCACGCCCCAGGACACCAGTTTCTTCTCCCTCTTCGCCACCACCGCCGGCCTTCTCGTCGACGCGACGCGTGAGCTGACCCGCTTCCTCGAGGTCGAGCCCTCAGGCCGCCAGGCCGTGGCCGACCGCCTCCGAGACCTCGAGCACTCCGCGGACGACGCGACGCACGAGCTCATCAACAAGGTGAACAGCTCGTTCATCACGCCGTTCGACCGCGAGGACATCCACGACCTCGCCGCGCGCCTCGACGACTGCATGGACCTCATCGAGGAAGCGGCCGACCTCATCGTGCTCTACCGCATCGGCGAGCTGCCCAAGGGCCTGGCCGACCAGTTCGAGATCCTCGCCCGCATGGCCGAGGTCACCGCCGAGGCGATGCCCAAGCTGCGTTCGCTCAAGGACCTCTCGAACTACTGGATCGAGATCAACCGCCTCGAGAACCAGGCCGACTCCCTCCACCGGACGATGATGGCCGACCTGTTCAACAACGCGACGGACGCCCTCCACGTGATCAAGGTCAAGAGCATCATCGACGGCTTCGAGAACGCCGCTGACTCGTTCGAGAAGGTGGCCCACACGGTTGAGGGCATCGCCGTCAAGGAGTCCTGACCGGTGATGGACGTCCTCCCCGTCGCCCTCGTCATCGCGTTGGCGATGGGCTTCAACTACACCAACGGCTTCCACGACGCAGCCAACGCGATCGCGACCTCGGTCTCGACGCGCGCGCTGACGCCTCGGGTCGCCCTCGCCATGGCTGCCGTGGCCAACCTCGCCGGTGCGTTCTTCGGCGGCAAGGTCGCCAAGACGATCGGCTCCGGCATCATCGAGCAGCCGTCCGGCGCGAGCGGCCTCTGGCTCGTCGCCTGTGCCCTGGTGGGCGCGATCGGCTGGAACCTGCTGACCTGGTGGTTCGGCCTGCCGTCCTCCTCCTCGCACGCCCTCATCGGCGGGCTCGGCGGTGCCGCCCTCGTGGCCGGCGTCGCCGTCCAGTGGGAGGTCATCTGGACCAAGGTCGTCATCCCGATGGTGCTCTCGCCGGTCATCGGCATCATCCTCGGCTACCTCATCATGCTGGCCATCCTGTGGATCTTCCGGCACTCCCACCCGGGCCGGGTCACCCGCGGCTTCCGGCTCTCGCAGACGGCCTCGGCCGCGGCGATGGCCTTCGGCCACGGCCTGCAGGACGCCGCCAAGACGGCCGGTGTCGTCGTGCTCGCCCTCAACATATCGGGCTACCACACGGGCGACTCGATCCCGGTGTGGGTCCTCGTCCTCTCGGCGATCGTCATCTCCCTCGGCACGTATGCCGGCGGGTGGCGCATCATGCGCACCCTCGGGCGCCGCATCATCGACCTCACCCCGCCCCAGGGCTTCGCGTCCGAGACGACCGCGGCGTCGATCCTCTACGTCGCCGGCCTCGCCTTCGGCGCGCCGATCTCGACGACGCACACGATCACCTCGGCGATCATGGGCGTCGGCGCGACGAAGCGCCTCTCGGCGGTGCGCTGGAGTGTCGCCGGAAACATCGTCGGCGCCTGGGTCCTCACCTTCCCCGGCGCGGCGCTCGTCGCGGCGATCGCCTGGTGGGCCACCCTGCTCTTCCACTGACGAGCCGGCGAAGCCGGCACTGACGAGCCGGCCCGGCGGCATACGAGGCACGGCCACGCACGAAGGGGCTCCTCCCGTCCCAGACGGGAGAATCCCCTTCGCGTCGTCGTCCATGGGGGAACCGGTCAGCCGAATCGACCCGAGATGTAGTCCTCGGTCGACTGTTCGTTGGGGTTGTTGAAGATCTTCGTCGTCTCGTCGATCTCGATGAGACGACCGGGCTCGCCCGTCGCCTTGAGGTTGAAGAAGGCGGTCCGGTCGGAGACCCGTGCCGCCTGCTGCATGTTGTGCGTCACGATGACGATCGTGTAGTCCGACTTCAGCTCGTTGATGAGGTCCTCGATCGCGAGCGTCGAGATCGGGTCGAGCGCGGAGCACGGCTCGTCCATGAGGAGGACCTGCGGCTGCACGGCGATCGCGCGGGCGATGCAAAGGCGCTGCTGCTGTCCGCCGGAGAGGCCAGCGCCCGGCTTGGACAGTCGGTCCTTGACCTCGTTCCAGAGGTTGGCGCCCTTGAGGGACTGCTCGACGATGCCGTCGAGGGTCTTCTTGTTCCTGACGCCGTTGAGGCGCAGACCGGCAGCGACGTTGTCGTAGATCGACATCGTCGGGAAGGGGTTGGGACGCTGGAAGACCATGCCGATCGTCCGTCGCACCATCACGGGGTCCATCGACGGGGCGTAGAGGTCCTGGTCGTCGAGCATGACCTTGCCCTCGACGCGACCGCCGGGGATGACCTCGTGCATCCGGTTGAGGGTGCGCAGGAACGTCGACTTGCCGCAGCCCGAGGGCCCGATGAAGGCCGTCACCGAGCGCGGCTCGACGGTCATCGAGACACCCTCGACCGCCTTGAAGGCGCCGTAGTAGACGTTGAGGTCGGAGACGTCGATTCGCTTTGCCATCGTCGAGTGGTTCGCTTTCTTACTTCTTGACCGAGCCGAAGTGCGCGATGACCCGGCCGATGATGTTGAGGAGGAGGACGAGGAGAATCAGCGTCAGGGCGGTGCCCCACATGCGCGCCGCAGCGCTGGCGAGGGCGAAGTCGCCGCGGTCCTGGTTGATCATCATCGGCAACGTCGGGAAGTTGCCGTTGAAGAGGTCATGCTGGAAGTTCTTCGTGTACGGGGCGAGGATCAGCAGCGGAGCCGTCTCGCCCATGATGCGGGCCAGGCCCAGCAGGACGCCCGTGACGATGCCCGAGAAGGCGGTCCGCAGGACGATCTTGACGATCGTCACCCACTTGGGGACACCGAGGGCGTAGGCCGCCTCACGCAGCTCGTTGGGCACGAGCTTGAGCATCTCTTCCGTCGAGCGGACGATGACGGGGATCATGAGCAGGACGAGGGCGAGGGCCGCCGCGAAGCCGGACCGGTCGAGCCCGAAGGTCGTCACCCAGACGGCGTAGATGAAGAGGGCCGCGACGATGGACGGCACGCCCGAGAGGATGTCGACCATGAAGCTGATCGCCCGGGCCAGGCCGCCCCTGCCGTACTCCACGAGGTAGACGGCGGTCAAGATGCCGATCGGCACGGCGATGAGCGCCGTGACGCCGGCCATCATCAAGGTGCCCTCGATGGCGTGGCGCGCCCCGCCGCCGACGTCGCTCGAGTTGATGTTGCGCTGGTTGCCCGTCCACCACGTCGCCGAGAGGAGCAGGTGGATCCCCTTGCTCACAACCGTCCAGAGAATCCAGGCGAGGGGCACCATCGCGACGAAGAACGACACCCACATCGCGATCCTGGCGATGAGGTCCTTGATCGCGCGGCCGCGGTGCGGGTTGCTCATCTCGCGCAGCGCTTCGTTGCCCGATCGGTTGCTTGGCGGCGGTGAGGTGGGGCTGTCGCCGGTCATGTTCTCGTCCTCGGGCACCCGCTGGTCGGTCTTGAGCGCGCTCATTCGGTGAAGGCCTTCCTGCGCTCGATGACGATGCGGGCGATGCTGTTGACGATGAAGGTCAGCACGAAGAGCACCAGCCCGGCGGCGATGTAGGCCCCCGTCTTGTTGGGGTTGCTGAACTCCGCGGCGTTGTTCGCGATCTTCGAGGCGAAGGTCTCACCACCGTTGAAGAGCGACCAGGTCCATGCCGCGCCGTCGGGCAGCGACGAGACGAGGAAGGTGACGGCGATCGTCTCGCCGAGGGCCCGGCCGAGAGCGAGCATGGCGGCCGAGATGACGCCGGGGCGGCCGAAGGGCAGGACAGCCGTGCGGATCATCTCCCAGCGCGTCGCACCGAGCGCGAGGGCGCCCTCCTTGTGGGCGAGCGGCGTCTGCGCGAAGACCTCGCGCGAGAGCGCGGTGACGATCGGCAGGACCATGATCGAGAGGACGAGGCCGATGAAGAGGATGGTTCCACCGGAGATGCCAGTCGGGGAGAAGAGCGGAATCCAGCCCAGCGTGTTCTCCAGCCACCCCTGGATCGGCTTGAAGAACGGTGCGAACGTGATCAGGCCCCAGAGGCCGTAGACGATCGAGGGCACGGCCGCGAGCAGGTCGACGAGCGCCGCGGCGGGGCCGCGCATCCACAGCGGGGCGTACTGCGTGAGGAAGAGCGCCACGGCGACGCCGAACGGCACGGCGATGATCATGGCCATGGTCGAGGCGGCGACGGTCGTCCACAGGAACTCGACGATGCCGAAGCGCGGCGTGTCCCCGCCGGGGGCCCACTCGCGTGAGGTGAAGAAGCTCGCCTGGTTGTCCCGAAGGGCGGGTACGGCCTGGACGATGAGGAAGACGGCGATGAGGGTGACCGTCGCGATGACGATGACCCCGGAGACCGTCGCAGCCCCGCCGAAGAGCCGGTCGCCGAGGCGGCCGGTTGACGCGGAAACGCCCCGAAGCGGTGTCCTGCCGTCGGGGCCGGGGGGATCGTCGGTGGCGGACACACCGGTCACGGTGGACACGTGAGGGCCCCTTCCAGTGGGTTCAGGTGGAGCAGGGAAGGGGCGGACGCCGGGTGCGGCGCCCGCCCCTTTCCCGATGGTCAGGAGATCGCGTTGACCGCGCTCTGGACCTTGGTGGCAACCTCGGTCGGGAGCGGCGCGTAGCCCAGGCTCGTGAGGCTCTTCTGGACTGCGTCCGAGGAGAAGCTCTTGAGGAAGGACTTGACCTTCTTGCCCGTCTCGGCATCAGCGTACTTCGAGCAGACGATCTCGTAGGTGACGAGGACGATCGGGTAGGCCCCGGCCTCCTTCGTCGCGTAGTCGATCTTGAGGGCGAGGTCGTTGCCGGTGCCGGTCTGCTTCGCCGTGGCGATCGTCTTGCCGGCGGCCTCCGGGGTCAGCTCGACGGGGCCGGAGCCGTTGTCGATCTGGGCCATCGGCAGCTGGTTCTGCTGCGCGTAGCTCAGCTCGACGTACGTGATGCCGCCGTCCTGACCCTTTGTGGCGGTGGCGACACCGGCGGACTTCTCCTTGCCCTCGCCCTGGCCGGTCCACTTCTTGGCGGGGTCGTACGTCCAGGCGCTGGGAGCCGCGGCGTGGAGGTACTTCGTGAAGTTCTCCGTCGTGCCGGACTCGTCCGAGCGGAAGAAGACCTTGATGGGCGTGGCCGGGAGCGTGACGCCCTTGTTGAGCGCGGCGATGGCCGGGTCGTTCCACGTCGTGATCTTGCCGTCGAAGATCTTCGCGGCGACCTCGGCGTTGAGGACGAGCTTGTCAACGCCCTTGACGTTGTAGGCGATGGCGATCGGGCCGGTGACCATGGGCAGGTTCCAGGCATCGGAGCCACAGGCGTTCTTGGCGTCGGTGGCCTCGACCTTGCCGTCCTTGGGAACGGTCTTGAGCGCGGAGTCGGAGCCCGCGAAGTCGACCTGCTTGGCGATGAACTGCTTGATGCCCGCACCGGAACCGGTGGGCTGGTAGTCGATGTTGGCGTTGGCGCAGGCCGTCTGGTAGGCCTTGATGGCCTCGTCGATGGCGTTCTTCTGGGCCGTGGAGCCCTCTGCCTTGAGGTCGCCGCTGAAGCAGTCGGCGGCCGAGGCCCCGGAGGTGCCGCCGCTGGAGGCAGATGCGGCCGGTGCGGGGTTCTCGGACGCGCAGGCGGACAGCGCGAGGGCACCGGACAGGGCGATGGCGCCGATGGCGCCGATACGCGAAACAGACACGAGCGTGTTCCCTCTCGATGGGGGTGGGACCGTTTGGTGTCGCCGGCGGGTCCGGCGACGCGTCTGGATGGTTCATCCACCGCGAACATAGGAGGGCAGGGTGACCACTTCGCCCCGTGCGGTTAACTCCAGGTGAACGGGTGGCGACGACTTGGGGCCCGGATGGTCAGGTGTCGACGCGCTCGAGGTGGACGACGCGGGCCTCGGCCCCGCGACCGGTGAGGTGGCACACGAGGACCTCGCCCTTGCGCAGGGCCGAGTCGGCGGCCGTCCGCAGCTGCTCGGTGAGCCATTCGGCGCGGAGGTGGTCGGCCGGGACCCGTTCGGCCAGCGTGTCGAGCAGTGTCGGCAGGACCGGCCCGTGGCTGCACAGGGCCGCCGGCTCGCCGCGTCGGAGCAGCTTCTCGACCTGCCGCGGAGCACCCGAGGAGTCTTCGGCGAAGCCCTCCTCGGACAGGCTGGCGCGGGTGACGAGGCGCGCGCCGCGCCGGACGGCATACGGCTCGACGGTCGTGACGCAGCGCGTCGACGTCGAGGACACGACCCGCGTCACGCCGTATGCCGCGAGCACCTTCGCGACGGTCGCGGCCTGGGCGCGTCCGACCGCGTCGAGCGGACGCAGACGGTCGTCACCCGTCCAGCGGGATCGGGGCTGCGCCTTCGCGTGCCGCACGAGCGCGAGCGGCCAGGTGTCGAGGTCGCCCTCGCGTTCGGCCCGGACGAGGGCGAGGAGCTGCTCGCGGTCGCGGGCGTAGTCGAGGCGGGCGTTCGCCGTCGGCACGTCGGCCCAGACCACCTCGTCGATCTCGTGCTCGAGCCGACCCGAGCCGCCCGTCACGGTCGCGGCCCAGTAGTGGACCTGCTTCGTCGCGGGCGCACCCACGGCATCGAGGACGGGGTACTCGGACAGGGGGAGCGGCGGGCCGAGGCGCACGTCCAGCCCGGTCTCCTCCGACGTCTCCCGCACGGCAGCGATGCACGGCGCCTCGCCCGGGTCGAGCTTGCCCTTGGCCCACGACCAGTCGTCGTACTTCGGCCGGTGGACGAGCGCGACCTCCAGCTGACCGCCGCGGCGACGCCAGGGGAGGGTGCCCGCTGCGGGGATGAGGGAGGCCACGCGCGCCAGTCTGCCGGAAACGGACCCGGTCCGTCCCCCGCAGCTCAGCGCCGGCGTGCCTTGCGCCGCCTCTTGTCGTGCCGCTCCATGAGCTTGACCTGGAGGTCGTCGAGGGGCTCGCCGAGCTCGGTCTGGTGGTGGCGGACCCACCGGCCGTCCGACCCGAGGTCCCAGCGCGACGTCGTCTCGGCGAAGCCGAGGTCGATGAGGTCACGCAGCTCCTCGAGGTGACCGGGGTCGGTGATCCGCACGAGCGCCTCGACGCGGCGGTCGAGGTTACGGTGCATCAGGTCGGCGCTGCCGATGTAGACCTGCGGGTCTCCACCGTGGTCGAACCAGAACACCCGCGAGTGCTCGAGGAAGCGGCCGAGGACGGAGCGCACGCGGATGTGCTCGCTGAGGCCCGTGACGCCCGGGCGGACGGCGCAGATGCCGCGCACCCAGATGTCGACGTGGACCCCGGCGATGCTCGCCCGGTAGAGGGCGTCGATGAGCTCCTCGTCGACGATGGAGTTGGCCTTGAACACGATCCGCCCGGGAGGCCCGGCCTCGCCGCGCGCCTCGTGGAGGGCGACCTCCTCCTCGATGAGCTCGACGAGGCCCGATCGGACCGACCGCGGGGCGACGAGGAGCCGCTTGAACCTGCTCCGGGGGGCGAAGCCCGACAGGAGGTTGAAGAGGCGCGACAGGTCCTCGCCGACCTGCGGGTCGCACGTGAAGAGGCCGAAGTCCTCGTAGACGCGCGCGGTCTTGGGGTTGTAGTTGCCGGTGCCGATGTGGCAGTACCGCACGAGGCCGTCGGACTCCTGGCGCACGACGAGGCACAGCTTGGCGTGGGTCTTGAGGCCGACGACGCCGTAGACGACGTGGACGCCCGCCTCCTCCAGCTTGCGCGCCCACGAGATGTTGTTGACCTCGTCGAACCGGGCCTTGATCTCGACGACGGCGAGGACCTGCTTGCCGGCCTCGGCGGCGTCGATGAGCGCGTCGATGATCGGCGAGTCGCCCGAGGTCCGGTAGAGCGTCTGCTTGATCGCGAGGACGTTGGGGTCGGCCGCCGCCTGCTCGATGAAGGCCTGCACCGACGTCGAGAACGAGTTGTAGGGGTGCTGGACGAGAACGTCCTTCTGGCGCACCGCGGCGAGCAGGTCGATCGGCTTGGCGCTCTCGGTCGGCGCGAAGTCGGGGTGGGTGCGCGGGAAGAAGGTGGGAAAGGCGAGGTCGGAGCGGTCGACGTCGGCGATCGTGAACAGGCCTCGCAGGTCGAGCGGGGTCGGCAGCCGGTAGACCTCGCGGTCGCTGATCTGCAGCTCGCGGCTCAGCATGTCGAGGACCTTCGAGTCGATGTCGTCCTCGACCTCGAGGCGGATCGGCGGGCCGAACCGGCGGCGCGTCAGCTCCTTCTCGAGGGCCGTGAGGAGGTTCTCGGTGTCGTCCTCCTCCACCTCGACGTCCTCGTTGCGGGTGACGCGGAAGCTGAAGTGCTCGCGCACGAGCATCCCCGGGAAGAGCTGGTCGAGGTGCGAGGCGATGATGTCCTCGAGCGGCACGAAGCGGCGGCGCTCGCGGTCCTTGTCGAGCACGGCGTCGAGGGGCGCGTCGAGCGGGATGTCGAGCAGGTACTCGTCGACGCGGATGAAGCGCGGGAGGCTCGGTGGCACCTTGACGCGGGCGAAGTGCTCCGACCCGGTCTTGGGGTTCTGCAGGAGGACGGCGAGGTTGAGCGAGAGCCCCGAGATGTAGGGGAAGGGGTGCGCCGGGTCGACCGCGAGCGGGGTGAGGACCGGGAAGACGCGCTCGGCGAAGAAGTAGTGGAGCGGCTCCTGGTCCTCCTCGTCGAGCTCGTCCCAGCGGACGATGGTGATGCCCTGCTCCTCGAGGGCGGGACGGACCTCGTGCTGGAAGATCGCGGCGTGCTGGTTCATCAGCTCGTGGGCGAGCCGGGCGACGCGCTCGATGAGCTCGCGGGGCTCGAGCCCCGCTGCCGTCCGCACGGCGAGTCCGGTCGCGATGCGGCGCTTGAGGCCGGCGACGCGGACCATGAAGTACTCGTCGAGGTTGCTTGCGAAGATGGCGAGGAACCGGGCGCGCTCGAGGAGCGGGATCGTCGGGTCCATGGCGAGCTGCATGACGCGCTCGTTGAACTGCAGCCACGACAGCTCGCGCTCGAGGTAGCGGTCGGTCGGCAGGTCGTCGGCCTCGGGTGGCAGCTGGCTGCCCGGCCCGACGAAGCGCCCGTTGGGGGCGCGGGCCGGGATCCGCCGCGACGGCACCGTGCTCGTGAACGAGCTGACCTCGGCCGACTCGCCCACGGCTTCCGGGGCCTCGGCGCCCTCGCCGGACTCGGCCCCCTTTCCGGGCTGGTTGCGCTCGTCCAGGTCGGTGCGTTCGAGGCTGCCGGTGCTCATAGGCCCATCGTGACACCCGGACGGCCGTCGCGGGCAGTCCTGGAGGGACTCCTCACCTCGGCGGTCAGCGGGCGTACTGGCGGTGCACCTCGACGTCCTCGAAGCCGAGCCGGGAGTAGGTGTGGACGGCGGCGGTGTTCTCCTCGTCGACGTAGAGGACGACCTCACGCAGGCCCCGCCGGGCGAGATGGTCGAGCCCGAGCACCGTGACCGCGGTGCCGAGCCCCCGGCCCTGCTGGGCCGGGGCGACCCCGACGACGTAGACCTCGCCGACGTCGCCCTCCGGCGGGTCGACCTTCGTCCAGTGGAAGGCGGCGATGCGGGCGGGGTCGGCCGCCTCGACGACGAGGATGAACCCGTCCGGGTCCCACCACGGCTCGGCCATCCGCTGCTCCAGGTCGGCCCGACGCAGCGACCCCTGCTCGGGGTGGTGGGCGAAGGCCGCGGCGTTGACCTGCACCCAGGCGTCCTCGTCGCGCCCCACCTCGAAGTGCCGGGCCACGAGGTCGGCGGGCAGGATGGCAGGCCCCCACTCGGGGCCGGACCGGAGCGACCGGCCCATGACGTGGAGGGACCGCACCGGCCGCAGCCCGAGGGCCTCGGCGAACCGGGCCGCGCCCTCGCCGGCCGCTCCGCGTGCGTGGCTCCACAGTCGGACCTGCTCGGGCAGCGCTTCGACGAGCGCCCGGCCGACCCCTCGGCGCCGGGCGTCGGGTGCGACGACGAGCTCACCGGACGGGGGTTCGCCCCCGGCGCCGGCGCGGGACTGCGCGTAGCCGAGGAGAGCCGGCCCAGCGGCATACGGACCCTTCTCGTCGAACGCGAGGACGTGGACCACGCCGTCGACATCGCGGGCGCGGACCGAGAGGCGGAACTGCTCCGACAGGGGCGCGCCGCCGTCCGCCTCCTCGGAGCGGGCCGCGAGGGCGAGCACCGCCTCGGCCTCGGCCGCGGTGAGGGGGCTCGTCGCGTCGCGACGGACGATGTTCGGGCACGGCATACCGAGATTTCACCACAAGCACCCTGTGAGCCACCCGAACGTCGCCGCGAGCGGCTAGCCTCCGCAGAGGGCGCTCGGGGGCGTCCACAGCAACCCACGAAGCAGAGGGAGACCATGTCTCGATCCACCAGACGCCTCGCCGGCGTCGCCGTCGCCGGGCTGTGCGCGGCTGCCGCGGTCGCCGCGCCCGCCATGGCCGTCAGCCAGGACAAGAAGACGCCGCCCGGGCCGACGCTCGGCATCCAGATCCTGTCGTTCAACGACTTCCACGGAAACCTCGAGGCCCCCACCGGGTCGAGCGGCCGCATCACGGTGACGCCCTACGTCGACGTCGACGACATCGACAAGGACGGCAACAGGACCGAGCTGATCAACTACAAGCTCGCCGGTGGCGTCGAGTACCTCGCAACGCACCTCAAGCAGGCCCGCGTGGGCCACCCGTACACCGTGACCGTCGCGGCCGGCGACATGGTCGGCGCCTCCCCGCTCCTCTCGGCCGCGTTCCACGACGAGCCGACGGTCGAGTCGCTCAACTCGCTCGGCCTCGACATCACCGCGGTCGGCAACCACGAGTTCGACGAGGGCTACAGGGAGCTCCAGCGCCTCCAGTCCGGCGGCTGCATCGACGACGGCCCCGACGGCGTCAACAACCAGAACTCCTGCGCCGACCACACGTTCACCGGAGCGACGTTCCAGTACCTCGCCGCCAACGTGGTCGAGAAGTCGACCGGCAAGACGATCCTCCCGTCCTACGCCATCAAGAACTTCAACGGCGCCAAGGTCGGCTTCATCGGCATGACGCTCAAGGACACCCCCTCGATCGTCACCGCGTCGGGCGTCGCCGGCCTCGAGTTCGAGGACGAGGTCGCGACGGCCAACGCCCTCGTCCCCGTGCTCAAGGAGCAGGGTGTCGACGCGATCGTCGTCCTCATCCACCAGGGCGGCACGCCGCCGGCCGGCCCTTACGACGTCGCCTGCAAGAGCGGCGCGCTCGCCGCCGACTCGCCGATCCTGCCGATCGCGCGCAACCTCAGCCCGGCCATCGACATGGTCATCTCGGGACACACGCACCAGCCGTACGTCTGCAACATCCCCGACCCGGCCGGCAAGCCGCGGCTCGTGACCTCGGCGTCGTCCTTCGGGCGGCTCTACACCGAGACCGACGTGACGTTCGACCGTCGCACCAACGACCTCGTGCGCCCGGCCGTGGCCGACCCGTACGCCACCTCGGCCAACCGCATCGTCACGCAGGACGTCCCGAAGGACCCCGACCAGACGTCGCTCATCACGCTCTACAACCGGCTCGTCAAGAAGGTCGCCGAGAAGGTGATCGGCCACATCACAGCCGACGTGACGCGCGCCCAGAGCGCCGCCGGTGAGTCGCAGCTCGGTGACCTCATCGCCGACGCCCAGCTCGCCGACCCCTCGGTCGTCACCGGAGGCCAGACGCCCGTCATCGCGTTCATGAACCCCGGTGGCATCCGCGCCGACCTCAGCTACGCGTTCTCGCCGTACTTCGAGGCGCCGGGTGACGTCACCTTCGGCGAGGCGTTCACCGTCCAGCCGTTCAACAACTACCTCGTCTCGATGACCCTGACGGGCCAGCAGATCTACGACGTCCTCAACCAGCAGTGGAGCGGGCCCAACGCGTCCTCGGTCAAGGTGCTGCAGATCAGCAGGGGCTTCACCTACACCCACAACGGGTCGAGCGTCGTCGACGGCACGGTGGCCCTGAACGGCACGCCGATCGACAAGGCGGCGACGTACCGCATCGTCACGAACAACTTCCTCTCCGACGGCGGCGACAACTTCCCGGCCTTCCGCAGCGGCACGGGCAAGTACTTCGGCGGTCTCGACATCGACGCCTTCGCGGCGTACCTGACGAGCCTCGACGGCCAGGGGGGCTACACCCCGGGCCCGCTCGACCGCATCACCAAGCAGTGACCTGAGCGGTCACCGACCGCCAGACTCACGAGCACGTATGCCGCTGGGCCCGCCCCAGCGGCATACGTGCGCTCGGCGCGTGGCCGGGTGGGGTCAGGAACCGGTGGGCAGGGGCTCCGGGCGGTCGGGCACGAGGCGGTAGCCGACGTTGCGGACCGTCCCGATGAGCGACTCGTGGTCGGGGCCGAGCTTGGCCCGGAGTCGCCGCACGTGGACGTCGACGGTGCGCGTGCCGCCGTAGTAGTCGTAGCCCCAGACCTCCTGGAGCAGCTGGGCGCGGGTGAAGACCCGGCCCGGGTGCTGCGCGAGGTACTTGAGCAGCTCGAACTCCTTGTAGGTGAGGTCGAGGGGGGTCCCCCTGAACTTCGCCGAGTAGCTCGCCTCGTCGATGACGAGCTCACCGGAGGTGATCGGCAGGTCGAGGTCGGCCGACTCGGCCTGGCCCCGCGTCATCGCGAGCCGGAGCCGGGCGTCGACCTCGGCAGGGCCGGCGGAGTCGAGCAGGACGTCGTCGAGTCCCCACTCGGAGGTGAGGCCGGCGAGGCCGCCCTCGGTGAGGACGGCAAGGAGCGGTGTCGCGAGGCCGGTCGTGCGCAGCACCCGGCAGAGGGACCGGGCGCTCGCGAGCTCGCGACGCGCGTCGACGACGATGACGTCGCACTCGGGCGCGTCGACGAGCGCGGTCGCCTCGGCGGGCAGGATCCGGACGGTGTGGCTGAGGAGGCCGAGGGCAGGCAGGACCTCGGCGCTGGGTGCGAGCGCGTTGGTCAGCAGCAGCAGTCGGGCCATCCCCTGCAGGATAGGCGAGACTGGTCCCCCCGAAAGGGACCGAATGCACGATGAGACCGCACGCCGGGGCGCCGGCCGGGGAGCAGTCCGGGATGGAGTGAGATGGGCGAGCTGACGACGGACGCCGCGGGTGTGACGG